>NZ_BDBN01000030.1 GCF_001613005.1 Nocardia nova NBRC 15556 | reverse complement strand
CTGCTCGGCGCGGACGCCTGGGCGCCGGACGCCGCGACCGCGGCCGAGCTGCTCGCCCGGGGGCTGCGGCGGGAGCAGCAGCCGGACCGACCGCACCGGACGCTGCCGCATCTGACCGATCAGGAATTCACCATGATCGCCCGCAGCACACCGCAGTTGCTGGCGACCACCATGGCGGAGCTGGAGCATCGCTTCCCCGCGATGCGGGAGTACTCCGAATCCCAGCTGGAGCGCACCGCCGAAGATATCGCGCAGATCCTCGAATTCCTCGCCACCGCACTGTATCTCGACGACGACGAGTTGTTCACCACGTTCGTCACGTGGACCGCGGGTGTGCTGAGCGCGCGTGCGGTCCCCGCGCAATCGCTGTTTCCTGTCCTCGACCTGCTGAGCGGACAACTGCAGGACTTCCCGCGGGCGCGACGGATTCTCACCGCCGCGACCGACGCCCTCACCGACACCGCGCGAATCGCCTGACCGTCGACGCCGGCCGACGACCGCGCGGCGCGCCCGAATCCTCGCCACCTTGCCGCGGAGTCCGGTTACTCCAGTTCGGCGAGGGATTCTTCGAGTCCGGTCAGCAGCCGCTGCAGATGCGGAACACTGCGGCGACAGCCGATGATGCCGAAATGCATGGCGCCACCGGAACTGATCGTCGTGATGTTGACCGCTTGGCCGTCGAGGGGAATCGAGGCCGGATAGGCGGCTTCCAGGCGCAGCCCGTTCCAGTAGCGGGGTTCGGTGGCGCCGGGGACGTTGGAGATCACGATGTTGAACGGCGGCGCGGCGGACGGCAACCGGACCGGTAGCGCCGCCGAGGCCAGCCCCGCCACATTCACCGCCGACAGCCCCAGGATCTGTAGTGGCGTCAGCCGCGACATGGTGTTCTTGGTCCGCGCCATCGACGAGTGGATGCGCGCGAGTCGCTCGGCCGGATCCGGTTCGTCGGTGGCCAGATCACACAGCGCCGCGCCCACCGAATTGCCCTCTCCCACAGCGGTTTCGGAGGTGCCGCGCAGCGAGACCGGCACCATCGCGATCAATGGCTCGTCCGGCAGCGCCTGTTCGGCGAGCAGATACCGGCGCAGCGCGCCCGCGCACATCGCCAGCACCACGTCGTTCACGGTCGCCCCCGTCCGCGCCCCGACCACGCGCAACCGCGGCAACGGCCACGACTGCGCGGCGAATCGCCGGGCGCCGGTGATGGCGACATTGAACATGGTGTGCGGGGCCCGGAACGGGCGCGGTTCGGGATAGTCCCGCGCGATCTCGTAAGCGCCGGACAGCAATTCGGGGACGGCGGTGCCGATCCGCCCGGCCATGCGCACCGCCTCGGCCGAGCGGCGCAACAACGTAGTCGGGCCGGCGTCCGGACGACGGCGGGGCGAGCGCCACGGCGGCACGCAGTCGCGGGCATCGGGGTCGGCCGAGAGGGCCCGCTGCCAGGTGCGCACTGCCGACACACCGTCCATCAGCGCGTGATGCGTCTTGGTGTAGAGAGCCATTCGGCCGTCGGCGAGACCGTCGATGACATAGACCTCCCACAGCGGGCGATGCCGGTCCAGCAGCGATCCGTGCAGCATCGACACCAGTTCCAGCAGTTCACGCACCCGTCCGGGGGTGGGCAGCGACAGCAACCGCACGTGATAGTCGATGTCGACGTCGTCGTCGAGATCCCACTGCAGCGCGGAGAAACTCGCCAGCGACCGGGCGGGCCGGCGCCGGAACAGGGACGTGAGTTTGTCAGTGCCCGAGACCAATTCCTCGTGCAATTGCCGCGCCGATCGCGGCTCGGTGCCCGAGGGACGGAACAGGGAGAGCCCGCCGACGTGCATGGGATGTTCGCGGGATTCCAGCAGCAGGAATGCCGAGTCCAGGGGTGACATCAACGCCATCGCGGTACCTCATCACGGTCGTTTCCGATCGGGCCGGGTGGCCACACCTTCCGGTGATCATCGCGGATGCGGTCGGATCAGGTGCGTGATCCGGAGTCTCACCGGGCCCGGGCGGCTCAGGCGTCGGTAATTGCCGGGAACAATCGAATCAAACATATTGACAATGTGAGAGGAGTCACTTCATTCTCTCATTAGGACACAGTGTCCGAACATAGTGACCCGGAAGGCGGCGCCGATGCCTACCGACGAACCTGCCGACTCCTCGCCGACCGATTCGGGTACCGCCGCGACCGTCCGAGACCTTCCGGTACGCGATCGAGCGCTTGACGAAAACGATTGCCCGGAAGGCGAATTCGCGGACGTAGTGGTTGTCGGAGCGCGCTGCGCGGGTTCGGCCGCCGCGATCGCCTTCGCCCGTGCGGGGCGGGGCGTCGTCGTCGTGGACGCGGCCCGATTTCCGTCCGACACGCTCTCGACCCATCTGCTCTGGCCCGCCGGCATCGCCGAAGTGGCGGCGCTGGGCGCGCTGGAGAAGGTGCTGGCGCTCGGCGCGCCACAACTGCGGGTCGCCTACGCCGGCGGCGCGGGCCAGGTGGTGCGGGCACCGTTCACCGCCGTGAACGGCATCGACTACGCGATGTGCGTGCGGCGCACCGGATTCGACGCCGCTCTGGTCGCCACCGCCCGCGCGGCCGGCGCCACGATCCACGAGTCGATGCGGGTCACCGAGCTGATCCGCGACGGCGGCCGGGTCGCCGGCGTGCGCGCGGTCGATCGCGCGGGGGCCACCCACGAGATCCGGGCGCGCCTGGTGGTCGGCGCGGACGGGCGGCGCTCCACCGTCGCGCGGCTGACCGGAGCGCTGGACCCGTACCGCAGCAAACCCAGTGGGCGGGCGTGCTACTTCGCCTACTGGCGCGACAACCGCCCGGAATGGCGGTCGACGGCGGCGCAGTGGCGGGCCGGGCAGCTGCTGGGAACCGCCTTCCCGTGCGAGGACGGGGCGGTGCTGTCACTGATCCAGCCGCCGGTCACGCACGGGCCGCGCACGCCCGGACAGACCGAGCAGCGTTACCGGGACATGGTGGCCGCGATCCCGGAACTCGCTGCGCGACTGGTCGATTGCGAACCGCTCGGGCGGGTGCGCTCGGCCACCGACATCGTCTCCTACTTCCGCCGCTCCAGCGGTCCGGGCTGGGCGCTGCCCGGCGACGCCGGCCACTTCAAGGATCCCGTCACCGCGCAAGGCATGCGCGATGCGATGCGCTACGGGCGGCTGCTCGGCGAATACGCGGCCCCGGTGCTCGACGACGCGGCCGCGTTGGACCGGGCAGTGACCCTATGGGAGCACCAGCGCGAACAGGACTGCCTGCCCATGTACCAGTGGACCAACCGGCTCGCCCGCGGCACCGAGATGACACCGCTCGAAGTGCAGCTGTACCGCGCCGGCGCGGCCGACCCGCACCTGGCCGGCCTCGCGCTGGATGTGATGACCCGGGCGCGAACCCCCGACGAACTGCTGACCCCGGCGCGGGCGGCGAAGTTCGCGATACAGGCATTGGCGCACGCGCCGGCGGCCGCGGTGGTGGACACCGTGATTCGCGAGGTGTGCGACAACGCGCAGGACTGGCGGGAACGTCAGGCGGCGCGGTGGGGTTCGGCGTGGTCGCGGTGGCCCGCGGCGGCGCCGAAGTGAGGGACGGGCCGGCCGGCGGGCTCTCGATACTGCCGGACCTCGGTGAAAAGGCTTCGCAGGCGCAGATATTCGGGCTTCGGGATCGACGCAGGGCCGGTCCCGCTCGCTGATTCGAGGAGTGGACATGACCGGTCGGGACAATGCGGGTGGATTCGGCAGGCGGCAGTTGCTGCGAGGCGCGGCGGTCGCGGGCGCGGCTCTGGCGGCGAACGGCACCTGGGCCACGGCGGCAGCGCGGGCGAATCCGGGCCGCCGCCAGGTCGGCCCGGGACGCATGGTGGCCGTGTTCGGTGGTGGGGTCTCCGGATTGACCGCGGCGCACGAACTGGCCGAACGCGGCTACGCGGTCACGGTGTACGAGCCGACCGCGCTGGGCGGGAAGGCGCGCAGTATGAGCGTGCCCGGCACCGGGGCGGGTGGTCGCGTCGATCTGCCGGGCGAACACGGCTTCCGCTTCTTCCCGGGCTGCTACCAGCACGTGCCGGACACGATGGCGCGAATTCCGTTCCCGGGCAACGCGAACGGTGTGGCCGGAAATCTGATCCGGGTGGAATCGACGGTGGCCGGATTTCCGGATCTGCCGCCGGTGACGGTGCCGACCGAGATCGCGGGGCTGCGCGAGCTGAACCCCGAGCGCATCCGCAACTCGCTCGTCGCCGGATTCGGCTTCGTCCCGCAGCTGCCGCCGCAGGAGCTGGCGTTCTTCGGCGATCGGATGATGATGTGGTTCACCAGCTCGCCCGAACGCCGCTTCGGCGAATGGGAGTACCGATCATGGGTGGACGCGGTGGGGGCGAACGGGAAGTCGCAGGCCTATCGGGACTATCTGGCGCGCGCCCTGACCCGGATCACGGTGGCGGCCAAGTCGGAGACCAGCTCCGCGCGCACCATCGGAACCATCGGAGAGGCATTGGTTTTCGCCGGCGCCGGCATCGCGCCGCAGTATCGCGGCGGGGTGGACCGGATCCTGAACGGCCCCACCAACGAGGCGTGGATCGATCCGTGGGTGGCGCACCTGTCCGGACAGGGAGTCCGGTTCGTCACCGGCGCGGGACTGACGAGCCTGCGCCTGTCCGGTGACCGGATCAGCGGTGCGAACGTGGGCGGACGTGCGGTGCAGGCGGATTGGTACGTATGCGCGATGCCGGCCGACCGCGCGGCCGCGATCCTCGACGACGACATTCTCGCCGCGGACCCGGCGCTGGCCGGGATGCGTGAGCTGGTGCTGGACTGGATGGTCGGGGTGCAGTTCTATCTGCGCCGGCCCACCGGCGTGCCGGAAGGACATATCGCGGCACTCGGCTCGCCGTGGGCGATCACCGCACTGCGGCAGGCGCCGATGTGGCGCGGCGATTTCGCGGCCCGCTACGGCGACGGGACGGTGGTGGAATGCCTGTCCGCCGACGTGTCGGACTGGGACACCCCCGGCATCCTGTTCGGCAAACCGGCCAAACAGTGCTCGAAAGACGAAGTGGTGCAGGAAGTCTGGGCACAGCTGAAACGCTGGCTCAACACCGGCACCGGCTGGCTGCGCGACGACGACCTGCACTCGTGGTTCGTCGATCCCGGGGTACATTTCGAGGAGGGCGGCAACCGCAACGACACCCCGCTGCTGGTGAACACCGTCGGCTCCTGGGACCACCGGCCGGAGGCGCATTCGGCGATCGGCAACGTGTTCTTCTGCGGCGACCACGTGCGGACCGGCATCGACCTGGCGACCATGGAGGGTGCGTGCGAAGCGGGACGCAAGGCGGCCAACGCGGTGCTCGACGCGGCCGGTGACGCGGCGCCGCGGGCGGCGGTGTTCCCGATGTACGCGCCGCCCGAGCTCGAACCGTTCAAACGCATCGACGCCGACCGCTATCGGGCCGGGCTGCCGCATCTACTCGATATGTGAACGGCTGCGCAGGAATTCGGCGGTCGCCGGGCTCGCGGGCAGGAACGACTCGATCGCGAGTTCGGCGACCGTGACGTTCATCGGACTGCCGAAGATGGTCATGGTGCTGATGAAATCCAGGTCGATATCCCCGCGTTCGGCGTCGTGGTGGCGCAGCCGCAGCGGGACGACGGCCTGATCCGGTTCGGGCAGGCCGGGATCGTCGCGGCCACCGGGATATTCGAGCAGTTCGGCGCGCAGCGCGGCCAGATCGGCCGAGCCGGTGGCCTCGATCTGGCGATCGACGCGTTCGAACAGATGTCCGCGCCACTGCGCGAGATTCAGGATCCGCGGCGCCAGACCCTCCGGGTGCAGGCTCAGCCGCAGCGCGTTGACCGGCGGAGTCAGCAGATCGGCGCGAACGCCGTCGAGGAACAGGGCGACACCCGAATTGGCGTCGACCATATTCCACTGCGCGTCCACGGCCAACGCCGGATACGGCTCGTAGCCGGTGAGGATCTGCCGCATCGCGGTGCGGACGGGGGCCATGGTGGGGGTATCCAATCCGGGTTCGGCGTAGACCGGGGCGTAACCGGCGGCCAGCAACATCCGATTGCGTTCGCGCAGTGGGATGTCGAGCTCCTCGCTGAGGTGCAGGATCAGCTGGCGGCTCGGCGTGGACCGGCCGGTTTCGACGAAGCTGAGGTGACGGGTCGAGGTTTCGGCGCGCCCGGCCAGTTCCAGCTGGCTGAGGCGGCGGGTGCGACGCCAGTGGCGCAGCAGATCCCCGGCAGTATGGGTCGGCACCTGCTCGATCGTATGCGGCACGGGTGGGCGTGACGATTACCTCGCGGGTCATGATCGCTGTCCGGATGCCCGGTGCGCGGCTCACGGTTAGGGTGGATTGCGTGTCGTTGGTGCAGGCTGGACTGGACCGGCTGCCCGAACGCTGGCGCGCACTGTTGCTCGCCCATCGGGAGCTGATGAAATTCGCCGTCGTCGGCGCGATCACGTGGTTCGTGGACACCGGAGTGGTGTACGCCCTCAAGCTGACCGTATTGCCGGACAAGCCGCTGACCGCGCGCGCGTTCGGCGTGCTGATCGCGACGATCGCCTCCTACATCCTGAACCGGGAATGGTCGTTCAACACCCGCGGCGGGCGCCAGCGCAGTCACGAGGCCGCGCTGTTCTTCGCCGTCAGCGCGCTCGCCGTCGGCGTGACCGTCATTCCGCAGGCGGTCGCGCTGTACGTCTTCGATATCCGGGTGCCGCATGTGAGCGCGTTCACCCAGGCGGTCTCCAACTTCATCACCGGGCAGATTCTCGGTGTCCTGCTGGCGATGGCCTTCCGATTCTGGGCGTTGCGGCGATTCGTCTTCCCCCAGGATCTGCGCGAGGCCGAACTGGAGATCCTCTGACCGCCGCAACCGCGAGGCGCCGAAACCGCAGGTGGTGACGGGCATCACGGCCGGTGCCTACAGGTGGACCTGGCGGCCCGGCCCGCCGGCGAGCCCCGATACCATGATCTCGTGCGAGCAACGGCCGACCCTTCCACGCAGCTGCGTGGTGGATGCGTCGGCGCCGCCGCGGGCACGGTGAGTATCGCCGCCCACGCCCTCGGTGGTGGCGCGGTGGCACCCGGCTCCACGGCGATCATGATGCTGATCGCCGCCAGCACCGCGATCGGCTGCCTCGCCGCACACACCCGCACCGGATTGTTCCGGCTGATGGGCCTGCTCGCGGTCGGCCAGGCGATCGGCCATCTGGCGTTGTCGACGTCCCCGCACTGCCACGAGGTGCTGATCACCGCCCCCATGCTGGTCGCGCACATCACGGCGACGGTGGTCGGGGCGGTCCTCGTCCGCGGCGCGGAAATCACACTGCGACGCGCCGTTTCGCTGATCCGCCGCGTGGTCGGCGCGGTCGCGCACAACCTCGGCGTCTCCAGCGCTCCGGTCGTCGTCTCGGTACCGGATACGGTGACCGCGCCGCGGTGGCTCGTGCTGGCCTCCGGCACCGGGCGGCGCGGTCCGCCGAGGCTCACCGGTTCGTTCGCTGCCTTGCACCGCGTACCCGCGTGGGCGTGATACCGGCACATCGGTGGACGTGTCCACTGGCTTGCCGGATCGCGGCCGGACCACGGATGACGACCAACGGCTGAGCCACCGGATGTACGGATAGCTCTCGAGAGCGTCACATCGGATCGCACAGCACGTGCAGCCGCGCCCGTGCGGCAACGTCCGTGAGCCAGTGACGGCACACCGCCGAGCGGCAGCCGCCGACCCGCAAGCGGCAAGCGGCAAGCGGCAACTGCGGCTACCCGAATCGACCGTTATCGCGCGGCACCTGGACAGCTACCGACGCTTCGCCGAGGCGGTCGCTCGAGCTGTCGGCGTATCAGTCGACGTCGGCGGGCCTGCATGCTCGGTCACGGTCATCGGTGTGACGGTCACGCCCTGACCGCTGATCGGGCGCAGTGCTGGTCGGTCGGTCCTCGCCGGTTTCCGACGACGTCCTGGGCGATCGGATACGCCGGACAGGCTTGCGGGTGGCTGATTCGCGTGTGACCGCGGAGGTCGCACCGCTCGCCGCTGGGCACGCAGCAACGAACGAACACCGGTGGCGGTATACGCCGCGCACTCACCCCTACGCCGCGCAACGCGTGGTTCGAGGGTGTGACGAGCGCCGGGGCGCGGTGAGAATCCGCGACGACGTGCCGCCTGCTCGATGAAACCCCTTCTCATGCAATGGAGTTCACCAATGTCCTCTCTCCCCCACACCGGGCGTTCCCCCCTCGCCTCGAGCGCCCGCGGCCCTCGCCGTGCGGCATCCACCCAGGCCCGGCCCCACAGTGCGACACCGCCGTCCCGCCACACGGCAGGTTCCACCCGCCGGCGTCGGTCGGCGAGCCTGCTGATCACCGCCGCGGCCTCGATCCCACTGCTGCTGGCCGGCTGTTCGTCCGGCAACACATCCACTGCCGCGGACGCCGATTCGGTCACCGTGGGTGATCAGTGGATCAAGGCCGCCAACGCGGGGATGTCGGCGGCGTTCGCGAATTTCACCAACACCAGCGGCCACGAGATCCGCATCGTCGATGCGACGAGCCCGGCGTCGGCGCGCGTGGAGATTCACGAGGTGGTCCAGTCGAACGGCGCGTCCATGATGCGTCCCAAGGCCGGCGGGCTGGCGATCCCCGCCCACGGCAGCGCGAAACTGACGCCGGGTGGCGACCATCTGATGTTCATCGACCTGAAGGCCCCGCTGCGCACCGGAACGCAGACGCCGATCACGGTGAAGTTCGCCGACGGCACCAGCACCACCTTCACCGCGCAGGTGCGTGACTTCGCGGGCAATCAGGAGAATTACGCACCGACTACGGCCGCCCACGGTGGCTGAGCGGCTGTCGCGGCGCCGGTTGCTCGGCGGCAGTGCGGCCGCGGCGGGTGCGGCGGGGGTCGCGGGGCTCACCCTCGGCGCCGAACGCTGGACCCGCCGCACCGAGACCGCCGATCCGGGCACCGCACGCGAACCGTTCTACGGACCACACCAGGGCGGGGTCGCGACCGCGCCGCAGCAGCACGCGGCGTTCGTGGCCTTCGATCTGCGGCCCGGCACCGCCCGTGCCGACCTCGTGGGATTGCTGCGCATCTGGTCCGGGGACGCGGCGCGGCTCGTGGCCGGTGAGCCGACGCTGGCCGATACCGAGCCGGAGCTGGCTCACCGGCCGGCACGGTTGACCGTGACCATCGGATTCGGCCCGCGGCTGTTCACTGTGGCGGGACTGGAATCCGCGCGGCCGCACTGGCTCACGCAACTGCCCGGCTTCACCATCGACCGGCTCGACCCCGCATTCTGTGACGGGGATCTGCTGCTGCAGGTCTGCGCGGACGAGGCGACGACGGTGGCGCATGCGGTGCGGGCGCTCTCGCGCAGCGTGACCTCGCTGGTGACCGTGCGCTGGACCCAGCGCGGATTCCGCAACGCCGCTGCCGGGCAGACGATGCGCAATCTGATGGGTCAGGTCGACGGCACGGTCAACATCGCCCCCGGGGCCGATTTCGATCGGCTGGTGTGGGACGACGGCGCGACCCTGCCGTGGCTGCGGGGTGGAACGTCGATGGTGCTGCGCCGGATCGCGATGAATCTGGACACCTGGGACGAACTCGACCCCGAGGGGCGAGAACTGACCGTGGGCCGGCGCATCGCGACCGGGGCGCCGTTGACCGGAACCCGGGAAAGCGACAATCCGGATTTCGCGGCTGTGGACGCCCACGGCATCCCGGTCATTCCGCCTTCGGCGCATATCGCGCGGGCGCATCGCACCAGCGACGGCGAGCGTTTCCTGCGCCGCGGCTACAACTACGACGATGCCCCCGCGCCCGGGACCACCTCGAATTCAGGGCTGTTGTTCGCCGCCTACCAGCGCGATATCACGACGCAGTATCTGCCGGTGCAGCGTCGTCTCGCCGAATTCGACGCCCTGAACACCTGGACCACTCCCGTCGGGTCCGCGGTGTTCGTGATTCCACCGGGAATCACCGACGCGCAGGGCTATATCGGCCAGACCCTGCTGGAGGGCTGAACCGGGCACCGCACGCACTCGATGCGGTTCGGCAACAGGTGCCGAACCGCATCGGATGTCAGTGCCACAGCACGGCCACGAACACGTTGGCGATGGCCAGCAGTCCGGCGGCGTCGACCATCCAGGCAATGGTCTTGCCACGCTTGGCATCCGCGTGTGCGATCTCGGCCAGACCGGCCACGGCGACCGCGATGACCAGTTTCACCACGATCTTGGCCATGTCGAGATTCTTGTCGAGCGAATCGATGCCGTCGGCCATGCCGACCAGAATCAGACCCGTGACGATCTGCGCCCGCGCACCCCAGAGCATCACCTGCGACACCGCCGGCCGGCCGGCGGCGTATCCGCCGATCACCGCGGCGAGTCCGAGCAGGTGGGTGACGACCACCAGGTTGTAGACCACTGTCATGGCTCACAGCGTAGATCATCGGCACCAATTCAACGACACGGCGTAGTAGGGCTTACATCCCCGCCGGGCCCCGGATATCCGCACCGCCGCAGGCATTCTCGCGGGCTCGCTTTCACGGTGCCGTTGTCCTGCCGTGCGCAGGCACGGCCCCGCCCCGCGCCGATCCTCGGACGCGGGGCGGAACGGGGAGAATTATTCGACGATCAGCAGGCTGCCGCGCGGCACCATGGTGATGCCGGCGGGGTCGACCTTGCCGATCACCGGCCCGGTGCATCCCCGCCCGGCGTGGACCTCGATCACCTTGTCGGTGCTGTTGCCGACGGTGAGCTGGTAGGCGTGCGGTTCGATGCAACCGGTCGGGTTGTTGTAGATCTGCCCGTTGACGGTGACAGTGCCCTGCGCGGCCTGCGCGGCACCGGCGCCGAGCACTGCGAACGCGCCCGCCGCCGCGACGGCGGTGATGAGTCCAGCGGTGCGAATCATGAAATCCTCCAGTTTGTTTCGGCCCGACCGTCGCTCAGGTTACCGGTTCCGCCGCCCCCGGCCACAGCACCGACGCGGACCCGGCGGAAATACGCGCGTTTCACGCCGGATCGGGTCGGGTAGTCATCCTCAGGTGGCTCTCTTCGGTCGTGCCGCGGCAACGGCGCGGAATCGAGTGGGTCGGGACTGCTGGGTCGCTTGGTGATGGCTAGGAGAAGAGGGTGGCGGTTGTACTCGTGCTGCGCGCACGTGGACTGGGTGATCTTCTCACCGCGGTCCCCGCTCTTCGCGCGCTACGCCGGGCGAGGCCACGCGATCACATCGTGCTGGCCGCACCGCACCGGCTCAAACCCATCGTCGACCTGATCACCTCGGTCGACGAGATGGTCGCCGCCGCCGACCCGCACACCATGCGCTGGGACGGCGCGGCCCCCGCCCTGGCGGTCAATCTGCAGGGCCCCGGCGCCGACGGCATCGTCGAACTCTCCCGCACCGAACCCGCCCGGCTGCTCAGCTACCGCAATGCCGCCTTTCCCGATCTCGACGGCCCCGAATGGCAAGCGGATATGCACGACATCGACCGCTGGTGTCATCTGCTGGAATCGGCCGGAATCAACGCCGACCGCCGCAATCTCGGCTTGGTGCCGCCGGTGGCCACCACCAGTCACCGCGACTGCGTAGTGGTGCACGTGGGCGCCGGAGCGCCCGCCCGCCGCTGGCCCGGTGAACGATTCGCCGCGGTGATCCGGCATCTGCTCGTGCAGGGTCGCGAGGTCGTGGTGACCGGTGACGAATTCGAACGCGACCTCGCCCTCGGCATCGCCGCCCGCGCGGGGCTGTCGCACGACCAGGTACTGGCCGGGCAGCAGAATCTCATCGAACTGTCGGCCACCGTCGCCGAGGCGGCGCTGGTGGTGTGCGGCGATACCGGTGTCGCACATCTGGCGACGGCATTCGGCACCCGCACCGTCGCGCTGTTCGGCCCCACCGCCCCCGGCCGCAGCGGGCCGCCGCCGCATCTGTCCGGCCGCCACATCGCGCTGTGGGCGGGCCACACCGGCGAGCGCGACGGCGACACCCCCGATCCGGGTCTGCTCCAGATCACCGTCCCGGACGTCGTGGAGGCCGTCGACACGCAACTGGACCGCCGCCGGTGGGCCGAGGCCGACCGACGCGGAACCGCCTATCGCCGGGTCGGGTGAGCGCCCCGCCGCGGCGGCGGGCAGCGTGGTAATCGACACGAACCGCCTGACCGGACACGTTCGGGCAGTATCGTGTGCCGATGATCACCGTCCGAACGAAAATCTGCGGTATCCGTAGCGAGTCCGATCTCCGGGCCGTCGTCGCCGCTGATGCGGACGCGGCCGGATTCATTTCGGGCACGACGCATTTCAGCGAAGACGAACTCGACCCGGAATCGGCCCACCGGTTGTCACGGCTGGTGCCCTCCTCGATGGAACGCGTACTGGTCACCCATCTCACCGACGCCGGCGAGGTGTTGCGCCTCGCCGACCGGATCGGCGTCGACTGCATTCAACTGCACGGCCTGATCTCCCACGACACCGCGCGCGCGGTCCGGCGCGGTGCGGGCGGGCGGCGGGTGATCCGCGCGGTCCACGTCACCGGCCCGGAGGCGGTCGCCGCCGCCGAGCGCGCGGCCCCCGATTGCGATGGGCTCGTGCTGGATTCGCGTTCCACCGACCGGCTGGGCGGCACCGGGCGCACCCATGACTGGTCGATCAGCGCTCGCATCGTCGAACTGTTGGACGACTCGGCATTTCCGGTGATGCTCGCCGGTGGACTCGACCCGCACAACGTCACGGCCGCGATCGACGCCGTCCGGCCGGCCTGGGTCGATGTCAACTCCGGCGTCGACGACGGCCGGGGCGACAAGGACCCGGCGACCTGTACCGAATTCGTCAGGGCGGCACGCGATGTCGCGGTGCCGATCGCTGCTCTAGCCCGGCCGCGATCAGAATGAGCAACCCCGCCGCGGCGGTCGCCGCGGTGGGCAGGCTCCGGGTGGCCACCGCTCCCACCAGCGTGGCCACGACGGCCTCGTTGAGCCCGATGACGCTGGCCGTGGCCGCGCTCAATCGCCGCAGCGCCAGCCAGTAGAGCGCGAATCCGGGTCCGAGGAGGGTGGCGCCGATCGCGGCCAGCTCGGCCGCCACCCGCCCGGACGGTGGATCGAGCACCAGCAGCGGGCTGCTCGCGATGCCTCCGAACAGCAACTGCAAGGCCGCCGAGGTGGCCGTGTGGTCCGGTCCCGAGTGCCGGGCGACCACGCTGACCAGCATCGCCACACAGGCCGCACTGCCCAGTGCCAGGGCGCATCCGGTCAGGGCCGCGATCTGCGCGTCGCCGCCCGGGTGCCGCCAGGCGACCAGCCAGATCGCCGCCCCGACCAGCAGCAGTTCGGCCAGTACCGGCAGCGTGGGCGCCCGCCGGCCGCGGACCAGTGCGGCGGCGATGATGAGGACCGGCGCGGTCAGGTGCAGGGCGACCACCACCGGCAACGGCCCCATCCGCAGCGCCGCCACGTACAGCGCCAGATTGGCGGCCTCGAGCCCGCCCAGCCGGAAGTACAGCGCCGGATGAGCGGTCAGCGTCGCCCACGGGTGCTGTCCGCGCAGCCGCGCCCAGATCAGCAGCGGCACCGCTCCACCGAGGGCCACCAGGCCCGCGGTGGTGGGAGCGGCCAGCGTTGCCAGCAGGGCACTGGAGGTACCCCACAGACAGGTCACCGCGACCATGAGGACCAGCGGCCCGTTCATCGGCTCAGGCGAGCAGATAGGTGACCACCGGCATGACCAGCGCGGTGAACGCGGCGAAGACCGCGCTCGCCACGTGCCGCTTGGGTAGTCGCGGAAAGCGCGTCGCCAGACCGCAATACGTACCCACCGCGACGAGTGCCGTTCCCCAGACCACCAGCGCGCGGCTGCCGACCGTGCCGAATACGGTGTCGAAACCCACCGCCAGCGCGAACACCGTCGCACCGGCGGAGGCCGCCAGCACCAGCAACGCCTGTCCGGCAGTCGAATTCATCAACATGCGATGACGCCCCAGCGTGGCGATCGCCTGCGGGTCGGTGCGATGGGCGCCGTCGACCCGGCAGATCTCGTCGTACACCTTGGCCGGATTCACCCGCTCGTTGATCGCCGGACGCACCTGCAACAGCGCCTCCAGCGCCTGCGTGGTGGCATAGGAGGTGACCGGGCCCTCGTCGGAGATGCGGAATCCGCCCCGGTAGATGGCCAGTGCGTCCATCTCCTGCATATCCAGCAGCGCGACGATCGCCGCCCGCACGGCCGGGTCGAAGATGGTGCGGCTGTCGGCGGCGATCACGGCCCCGACCGCCAGGTGCAAGGTGAGGTGACGCCAGGTGTCGACGAGATCGTCACGGCGGAAGATCTCGGTCTCGATATCGCACTCACCGCGGCGCAGTCCGGTCAGCAGGCGCTTGACCGCCAGCTCGCACGCGCGCTCGGCGCGCTTGTCACCGATCCGGACGATCTCCGGCCGGGCGAGCACGGCCGCGATATGCGCCGCCGCGTACATCGGCAACGTCCGGGGCTCTTGATACATCGAGGACACCAGATAGGCGATGCCGCGCGAGATGGCCTGATGGCGTTCACCGTCGAAGGCCCCGCCGCCGATCAGCGCCTCGACCGCGGCAGAGGTCGCGGTAATCGACACCGGGCCAAGGAAACCCGACATCCGCCAGCCACCGGTTTCGGAATCCTGCTGGTCCAGCAGATTTCGCACGGCACCGGCCAGGCCGGGGTCGGACTCCTCGATGTCGAGGCAGCGCAGGGCCCGGATCCGCCACGCGACATCGATCGGCGTGCGGAAGTACCATTCGTCGCCGATCGGCCGTTGCACGACCGTTGCCCGCACCAGCATGGCGACCTTTGCGGCGCGCGGGATTTCGCACCCGGCTCGATGCAGGATGCAGACCACCTCGGCGGTGTTCTGCGGATTGGGCGGCACATCGGGGATCCAGCCCCAGCCCGCACCCCCGTCGAGATGCGGTAACTGACTGCCGCGCAGCCATTCCACTGCCATCCGGATTCGCTCGTCGATGTTCGACATGGCCCTCCGCCCCCTTGATACGAAGCCCCGTAGATTTTCGTTGGGGCTGATAACCGCCAAGTTACTCGGATGGTCCGACAAGCAGCGCCGCCGTTCGGCGCCCGAATTGCCTGGTAGCGAACATATTTCGGTTCCATCTCGAGCCCCGCCGCCGGGCGGTGTGCGGGACAGCGTCACGAAAGACCAAGGCCGCGCGCAGGTTTCGCGGGACGGCGCTGCGGGTGTTCACCCTCCTGCAGGGGCCCGTTATCTGGGGGCAGTCGACCCGTTGCCGGAACGCTTCCGGCCCGAATCCGAATTGCAACCCACGACGCGCCGGTACCCTGCGCTACCGGCCCGCGCGGCGCAAATCCCGTGACAGAGCTCGCCTTCCGCCGACGGCGAACCGGTACCGGAGTATGAGAGCCGAACAGTACGGCCGGGGGACGCGCGACGGGTAGCAGCGCCCGCACACTTCGCGTCATGACCACGATCAGCTCCCCCGCCCGTCGATGGCACCGGCCGTTGCTGTGGACCGCGGCGGCGATGGCGGCACTCGCGCTGTGCTGTCTGTGCGCCGCGCCGTTCGACGACCGGCGCATCCTCGGTGAGTCGGTATGGCTCAAACCCGGCAAGTTCGGCATCGCGTTCTGCCTGTACACGCTGACCCTCGCGTGGCTGCTGTCGGTGCCGCACCGCGGTGCCCGCGTGACCTGGTGGGCGGGAACCGTTTTCGCCCTCACCGGCGTCGTGGACGTGGGTTTCATCGTGGTGCAGGCGGCGCGCGGCACCTTCAGCCACTTCGACACCGAAACCGATGCGGTCAATTCGATCGGCCAGATGGTGTTCGCCTCCGGCGTACCGGGTCTGTTCGTCGCGAACCTCGTCGTCGCGGTGATCCTGTGCCGGCAACGCGTCCTGGACCGTCCCACGAGCCGGGCCGTGCACGCCGGGCTCGCCATCGCCGTCGCCGGGATGGCGCTCGGATATCTGATGGGCTTCACCGGCGAGCAGACGGTGCGTGACGCCCACGGCCGTCCGGTGCGGCTGGCCGCCGGCCATACGGTGACCGATACCGCCCTGCCCGTGCGCGACGGCGTGGGCGGTATGCCGATCACGCACTGGAGCACGATCGGCGGCGATCTGCGGATCCCGCATTTCGCGGGGCTGCACGGCATCCAATTCCTGCTCGCGGCGGTCGCGGTCACGGCCTGGCTCGCGCGGCGGCGGCCCTGGCTGGACGAACGGGCGCGCGCCCGGTTGATCGGTGTCCTGGCCCTCGGCTACGCCGGGCTGGTGGCGCTGCTGTTGTGGCAGGCGCTGCGAGCGCAGCCGTTGATCCACCCCGACCGCGCCGCCGTGCTCGCATTCCTCGCACTGAGCGTGGTGACACTGGGCGCGGGCGCGGCCGTCGTGCGGCACGCTCAGCGCAGCCGCTCGGCGTCCTTGGCGAGTTCGACGAGATTGGCGGTCAAAGCGGCCAGCTCCGACGGGTCGGCGCCCTCGGCGACGGCGGTCGCGACATCCTCGGCCGCGCAGCGGGCGGCGAACCAGCGGTCGGCGAGATCGGCGGCCTCCTGAGCGCTCAGCACCACCGAATCCTCCGGAATGCCGGTGCCCTCCAAACCCTTGCGATGTTCGTAGGCGCGCTGGCGGCAGGATTGCCGGCAGTATCGGCGGCGACGGCCGATTTCGGAATCGGCGATTTCCCGACCGCACCACAGACACGACGACAGCACACGGCGCGACATGACCCGACACCTTAGCCGTCCGCCCGGCACTCGCGCCCGGGCCACGCCGCAACCGGCGAATCGCCGCTACCGCCCGGGCCGGTCTCGGCCGGGCCCGGCCGAGACCGTAAAATACCCCGGTTGACCGTCGCGGGAACCGATCGGGCCGCCGGCGCGTTGATAGTCAAGTAGAACGTTGCCGACAGGCCAGAGAGGACCGCACACCATGGCAGATCGCGTACTCCGAGGTAGCCGGCTCGGAGCGGTGAGCTACGAGACGGACCGCGACCACGACCTGGCACCACGTCGAGTGGCGCGGTACCGGACCGACAACGGCGAGGAGTTCGACGTCCCGTTCGCCGACGACGCCGAAATCCCGCCGACCTGGCTGTGCCGTAACGGCCAGGAGGGCATCCTGATCGAGGGCACCACCCAGGAGCCCAAGAAGGTCAAGCCCCCGCGCACCCACTGGGACATGCTGCTGGAACGCCGCTCGAAGGAGGAACTCGAGGAACTGCTGCAGGAGCGCCTCGAACTGCTCAAGACCCGGCGCGGCCGGTAGATCGAGTACACAGCGAAAGTCCCCTCGCAACGGTCGGTGCGAGGGGACTTTCGCTTATCGGGACCGTCAGTGACTGGCCACCTTGCGGTACTGCAGCAACGCCAGCGGCACCGCGACGGCCAGAATCGCCACCGAACACGCCACCGCGTATTCCACGCAGTGGTCGACCGGCCAGCCGTGCGGGGCGGCGAAGGTCGGCGGTGAGCTGTTGGCGAACAGTTTCCGCCCGGACGCCGAGACCGCGGTGATCGGATTCCACTCCGCGATCGAGCGCAGCGGGCCGGGCAGTGTTTCAGCGGAGATGAAGGCCGAGGAGATGAACGTGACCGGGAACAGCCAGATCAGTCCCGCGCTCTGCGCGACCTCGACATTCGGCGCGATCAGCCCGGTCAGCGCGCCCACCCACGACATCGCGAACGCGAACAGCAGAATGATCGCGAACCCCAGCGCCGCATCGGCCACCGACCCGTTGATCCGCCATCCGACCAGATAGCCGCAGGCCACCATGACGGCCAGCGCCACCACGTTGACCACCGTGTCGGACAGGGTGCGCCCCATCAGCACCGCCATCCGCGACATCGGGAGCGTGCGCATCCGGTCGATGATGCCCTTCTGCAGGTCGTTGGCCAGGCCCACCGTCGTGAACGCCGCGTTGAACGCGACCGTCTGGGTGAAGATGCCGGCCAGCAGGAATTCGCGATACTGGCCGCCGCCCAGCGAGGCCCCGAAGATGTAGGCGAACAGGAAGACGAACATCAACGGCTGGACCGTCGCGGTCACCAGCAGGGTCGGCACCCGCAGGATGGTCAGCAGGTTGCGGTAGGCGATGATCGCGCTGTCGCGGAACACCCGGACCGGCGCCGCGATCGTATGGACGTCGCTGTCGGTGTCGGGCCGCGTCACCGCCGCGTCGGTCTGCGTGGGTTCTGCCGCCGTCTCCGATTCGGCGACCGCCGCTTCGACGGTACTCACGACATGATCTCCTCTGCTACGTCTTCGGTTTCGGATTCCTCGATCGGCTCTGCGGGCGTGCCGGTCAGCGACAGGAACACATCGTCGAGGCTCGGCCGGGTCACCTCCGCATCCACCACACACACCCCCGCGTCGTCGAGCCGGCGCAGGGCTTCGACCATGGTCCGGGTGCCGTCGCCGACCACGATCGAGACGTGATCGGCTCCCGGCTCGTGGATCGGCTCGCCGAGGCCGACCTCGCTCAGCACGGATTTGGCCGGGCCCGGATCCTGCCCCTCGGCCAGAGTCACGGTGAGCCGGTCGCCGCCGATCGAGGTCTTCAGTTCGTCGGCGGAGCCGCGCGCGATCACGCGGCCCTTGTCGATCACCGTGATCCGGTCGGCCAGCTGATCGGCCTCCTCCAGATACTGGGTGGTCAGCAGCACGGTGGTGCCGTCGTCGACCAGATCGCCGATCACCTTCCACATGTCGAGGCGGCCGCGCGGGTCCAGGCCGGTGGTCGGCTCGTCGAGCACCACCACCGTGGGCCGGGCCACCAGCGCCCCCGCGAGGTCCAGGCGGCGGGCCATACCGCCGGAGTAGGTGCCCGCGCGCCGCCCGGCCGCATGTTCCAACCCCAGCGCCGAGAGCAGTTCGGTCGCGCGCTCGGCGGACTTCTTGTGGTCCATGCCGTACAGCCGGGCCACCATCCGCAGGTTCTCGAATCCGGACAGATTCTCGTCGACCGCGGCGTACTGCCCCGAAAGCCCGATCCGGGTGCGCACCCGCGCCGGATGATGCACCACGTCGACCCCGGCGACCCGGACATTGCCGGAGGTCGGTTTCAACAGGGTGGTGACTATTCGGACCGTCGTCGTCTTACCGGCGCCGTTGGGTCCCAGCAGACCCATCACGGTCCCCGACGGGATCTCCAGGTCGATGCCGTCGAGTACCCGCGCCTTACCGTAGGTCTTGACCAGATCGGTGACTTCCACTGCCAAACTCACAGCGTCTCCTCCGTGTCGCCGCCGGCGGCGGCCTCGAGTTGTTGCCGCAGCACCGGACCGATGACGGCCAGCGCTTCCGGTGTCGTCATGCCGGAATGCCGGCAGCGCAGTTTGCGGTCCTCGATCACGCCCGTCACGAACGGTTCCCAGGCCGCGGCGCAGCGCTCCGGATCGGCGAGGTTGACCTCGTCGTCGGCGGCGGTGAAGAACAGCAGATCACCGTCGAAGACGCGCGGCCGGAATCCGTTGGCCTGCACCGTGCCGTTGGCGTATCCGGTGTAGAGCCGCTGCAGGTGGTCCATCGTCAGCGCCGCGAACGGGCCGGGCCGGCCGCGCAGCAACTCGGCCGCCTCCTCCAGGGTCAGGCCCGGATCCACGCCGTTGTCGCCGCCGAGCAGATCGCTGCCGAATTCGCCGATGATGTCGGCCACGCCCGGCATCGCCCGGTCGAGCCAGCGGTCGCCGAGCTGGTAGCTGTCCATCATCGCCAGCAGCGCCACCTGCTGGCCCGCCTCCTGCAGCTGCACCGCGATCTCATGGGCGATCAAACCACCCAGCGACCAGCCGAGCAGATGGTACGGGCCCTCCGGCTGCACCGAACGCATATGCGCGACATAGTCTTTCGCGGCCGCCCGGATCGAGTCGTGCTCCTGCTCGCCGGTGATGTGCGGCGCCTGCAACCCGTAGACCGGGCGGTCGCCGGGCAGATGCGCCAGCAGGCCCGCGTAGCACCACGACAGGCCGATCGCCGGATGCACGCAGAACAGCGGCGGCAACGTGGCCTCGGCGGCGGGGCGGATCGGCAGCAACGGCTGCATCGCGACCGCCAGCACATCCTCGCCGGAAGCCGCCAGCTGCCGGGCGATGCCGGCCGGGGTGGATTCGGCGAACATCAGCTGCACCGGCATCTCGACCCCCGCGGAACGCAGGTGCGCCACCACCTTCGTCGCCAGCAGCGAGTTGCCGCCCAGATCGAAGAACCCGTCGTCGGCGCCGACCTTGTCGACTCCCAGCACCTCGGCGAACGCGTCGCAGACCGCCGTTTCCATCGGTCCCGACGGCGCGCGGTAGCCGTGCTCGGTGGCGAAGACCGGTTCGGGCAGCGCCTTGCGATCCAGCTTGCCCACCGGGTTCAGCGGCACCGACTCCAGCAGCATGATCGATTGCGGCACCATATAACTCGGCACCAGGCCGGCCACATGGGCGCGCAACTGCGCCGGTGTCGGATCGGTGCCGGTGCGCGGCTTCACATACGACACCAGCGCGGTGGCGCCCGCGGCGGTCCGGTGACCGATCGTGGTGGACCACTCGACCTGGGCGTGGCGGTGCAGTGCGGCGTCGATCTCGCCGAGTTCGATGCGGAAGCCGCGAATCTTGACCTGGTGGTCGGTGCGGCCCACGTACTCGAGTTCGAAGCGGCCACCGCGCTGCACCCAGCGCACCAGATCGCCGGTGCGGTACATGCGTTCGCCGGGCTTGCCGAACGGGTTGGCCACGAACCGCCCGGCGCTGAGCCCGGTGCGGTTGTGGTACCCGCGCGCCAGCGCCGGCCCCGACAGGTACAGCTCGCCGACGACGCCGGCCGGGGTCGGATGCAGCCGCGGGTCCAGGACCGCCGCGTGCACACCGCGAATCGGTTCGCCGATGGTGATCGGCGCACCCGGCGCGATCGGCGGGGCCATCAGCGTCACGATGGTCGTCTCGGTCGGGCCGTACACGTTGTGCAGGTTCCGGCCGGGCGCCCACCGCGCCACCAGCTCCGGCGGCAGCGCCTCGCCACCGACGAGCACGTGCCGGAACGAGTCGAGTCCGGCCGGGTCCACCGTGCCGAGCGCGGCGGTGGTGATGAACGCGTGGGTGATGTCCTCTTCGGCCAGCAGCCGGGCGAGCTCCGCACCGCCGTAGATCCCGGTCGGGGCGATGACCAGCGTCGCCGCCCCGCCCAGGGCGAACAGCAGATCGAGCATCGCCGCGTCGAAGCTCGGGGTGGCGAAGTGCAGCACCCGGCTGTCGGGCCGCACGTCGAACCGCTCGGCGGTTTCGGCGGCGAAGTTCGACAGACCGCCGTGGGTGACCACCACTCCCTTGGGGGTGCCGGTCGAACCGGAGGTGTAGATGACGTAGGCCGGGTTCTCGATCCGCAACCGGCCCCGCCGCTCCGCCGGGGTGATCGGCGCCTCGGAGGCGCGCAGCACGTGCTCCTGCAGGTCCGGTCCGTCCAGCTCCATCCATTCGGCGCCCGCGGGCATCCGCTCGCGGTGCGCGGCGAGCGTAATGCCCAGGGTGGCACCGGAATCGGTGAGCATGTGGGCGATGCGGTGTTCGGGATAGTTCGGGTCCACCGGCACGAACGCCGCACCGGTCTTGGCCACCGCCAGGGTCGTCGCCACCGACTCCATCGACCGCGGAATACCCACGGCGACAAGCATTTCCGGTCCGACCCCGAGGGAGATCAGCACCCGGGCCAGGCGGTTGGTCCACCGGTCCAGGGCACCGTAGCTGATCTCGGCGTCTTCGGTGCGCAGGGCGATCGCCCGCGGATCGGCGGCGACCGCGGCGGCGAAGACCTCGGGCAGCGTCCCCGGACGGCCGGCGAGCGCACCTCGCACGGGCGCCAGCGTCGACCATTCGGTGGGGTCGAGCAGCTCCAGATCGCCCACCGGCAGTTCCGGGTTCGCGGCCGCCGCCTGCAGCAGCCGGGCGAAGCGGGCGCCGAGGCGAGCAGCGCTGGTGTCGTCGAACAGGTCGCGGGCGAAATTCACCGAGACGGTGATCCCGGCCGGTTCCCGCTGCTCGGTCCACGATTCGGTGAGGGTGAATTGCAGATCGAATTTCGCGATCCCCGGATCGGCGTCGCACGCCTCGATCGTCAGCTCGGGCAGCTCCAGGCTGCGCACCGGCTGATTGCGCACCGACAGCATCACCTGGAACATCGGGTGATGCGCCTGTGAGCGCGCCGGATTGAGCACCTCGACCAGCCGCTCGAACGGCACATCCGCATGCGCGAACGCCTCGAGGTCGGTGTCGCGGACCGCGCGCAGCAGATCCGCGAAGGTCTGTGCGCCGCTGACCGGCGTGCGCAGCACCAGCGTGCCGACGAACATGCCGACCATCGCGTCGAGGGCCTGCTGCCCGCGGCCGGCGATCGGGGTGCCGACGGTGATGTCGTGCTCGGCGCTGATCCGGTGCAGGAGCGAGGCCAGCGCGGCGTGCAGGACCATGAACATGGTGACGCCGTGGCGGGCGGCGACGGCCTGCAGTTCGCGATGGGTGACGGCATCGAGGACGCAGTCCACCGTGCCCCCGCGATAGCTCGGCGTCGCCGGGCGACGCCGGTCGGTGGGCAGCGGCAGCAGTTCGGGAATGCCGCTCAGTGCCTCGCGCCAGTAGTCGAGCTGGCGGCTGATCGGCGATTCCGGATCGTCCTCGGCGCCCAGGGTGTCCTGCAGCCACAGCGTGTAATCGGCGTACTGGACGGGCAACTCGGCCCATTCCGGCGCCGACCCGGACGCATACGACCGGTACGCACCGGCGATATCGGCGGCCAGCGGCTCCAGCGACCAGCCGTCCATCGCGATGTGGTGGACCACCAGCACCAGTACGTGATCGTCGGCGGCGATCCGCAGCAGCTGCGCGCGCAGCGGTGCGGTGGAGGCGAGATCGAATCCGGCCGCCGCGAAAGTCCGTACGGCGCCGGTGATTTCGCCCTCGTCGACGTCGACCACCGGTAGCGCCACGGCGGCCTCGCCGGGGGCGAGCACCCGCTGGTAGGGCTCGCCGTCGACCTCCGGGAAGACCGTGCGCAGCGTTTCGTGACGCCGCTGCACCGCATGCAGGGCCGCGTGCAACGCCGCCACATCCAACGCGCCGTGCATGCGCAAAGCGACCGGCACGTTGTAGACGCCGGACAGATCCTCGGCCGAGGAGGCGTTGAACCGGTTGAGGAACCACAGCCTCCGCTGCGCCGCCGAGAGCGGCACCCGGGCGGGGCGCTCGCGCCGCGTCAGAGCGGGGCCGTGGCCGCCGTCGCGGGCGCCGCCGTCGAGCAGGGCGGCGAGTTCGGCGACGGTCGGGGCGCCGAAGACCGAACGCACCTGCACCCGCACCCCGGTGGCATCGCTGAGCCGGGCCACCAATTGCGTTGCCAGCAGCGAGTTTCCGCCGATCTCGAAGAAGTTGTCGTCGGCGCCGACGGATTCGGCGCCGATCAGCTCGGCCATCACGTGCGCGACCAGACGTTCGGTATCGGTGCGCGGTTCCCGCGCCGTGGTGGTGATCTGCTGCGGTTCCGGCAGCGCGTCCCGGTCGAGTTTGCCGACCGGGGTCAGCGGAATCCGCTCCAGCACGGTGACGCTGCTGGGCACCATATGCGCCGGCAGATGCGCGGCCACATGGTCTCGCAACGCCTCCACATCGAGTTCGGCGCCGGGCTCGGCGGGCAGCACATAGGACACGATCCGCGGTGTGCCGGCGATCGTGCGCACCTCGGTGTGGGCGAAGCGCAGCGCCGGGTGCGCGGCCAGCACCTCGGTGATCTCGCCGAGTTCGATGCGGAAACCACGCAGTTTCACCTGGTGATCGCTGCGGCCGAGGTAGACGATCTCGCCGTCGGCGCGCCACCGCACCACATCGCCGGTGCGGTACATGCGCGCGCCGTCGGGTCCGTACGGGTCGGCGACGAATCGCGCCGCGCTGAGGTCGGGGCGCTCGAAGTAGCCGCGCGCGACCGATTGGCCACCGAGATACAACTCGCCCGGGACGCCGACCGGGACAGGCCGCAGCCGCTCGTCGAGCACGACCGCGTGCACCCCGCGCACCAGCGAGCCGATGGTCACCTGGTCACCGATCGCGAGCGGACCCGCGATCGTGACCACGATGGTCGTCTCGGTCGGCCCGTACCCGTTGAACAGCATCCGGCCCGGCGCCCACCGCTCGATCAGATCCGTGCCGAGCGCCTCGCCGCCGACCATGATCGAGCGCAGATGTGGCAGCGGCCAGCGCCGGTGGTCGATGGTGGCCAGTGCGGAGGTGGTCATGAAGGTGTGGCTGATGCGTTCGCGATCCATCAGGGCGGCCAGCTCGTCGCCGCCGTAGATATCGGGCGGGCAGATCACCATGGTGGCGCCCGCGCCGATCGTCAGAAGCAGATCCAGCATCGCCGCATCGAAACTCGGGCTCGCGAAGTGCAGGGTGCGGGCGTCACGGTCGACGCGCATCCGTTCGCGGATCTCGTCGGCGAAATTCGACAGTCCGGCGTGGGTGACGGCCACGCCCTTGGGCTTTCCGGTCGAACCGGAGGTGTAGATCAGGTAGGCCAGATCGGTCGTCCACGCCGTGCGCAGCCGTTCGCCGCCGGTGATCGTGCGCTCGTCCTGGGCGTCGAGTTCGGCGCACAGCACCGGGTCGTCGAGCAGCAACCACTCGGTGGCCGGCCCCGAGCCGTTGCCCGCGGTGGCGCGGGTCAGCCGATCCCGGTGGGCGGTCACCGACAGTCCGATCGCACATCCGGAATCGGTGAGCATGTGCCGGACGCGGTCGGCCGGATAATTCGGATCGACGGGGACGAACGCGGCACCCGATTTGGTGACGGCCAAGGCGGCGGCCACCGATTCGATCGAGCGGGTCAGCCCGATGGCCACCCGGTCGCCGCTGCCGACGCCGCGAGCGATGAGGGCGCGGGCGAGCCGATTCGAACAGCGCTCCAACTCGGCGTAGCTGAGCTCGTCGTCGCCGCTGCGGATCGCGGTGCGGTGCGGATGCAGGTGCGCGGTGGCGGTGAAGTAGTTCGCCAGGCTGCACTGCGGGGTGGCGGCCGGGCCGCGGCGCGGGGTGAACTCCATGCGTTCGACGTCGGTGCGGGCGTCGATGTCGCGCACCGGAATCCGCGCATCGGCGCTGACCGACTCCAGCACCAGCAGCAGCCGCTCGGCCAGCGTGCGCACCGTGTCCTCGTCGAAAAGTTCCGCGGCGTAGACCATTTCGAGGTCCCGGGTATCGGCGGGCACCCGCAGTTCCAGATCGAACTTGGCCACCGCGATGTCGAGTTCCTCCGCGCGCAACCGCAGGCCGGGCAATTCCAGGGCCGGCGGCGTGGTGTCCTGCACGGTGAGCGCGACCTGCAGCAGCGGCCGCCGTCCGCCGTTGCCGCGGCCGAGTTCCTCGACGATGCGCTCGAACGGCAGTTCCGCGTGCGACATGGCGGAGAGTTCACCGTCGCGGTCGGCGCGCAGCTGATCGGCGAAGGTGTGGTCGGGGTCGACATCCGAACGCAGCATCAGGGTGTTGACGAACATGCCGACCAGGTCGTCGAGGCGGGTGTCGCCCCGCCCGGCCACCGGCGTGCCGATGACGATGTCGCGGCCGCCGGTGACGGCGCGCAGCACCACCGCCAGCGCCGAGCGCAACACCATGAACAGGCTCACGCCCTGCGCGCGGGCCAGCTCCTCGAGCCGCTCCCGCAGCTCTTCCGGCATCCGGATCCGCACGGTGCCGGCGCTATTGGTCGGCTCGGCCGGGCGCGGCCGGTCGTAGGGCAGCGGCAGCTCCTCGGGCAGGCCCTCGAGGGTTTCGCGCCAGAACCGCAGCTGCACGGCCGCGGCGCTGGCCGCATCGGATTCGTCGCCGAGGCATTCGCGTTGCCACAGACTGAAATCGGCGTACTGCACCGGCAGCGGCGCCCAGGCGGGAGCCGCCCCGCCGCGGCGCGCGGTGTAGGCGACCATCAGATCGGTGGTGAGCGGTCCCAGCGACCAGCCGTCCGCGGCGATGTGATGGACCACGATGCCCAGCTGATAGGTGCGAATCCCGGTGCGCAGCACCGTCATTCGCAACGGAATCTCCCGGGTGAGATCGAATCCGCGCTGGGCGAGGCCGCGCAGCGCCACCCGGGCGCCGTGATCGTCGGTCACGACGGGTTCCAGCACCGGCAGACAGCGGTCGGAGTCGAGGACCAACTGGTACGGACCCGCCTGATCCTCGGGGAAGATCGTGCGCAGCACCTCGTGCCGGTCGACCAGATCGGCCACCGCGGCACGCAGGGCGGGCAGATCCGGATCGCCGTCGATGCGCAACGCGAAAGCGATGTTGTAGGCGCTGGATTCGGGCGCGTAGCGGTTCAGGAACCACATCCGCTGCTGCGGCAGCGACAGCGGAATCCGGCCGGGGCGCGGGTCGTACCGCGTCAGCGCGACCCGGTTCGTGCGCGGCGCGTGTTCCAGGTGCGCCGCGACACCGGCCACGGTGGGCGTTTCGAAAACGGCCCGCACCGGCAGTTCGACGCCGAATTCGGTGTGCAGTGCGGCGGTGAGCCGCGTGGCCAGCAGCGAGTTGCCGCCGGCGTCGAAGAAGCTGTCCTCGGCGCCCGGTACGGCGTGGCCGAGCACCGTGGCGAAGACCTGCGCGACCCGCTGTTCCAGTTCCGACTCCGGCGCACGGGACGGTCCGGCGGAGGTGAAGACCGGCGCGGGCAGCGCCTTACGGTCGACCTTGCCCGCCGGAGTCACCGGCACCCGGTCCAGCACCGTGATCGCCGCGGGAACCATATAGGCGGGCAGGTGGCGGCGCGCGGTCTCGAGCACCTCGGCCGGATCGATCTCGGTGTCGGCGGCCAGATAGGAGGCCAGCCGGGCGGCACCGTGCTCACCGGTGTGCACGACGGTCATCGCGAACCGCACACCCGGATGCGCGCGCAGCACATGGTCGATTTCGCGTAGTTCGATGCGGAAGCCGCGGATCTTCACCTGATCGTCGGCGCGGCCCAGGAAGCGCAGCACACCGTTGCCGTCGGTCGTCACCAGATCGCCGGTGCGATACATGCGCTCGCCGCGGCGACCGTGCGGATTCGCCGGGAACCGGGCGGCGGTCAGGCCGTGGCGGCCCAGATAGCCGCGCGCCAGGCCGGGCCCGGAGATGTACAACTCCCCCGCGACGCCGGGCGGAACCGGACGCAACCGGTTGTCCAGGATGAACAATCGCATCCCACGCACCGGCTTGCCGATGGGGACCGGACGGCCCGCGACCATCGGATCGCTGGCGGTGGCGGCGACGGTGGCCTCGGAGGGGCCGTACATGTTGTGCATGCGCCGCCCGGCGGTCCAGGTGCGGACCAGATCCTCGGGGCATGCGTCACCGCCGACGATGACGGCCTCGAGATCGTCGAGGCCGTCCGGGGATACGGTCGCCAGCGCGGCCGGGGTGATGAACGCGTGGGTGATCCGCTCGTCGCGCAGCAGCCGCGCGAGCTCGGCGCCACCGTAGAGTCCGGCCGGCGCGACCACGATGGTGGCGCCCGCGGCGAAGCCCAGCAGCAGTTCGAGCACCGAGGCGTCGAACGAGGGCGAGGAGAAGTGCAGCGTGCGCGCCGTGTCGCTGACCCGGAACAGGTGCATCTGCTCGTGCGCCAGCGAGGCGATACCACCGTGGGTGACCACGACCGCCTTGGGCCGGCCGGTCGAGCCGGAGGTGTAGATCAGATACGCCGGATGCGAAATACGCAGCGGCAGTGGACGATCCCGGTTGGTGATCGGCGCGGACGAGACCCGCGCGAGGGCGTCGGTGAGGACGCCCGAATCCATCAGCAGCCAGTCGGCGCCCTGTTTGCGGTGGCGCCCGCGGTGCATCGGCCGCTTCGGCATGGCGGCGTGGCTGCGGGCGTCGGTCACGCCGAGCATCGCACCGGAATCGGCGAGCATGTGCTCGATGCGTTCGGCGGGGTAGCCGGGGTCGACCGGCACATAGGCGGCACCGGTCTTGGCGACCGCCCAGATCGCGGTGATCGAGGCCAGGCTGCGCGGCAGCGCGATCGCGACCACCACCTCGGGGCCGGCACCGTGTTCGATCAGCACCCGGGCCAGCCGGTTGGAGGCCTCGTCGAGCTCCCGGTAGGTGGTGTCGCGGCCCCGGTATCGGACCGCCACCAGCTCCGGGACCCGTTCCGCGGTTTCGTGCAGCAGCCGCGCCAGGCTCAGCGGCGGCACACCGGGCGCGCCCGCGATCGGCACCAGTTTGCCGACCTCCCGCGCGTCGAGAATCGGCAGATCACCGACCGGGGTCTCCGGCGCGCCGACCGCGGCATCGAGCAGCCGGACGAAACGCCGCGCCACCGACTCGACCGTGGAGTGGTCGAAAACGTCAGCGGCATAACCGAATTCGGCGGTCAGCGGGCCGTCCTCGGCGTCGGCGGCATCGCTGTCGTGGACGATCAGTTGCAGATCGAATTTCGCGACGCCGACATCCATCGGCAGCACCCGCGCGCTGAGACCGGGCAGGTCGACCCGCAGTTCGGGGTTGTTCTCGTAGGAGAGCATCACCTGGAACAGCGGATGCCTGCCCGCGTCGCGAGACGGGTTGACGACCTCGACCAGCCGCTCGAACGGCACATCGGCGTTGGCGAAGGCGTCGAGGTCGGTTTCACGGACGCGGTCGAGCATGCGATCGAATCCGGTGGCGGGGTCCACCTCGGTGCGCAGCACCAGGGTGTTGACGAACATGCCGACCAGGTCGTCGAGCGCCGGATCGGAGCGGCCCGCGATCGGAGTGCCGATGGCGATATCGGCGGTGCCGCACAGGCGTGAGAGCAGGCTCGCCAGGGCGGCATGCATGATCATGAACGTGCTGACGCCGCGCTCGGCCGCCACCGCGGCCACCGCGCGGCGGGTTTCGGCCGGAATCGTGAATTCGACTCGGCCACCGGCGGTGTCGCGCTGACGCGGGCGCGGGCGATCGAGCGGAAGGTCCAGCTGATCGGGGAGGTCGGCCAGGGCGGTGCGCCAGTAGGCCAACTGCCGCGCCAGCGCGCTGGTGGGGTCGGTCTCGTCCCCCAGCAGTTCGCGCTGCCACAGGGCGAAATCGGCGTACTGCACCGGCAGCGGCGCCCACTGCGGTGCCTGCCCCGTGGTCCGCGCGGCGACCGCACCCATCAGATCGCGGGCCAGCGGCGCCACCGACCAGCCGTCACCGCAGATGTGGTGCAGGACCACCAGGAAGATGTGTTCGTCGGGCCCGGTCGCATACAGCGCCACCCGGATCGGCGCCTGACTGCGCAGATCGAAGCCGTATCCGGCGTATTCGGTGGCCAGGGCCAGCGCGTCGGCACCGGTGGTGTCGATAGGCTCGAGGTTCAGCGGGATCTCGGCGGCCGGGTGGATCACCTGGACCGGGCCGGTCGGCGAATCGGGGAAGGTGGTGCGCAGGCTCTCGTGCCGGTCGAGCACATCGAGCAACGCGGCGCGCAGCACCTCGACCTCGAGCGGTCCGCTCAGCTCGACGGCCAGCGGCATGTTGTAGGCGCCGGCGTGTTCGGCGAAGCGGTTGAGGATCCACAGCCGCTGCTGAGCGAGCGAGAGCGGAATGCGTTGCGGCCGTGGGCCGGCCACCAGTTTCGGGGAGGACCGGTCGACGCCGTGCGCGCCGATCCGTTCGGCGAGCTGGGCGACCGTCGGCGACTCGAACAGATCCCGGATGGTCAGTCCGGAACCGAAGGCGGCGTTGATCCGGGCCACGGCCCGGGCGGCCGACAGCGAATTGCCGCCGAGGTCGAAGAAGCTGTCCTCGACGCCGAGGCTCGCACCGCCGAGGACCTCGGTGACGAGGGCGGCCAGTTGACGTTCGGTGGCCGTGCGCGGTTCGACGATGCCGTCGCCACCGCGGCGCGCGGGCGCCTCCGGTGCGGGCAGCGCCTTGCGGTCGATCTTTCCGTTGGCGCTCAACGGCAATTCGTCCAGCACGACGACCACCGTCGGCACCATGTACCCGGGCAGGACGCCGCGCAGGTCGGCGATCAGCGCGGTGCTGTCGACGGTGTGTCCCGGTGCGGCCACCACGTAGCCGACCAGTTCGTCACCGGCCGGGGTGGTGTGGGCGACGCAGACCGCGCGGGCGATCCGCTCATCGGCCAGCAGCGCCGCCTCGACCTCGCCCAGCTCGATCCGCTGCCCGCGGATCTTCACCTGAAAGTCACTGCGTCCCAGATATTCCAGGGCCGCGGGCAACCGGTCGGCACCGGCGGCGGGCGGGATCGGATCCATCCGCCAGCGCACCAGGTCGCCGGTGCGATACATGCGCGTGCCGGGGGTGAATGGATTGGCCACGAAGCGATCCGCGGTCAGGCCGGGGCGGCCCAGATAGCCGCGGGCCAGCTGCACGCCGGCCAGGTACAGTTCGCCGACCACGCCGGGCGCGACCGGCCGCAAGGTCTCGTCGAGGACGTAGACCTGGGTGTTCCACACCGGCGCGCCGATCGGGATGACGTCGTTCTCCGGCGCGCACGCCCAGTAGGTGACGTCGACGGCCGCCTCGGTGGGCCCGTACAGGTTGTGCAGCTGCGCCCCACCGGCCGATGCCGCCGATCCGGACCGTCGCGCACCGGGAACCGCGGCGTGGAAATCGCGGACGGTCGCGGCCGGCAATGCCTCACCGCTGCAGAACACCCGGCGCAGTCCGCCGCAGCCGCGCACATCGGTATCGGTGACGAAGACCGACAACATCGACGGCACGAAATGGGCTGTGGTCACGTTCTTTTCGGCGATGATCCGCGCGAGATAGGCGGGATCGCGGTGGCCGTCCGGCGCGGCGATCACCAGCCGCGCGCCGATCTGCAACGGCCAGAAGAACTCCCACACCGACACATCGAAGGTCGCGGGAGTCTTCTGCAGGACGGTGTCGCTGTCGTCGAGTGGATACCGGTGCTGCATCCACGCCAGGCGGTTCACGATGGCGGCGTGGGTGATGCCGACGCCCTTGGGTTTACCGGTCGAGCCGGAGGTGAAGATCACGTAGGCCAGGTGGTCGCGGCGCAGCGGTGCGCGCCGGTCGGCGTCGGTGATCGGCGGTTCGGCGCCGGACTCGTCGGTGCCGAGTTCCTGAACGTCGATCACCGCGACCGATGCGGGGAAGTCCACCTCGTCCCGGGCCGCGGTCAGCACGCACAGCGGCGCGGCCTGTTCGAGGATGTGCGCGGTGCGCTCGGCCGGATGATCGGGATCGATCGGCAGATAGGCCGCCCCCGCACGCACGATCGCGTACATGCCGACCACCAGGTCGAGGCTGCGTCGCATGGCCAGGCCCACAACCGTGTCGGGTCCGGCACCGCGGGCGATCAGCATGCGGGCCAGCCGGTCCGCACGCTGCCGTAGCTGTTCGTAAGTCAGTGTGTCGCCGTCGAATTCGACTGCGATCGCATCCGGCGTCGCCCGCGCCTGCGTGCCGAACAGGTCGGCGAGCGTGCCCGGCCGCTCCGGTACCGCGGTCGCGTTCCACTGCCGCAGCACCTCGTCGCGTTCGGCGTCGGTGATCACCGGTACCGCCGCGACCGGATCGGCCGGATCGGCGGTCACAAAGCGGTTCAGGTAGCCGAGGAACCGCTCGTGGTGGCGCGCCAGTTCGGCCGTGCCGTAGAGCTGCGGGTTGGCCTCGAAATCGACGTGGATGCGCCCGCCCTCGCCGTTGTAGAGGTTGATCGACAGATCCTCGACCGGTCCGGTCGACAGCACGTTCAACGAGCCGACGAAGCTGCCGAAGTTCAGTTCGCTGTGGAACAGCATGATGTTGACCATCGGCCCGAAGAAGCCGCGGGCATCGCGTGAATAACCGCAGTCGCGTCTGATGTCGTCGTGGCGGTAACGCTGGTGCCGCAGGGCGCCGGTGATCTGCAGTTCGGTGGCCTTGACCACGTCGGAAACCGTGGTGCCGGCATCGAATCGCACCCGGATGGGCACCACGTTCGACACGACACCCGCGGAGCGGCGCAGCGCGACCGTGGTCCGCGCCGACATCGGCAGGCTCAGCACCACATCGGAGGTGCCGGTCACCGCGCGCACGTACCCGGCCAGCGCCGCGACCACCAGCGCGGAGTTCTGCGTAGCGAAAGTGGTTGCGGCGGTATCGAGTTCGGCTTCGGTCTCGGCGTCGAGCACCGCCGCGGCGATGCGCCGGCCGGGATCCGGCGTGGACGAGGCGATCCCCGATGACGACAGGGTCAGCGGCTCGCCCACCCCTGCGAGCTGCTCCCGCCAGTACTCCCGGTCGGCGCGGTAGCGGCTCGACTCCCGGTACTGCGACTCCCCGGCGTAGATCTCGGCCAGCGAAGCGGCCCGCGAGACCGACGGCTCGGTGTGTTTCTCCAGTGCGGTGTAGATCTCGGCGGTACGGGTGAGCGCGTTCATGGCGCCGTAGCCGTCGATGACGATGTGGTGAGCGCGGCAGTACCAGATGTAGTCCTGGTCACCGAGGCGCAGGACGACGTTGATGGTCAACGGCTCGTGTTCGATATCGATCGGGCTGCTGGCGTGCTCGTTCATCCACCGCAGCGCCGCCGCGCGCGGATCGGGTTCCTGGCGCAGGTCTATCCGGGCCCACCCGGGCCGATGCGCCGAATCCACCACCTGCTGCGGCACGCCGTCGATTTCCACGACGCGCAGCTGGCCCACCTGGGATTCCGCGCCGAACCGCTCGATGGAGTAGAGCAGCCGGCCCACGTCGAGATCACCGTGAATTTCCACGTATTGCGCGATGGTCAGTGGCACATCGGGTCGAATCCGCTGCGCGTACCACAGGGCGGTTTGCGCCGGTGACAGAGCGAAGGGTTGTGCTGAAAATTCGCCGGAAGCACATTGGTCGACACGATCGGTGGCCAATGAACCCATCAATCACTCCGTTCTGCCGCTGTATACGCAACTCCCCGGTCCCCGTCCGCGAGCGGAAAAGCGCGCGCCAGCGGGAGGACGTGATCCACGCCCTATGATTCGGAGCCCTATTGCGGCCGGACTGGTAACGATGTCGTGATCTTCGGCCGCGAACACCACAGGCAGATAAAGCAATTGGACAGCTATTTCACCGCAAACAACGGCCTAGCAGCTCAGCGTGCCCGTCAACGGCAGGAGCGACGGCGCGCCGTTTCCGGTGACGCAACCAGCCGGCGAATGCGATCGGACGGCCCACGGAATCGAGGTTGTGAGAAATGCCGATTCGCGGGTACCCGCGATGTGTGATTGTCCGCAACAGCTGCGGCGGCCGTCAATCGAATGCCGGATCGCCGGTGACGTCCTCATCGGCACGACGAGTCGAACGCGTCGTTCGCCACCGAGTAGCCGCGACCAGTGCGACGGCCGCAGCAAGGATACACAACATCCGCTCCGGAAGGGGTCCCATCGCGGTCGCGGGTGTCGTTGCGCTGCGCAACGGCAACGTCGCCTCGAGTGCGGCGGGCACGAATTTCTCGGTGTGCTGGCGCACCACGCCGTCGGCGGTGACGACCGCGCTGACACCGGTGGTCGCGGCGACCACGAGCGCCCGGCCGTGTTCGACGGCCCGCACCCGCGACATGGCCAACTGCTGATAGGTCATATCGCTGTCGCCGAAGGTGGCGTTGTTCGTCGGCACGGTGAGCAACTGCGCGCCGGCGCGCAGTGAATCCTCGAACGCCCGGTCGAAGGCGACCTCGTAGCAGGTCGCCACGCCGATCGCGACCATCGGCCCACCGCCGGCCGGGCGGGCGTGCACGACCCCGTCGCCGTGGCCCGGGACGAAGTAGCCGGCGCGGTCGGCGTAGTCGGAGAAGTGTCGGAAGAAGCCGCGATAGGGCAGGTATTCGCCGAAAGGCTGGATGATCTTCTTGTCGTGGCGCTCCCCCGGCCCGTCGGCGTCCCACACGATCACCGAATTGGTGGTGGTGCGGTCGTCGTTGACGAGTACGGCGCCCACCAGGATCGGGGCGTGGATGTCGCGGGAGGCGGCGGTGATCTCGTCGTAGGCGTCGGAATTGCGCAGCGGGTCGATATCGGAGGAATTCTCCGGCCAGATCACCACGTCCGGCTGGGCGGCGGTCCCGGCGGCGACCGCGCGGGCCAGCTCCTCGGTACGGCGAATGTGATTGTCCAGCACGGCCCGGCGCTGGGCGTTGAAGTCCAGGCCCAGCCGCGGCACGCTGCCCTGGATAGCGGCGACCGTGATCGACCGGTCTCCGTCGTCCGGGGCGGGCAGCGCGGTCCGGAGGATCACTCCGGTAATCGGGATAATAGCCACAACCGTTGCGAGAGTGATAATTACGACCGCACGCGGTTGGTGTGCCTGCGGGCGCAACCGAAGCAGAAGCGCCGCCAGAACGCTTCCGGTCAGGGCCACCGCGAAGCTCACCACCGGCGCGCCACCGAGCCAGGCCAGCGGCAGGTACCAGCCGTCGGCCTGCCCGAAAGCGAGTCGGCCCCACGGAAATCCGCCGAACGGAAAGCTGGAGCGTCCCCATTCGGTGAGAGTCCACATCAGCGCGACCCATACCGGCCAGCCCGGCAGGGGGCACACCAGCCGCGACAGCAGCCCGAACAAGCCGACATACACCGCGCATGCTGTCGAGAGCGCCAGCCACGGCATCGGGCCGACGTAGATGCCGGTCCACGGCAGCAACGGCAGGAAGAACGCGAGCCCCGCCAGCAGTCCGTAGCCGAAGCCGCCGCGCAACCTCGCCGCGTCCCGCACCGTCAGGGTGAGGATCGCGATCCCGATCGGCGCGAGATACCAGCAGGTACGCGGCGGAAAGCTCGCGAACACCAACAGCCCGGCGACGACAGCGGCCCCGATCTTCCCCCATACCCGCCACGTCACGCCCAGCACCGCGCCAGCCTACTGGGATAGCGCGCGGTTCCCGCCGGCCGGGGCTCCGCGGCGGCGGCGACACTTTCGCGGAAAGCGCGGTCGGTCTCCGTCGCGTTGTTTCCTCAGGCTGTATAGATCGTCACTCCGTCGCGGACGGTCCGCAGGCAGCGCGGGAGTTCGGCGCCCTCTTCCAAGGACGGAAGGCCGGGGACGCGGGAGCGCGGATCGGTGGACCAGCGCTGGACCGTGTCCGATGCCGCGGCGACGACGAGTTCCGCGGCGTCCCACACCGCATAGTTGGCGGGAGCGCCCGGAACCAGGGTTCCGGCGACACCGTCGCGCACACCGCCGGCCCGCCATGCGCCGCGGGTGGCGGCGGCGAAGGCGGCGCGCGGGGAGATGTGGTGCCCCGGGGTGCGGTGGTTCGCGGCCGCGCGGATGGCCTCCCACGGGTTCAGCGCCGTCACCGGGGCATCGGAGCTGATCGCCAGCGAGATACCGGCGGCGGCCATCGCCGCGAACGGGTTGGTGGCCGCGGCGCGTTCGGCGCCCAGCCGGGTGGCGTACATCCCCTCGGCGCCACCCCACGCGGCGTCGAATCCCGGTTGCACGCTGGCGATCACGCCGAATTCGGCCAGTTTCGCGATCTGGCCGGCATCGAGCAGTTCGGCATGTTCGAGCCGGTGGCCGCGGGTGGCCACCGCCGGTGCGCCGAGTTCGCCGGCGACCCGGGCGAAGCCCTCGACCACCGCATCGATGGCGGCGTCGCCGATGGCGTGGAATCCGGCTTGAATCCCGGCCTCGGTGCAGGCCCGGACATGGGCGGCGATCGCCGCGGCGTCGAGGTAGGAGACACCGGTGGTGTCGCGGTCGGCATAGGGTTCGCGCAGCCAGGCGGTGTGGGAACCGAACGAGCCGTCGACGAACAGGTCGCCGGCCAGCCCGTGTACACCGAGTTCGCCGAGCAGCGCCCGCGCCTCGTCGGCCGAGGTGACGGCCTCACCCCAGTACGCGCGCACCTGCACACCGTGCTCGAATTCCAGCAACTCGCGCACGTCGGTGCGTCCTGCGATCTGGGGGCCCGCACATTCGTGGACGGCGACCACACCGTGCGCGGCCGCGTAATCGAGTGCGGCGGCCCGAGCCCGGTCGCGCTGAGCGCGGTCGAGACCGTCGAGTGCGGCCTCGCGAACGAGGTGATGCGCGTCGGCGCGAAGCGGTGCGCCGGCGGTGTAACCCGCGGCCGCGCGAACGCCGCTCACCGTGTCGAGCAGCGCGGTCGAGGCGACCGCGGAATGGGCGTCCACGCGGGCCAGATAGGCCGGACGGCCGGGCCCGGCGGCGGCATCGATCTCATCGACGGTGGGCGGGCGGCCCTCGGGCCAGCGGGTTTCGTCCCAGCCGTCGCCGATGATCGTTCCGGTATGGGTGGCAGCGTACTCGCGTACCAGATCCAGGCACTGTGCCAGCGAATTCGCCTGGGACAGGTCCAAACCCGTCAGTTGCAGGCCGAGCGCGGTGACGTGCACGTGCGGATCGACGAAGGCCGGGGCGACGAAAGCGCCGTCCAGATCGACGATTTCGGCGTCGGGGTGCAAAGCGCGGCCGGGGCGTTCGGCGCCCAGCCAGACCACGGTGCCGTCGGTGATTGCCATCGTGGTGGCATCGGGGGAACTGGAACTGTAGATTCGGCCGCCGACCAGCAACTGGGTACTCACGGGTGACCAGTGTGCCGCACGGCCGGCGGCCCGCGATCAGTGCGGGCCGGTCAGCGGGGGTCGATCATGCGCCGCGCGTGACCCTGACCGTCGTCGTAGTACTGCTCGACGACCACACCGTCCACGACCTCTCCAGAGGGTTCCACCACCACGCCGCGATAGCCGGTGGCCATGGTCAGCCGGTCGATGCGCCGCAGCGCCGCGGCCGAGACCAGCGGTCGCAGCAGCGCGCGGGTGGGAAGAAGCAGTAGCAGTCCGAATACCGAGGTGACCAGGCCGGGAACGAACATCAGCAGCGCGCCCACCCCGACCAGCGCGCCGTCGGCGACGGCGGTTCCCGGGGCGATCTCGCCGCGGCGGGCACGACGGAACTGCTGGAAGACCCGGCGGCCCTGGGAACGCACCAGGATCAGCCCGAGCGCGGACCCGGCGATGAGCAGCAGAATGGTCGGCACGGCACCGATGAGGTGGCCGACCACGACCAGCGCCGCGATCTCGACGACGAGATAGAGGGCGAACAACAGGGCGGGCATCGGCGATCCTTTCCACGATCTACCCTGCCCAACGCGCGACGACCCCGTTTTTCTCCCGATTCGGGCATATCGTCGCTCACCCGGTCAGGTACCGGGCGTGACCAGCCCGGTTTCATAGGCCAGCACGACCGCCTGCACCCGGTCGCGCAGTCCCAGTTTGGTCAGCACCCGGCCGACGTGAGTCTTGACCGTGGCTTCCGAGAGATACAGCTCGGCGGCGATCTCGGCGTTGGAGCGCCCGGCGGCGATCTGTTCGAGCACCTCGCGTTCGCGCGCGGTGAGCACGTCGAGCACCGATGGGTCGCGCACGCGGGCGGGGTCGGCGGCGATCAGCCGGTTCAGCAGCCGTTTGGTCACCTTCGGCGAGACCACGGCGTCACCGGCCGCGACGCTGCGGATGGCGGAGATCAGATCCTCGGGCGGGGTGTCCTTGAGCAGGAAACCACTGGCGCCGGCCCGCAGGGCGCCGAGTGCGTGTTCGTCGAGATCGAAGGTGGTCATCACCAGAACCCGGCTGCCACACCCGGATTCGAGGATCTGAGCGGTGGCGGCGACGCCGTCGACCACCGGCATCCGCACATCCATCAGCACCACGTCGGGGGCCAGTTCACCGGCCAGGCGCACGGCGGTCGCGCCGTTGTCGGCCTCGGCGACGACGTCGACGTCCGGGTGCGCGCCCAGCACCATCTTGAGTCCGGCACGCATGAGTTCCTGATCGTCGACGACGAGTACGGTGATCGGCACCGCACCAATCTAACCGGGACTCCTCGCCCGGTCAGTCGGGTAGTTCACGCTGCAGGGGAATGGTGGCGCAGACGCGCCAGCCGCCCTCGGGACGTCGTCCCACCGCGAGGGTGCCGCCGAGTACCGCGATCCGCTCCCGCATCCCGACCAGTCCCAGTCCGCTGCCGGCGATGCCGTTGCGCAGCGCGGTGTCGTCCACGACGGGAGCCTGCGTGGCCACGGTGAACCCGGTCGCGGACGGCCCGGCGTCGCCGCGGTCGAGCACCTCGACCAGCACGTCCGCGTCGCGCCGCCGCACCCGCACCCAGGCCTGCGGGTCGGGGCCGGCGTGGCGGAAGGTGTTGGTCAGCGATTCCTGCACGATGCGGTGCATGCCGAGGCTCACCTCGGGGGCGACATCGTCGAGTTCCCCGGTGAGTTCCAGTTCCACGGCCAGCCCGGCGCTGCGCATCATCTCCACCACCTTCGCCAGTCCGGCGGTGCCGTGTTGCGGCAGCTGCTCCGGGGCGTGCTCGGTGCGCAGCAGTTCCACCGTGCGGCGCAGTTCCCGCAGCGCCTCGCGGCCTGTGCCGGCGATGGTGGCCAGCGCCTGTTCGGCGACCTCGGGGTCGCGGCGCAGCGCGTATTTCGCCCCGTCGGCCTGCACGATGATGACGCTGACCGCGTGGGCGACCACATCGTGGAGTTCGCGGGCGATGCGGGTGCGTTCGGCCGAGACCGCGTCGTGGGCGCTGCGTTCACGGTCGTAGTCGGCGACGGCGAGGCGGGCCGCGACCTCGGCGTCGTAGGCGTGGCGGGCGCCGAGGAATTCCGCGAGGGTCCAGCACAGCGCGTAGAACATGATCAGGAAGCCGATGACGATCGGCACCGACTGGTCGACCACGGCCAGCGAGAACGCTCCGTCCACGGCGAGGCCGACCAGATACAGCAAACCCTCGCGCCGGCCCACGTACGCGACGAGGGTGTAGAGCGCGACGCCGACCGCCAGCAGCGCCGGCGGCTGCAGATCCTCGTGCAGGACCACGCTCACCGCGCTGGTGGTGATCGACAGCACCAGCAGGGCGACCGCACTGGCCCGCGGATAGCTGCGCCGCCAGATCACCGGCACCGGAACCAGCAGCCCGAGGATCAGATAGACGATCGCATGATCCTTGCCGCCGAGCGTGAGCAGATCCAACAGCACCAGTGCGGCCGCGAGGATGGAATCGGCGACCATGGGTTTGCCACGGAGCCACAGACTGAATCGGCGCACTCGCTCAGCCTAGGTGGCCGCCACCTCGACACCGCGCGCCACGATTTGCCGCACGTCGCCGACTCTGATTGGGTCGCCGCCGTGGGTATGGCCGAGTGGGCGGTGCTGCTGCCCGCGGCCACGGCCGCAGGATGGGTGGACGCGGTGGTGGGCGGTGGCGGATTGATCATTCTGCCGACACTGCTACTGGTGGCGCCGACGCTGCCCCCGCAGACCGCGCTGGGCACGAACAAGATCGCCGCATTCGCCGGAACCAGTGCCGCAGCGCTGACTTTCGCGCGCCGGGTGCCGATGCGATGGCCGCTCATGCTGTCGGGTGCGGCGATCGCGGCGTGCGCGGCGGCCGCCGGTTCGGCCGCGGTGGCCCTGATCGACCGGCGCTATTTCATCCCGATCGTGATGACGGTGCTGATCGGTGTCGCGATCGTGGTGGCGACGCGGCCCTCGATCGGGGTGACGATGGCGACCCACCCGCCGACCCGGCGCCGCACGATCCTGGTGGTGGGCCTGTCGGCCGGGCTGATCGGCGGCTACGACGGGCTGGTCGGCCCCGGTACCGGCACCTTCCTGATCATCTCCTTCGCCACCCTGCTCGGTACCGAGTTCGTGCGCGCCGCGGCCATGGCGAAGGTGATCAACTGCGGATCCAATCTCGGCGCGCTGATCCTGCTCGCCGCCACCGGGCACATCATCTGGTCGGTGGGCCTGGGCATGGCGGTGGCGAATATCGCGGGCTCCGTGGTGGGTTCGCGGATGGCGATCGCGCGCGGGGCCGGGTTCGTGCGCGCGGTGCTGCTGATCGTGGTGACCGCGATGGTGGTGCGCCTGGGCTGGCAGCAGTTCGGCTGAGCGGCGCTCAGCAGCGCGCCTCCGCGGTCAGATGCCGGCCGGCCGAGAGCCAGGGCGCCAGCACCCGCGAGGTGGTCTCGCGGATGGTGCGATGCAGCCGTTCCCCGTCCTCGATCGCGTGGCGGCCGGAGAACAGCACGGTCAGCGCACCCGACACCGCCCCGACGACGGCGCCGACCAGCGCGGCCGCGCCGACCTCGTCCAATTCGTCGGGGAAGGCGTCGCGCAGCCGCCGCGCGATCTCCTGCTGCGCGGCCAGCTGGGCGTGCGCGGCCCGGCCGCTGACGGCGGGCACGGTGCGCGAGACCTGGGCCCGCAACACGGCGATGCGGGCCGCCAGATCGTCGCCGAGGTGATCACCGGGATTGTCCCCGGCGGCCCGCAGCGCGCGCAGCAGCACCTCGACGGGTCGTTCGTCGGCACGACGGCTCGCGATCGCGGCCACCGCCGCGGTGACGCGTTCATCGGGCTCGGGGAAGAGCAGTTCCTCTTTGCTCTCGAAGTAGTTGAAGAACGTCCTCGTACCCACCTCGGCGGTCGCGGCGATATCGGCGACGGTGGTCGCCTCGTAGCCGCGGGATTCGAACAGATCGGCGGCAGCCTCGAGGAGGGCGCGGCGGGTGCGTTCCCGCTTACGGTCACGGAGTGCGGATGGCGGCACGCGGGCAGACAGTACGCCATCGGCGCCGCAACCTGCGGCAGGCTGCGCGTTTCGCGCGCGTTTCAGTCCGTGCCACACCGCATTTCGTGCATGTTTGCATCGCCTGCAATCATGCACGGCGTGTCGCGTTGGGTCCCAGAGTGTTTCGCCGCACCCGTCGGCCGATCCGGTGGCCCAGCCGGCGTTCAGCAATTAGCGTAGGCCGGGTGAGCATCGCATCTGCGGCCGTGGACGACCAGTTCCGCGCGCTGCCGCTGGCCGCCCTGACCGATGCGGCGTTGACGGCGGCGCGCGCGGCCGGCGCCGAGTACGCCGATCTGCGGGTGCATCGGCTGCTGACGCAATCGATCCGGTTGCGCGACGGCCGCGTCGAATCCATCGACAATGCCGACGACCTGGGCTTCGCGGTCCGCGTGATCGTCGACGGCACCTGGGGTTTCGCCTCGCACTGCGAACTGACACCCGCGACCGCCGTGGCGGTGGCCCAGCGCGCGGTCACCGTCGCGGCGACGCTGCGGGCGCTCAACCGCGAGCGGGTCGAACTCGCCGGCGAACCGGTCTATCGCGACGCGACCTGGGTCTCGCCCTACCAGGTGGACCCGTTCACCGTGCCCACGCCGGAGAAGGTCGCGCTGCTGCAGGACTATTCGCAGCGCCTGTCCTCGGCCGCGGGCATCGATCACGTGACGGCATCGGTGCTGCAGGTCAAGGAGCAGACCTACTACGCCGACACCGCGGGTTCCACGATCACCCAGCAGCGGGTGCGACTGCATCCGCAACTCGAGGCGATCACCGTCGACGCCGCGACGGGTGGTTTCGAGACCATGCGGACCCTCGCCGCCCCGGCCGGGCGCGGCTGGGAGTACGTCACCGGCGCCGACGGCGTCTGGGACTGGAACGAGGAACTGGCACGGATGCCGCAGTGGCTGGCCGAGAAGGTCGCCGCGCCGTCGGTGACGCCGGGCCCCACCGACCTGGTGATCGACCCGACCAATCTGTGGCTGACGATTCACGAATCCATCGGCCACGCCACCGAATACGATCGCGCGATCGGCTACGAATCGGCCTACGCCGGAACCTCCTTCGCCACTCCCGACAAGCTCGGGACGCTGCGCTACGGCACCCCGATCATGCACGTCACCGGCGATCGGACTCAGGAGTACGGCCTCGCGACGGTCGGCTACGACGACGAGGGGGTGGCCGGGCAGCGCTGGGATCTGGTGCGCGACGGCATCCTGGTCGGCTATCAGCTCGACCGGGTCTTCGCGCCTCGTCTCGGGGTGCCCCGGTCCAACGGGTGCTCCTACGCCGATTCCGCCCATCATGTGCCCATCCAGCGCATGGCCAACGTGTCCCTGCAGCCCGATCCGGAGTCCGATACCAGCACCGCCGAGCTGATCTCGCGGGTCGAGGACGGGATCTACATCGTCGGCGACCGGTCCTGGTCGATCGACATGCAGCGCTACAACTTCCAGTTCACCGGGCAGCGCTTCTTCCGGATTCGCAACGGGGAGTTGGCCGGTCAGCTGCGCGACGTCGCCTACCAGGCCACCACCACCGACTTCTGGGGCGCGATGGAAGCCGTCGGCGGCCCGTCGACCTGGGTCCTCGGCGGGGCGTTCAACTGCGGTAAGGCCCAGCCCGGCCAGGTCGCGGCGGTATCGCACGGATGTCCGTCGGTGCTGGTGCGCGGGGTGAACATCCTCAACACCCGCCAGGAGGCGGGGTGAGTAACCCTCGCGCAGCAGCCACTCGCCGCGCCGACCGGGTGCGGGTGTCCCGCCACACAGGAGGCGGGGTAATGGCCACGATTCGGAATTGGCACACAACGCGGGAGGCCGGTCGGTGACGATGATGCACGGCGCGGAGGTCGTGGAGCGGGCGCTGGCCGTCGCGCGCGCGGACGAGACGATCGTCATCGTCACCGACGCGTCCGAGGCCTCGCTGCGCTGGGCCGGCAATTCCATGACCACCAACGGGTCGTCGGTGTCACGATCCTGGGCGGTGGTGTCGGTCCTGCGCGAGGGCCCACGCTCGGCGCGGGTGGGCAGTGCCGGTTCCACGAGCGTGGATCCGGCCGAGATCGAGGCCGTGGTGCGCAGCGCCGAAGAGGCGGCTCGCACGGCCGAGCCCGCTGCGGACGCCATGCCGCTGCTGGACCCGGAAACCGCGGGCGCACACCTGGATTCGGAGTGGGCGGGCCCCGTGCGCGAGACCGGCATCGAGGTATTCACCGGACTCGCCGGTGAGCTCGCGGTCGGGTTCGCCGGCGCCGACCGGCTCTACGGTTTCGCCCATCATCAGCTGCACACCACCTGGCTGGGCACCTCCACCGGCATCCGCCGCCGGTGGACCGAGCCCACCGGATCCATCGAGATCAACGGCAAACGCGGCGGGGACGGCGATCCCGCGAGCGCCTGGGTGGGCGCGCCGACCGCCGACTTCACCGATATCGGCGTCACCGCACTGCTGGCCGAGCTGAGCCGGCGCCTGGACTGGTGTGCCCGCCGGGTCGAGCTGCCGGCCGGTCGCTATCCCACCCTGCTGCCGCCCTCGGCGGTCGCCGACCTGCTGATTCCGATGCTGTGGTCGATGGACGGACGCGGCGCCCACGAGGGGCACACCGCATTCGCCCGGGCCGGCGGCACCCGCATCGGGGAGCGGCTCACCGACCTGCCGCTGACGTTGTACTCGGATCCGACTGCCGCGGGTTTGGAGTACCGGCCGTTCGTCGCGACCGCCGCCTCATCGGAGACCTCCTCGATCTTCGACAACGGTCTCTCGGCCGGTCGCGTGGACTGGCTGCGCGAGGGAGTGATCGAGTCGCTGATCTATCCGCGCGCAGTGGCCGCGCAGTACAACGCTCCGGTCACGGTGGCCGGTGAGAATCTGCTGCTGAGCGGCGGGACGGACACCACTCTCGAGCAGATGATCGCCACCACCGAGCGTGGCCTGTTGCTGACCTGTCTGTGGTACATCCGCGAGGTCGATCCGGCCACGCTGTTGCAGACCGGCCTGACTCGCGACGGCGTGTACCTGGTGGAGGACGGCGCGGTCACCGCCGCGGTCAACAACTTCCGCTTCAACGAGAGCCCGCTGGATCTGCTGCGCCGCGCTACCGAGGTCGGCGCCACCGAGATCACGCTGCCGCGCGAATGGAAGGACTGGTTCACCCGCACGGCCATGCCGCCGATGCGGATCCCCGACTTCCACATGTCCTCGGTCAGCCAGGCCACCTGAGCGCGGTCACCCGCACTCAGCGCATCGATCGCGGCCGCAGCCGCACGACGACCGTGCCGCGGCCGAGGGCGGCGCGCAGCTGTTCCCGGTCGACGTTGCCGTCGGCATCGAGGCTGATACCGGCGAAGCGGCCGTGCGTCGGATTCTGGGTGAGGATGATGCGGTAGGGCTCGGCGATCTCCTCTTCACCGGAGATCACCTCCCAGTCCGCGAGCCGCTCCCGGCCGCGCCAGGTGATCCGCACCGGTTCGCCCGGCCGCAGATTGCGCCGCCAGCCCGCCGCGGTGCCGACCAGCAGTGCGCCGTCGGATTCGGCGTAGCCGACCGGATTCGCGTAGACGCGGCCGGTTTTGCGCCCGACCACGGTGACGATCATCAATTTCGCGCTGAGCAGGCGATGCAGCGGCGACCGCAACAGGGCGCGCATGCCGGCGTCGACCGCCGTCTGCATGCGCAACCGGCCCCGGCCCGCCGATTCGCGGGCGGTTCCGGCTGATGGGGGTGTGCTGGGAGTGGACATGTCGACAGCTCCGATCAGTATTTTCGAGTGCCTACTCAGAAAATACGACGGGTTGCGGCATACTGCAAGGGCACGAACCGATCGGAAGGAACACGCGGTGCCGCGCCAGCACGCCCAGAACACCGAACCGCCCGCACGCACCCGCGGGCGGCCGCGCAGCGGAGTGCGGGAGGCTGTCATCGTGGCCGCACAGGACGTCCTCACCGGTTCCGGGGTCGCCCGGCTCACCACCAAGGAAGTCGCCACTCGCGCGGGCGTCGCCGAGTCGAGCATTTTCTATCACTTCGGCGATCGCACCGGCCTGCTCCAAGCTGTGATCCAGCATCACCTGCGGCCGCTGAAGGATATGCTCGCCGATTCGTCCCATTCCGCGGACACGGCCGAATCCGCCGATCTGCGAAGCGATCTCGTGCACCTGGTGACCGTGCTGGAGGACTTCTTCCGTGCCGCGCTACCGGTCATGGCGGCGATCGACTCCGACGCCGAATTGCGCGCGGTGTACTCGGAACGCAGCCGCGACTTCGATCTGGGCCCGCACCGCGCCCTGGACGTGGTGATCGGACACCTGTCGGCCCGCCACCACATCGTCACCGAACCACGCACCGCCGCATTACTGCTCGTGGGCGCAGCCCACCAGCGAGCACTCCAGTCGCGAATGAGCCCGCCGGAGGCACGGGCCACACTCCCCTCCCCGGAGGCGATAGCCGACGCGCCCCTTCCCCTGTTCCGCGCGGAAAACTCCTAGTTACGGTCAGGCCGAGGCGCTGAGGCGGGCGGACTGCCACACCTCGGCCAACTCCTGCAGCGGAATTCCGAGCGCCCCGGAGAGTCCGACGACGGTGCCGAATGCCGGGCTGGGCAGCCGGCCGGATTCGATCTTGCGCAGCGTTTCCGGTGAGATGCCGGCCGCGCGGGCGATCTCCGCGGGGTCCCGATCGCCCCGGACCGCACGCAGATGCGCGCCCAGGCGGCGACCGGCCTCTACCTGGGCCGGGGTCAGCGGAAGTCGAACCATGCCCCCAGCATAGAGCTGGTATTCAAATACCGCTACGGTTAGAGTCGGTATATAAATACCGATACCAGGGAGGTTTCGTGGTCGAACTGAAGACAGCCGCCGAGATCGAGCGGATGGGCGTGGCCGGACGCTTCGTCGCCGAGGTGCTCGCGGAGCTGCGGGAAAAAGCCGAGGTCGGGATGAATCTGCTCGATCTGGAAAAGTATGTGCGGCAGCGCATCCGGGAACGAGGGGCGGTGTCGTGCTATTGGGACTACGCGCCTTCGTTCGGGCGCGGCCCGTTCCGCAACACCGTCTGCCTGTCGGTCAACGACGCGGTTCTGCACGGACTGCCCTACGACTACCGGTTGCGCGACGGTGATGTGCTGACCATGGATCTGGCGGTCTCGGTCGACGGCTGGGTCGCCGACGCCGCGGTCAGCACCATCGTCGGCACCGCCGATCCCGAGGACGCCCGGCTGGTGGCCGCGACCGAGGAGGCCTTGGCCGCCGCCGTCGAGGTCGCCCGGCCGGGAGGGCGGCTCGGCGACATCTCCGCGGCCATCGCGGGCGTCGCGCGGCGGCACGGCTACCCCGTCAACACCGAATTCGGCGGCCACGGACTCGGCCGCACCATGCACGAGGATCCGCACGTTCCCAACGCCGGTCGCGCCGGGCGCGGCATGCGGCTCGTCCCCGGCCTCACCATCGCGATCGAGCCCTGGTTCGCCCGCACCACCGATCGCATCATCACCGATCCGGACGGATGGACGATCCGTTCCGCCGACGGCTCGCGCACCGCACATTCCGAACACACCGTCGCCATCACCGACGCGGGCCCCCGAATCCTCACCCACACGGCATGATTCACCCCTGGGCCATGCCGATCAGGCAATGTCGTTCGGAGCAGGATCGGGGAACGAAGGTCGGTGACGCTCCGCCGCCGCCTCCGGGCTCGACCGATTAGGCTCGGCAGTCGTGGACAATCCTTTCGGCCCCGCCGGTACCGCGAACTACGTTCTGCTCACCACCTACAAGAAGGACGGCACACCGGTCGCGACCCCGGTGTGGGCGGCGCTCGACGATGCGAAGTTGTACGTCTGGACCGAGACCGCGGCCTGGAAGGTCAAGCGGGTGCGGCGCAATCCGGACGTCACCTTGCAGCCCTGCAGCGTGTCGGGTAAGCCGCACGGGGAGATCGTGCGCGGCACCGCCCGGGTGCTCGACGAGGAGGGCAGCGACCGGACCCGGCAGCTGATCAAGCGCAAGTATTCGCTCATGGGTTGGCTGATCGTCACCGGCAGCGTGCTGCGGCGCGGCCGCAAGGGCACGATCGGCATCGAAATCGCCGCTGCCCCAGCCTGATCCGAGACGATCTCACTCGATCGGCGGTGGTCACTGCCCCGCCGGTTGGGCGGTGATCGCCAGCCCGACCGAGCGATCCTTGCCGAAGATCAACTTGTGGCCGCGGATCAGCAGGGTGCCGATCACGCCGTATTTGTGGGCGATGAGATCGCGGACCCGTTCGGTCCCGTCGCCATCGAGGACGCGCGCCGTCCCGGCGCTCACCGGCGATCCGGACGTGCGGCCGCGGGCGTCGCAGGCCTGGACCGTCACCGCGGCGTTGCGGTGCAGCCGTTTCACCTTCCAGCTCTTCGGATTGGTCCAGACCACCAGCCGGTCGCCGTCGGGAGCCACCCAGACCGGGGCCCCGACCGGCGTGCCGTCCTTCTTGTAGGTGGTGAGCAGGACGTACTTCTGCTGTGCGAGTTCGTTCCAGGTCATATCCCCACGGTAGGGGCCGAACCCGCGCCCGCACATCCGCCGCGCGGCGCAGGATCCGGTGCGCCCGCCGACGTAGCGGCCGCACCGGGTCGCACTACTCGAGTTCGCCCTCGGTTTCGAGGTAGATCTGCCGCAGCCGGTCCAGTGTTTCCGGCTGCGGGGCCTCCCACAGTTTGCGTTCGGCCGCCTCGAGCAGGCGTTCGGCGATGCCGTGCAGTGCCCACGGATTGGACTCGGTCATGAACTTGCGGTTCACATCGTCGAAAACGTAGCTCTCCGAGAGCTTTTCGTACATCCAGTCGGCGACGACATTGGTGGTGGCGTCGTAACCGAACAGGTAGTCGACCGTCGCGGCCATCTCGAACGCACCCTTGTAGCCGTGCCGGCGCATCGCCTCGAGCCAGCGAGGATTGACCACGCGGGAGCGGAACACCCGGGTGGTCTCCTCGGAGAGGGTGCGGGTGCGCACCGCGTCGGGACGCGTCGAATCGCCGATGTAGGCCTCGGGATTCTTGCCGGTCAGCGCCCGGACGGCGGCGACCATGCCCCCGTGGTACTGGAAGTAGTCGTCGGAATCGGCGATGTCGTGCTCACGGGTGTCGGTGTTCTTGGCCGCGACCGCGATGCGCCGGTAGGCCGCGCGCATATCGTCGGCGGCCGGCGCGCCGTCCAGGCCACGGCCGTAGGCGTAGCCGCCCCAGGTGGTGTACACCTGGGCCAGATCGTCGTCGGTGCGCCAGCTCTTGGAGTCGATCAACTGCAGCAGACCCGCGCCGTAGGTACCGGGTTTGGATCCGAAGATCCGGGTGGTGGCACGGCGCCGGTCACCGTGCTCGGCCAGATCAGAATCGGTGTGCGCGCGAACGTAATTCGATTCCGCCGGTTCGTCCAGCTCGGCGACCAGCCGGACCGCGTCGTCGAGCAGCGCCAGCACGTGCGGGAACGCGTCGCGGAAGAATCCGGAGATTCGCACGGTGACGTCGATGCGCGGGCGGCCCAGCTCGGCCAGGTCGACCACCTCCAGGCGAGTGACCCGGCGGCTCGCCTCGTCCCACACCGGCCGCACCCCCAGCAGCGCGAACACCTCGGCGATATCGTCACCGGCGGTCCGCATGGCCGAGGTGCCCCACACCGAGAGCCCGACCGATCGCGGGTAGTCGCCGTGATCGGAGCGGTAGCGCTCGAGCAGCGAATCCGCCATCGCCTGGCCGGTCTCCCAGGCCAGCCGCGACGGCACCGCCTTCGGATCCACGGAATAGAAGTTCCGCCCGGTCGGCAGCACGTTGATCAGACCGCGCAGCGGCGAACCACTCGGCCCGGCCGGGATGAATCCACCGTCCAGGGCGTGCAGGATCCGCTCGATCTCGACTCCGGTCTGCCGCAATCGGGGCACGACTTCGGTTGCGGCGAAGCGCAATACGGCCGCAAGGGTGTCCGGAGCGGCGGGTTCGTGGCGAGCCACCAGCTCCTCCACCGCCGCCGGCGACCACTCCGCGGCCTGCAGTGCGGCCAGCAGCGTCCGTGCGCGCTGCTCGACGACATCGACGCGCTCGCGCGATTCTTCCCCGGATTCGTCGAGCCCCAGCGCCTCGCGCAGCCCCGGCACCGCGACTTCCCCACCCCAGAGCTGGCGGGCGCGCAACATGGCCAGCACCAGATCCAGTTCGCCCTCGCCGGCCGGGGCCTGCCCAAGGATGTGCAGGCCGTCGCGAATCTGCACATCCTTGATCTCGCACAGCCAGCCGTCGACGTGCAGCAGCATGTCGTCGAAGGTGTCCTCGTCCGGTCGCTCCTCGAGCCCCAGGTCGTGGTCCATCTTCGCGGCCCGCATCAGGGTCCAGATCTGCTGGCGAATCGCGGGCAGCTTGGCCGGATCCAGCGCCGAGATGTTGGCGTGCTCGTCGAGCAACTGTTCCAGGCGAGCGATATCGCCGTAGGTCTCCGCGCGGGCCATAGGGGGAATGAGGTGGTCGACCAGCGTGGCGTGGGCGCGGCGCTTGGCCTGGGTGCCCTCACCGGGATCGTTTACCAGGAACGGATAGATCAGCGGCAGATCGCCGAGGGCGGCGTCGGTGCCGCAGGCCGCCGACATCCCCAGTGTCTTGCCGGGCAGCCATTCCAGATTGCCGTGTTTGCCCAGATGCACCATCGCGTCGGCGCCGAATCCGCCCTCGCCGGCCGCCGCGGACAACCACCGGTACACCGCCAGATAGTGGTGGCTGGGCGGCAGATCCGGATCGTGGTAGATCGCGACCGGATTCTCGCCGAAGCCGCGCGGCGGCTGCACCAGCAGCACGATATTGCCGAAACGCAGTGCGGCGATGACGATTTCGCCGTCCGGATCGGCGGAGCGGTCGACGAACAGTTCGCCCGGCGGCGGCCCCCAGGCCTCGACGACCGCGGTGCGCAATCTCTCGGGCAGGGTGGCGAACCAGGCCGAGTACTGCCGGGCGCCGATGCGAATCGGATTGCCCTCCAACTGTTCCGCGCTCAACCAGTCCGGATCCTGACCACCGGCGGCGATCAACGCGTGGATGAGCGCATCGCCGTCGCGCTCCTCGAGCCCCGGAACCTCGCCCGGCGCGCCGAGATCGTAACCGGCCGTGCGCATCTCGGTCAGCAGCCGGATCGCGCTGGCGGGGGTGTCCAGCCCGACGGCATTGCCGATGCGGGCGTGCTTGGTCGGATACGCCGACAGCATCAGCGCGATCCGGCGCTGCGCCACGGGCAGATGCCGCAGCCGCGCGTGGCGCACCGCGATGCCCGCGACCCGCGCCGCCCGCTCCGCATCGGGCACATAGGTCGACAGACCGTCGGCGTCGAACTCCTTGAACGAGAACGGCACCGTGATGATCCGACCGTCGAATTCCGGCACCGCGACCTGGGTGGCGACATCCAGCGGCGAGAGTCCGTCGTCGTTGTCCGCCCACTGGTCCCGGCCGCTGGTCAGGCACAGCCCCTGCAGGATCGGCACATCCAGGTCGGCGAGCGCGCCGATATCCCAGGCCTCGTCGTCACCGCCGGCGGCCGCGGTCGCGGGTTTGGTGCCGCCCGCGGCCAGCACGGTCACCACCAGCGCGTCCGCGCGGCGCAGCGTGTCGAGCAGATCCGGTTCGGCGTTGCGCAGCGACGCGCAGTACAGCGGCAGCGGGCGGGCGCCGGCCTGTTCCAGCGCTCGGCACAGCGCCTCCACGTAGGCGGTATTGCCGGCCAGGTGCTGGGCGCGGTAGTACAACACAGCCACCGTCGGCGCGTCGGCGAGCCGGGAATCGTTGCCGGACAACTCCTTCGGCGCGCGGTCGAGCTCACCCCAGGAGGGCAGCTGGACCGGCGGCTCGAATCCGTGACCGGTCAGGAGCACGGTGTCGGACAGGAAGTTGTGCAGCTGCCGCAAATTGCCGGGCCCGCCCGCGGCCAGATAGTTGTGCGCGTCCGCGGCCACGCCACCCGGGACCGTCGAGCACTCCATCAGTTCGGCATCGGGCGCCATTTCGCCGCCCAGGGCCACCAGCGGGATCCCCGCGGCGCGGACCGCGTCCAGCCCTTCCTCCCAGGCGCGGCGACCGCCCAGGATGCGCACCACGACCAGATCGGCGCCCTCGAGCAGTCCCGGCAGATCCTCGACCAGCAGCCGGGCCGGGTTGGCGAGCCGATAGTCGGCGCCGCTCGCGCGCGCGGACAGCAGATCGGTGTCGGACGTGGACAGCAGCAGAATCACGGTTCTCCTCGGGTGACGCGCCCATAGCGGATACGGCCGCCCGCCCGGAGGGTCTGACTGTCACAGTGGCGCGACCGCACCGGAATTGCACCGGCTTTCCTCGTATCGGCGAGCCCCCGGATGCTATCGCACTGCTGTGACCGGTATTTCCCGATCCGATCCCGCGGCGTACGCTGTGAATATGCCGAACTCACCGGGATGGAGCAGGCGGAACCGCTTTGCCGCCTGGTCGGGAATTACATGCATGATGGTTGCTGTTGCATTGCTGGCAATGGCTTTGGCCGCTGCGGCCGGGGGTCACGGCGGGCTGTTGCTCGTCGCCGCGGGCGCCTGTGCGGCGGTCGCGATCTTCGGGCTGCTGGTCTTCGAGTCCACGGTCCGCCGCGACCACGTCGAACGCCACGACACACCACATCTGTTGTCGGACAGTTACGTCGACGACCAGCTGTGGCAGGCCGTGATCCGCGCCCGGGACGAGAGCAGCCCGAAGGACCGGTGAGCCGATGCCCGCCACCCCGCCTTGGGTGCGGCGCAACCGTATGGTCGCCTGGACCAGCTACTTCTGCGTTCTGATCGGATTCGGCAGCCTGGCGATGGGACTCACCGCGGCCGCGAGCGGCCATCGCGGCTGGGCTCTCGTCTCCGGCGCGATCTGCGCCGCCGCCTTCCTCGGCGGGATGAGCCTGTTCGGCGCGACCGCCCACCACGACCGGGTCGCCCACCACGCAGGCCCCAGCCTGCTCTTCGATCCCTCCTGGCCGGCCGCCCCGCTCGAACCGTCCCGCACGTCGCACGATCCGCGACGCCGCCTGCACCTGAGGCGCGGTCACTGACACCGTGAACCGCGGACGCGCCCCGGCCTCGCCCGCGTTCGCCGCGCGCCCGGCTCGTAGGCTGGTGGCATCATGACGCGCTCCGCCCCCGACTCCTGCCCCGGTGTCCTGCGCCTGCATCAGGCCGCCGACGGTCCGCTGGCCCGGATCCGGCTGCCCGGCGGCGCGATCACCCCCGATCAACTGCGGGTGCTGGCCGCGGCGGCCGACGAGCTCGGCAACGGCAGTATCGAACTAACCTCCCGCGGCAATGTGCAATTGCGGCAGATGCACGATGCGGCGGCCCTGGCCGAGCGGCTCGAACAGGCCGAGCTGCTGCCCGCGCCCACCCACGAGCGGGTGCGCAACATCGTGGCCTCGCCGCTGTCGGGCCGGGTGGGCGGCTGGAGCGATGTGCATCCGCTGGCCGCGCGACTCGATGCGGAGCTGCGGCAGGCGCCGGAATTGGCCGCACTGCCCGGGCGCGTGCTGTTCACCCTCGACGACGGCCGCGGCGACATCAGCGGTCTCGGCGGCGATATCGGCGTGCACGCCACCGACGAGGCCGAGTTCGCGCTGGTCCTGGCCGGGCGCGATTCGGGCGCGCGGATCGGCGCCGACCGGGCGGTGGACACGATGCTGGCGGCGGCCCACGGTTTCCAGCGGATGCGCGGCGAGCAGTGGCGGCTACGCGAGGTCGCCGACGGCCCGGCCCGGATCCTGGCCGAATTGGCTCTGGAACCGACCGCTGAACCGATGGATCTCGTTGCCCGCCAGGATATTCCGATCGGATGGCTCACCCAGGCCGACGACCGGGTCGCGCTCGGGGCGGGGGTGCCGCTGGGCGCCCTGCCCGCCCGGACCGCGGAATTCGTTGCGGCGGTGGAACATCCGATTCTGATCACCCCCTGGCGCAGCCTCGTCCTGGCCGATATGGACGAGTGGACGGCCGAACAGGTGGTGCGGGTGCTCGCGCCGATGGGCCTGATCTTCGACGCGAACTCACCGTGGCTCGCGGTGACGGCGTGCGCCGGGCGACCTGGCTGCGCGAAATCACTGACGGACGTGCGGGCCGACGCGGCCGAGGCCGTCATGTCCGGCCGCGTGCTCCCGGTCGGCGCCCCGGCGCCGGACCTGTCGGGCGTCGCGGCCGATCAGGTGGTCGTCGCCGGCCGGCAGCATTGGTCCGGCTGCGATCGGCAATGCGGGCGTCCGGCCGGGCCGGTGACCGAGGTGGTCGCCGAATCCGGCGGCTATCGCATCATCGGACCTCGCGCGGACGACTGACTTCGCTACCATCTCACCGCCGGGCGCGACTCGCTGAGGCACCTCGCCGCGACGCTCTCCCATTCCGTAGCGCCGCCGATCGGATGGTCGTGGCCGACGGCTCCTGCCGGCACGTCCCGACAACGCCGTACTTCGCGCACACTGGATCGATGGACTCGTCCGCGGATCAGTCGCCGTCCACCGCCGGCCTGCTCTCCGATGCGCAGATCGCACAGCTCTCGCTCCCCCAGCGGCTCGAACTGGTCGCGCGGCTGCGGCCCGACCGGGTGCGGCCGCATCCGCGCCGGGTGCGCGTGGCCCGCGGACTACGGCTGTCGCTGATGGTCGGCGGTTCGGTCGCGATGATCCCGTGGCTGGTCTACCTCGGGTTCACACTGCCGCAGGACTACGACGCGAATCATTGGGCGCTGGTGTGGATCGGCTTCGACATCCTGCTGGTCGTGATGATGGCGACCACCGCCTACCTCGGCTGGCGGCGGCGGGCGCTGGTGATCCTGCCGGCCTCCGGCACCGGGGTGCTGCTGCTCGCCGACGCCTGGTTCGACACGACCACCGCCGGTCCCGACGACATCCGGGTGTCGATCGCGACGGCCGTGCTCGCCGAGGTCCCGCTCGCGGTGCTGCTGCTCACCGGGGCGCTGGCCCTGTTCCGCTATCTCGTCTTCGCCAATCCCCTGCACGATCCGGCCGAATCGCCGTGGCGGGCGCGGTTGCCGTTCTGATGTCGCGGGGCGGCTCGATGTCGCGGGCCGGGCGGCTCCTCGCCCACGCTGCCGCTCGGGGCGCGGATTCTCACCGCTAGGGTGATGCCCATGTCCGATGTGCGTACCAGCTACCTCACCGACGGGGCCGAGATCTATCGGCGCTCGTTCGCGACGATCCGGGCCGAAGCCGATCTGGCGCGGTTCCCGGCCGATGTCGCGCAGGTGGTGGTGCGCATGATCCACGCGTGCGGACAGGTCGATCTGACCACCGATATCTCGCACACCCCGCAGGTCGTGGCGGCGGCCCGCGCCGCGCTGCGCCGCGGCGCGCCGATCCTGTGCGATGCCACCATGGTCGCCTCCGGCGTCACCCGCAAACGGCTGCCGGCCGACAACGAGGTGCTGTGCCTGCTCGCCGATCCGCGGGTACCGCAGCTGGCTCGGGAGATGGGCAATACGAGATCGGCTGCGGCACTGGAATTGTGGCGTGATCGCCTCGACGGCGCCGTGGTCGCGATCGGCAATGCCCCGACCGCGCTGTTCCATCTGCTGGACATGCTCGACGCCGGCGCACCCCGCCCCGCGGCGGTGCTCGGCATTCCGGTGGGCTTCGTCGGCGCCGCCGAATCCAAACAGGCCCTGGCCGAATACGGCGACATCGAATACCTCACCGTGCACGGCCGGCGCGGCGGCAGCGCCATCACCGCCGCCGCCCTGAACGCGATCGCGAGCGAGCAGGAATGAGTGCTCAGGACGTGGCTCCCGGGAAGTTGTGGGGCGTGGGGCTCGGACCCGGGGATCCGGAGCTGGTGACGGTGAAGGCGGCTCGCGTCATCGAATCCGCCGACGTCATCGCCTTCCACAGCGCCCGCCACGGTCGCAGCATCTCCCGCTCGATCGCGGCGCCGTACATGCGGCCGGGACAACTGGAGGAACATCTAATCTATCCGGTGACCACCGAGACCACCGACCATCCGGGCGGCTATCAGGGCGCGATCGACGAGTTCTACGAACGTGCCGCCGAGCTGCTGGCCGGACATCTCGCCGCGGGCCGCACCGTGGCGCTCCTGGCGGCCGGCGATCCGCTGTTCTACAGCTCGTACATGCATATGCACCGGCGCCTGGCCGACCGGTTCCCCGCGGAGATCATCCCGGGCATCACCTCGGTCAGTGCCGCCTCGGCCGCGCTCGGCACACCCCTGGTTGAGGGTGAGCAGGTGCTGACGGTGCTGCCCGGGACCATGCCGCCGGATCAGCTGGCCGAACGCCTCGCCGACGCCGACGCCGCGGCGATCATGAAGCTCGGCCGCACCTATCCCGCTGTGCGGCAAGCGCTGTCGAAGGCCGGGCGGCTCGATGACGCCTACTACGTGGAACGAGCCAGCACCGGACGGCAGCGGATCCTGCGCGCCGCCGACGTCTCCGACGCCGATGTGCCGTACTTCGCGATCACCGTGGTGCCCGGGCCCGCACCGACCACCGAGATACCGTTCACCACGACCGAACCCGCTGCGGCTCACGGTGATTCGGACGGATCGGACGTTCACGAGGTCGGCGAGGTCGTCGTCGTGGGACTGGGCCCCGGCTCCGCGCAATGGACCACGCCCGAGGTCACCCGCGCCCTCGCGGCGGCGACCGATATCGTCGGCTACACCACCTACGTGAATCGGGTGCCGGTCCGCCCCGGGCAGCGCCGCCATCTCAGCGACAACCGGGTCGAATCCGAACGCGCGGCCATGGCATTGGATCTCGCGAAATCCGGGGCGCGCGTGGTGGTGGTGTCCTCCGGCGATCCCGGGGTGTTCGCGATGGCCGCGGCGGTGGTCGAGGAATCGGCCGATCCGCAGTGGCGCGATGTGCCGGTTCGGGTGCTGCCCGGGGTCACCGCGGCCAGCGCCGTGGCCGCCCGCATCGGCGCGCCGCTCGGCCACGACTTCGCGATGATCTCGCTCTCGGACCGTCTCAAGCCGTGGGAGACCGTGGCACAACGGATTTCGGCGGTCGCCGCGGCCGATATGGCGATCGCGATCTACAACCCTGCCTCCACTCAGCGGCGATGGCAGGTGGGCGTCCTGCGTGAACTCGTCCTCGAGCATCGCGGCCCGGACACCCCGGTGGTTCTGGGGCGCGATGTGGGCGGGCCGGCCGAATCGGTGCATGTGACGACCCTCGCCGAGCTGAATCCGGACGAGGTCGATATGCGCACGCTGCTCATCATCGGCGCGTCCACCACCGCCACGGTCGAAACCCCGCACGGAACGCGGGTATTCACCTCGAGGCGGTACGGGCAGGCCGCGCAGGACAACACGGCGAGGGTCGCGGCCGACCGGTAAGGCCACACGGGTCGGCGTGGTCTCGCTGCTACGGTACGGCGCGGGCCGGACAGCGCGTGGTGGCGCGAGCCTCAGCCTCGCAGCGCGTTCAACCAGTCCCAGGCCGCCGCAACGGATTCCGCGCACTCGACACCGGCGGGCACGGGCGGCCGGTCGACGACTACGACCGGAATGCCGCACGTTCGTGCGGCAGTCAGCTTGGCGGCGGTGAGGTCGCCGCCGCTGTCCTTGGTCACCATCGCGGAGATGCGGTGCTCGCGCAGCAGATCGATTTCCTCCGCCACGGTGAACGGGCCGCGGGCGAGAAGCAGAAGATGATGCGGCGGAACGGGTCCGGTGGGCGGGTCGATGGCGCGGATGAGAAACCACGGCTCATCGAGCTCGGCGAATGCGGCCACGCCCTGGCGGCCGATGGTGAGGAAGACGCGGTCGAAGTCGGCCGCGGCGCGGGCGGCGCCCGCCAGATCCGGCACCCGCGACCACCGGTCACCGGGTTGTTCGGACCAGCCCGGCCGGCGCAGGTGCACGATCGGCACCCCACCCGCTCGTGCGGCGGCGGCCGCATGCGCGGAGATGGTGCCCGCGAAGGGATGAGTGGCATCGACGACCGCCTCGATCGCGTTGTCCGCCAGCCAGTTCCGCAGCCCCTCGACGCCACCGAAGCCGCCGATGCGCACCGCACCGGCGGGCAGGACCGGTTCACGCACACGTCCGGCGAGCGAGGAGACGATGTCGAATCCTCGCTCGCCGGAGACGATTTCGGCCAGCTGCCGGGCTTCCCGGGTGCCGCCGAGAATCAGAACCTTCAGTGTCGCAGCACTTCCGGTGTCAGTTGCCGCTGAAGTAGGCGAAGGCGGAGTCGATCAGCGGCTGACCACCCGCGACCAGCAGGCCGATCACACCACCCAGCACCGCACCCGGGATCGAGCCGATGCCGATGAACAGCAGGCCGACCAGGAAGCCGATCACCGCGCCCACCGCGGCACCCAGCGAGGCGTGCTGCAACTCGGAGAAGAACCAGTCCTGACCGGAGATGTTCTTCACCGACGAGATCGGCTGCCCCTGGGGGGTCAGCGTCAGGCTGGTGCCGTCCTCGTTCACCGCGGCGGCGACGGAGGTGCCGTTGGGGCCCTTGGCCGAAAGCGGATAGCTCATCACCACGGCACCCTTGTCGTTGGTCAGGGTGACCGCCGACTTGTCCGAGGTGAGGGCGAACTTGCCACCCGTCACCGTGGTGACGATCTTGTTGCCCATATCGGCGAGTTCGGTGGTGTAGCCGACACCCTGGTCCGTGCCTTGCACGGCCGGGCTCTGCTGGGTCTGCACCTGGCTCGGAGCCGGCGCGGGCGCGCCGGGCTCGGCGTAAGCGGTACCGTAGGCGATGCTCGTCGCCGCGATAGCGATCAGCGAGGTACCGACAATATTGGTGAATCTCATCTATTTCCCATCGGATCGATCACCCGACATAACGATCGGATTGCGCTGACTCGAAACATTTCCGCAGGTCAGGCGGCTGCCGACTGTGGGAATCGAGCCAGATTCGTTACTTTACCGTCACTTTTGGGATTCAGGTACTCCAACCACTGGGAGTTGTCGACGGCCTTGCGCTCGAACCCGCGCTTGTCGATGTAGTGATGCGTTGCGGTCGACGACCTTTCCGAATGGCCCAATTGTGCACAGGCCCTCGCCTTGTCCCCGCTGCGTCCGGCGACCTCGGTGGCCGCGGCGTCACGCAGGGGGCCCAGCAGAATCAATCCAGCGCGGTGCCCTCCCGCATCACAGCCAGCGCGTAGTGGGCGAGAGCGGTGTAGACAATGCGGTCGCCGCTCATGAACAGATGCTCGTCCTCGCTCGCCGGATTGCACACCCGTTTCCGCACTCTCATCTCCGCCTGAGCCATATCGGCATGACAATGCAGTAATCACTGCGCGCACCACACTTACGGCCGTCCTGCCGGAACGGCGGCATGTTGTCCCGCTTCACGATCGTCCAACAGACATGAAAGACCGCGCGCGTTCCACTGCGGGGTCGTCGAGCTCGGGCATATCGCACCGCCGTGCGGCCAGCCCCTCGCCAAAACGCACACCGGTACCCAGCAGCAGCAGAGAGATGGGCAGAACGTGGTCGTGCCCGCGGGGCTGAGATCCGGCGTCTCCGAGAATGATCGGCAGTTCCGCGCACTCGTCCGCGGTCAACGCTCGCTGCCCGTTCGCGGCGGTGGTGTCCGCGCGGGCACCCCGGTCATCGGGCACACGTCGAACAGCCCTTGCAGGGTTGCTCCCGGAAGATCATGCCGAGGATGACGTGATGGCGATACGCCACCGACGGCGACAGATACTCGATATCGGTGATGTAGGAAGTTCGGTCTCCAGCTTGATCGCATCCTGGCAGGCGAACATTTCGAAGGTCGCGCTCATCTTGTCGGTGAGCTTCAGCTTCACCTTCTCCCGGTGCTTGCTGTTGCGACGCACGGTGCCCTTGCGTCGGTTCACCGCCCACTGTCGCTCGAACGCCTGCAGGCATTCATCGATCGTGCGGACCTGCGCCGACGTGCGGGTGTAGCTACCGCCGTGCTGTTCCAGGTGCCGCAGCCAGTCGATGAGGTCGGCTTCGAGGTAGCGGACACGACCGCCTTCGATTCGAATGCACGCGAGAACTCCTGCAACCTGAGGACTACGCGGATCCGTCGGGTATGGAGTTGGCTGAAACCCATTCATACAGTGTCGGTTCGGGATGTAACCCAATCCGACGCACCCACCGAGGGCATCTTCGGGCTGACCCGCAAGTTGCACGGATGCGCCGGCGCCTACCGGCCAAAGTGGACTCGGGATGGTGCGGTCGATGGAACCTGAACCCGTGTGTCGATAGCGTGTAGGGCCTGAACTGCGAGAGGACACCATGCACGCTTCTTCCCTTGTTTCCATCCTCGCTGCCGTCGGTAGCGCGCTTCTGTTTCAGGCCACGCCGGCCTCAGCCGAGTCGCACACCGGTATGCCGACATTGACTGCACAGTTCGATGGCGGCCCGTGCGCGACGACCATCGACGCCAAGGCCAACATCTTCGATGACAGCAACCAGGTCTCCATCGGCTACCAAACCGACGACATCGCCGGCACCGGCAGCGCGGGATGCGGGTCGTCGCTGGTCGCGGTCGTCAACTGGCGCAATTTGGACAGCGGTGGGGCGGGTAGCGTGTCCCGGCACATGTTCCACAACGAGACCAACTCGATATCCTTCGCCCCCGGCCCGGGGCGGATCGCGATCGAGTTGACCACGCTCGGTACCCACTTCCCCGACGCTTCCCGCCTCGAGGTGGTCATGCACGGCTGATCGCTGCCGGAGATAAGGTGTAAATCCCGGCTGACTGCGGATCAGAAGAGTGGGAGTCCACACCGCCGCGCGCAGCACCGTTCTCGGCGGCACGAGTGTTCGATCATGCGCGGTTGCCACCGCGTCCGTGCGATCCGCGATTGGGAAACGCGGCGGCGCAGTTACAACACATTCCTGGCGACTTCGGCATCGTTTCCGAACGGCAAGTAGCCGTTCAACAGACCAGGCCACAGCGAGATTCACGGTCACACTGGATTTTCCGACACCGCCCTTGCCGAAGGCGATGGGTCGATACCAGCCCCTCTCATGCTGTGAACAAGACACCCTGGGCCGCAAGCTAATTCAGAACGTCGCCGGGGTCGGCTGCTATCGCGGGAATCAGGGTGGGCACGTCGTCGAGGAGGCAGGCGACGGTTTCGTTGGCGTCGCCCCTTGGTGTGGCCGAACAGGCCGACCGATTACGAAGCTGGTACCGCAGTCCACCGGGGGCGCGCTGCCGATCGACGGCGCTGGACGGGACCGCGCTGAACTCAATAATCATAGTCGGCGGCCCGATGTCCGGCGTCGCTGCCCAAGCGCCGCAAGTGAATTCGACGCCCGAGCCGGATGACCGGGCGGATCAGGAACTGTATCGACCCGATCAGGAACATCCAGGTGCCCGCGACCTGAGTGGGCTCGGAGAGGAACAATGCGCTGCCGATGGTGAACCACAACGCGATGAGCACGTCGTTCACGATGGATGCCGTTTCATAACGACTATCGATTACAAGCACCTCGTCGCCGATCGAAAACCGTACCGGCCGATCCGGGTGATCGTGTCGGGCCTGGCGCATGCTCCGCTCCTGTCCATCGTGGCCGCCGAGGGGCGACATCGAGAATGCGGATAGCCGCTCCAGCAGATTCGAATCCGGGTCGTACCCACTTTCTGCCGGGCTGCCTGGGCACGCCGGATCACCTCTTCGATCGCGTCGAAAAGCTGGGGTGGATAGGAGGGTCGACTGGCCGCGTACTCGGCGGCGGCCATGTTGAAAGCCTGGGCACGCGATCTGGTCGTCATTTACACCATCATCGACCCAGCGGCAGGGATGACGCCTGTCGCGCCTACCGAGGACCGGACAATATGATTCGGCTATCGGCCCATATCTCACCAAAACGGGTTGAACGGATGCAGCCAAGGGAGGTGACCGTGACGAAGACCGGTGCCGACGCGGCACACGACATCGATCAGTTGACCGACGCATTGCTGACGGCCTCTCGGCTGCTGGTGGCGCTGTCGGCGCGGTCGATCGCGGCGGTCGACGAGACGATCACGATCCCGCAATTCCGGACGCTGGTGATCCTGTCCAGCCGGGGGCCTTCGAATGTCGCCACGCTGGCCGGTTTGCTCAATGTGCAGCCCTCCACAGCCACCCGCATGGTGGACCGCTTGGTCACCGGCGGTCTGCTGGACCGGCGGACGAATCCGAATTCGCGTCGGGAGCAGATCGTTGCACTCACCGAACGTGGACGGCATGTGGTGGACACCGCCACCGCTCACCGGCGCAACGAGATCGCCGCCGTGGCCGCCAAGATGCCCGTCGCCGACCGGGCAGGGTTGGTGCAGGCGCTGACCGCCTTCACCGCCGCTGGTGGCGAACCGCCTCCCGGTGAGGATATCGAGGGTTATCAGCTCTGACGTCCGCCCGAAACGGTGCGCGCTGCGCCGACGTCGGCAGACCCGGACTGCACACGCGCCGCTCGTGCCCGATCGGCGGCAGACCCATCGTGCAGTGCGCCGAGTACTGCGCTGTGGGTGAGCCAGCCGATCACCGTGTCACCGACATCGTTGACGACCGGTATCCCGGTGCCCGGCTGTCCAGTCAGCGCGTCGAGAGCGATTGCGAGCGTGGCGGTTTCGATGACCGTCGGAGGCAGCACCGCCAAGTCGGCGACTGTGGTGTCCGCCGATTCGGTGTCGGCGAGTGTTTCGGCCACCGCCGCGGCGGTGACGCAACCGCGGTATCTTCCGTCCGCCCCCACGACAGGCACCATCGAATGGGCCGATGTCCAGACGATGCGACTGACGCCCTCAACGGTGATGTCGGCCTCGACTGGTTCCGGACACGGCTCCATCACCTGCCCGACCCGGATCCGGTCGAGCCGACCGGCCGGGCCCGCGTGTGCCGCATCCAGATCCACGCCACGGCGAGTCAACTTGAGGGTGTAGATGGTCTCTTTCGATACTGCCCGGGAGATTCCGGTGGCTACGACCACGGCCAGCATGAGCGGCAGGATGATCGAATACTCACCGGTCAGCTCGAAGAGGATGATGACCGCGGTGATCGCGGCCCGCGTCGCGCCCGCGAACGCGGCGCCCATACCGATGAGTCCGTACATACCGGGCGCCGCGGTCGCGCCCGGGAACAGATGATGGACAACGACGCCGAACGCGGTGCCACCCATCGCGCCGATGAACAGCGAGGGCGCGAACACTCCACCCGAACCGCCGATCCCGATGGTAAGGCTCGTCGCGAGCATCTTCCCGGCCATCAGTACGACCAGCATCCACAGGACATAGTGACCGCCGATGGCGTTGCCCAGCACCGGATAGCCGACGCCGTACATCTGCGGTAACACCAGCAGCAGGCCCCCCAGCAGCAGGCCACCGACGGCGGGCCGCAGCCACTCCGGCCACCGCCAGACCCAGTCGCACACGTCCTCGATCCGGTACAGCACGTGCGTGAAAACGACGCCGACCAGACCGACTATCACACCGAGCAGGGCGAATGCGCCGTATTCCCACCCCGAGCGCAGGCCGAAGGCCGGCAGGTCCAGGAATGGCTCGCTGCCGAGGGCGGCGCGACCGATCACACTCGCGGTCACACTCGACAGCACCACCGCACCAAAGGATTCGGCGGCGAAATCGCGCAGGATCAACTCCATCGCGAAGAACGGTCCGGCGATGGGCGCGTTGAACGTCGCGGCGATCCCGCCCGCCGCGCCGCAGGCCACCAGTATCCGCAAGCGCCGCTCAGAGATCCGGGTCAACCGCCCGATACTCGACCCCCATGCCGAGCCGATCTGCACGATCGGGCCCTCCCGGCCCACCGAACCGCCACCGCCGATACACAGCGCTGAGGCCAGTGCCTTCACGACGGTCACCTGCGGTGGAATCCGCCCGCCCCGCTCGGCGACGGCATACATCACCTCCGGTACGCCGTGGCCGCGGGCCTCGGGCGCGAACCGGTACACCAGCGGCCCATACACCAGCCCGGCCACCACCGGAGCCAGCACCACGAACGACGGCCCGAGGAATTCCACATGCGGATTCGATACGTTCCCGGCGGCCGAATAGTCCGCATACCCGGACAGGATCCGAGTGAAAGTCGTTATCAGCCAACGAAAAACGATCGCACCGCCACCCGCACCCGCACCGATGACCAGCGCGAGCACCACCAAGCCGCCGCGACTTTCCCGCAGCCACTCTCGCCACGGTGTCCGCCCCGGCAACGGCAGCGACCACCACCGTCCGCCCGCTACTTCCGAGGGCCTCACACCCATACCGACCACCCTCGAACCAATCGAAACATGCACAGTGCAACAATTGTAGAATGCTCGTATTTGGCGACCGACAGTGACCGGCATCCCCGCGCCCACGGCGGCCACGATCTTCGGTACCTGGACGTGGTCGCCTGTCGTGGACACACTCGTCGTGGCCGCCGCGGCCGGCTACCTGTTCCTGACATGGCGAGCGGCGCGCCGAAGGCTGCGTTGGCCGCTGCTGCGCACGGTGTGCTGGCTGGCCGCACTGATGCTGGTGATCGTGGCAGTCGACAGTGCGCTCGCGACGTACTCGCACGCGCTGTTTTCGGTGCACATGGTGGTGCACCTGTTGCTGATCATGGTCATTCCTGCGCTGCTGGTGTGGGCACAGCCGATCCGCCTTCTGCACGACGCCTCGGGAGCCGCCACAGCTATCGACCGGATGCGAACGAGCCGCGCCTTCCGGATCCTGGTCTCCGCGCGGTTCACCGTGCCGCTCTACAGCGCTGTCCTGTTGCTCACCCACTTGACCGGATTCCAGCAGGCGATGTCGACGCACATGTGGATTCACGACAGCGAACTCGCGCTCTACCTGGTCACCGGCTATCTGCTGCTGCTACCCCTCGCGGGTGACGAACTGACCGTCGAGCCCGAGTGGCCGCACGGATTACGCTTCGTCGTGCTCGCCATCTGCGTCGGACCCGACACCCTCATCGGCGTCACCCTGATGATGTCGTCGACCGTGCTCGCCCCCGCCTATGCCGGCTCCCGCGACTGGGGTCCGAGCGCGCTGGCCGACCAGAACCTCGCCGGGATCATCATGTGGCTCGGCGGTGACGGATTGATGATGCTGATCATGATTACCGTTTCCGGACAATGGATCCGCGTCGCCGACCGCGATACCGGGCTCGGTCCCTGGCTCGACGGTATCCGCCACCGCGCACTGCTCGGCACGACCACCATCGATGCCGATGTCGACCACGAACAAGCTGCCCTCGACGCCTACAACGCACGGTTGGCGCTTTTGAACGGCCGGCCGCCACGCACGCGCCCGAGTGCGCCCGGCCACAGCGTCCCTCGGACCGCTGTCGCGCCCCGACCAGAGATCGAACCAACCGCGACACCGCCGCGCAGCGACGACTCCCCCGATCGAGAGGAGCCACAATGAAGTCACTCCCATGGGGTGTCACCGCGGTGTGTGCCTGCCTGGCGCTCCCCCGCCTGCGCCGCGAATATTGCAGGCGCCCAACATGATACGAACAACGCGGCCGTGTCGCTGGATAGGCCGCGAGCGGGCGACACCGTGCCGGGTGCGCTCGCCATGTCACCGTGGCTGACCTGGAAACCCTGGCGCGACACTCGATTGCCGTACGCACAACGATGGGGCGTCAGCCTCGCGCTGTGATAAGCGCTCCGCCTTGCGTGATCGGAGCAGCCGGGCACGCAACACACGCCGCCTAAAAACCTGCCCCCCGGGGGGCGACAGGTGCCCGCAACCGGTCGTCGGGCGCCAGGCGAACGGGTGATTCCGGTCGACATACTTAGGGCCTACTTTTTGTCGCACCCCCGTGTCTACTTTCCGGCGGAAAGTTGCCCCACGGGGCGGCAATCCGCGGACGCAGGCCAAGGTCATGAGAACCGAGACCGTGCGGGAGCAGACGCGGAAACGCCGGGCGTCGGAAAGTGGTCAGAGGCTCAGCACGCTGCTTCCGAGGCCGAGAACACTGCTGCCCGCACTGAGCAGCAAGCTGATGATGCTTTGAATGTCCATATTCGATCTCTTTCCATCCGAGAAAGCTGGGTCAGGCTCCGAAGACGGATAATCCCCCACCGCCGCCTTCCCCAGCTCCGGCGAACCTCCCCATCAATGGCGAATCGCTCGGACGAGCGGTTCGTCAGGCGGGCCTATCGGGGTTCCGGGCTGGCCCGTAAAGCCCGGCCGCCGGTGGCCACCAACGACACCGCCTCGGCGAACAGGCGCGCGCGGCTGTCATACCGCGCGCGGCCGAACTGTTCGAAGCGCGTACCGCCGACTACTCCGATGGTCTCTACACGCTGCATCAGTTGCGTCATTCCCGCCTCACCCACGCGGCGGAGGAGGCGCGTCGACTCCGATGTCGATGAAGTGGTCGGGCACACCTCGGTGCGCAGCCTGGTGAAGTGCGTGCGGATGTCCGACGACGGATTGCGACGGTATCAGGCCATCAGCGAACCGGGCCGCGAAGCGGCGGGGTCGCTGATCGAGAGAATTCCATCCAGCACAGCGGTTTCCGCAATCGCATTCGAGTGCACTGCCTCGACGCCGAGCGCTGCGGCGATCAGGGTGCGTTCACCGGCAAATCCCTGCGGCCGAGCGGAGCGGAGCCTACGACCTTGATTTCACGCTTCTCCGCTTCACCGATCAGCTCCACGGTTGCGATCGTATCGATCGGGCACCCGGAAGGCTTGCATCGCAAGCCCGGGACCCGGGACCGCGAGAGCCCTTGCGCCGCAGAGAGGCTCGGGGATCTTCGTCACTTGCCGCCACACTCCGGATCCTTCGGCTTCGGCCCGACAACACGACGACGTTCATTCTCCGTGTCGAGCATCTGCAGACTGTGGTTCAACGCGGCGTGGACCCGGAATTCGCTCGTCCACCATTTGGCGGACCTGATCGGCAAACCCCGCGGCCGGTACTTGTCCATGATCTCGAGGTGGTACGGCAGCTTGATGAACTGTGTCAGCCCGTTGTCGTCGGCCCAGATCGAGAGCGAACCCACGTGGCGGCGGCCCGGTTGTACATATGTCATCACTCCGACCGCGCCGTCGATCTCGGCGAGTTGATCACCGAGCTTTTCCGAGGCGCGCCAGATGTCGGCGACATCCGTGAGGTGGCGCGGCGTGTACTGGGTGAGACTGACCATGAACGGGCCGCCCGAGTTCGACGCCGGGCCCCGCTTCCACCGGCTGTTGATCACGAGAGCGGACAACGATCGGCCGGAGTCACGGTGGTGAGCCCATGTTGCGCGAACCGTGCGGACCGTTCGGGAAAGGGTGGTGGCGTCGCGAACGTCGCTGTTGTAGTGGCCCATTCCGGATCCCTTCGCTCGATTCACGCGCACTTCGGCGACGCCCTGCGACCGGCAAGTACCGATTTAATACGCGCCCGCTTATCATCGCTTTGGGAAGATGATCTGTCAATGCGTACTTAGTTTGAGAAGGCTCCAGCCCCTTCGGCAAGACCGGTGGTGGTCGCCGGCAGACCCTCGACAGTGGCGGGGATCTCATGATCGCGGGTCCGGTCGACGATCCGCCACAGCTGCCGGGTCTCCTCGGCCATGCGGCCGCGAGGCTCCGATCTCGCACTCCCCCACCGGGCTGGTTGAGCCCTCGACGCTGTTTTCCGCGAGCTCACTACCAGACCCCTGTCGGAGCGTCCGCCTCTGACTCAGTGCCGATCGGCCAGCCGGACCACGAAGCGAAGACCCGACCAGGTCTCATCGATAGCGCACGTCTTATTGTCGACAAGTCCTGCGGCCAAGCCGAATTCGCGCACGACCGTATCGCTGAGATCGGTAGCTACCCCACTCGACTTCTTGGGCCAGGCGACCCAGAGGCCACCCGCCTGCGTGAGGCGGGCGCACCATGTGCCGAATCCTCGATCCAGGGACCGGTAGTCAGGACAGAAGCCGACGATCACGTCATACTGCCCGCGCCCGGCGCGCCGCTGCAGACAGACCTGCTCGGGCAGCGGTTCGAGCACGAATCCGCTCGGGGCCTGGGCGAGCAGCACGCGGTTGCCGGGCCGAATGCCGAGCTTGCGGGCCAACGGGCTGCCGGAGTATCCCGCCATGCGCCCACGATACGTGCTCCGCGATCCCGAAGACGTCCTACGGCGCCGAGGAGCACCGGGCCCGGAAAGAGTTGGTTCCTCTACTTGATTCCGGTGATCGACAGTACCTCAGGGTGGCGCCGCATTCCGGGGCGACGGTTATCATGTCTCGCATGCCCCGTCGGGTCGTGATCGCTTGAGTCCTGTGAGTTGGGCCGGGAAAGCGCGGGATCGATGGCTATAGAGATTCCGCACGATGTGGCGTTGTTTCTCAACTACGCCGGTGTGCCGTATCCGGATATCAACGAGGATCAGGTCCGCGCGCTGGGGACTCATGTGCGGAATTTCGCGAACGGCGTGGCCGATGCGCACGATACCGCGACCGGTGTGATCACCGATATGAGGAACGCCTGGTCAGGGTATTCCTACCAGGAGTTGGTCGCGGCCTGGGCACGGATGTCGAAGTCGCATATGGCTGATCTCGATACGGCGTGCCGTGTGGTGGCCGATGCCCTGGATGCGGCTGCTGTGGTGATCAAGGTGACCAAGGTCGCGGTGCTGGCCGAACTCGCCGCGCTGGCAGCCAGTTACGCCGCCGCGATGGCCGCGACGATCGTCACCGACGGTCTGTCGGTCGCGGTCGAGCAGGCGGTCGTGGCTGCCGCGCGCAAGATTTGCCAGGTGATGGAGCAGGTGCTGATCGGCTATATTTTGGTCGAGGTGCTCGGGAAGGCGATCGAGCCGCTCGAGCATGTCATCGACCGCATGGTCCGTGGGATCGTGGACGACGCCGCGGGCGAGCTGTTGGGTCCGCCGCCCGGTTCGGCCGATCAGACGCTGCACATCGAGCCCGACGAGGTCATCAACTACGCCCATGTCCTCGATGGGCTGGCCGATGACATCCTGCGGCAGGCATCGGATTTCGCGGACAAGGTCGCGGGACTGGACTTCACCTCTCCCACCTTCGACGACGGCGGGGAAGGAGGGGTGCCTGCCGTGGATCCGGGCACGGATCCTTCCAGGGGAGTGGGACCGCAGACCGTGACGAACGACCACGCACCTGCGCCGGTGGCCAATACCTCGCCGACGACCCCACTCAGCGTCACGCCCGACATGCAGGGCCCTGCCCATATCTCCTCCGGATATCCGCTCTCCCCTGGATATCCGCCCGATCACTCCGGCACGCACACGACCAAGGGACCTACTGGGGCTACTGGGCATCCGGCGCACCATGCCACCGGCCGGTTGCCGGGGCCGGATGCTGCGTCGAACACGGGAATCGGTGGTGTGCAACCGAATCCGGAAATCAGCGCCACCACCTCGGGCGCTGATGGTGGTCATGCGGTAGCGGGTCCCGATGGTGGGGCGCCGAGTCCCGGGCATGCCGCGGCGGGGACGAGTTCCGAACCACCGGCGGCAAGGGACGACTCCGGCGTCGGTGCCCATCACGACCCCCGCAGTACGCCCGTACGCTACGGCCCGCAGATTCCGGTGTCCGACCCGGAATCATCGTGGAGCCCAGACCAGGAACGCCCTTCCTCGGCGATGGGGCAGGATCGGGCGAACAACTTCCTCGAGGTGGCAGGCGATGCCGATGACCCGTCGCCGCCGAGCCGGTCGAACCCCGGGGCGCGTGCCGTCCGGGGATCCAACCAGCACGTCACACCATGGCGAAAGCGCGCTCGCCGCAAGGCGGTTGGCAAGAAGCCCACCCCGAAGGCGGCCCCCTCCGGAACGCCGTGGTCCGCCCGCGGTGTCCCGCCGAAATCCGAGCCCACGGTGTTCGCCCGGCCGGATGCGCGACCGGCGCCCTGGCGGACCGACCGGCCCGCCGAGACTGCGGATACAGCCGATGCAGCACACGCCCCGGACTCCGAGCATTCCTCCGCGCAGGCCTCGGAGAAGAAGACCGGCGACGCTACGCGAAAGCCCGAATCAGCGTCGGAGCGCCGAGGCGCCACCGTTGTAGCGCCCTCGGTCGCCGCCGATAACCGTCCCGAACCGAACACCGAAACCCTGTCCCGGTCTTGATGATCCGCTGAAACTGCAGGCGCGCCTGCCAGCGTTGTCCGCCCAGGCGTTACCGATACAGCCTGGACGTGTGGCGGTCCCGAATCCGTGCGGGCCCTTGCGCGATTTGAATGTTATGTGGCTGCAGGACATCTCGACGAGGTCGTGTCTCCCGATGATGTGAGCCGTTCGACGATGAGAGCCCGTGTGAATCCGGCGCGGTAGGTCAGGGCGAGCTTGTCGTAGCGAGTCGCGACTGCGCGCCAGTGTTCGGCCGTGTCGAACGCGCGCTCGACCACGTTGCGTCGTGTGTATTCGACCTTGTCGAAGCCTGGCGGCCGTCCATCGAGGCGTCCGCGCTTTTTCCGGTTGGCGACCTGGTCGGATCGTTGGGGTATGACGCTGCGGATCCGTTTGCGCCGCAGCAGGTCCCGGTTCGAAGCTGCCGAGTACGCCTTGTCCGCGATGACCGGGTCGGGATTACGCCGAGGTGGGCCACCGGCGAGCCGGGGCACCGCCACCTGCTCGAGCATTGCGGGCAACATCGCCCCGGGCCCGCGGCTTGGCCAGGCGTGATCAGCACGGCCGGGCCGCGGGGCGTTGCCGTCGGTGGTCACGTGGGCCTTGGTGGTCAGCCCGCCCCGCGAACGGCCCACCCCGTGGCCGGCCCGGTACATAAATCGCACTCCGGGCCGGCGGTGCGGGCCCCGGCGGCGTGCTGATGCGCGCGCACGATCGGGACGAACTGATCGACATCGTGGCCAACGATCGCATCGGGGTCGCTATTGTTCGCCATCACCTCGAACGTGACGGCGAGAAGCTGAGCTACGTCCTGGCCCAGGTGTAGCGTATCGACAACGGAAAGCTCGTCGAGTATTGGGAGTATCCGGAGCCCGGCCTTTTACCACGCGTGGCGATGAGGTCGACTCAGATCTGTTGGGCAGCACTGCGATTCGCAGGGTCGGCCGACTCCGGATACCTGACCAACCGCTACGACCCTACTGGAGAAGTATCCGGTCCCCCGACGTGAGCGAGGTGAAATGAAAATGAACCGGCGTCAGCGTTGGACGGCTGACGCGATACCGGATCAATCGGGGCGCACTGTCGTTGTAACAGGCGCTAATTCGGGTATTGGGTACGAGATCGCCGCTGCTCTTGCGCGTCGCGGAGCCCGCACGGTGCTCGCCGTGCGAGACATCGGCGCGGGAACCGAAGCTGCCGCCAGAATCGCCGACTCTCAACCCGGCGCTACCGTCAGGGTGCAGCAGCTCGATCTCGCATCCATGCGATCTGTCAGATCCGCGGCCGCCGAACTGCGCGCAAGCTACCCCCGCATTGACCTGTTGATCAACAACGCGGGGCTGGTCGCGTTTACGAAGGAATCCACCGAGGACGGCTTCGAACTCCACTTCGGCGTGTGTCACCTCGGACACTTCGCGCTGACAGGCTTGCTCTTGGACATGCTAATGAACACACCCGGAGCCCGAATCGTGACCGTGAGCAGTTTCGGCCACCGCATGGCTGGTGACGGCATCGACTTCGCCGACCCACACTGGCAACGGCGTCCCTACAAGTGGGTACACGCCTACGGCCAGGCCAAGCTCGCCAACCTGCTCTTCACATACGAACTCCAACGTCGGCTGGCTGCGGCCTCAGGTACGAACGCCATCGCCGTGGCAGCGCACCCGGGCACGACGAAGACACAACTCGTCAGGGACGCCCCGATATCCATACGGCTGCAGAACAGACTGCTCGGCGGTTTGCGTCAAGGCGCTGCGATGGGAGCACTGCCGATATTGCGCGCCGCAACGGATCCCGCAGTTGTAGGCGGCCAATACTTCGGTCCCGGAGGACTGGGCGAACTACGAGGCCATCCCCGGATCGTCAGCTCGTCTGCCACCTCCCGCAATGCCCTGCTTCAGCGCAGATTGTGGGAGATGTCCGAGGACCTCACCGGTGTTCGGTATTCCGTATGACCACCGACGAAGCAGTATCTGAAGTCTTTCGGGGGATGGAAGCTCACATGTCGATGGAGAACCACCAGCCGCAAGTGGTGTCTGAACCCGCAGCGCCACATCGGCTCTCGAAGCGGTACATCGGGCCGTCGTTCCGATCATCGCTTCCGCCCACAATGACACGCTGTTCGTCGCTCGCCGCTGTGTCGACGCACATGCCGGCGTCGTTATCGACCCGACGGGCGGTGCCCCGGCTCGCCGGTGGCCCACCTCGGCGTAATCCCGACCCGGTCATCGCGGACAAGGCGTACTCGGCAGCTTCGAACCGGGACCTGCTGCGGCGCAAACGGATCCGCAGCGTCATACCCCAACGATCCGACCAGGTCGCCAACCGGAAAAAGCGCGGACGCCTCGATGGACGGCCGCCAGGCTTCGACAAGGTCGAATACACACGACGCAACGTGGTCGAGCGCGCGTTCGACACGGCCGAACACTGGCGCGCAGTCGCGACTCGCTACGACAAGCTCGCCCTGACCTACCGCGCCGGATTCACACGGGCTCTCATCGTCGAACGGCTCACATCATCGGGAGACACGATCTAGTTGTGGTAGCAGGTATTCCAGGCACTTTCGGCGGTGGCGTCGGTCGTTGGGTCTTGCTCGTGGTGGACGATCCGGGCCCGACGAGTTTTCGTCGGCTCGACGCCGACGAAAACCCTGCCCGCCCACTCCGCCCCACAACCGGAACGAACCTGCCGCCGCTCACCACGGGCCGCGCCCGAAAATGATCTCGAAAGGTACAGTCGGGTCGTAGCAGGGCTCCCCCTTGTAACGCAGGGCGTACATCCCTTTCGTCAACTCATCGACCGTCGTGATCTGCACCGAATCCGTGACCTGGGAAAAGGACTTGGTGACTTCATCCCACGTCAGCGGATGTTTCGGCAGGTACCAGGACGAATAGAGCTCCGGAGACCCATCCGCTCCCGTACGTCCGGTTGCCACGGTGACATGTTCGGCATTCGCGTTCCACATCACAATGTCGCCCCGCTCCGGCACCGGGCCACCGGGCGCGCCGGTATATGTGCGCCGGCCCTCAGGAATCAGCCAGTCCCCCATCCGCTGCAGCCACATGTCGAGATGGTCACCATTCCAGGTGCCGTCGGGACGTCGCCGCAGTTCGATCAATTCGCGTAGTCGAGGTTTGTCCAAGACGCCCGCTCGTGTCGCAGCGTAAGTGACCATCTCCCAGCAGTTCAGGCCGTAATGCTCGCTCAGCGGCGCCAACGGGCCCTCGGTCTTCAACCACATTTCGAGCGAACGGTGGCCTTGCTGGAATAACTTGGGGTCGTAATTGGCCCACCGTGATCTGTCTCCGGCCCGGTAGATTCGCTCGAGCTCGTCGGCCACCCGCGCGGGGCCGTTCTCGACCCGACGTACCGAGAGTTGGTGCCACCTGCCCGGGTAGATCCCCGAGTAGTGCGAAGACGCCTTGCGGTGGTCGGCGACGGTACTGCGAACGGCCGATGCAACGTCACTGTCTGCATTTTCAAGCACGCCCTTGGTGCTCCGCACCCTGCGAGCGATTGCCTCCGTATCCCGAGAGAGGATGCGCGCAACATCATCGACAGAGGCACCCACGCGACGCAGAACCTGCACCATGGCGGCGGCAGAGTTGATCTCGACCACGCTCCCGAGCATACGAAAGCTCAGATCGAACCCCCACCGGTGAACACGATTGCGGGCCCGGCCGCCGATCAGCGCTGGGTGCAGGGCCGCCTTCGCCCCACTTTGTTGCACCTAGAGCGTGAACTCTTCAGGGGAGGTGGCGGCGGGCGGTACTGCCCTCACCGCCCTCGGGTCGCTACTCGATGCGACCCGAGCGCGGTGCGAGTACCTCGCGCGAGAGAACGATATCGGTCGCCGACACCCCACACATATGACTGTGGTCCCAGCCCACACACTTTCGGAAACCATTCGTCTGCGGGGTTCGTCGTGGCCAGCTCCATGCCACGCCAATCCGCAGGGCAACCGTCCCGAGGGAGGTGAACGCAAGTACATACTCAGGGCCCCCTCCGCCGCCGCACGCCGCCGATCCGATGCGGAGACGTGGTGTTCGAGGTCCACCGCGACGGTCAGTTCGGCGCGGTGCCGGCACAGTCGAGGATGTCCGTCGCCGAGTTTCGCCCATCAGATCCGCCAGCGCGTCGGCGACGGCGTTGAGTTGTGCTGCGCCGTCGCTTCGCGTGCTACCGGAACCTCGATGGTCACGTCTTACCCCTGTCGGGGGTGACATCGAGTGCAGTGGCAACCTCGCCAGGCTTCGGCAGGGTGGCCGTAAGGCCGGCCAGCAGGATGTCGAGCCCGCGTTCCAACTCGGCTTCACCGTCGTAGTCGGCCAGCACCGGCGCGAGTTGGCGCAGTAACGGGAACTCGGTGACCGGCAGCCGATGCAGGCCGAGTCGCAATACTTCGTCGGACTCTTCCGGACGTTCCACCAATTCCTGCAGCTCATTGAGGACATGGCCATAAAGGAAACCGAACAGAGCGCGATAGATGTGCAGCGCGTCGGCGCCGGAGAAACCGGCACGGGTGAGCAATGCCAGTACGTCCTCCAGCGGCCGTAACACCGCCTGGGAACGCTGCCCGAGCGGCGTTGCCAGTGGTCGCGTCACCAGCAATGGCACCACCCGCGGATGTGACAGCGCCAGTTCGCGGAAATCGCGAGCGACTATCCGCAATCGGCCGCCCCAATCCGGGTCGGAACTGTCCACTCTCAGTTGCCCCAAGACGAGCTCGGCCACACCGTCGAGCACCGCCGCCTTGTTCGGTACATGCCGGTAGATCACCATCGGGTCCCGGCCCACCACGTCGGCCAAACGGCGCATCGATAACCCCTCGACGCCGTCGTTATCGACAATCGCCAGTGCGGCCGCCAGCACGCCGGCACGCGTAACCTGGCCGGCCACACGACCGTTCGCGGCACGATCCGCGTGGGTACTGTCCGCGAAACCCTGGCGGTCCGGTGACGATTCGTCCATGGCACAGCCTCGCTCACTGCCGGAAATGCTGTAGCGATGAAGTGTAGACCTACAGCGTTGACATCACCTCTACATGGGCGTCTACTGGAGGGACCGCATATCTGTCAGCACCGACCACAGCGTCCCGAGCCGTCGATGCGGAATCGAGCACAGGTCGAGTGCCGATTATTTCGGCCGCCACGCTCCATCTCGACGAGCAAAGGACCGGCCACGATGGCAATCGCTCACACATTCGCGCACAAGACCAAGGCCTTCCCGGAAGCGAACCGGCACTATCTCGACCCCTTGCCCGAACCACCTCGAACGCCCCGGCTCAACCCTCGAACCGACTTCGCGAACCTGCGGCCACCCACCATCCACCGCCAATGCGGCTGAAGCCGGAAGACCGCCATTCGGACTACATCGACGGCGCGTGGTGGCCCAGGTCTACCGATCTCGCTACCGAGCTTCCAGAACTGTTGGCGGCCTTGACAACTCGGCTGGGCCGGGTCGATCGGATCGTCTACGATCCGGGCAGGTGGTCCCCACCGCCACGGCAGGTGACAGTGGCAGAACATTCGATCAGCCGCGAGCCGTACCGGTTCCGGTTGCGGAACACGATGTACGTCGCCGGCTCCAATTCCGCCGTCACGGTGCGACGCGTGATCCTTACATCCACCGACAGCCGTACCGCCCACTCCGCGATGGCGGACGCCTTCACCCTGCAGCAGGAGTAGATCATGGACACCGGGACGCGGCTGATACACCTCTGAGGCAGAACGTCGCTATGACCCGCAAGGAACGCCGCATCCGCCACCGGCGACCCACCATGGACGAACGGCTGATGATCAGTTCCGGAGAACGACGAGATCGCACCACACGAGCGGAGGCGGAGCGCCGATGGAGCTCCGAGGACCAGCGTTGACCTGGAAGGATCGCGCACTCGATCTCGGCTACGCGGCCGGTTGGCAGTTGGTGCGCGCCCTGCCGCAGCAGTGGGCGATGGGCCTGTTCGGTCTCGCGGCCGATCGCGCGACCAGAGACGGTGGTCCGGTTCAGCTACGGCGCAACCTGGCCAGAGTGCTGGGCACTACCCCCTCGGAGGTGCCGGACGACCTCGTGCGCGCGAGCATGCGCTCCTACGCACGCTATTGGTGCGAAACCTTCCGGTTGCCCTCGATGGATCCGATGCGCCTGGCCGAGACCGTCGACTCCGCAGCCACCGGACTCGAACATATCCACGAGGCGCTCGCCCGCGGACACGGCGCGGTGCTGGCGTTGCCGCACAGCGGCAACTGGGACGTGGCAGGGATCTGGCTGGTGCAACGGATAGGTTCCCCCACCGTCGTCGCCGAGCGACTGCGGCCGGAATCGCTGTTCCGGCGCTTCGTCCGGTTCCGTGAACGTCTGGGTTTCGAGATCGTCCCGCTCACCGGTGGCACAGCCCCACCGTTCGACCTGCTGGCCACGCGGCTGCGGCAGGGACGGACAGTCGGGCTGCTCGGTGAACGCGATTTGACCGGTGCCGGAGTGCCGGTCACCTTCTTCGGCGAGCCGGCGCGCATGCCCGCCGGTCCAGCCCGGCTGGCGATCGACACCGGCGCACCGCTGCTGCCGGTACATTGCTGGTTCACTCCGTCCGGCTGGGGATTTCACGTCGGCGCACCGATCGCCACCACCGGCGGAGCGCAGCAGACCACTCAGGCTCTGGCCGACCGGTTCGCCGCCGGAATCGCCGCCCACCCCGCCGACTGGCACATGCTGCAACCGCTGTGGACCGCCGACCAGCTCATCCGCGCGCAGGCGCGCAGCAATGCGCACCGCTGATCCGCGCCATCGCATCGACACCGACTTTGCACTGGCTACAGGCACTCGCCCGCCACCCCGGCTGAGTGAACGCGCCGAGACTCGCTACCTTCGACCGAGTCGTGGCCTGGACGCGCCTGCGGCGCCGTCTCCGCCGATTCCTATGCGCCGCTGAAGAAGTCGCGGTACACGCGGAAGGCCATGGCCAGCGCACAGACCGATGTTTCGATGCAGCGTGGGCGACCGGACTTTGTGACTCGGGTGCAGCGCACGCCGGCGGTCACGTGCACATAGAGTCGGGCCTGTGGATCTTCTGGATCGGCTCCGCCTGGATGTGCCTGTCGTGCAGGCCGGTATGGGTGGAGGAATTGCACGCGGGCGCCTCGCTGCCGCGGTTGCGGCGGCTGGAGGGCTCGGGACCATCGGCATGATGCCCCCAGTCGAACTGCGCGCCGCGATCAGCCGGGTGCGTGAAGAGGCTCCCGAGCGGGCTGTGGTGGTGAATCTGCTGATGCCGTTCGCGCGTCGCCATCACGTCCGGGCCTGTCTGGACTCGAGAGTCGACGCGGTCGTGATGGCTTTCGGTGGCGATCGCGCGTTGGTGCGTGAGCTTCACGACGCCGGGATCTTCGTACTGACGATGGTCGGCACCGAGGAGCAAACCCGCGCTGCCGTCGGGTGGGGTGTCGATGCTTTGATCGCCCAGGGCCGAGAGGCAGGGGGCCATCTGGTGGGGACCGTTCCGGCACTCGAATTCCTCCCGCGCGCCGTTGCGATTGCCCACGACAAGCCGGTGTTGCTCGCCGGAGGGATTGCCGCCGCCGTGGACACAGCCGCGGCGTTGTCCGCCGGCGCGGTAGCGGTCGTTGCGGGCACTCGGTTCTTGCTGACCCACGAGTCCGGCGCTCACCCCGAATACCGGCGCCGGGTGCTGGAGGCGCGGACGACTCTGGAGACCACGGTGTTCGGGCTCGGGTGGCCCGCACGCCATCGCGTGGTGCCGAACAACGTGACTGCGCGGTGGTGCGGTCAGGACGGTGCAGCGCGGCGGGTGCCTGCGCTGATCAATGCCTGGAGTGGCCCTTTGGCGCGGGTAACTCCGGAGAGGCTGAACGGCGCGATATTACGCCTGCAACGCCCACGGCTGCCGTTGTTCAGTCCCATGGTGCCGACCGAGGATGCGCCGGCAGCGTGCGCGGATCAGGCCGCGTTGTATGCGGGTGACTCCGCGCTCCGCATCACCGAGGTGATTTCGGCGAAACAGGCGGTGGCCGAGTTGGCGGTTTGAACCAGTTCGGCGAGGAGGCCGGCGATTGGGTCCGTCTGGGTGCCGGTTCGCAAAGCGGCCAGGTGAGTTAGGGAGCCCGCCGAGTCGACTGTGCCTGCGCCGACTCGCCGACGCGGGACGCCTGGACCGCCGGCCACGACCCCGCCTACATCCAGTACACCGAACCCGAACACGTCCAACTGCCCGGCACATCCAGCACGAACTGATCCCGCGTTGAACGCAAGTACGACGTGCAACGTGTGCGTACGGGGGTATGCCGAGCACATCGCTGATGAAGGGAGATGAACAGCAATGATGATGAATCAACTCATGGATATGTTCCGCGACTGGTGGAACCGTATGTTCCCGAACATGCCGATGATGATGTGACCCGTAGCGGGGTTATGCGCCCCGCCGGGCAGGGCACGGGACTGGTCCGAATCCGCGCTGCTGCCCTTGAATCTCCCCGGTCGTCGGCAACCGCCGCGATCAGCCTCTCACCCCAACAGGTCCCGGCATCTGCCCGACCGGCCGGGTCGGTGCCCTCCGGGATACCCCCGGCATCGGGGCTCGCCGCAGTGGATACCGAAAACTCTTCGGTGATCACGACCACATTTGCCTTTTTGCGTTCTGCCTCAGTGACAGCTTTCGCCAGGCACGCTCGCCCGTGCCCACATCGGACTGTTTGCGGTCTCCGTCGCCGGGTATGCGTGCGCCACGGCCGACGGCGGCCCCCGGGTAGTGAGACGGAATGGTGATGGACAGCAGCGCCACAGCGAAAACAGCGACCGAATACGTGATCAGGCAGTTGGAACACGCAGGGACCGCGCATCGCGACGATTTCGATGTACCGGCGCTGGTGGCGAACCTGCACTCCCTGGTCGAAGGGTGGGACTTCCGCCAACTGAATCGAGCAATGTTCTGGTCGCTGGCAGCCAGCTACCTGCGGACATAACTGAGCAGAGCTGCGCCCACAGACCTGCAACGACATCGAACACTGTTCCAGCCGGTTCTCGCCTGTCTGCGTCGGTACGTCGAGCGCCCTGCGCCGCGGACCATGATCAGCGTCAGCGATCGGCCGCCGAAACCGACGAGCGCGCGCAGTGACATCCCGGCGACGCCGACCGGATTGGGGCGTATCTCGTGCGTTGCAGGGGCGGGGTCAGCGGCACCTACCTGGCCACCGTGCTGCCGGAGCATCGGCCGGCAGTTGTCGGCTCGTAGGCGCTGCCCTGCTGCCGAGCCCACGACGGACCGGTGACGTATGTCCGCGCGGGGAGAACTCCGGTCCGGTCAGCACCGCACCCCGGTAACGGCGAAGCGTTCCACTTCGGCGATGTGGCCGCCGGTGGAGACCGCGAGCGTCAGGGTGCCGGGGCAGGCCGCGGTGAACGGGACCGTTGCCTGCCAGGGGCTGTCGGTGCCGCCGGCGGCGATCCCGGTGACCTCGCCCACCGGTCGCGCGGCGTCGACGCGACGCAGTTGCACGCGCAGACTCTCGTCCACCCCTGTGATACGTCCGCTCGCGACGACCGGCGACCGCACCGTCGAGCCGTACGCCGGGCCGGTGACGGTGAGTGTGCTGTCCTCACTGCCGACCACCTCCCAGGGCGCGTCGCCGCCCGCGCCGATGCGGGCCAGGTGCAGGACAGCCGCGACCGCCGGACGACCGCCCGGATTGTCGAAACCAACACTCACCCATGCCTGTTCGCCCCGCACGTCGGTTGTCACCGCCTTGTCGACATTCCGATAACCGAGATACTGCTGGGTGAACATCACCGCAATCGTGGCGGCGTCGAGCCGCCACGGCTGGTGCCCGCCCTCGCGGTAGGCCCGCTGCCACGCCGCCGCATCTTCGACGCCGGCGAACGGCCACAGCGGCTGATAGGCGAACCCGGTCGTCGGCGAACCCGGCGTGCTCTCCGGCGAGGATGATGCGGTCTCGGGAGGAAGACCCGGCACGACCGGCGTAGCCGCGGTCGAACTTCCCGACGCCGCACCGTCATCCCCGCCGTCACGCGTCAGTGAGAAATACAACGCCACCGCGGCCAGCACGACCGCCACCGCGGCCACCACCATCACAACTGTTAAACGTTGCGACGGCGCCCTATTCGTTGCCATAGCCCTTACCCTCCGATCGATTCACCCCCGGGTGACTCCGCGTAGCGACAGGACTCACCCGCCTCGGCCACACCGAGGCGGCAAACCTCACTGTGCGCCGCCCCGACACACCTCGGAAAGGGCGGATGGGCCACTCGCCGTGAGTCTTTGGGCACGAGGCACCGCGGCCGTCGTCGGCCCGGGACATCGGACCCGCTGCGACGGACATGACGCCTCGCACCGCACGGCTACCTCATCGGGCGACGCGCGCCACACCGCCAACCAGTAAATGCGCATATATCCGCGCGCGATCCGATTCGCCTCGACGGCAAGGGCGTTGGCGCGCGTGGTTTCCTGCGCTGACTGCTCGGCGGCTACGGCCGCCCGCCGCGCCTCGGTGACAGCTTCAGGGGCGCTGTGCGCGTGGCTGTGCGCGTGGCGCAGCGCCCGCCAGGCGATACCAGGGGACAAGGCGGAAGCGACCGCGGAGGCGATTCGCAATGTCGTCGGATGCGCTCACGCCCCAGGCGGCATCCGTTGACGCCCACTCGGTCGATATCAACGACCGTGCCCAGCGAGGTGGCAGCCACCCGCGAAATCCCTTGACACGAAAGGCCGACATGTCCGACACCTCGACACCACTGCCAGGTGTCCCGTTCTCATGGCCCTTGGAACAATCGAGCGCAGGGCAACCGTGGCAGTTGCGGATTGTCGTAGCCGATCCGGATCAGTTCGATTGCGTACCAGGGCCTCCGACGCCAGTCGCTGATCAGATTGGCTACCGCCACAGAAGAGGCAATGTAATCGAAGGCCATGTCGCCCAGCCAGATACGGAGATGCATGTCCTCTGAATTGAATGACCAAGGTTCAGACATCTTTTCCTGCGACAAATCGGTTTTGTTGGGGCCCGGTCACCAGCACGTGCGATGTACGCTGCGGGAACGATGCATTTTATGTACCTATTCGCTTTACCCTTGGCGATTTCTTCCGCGTCAGAGTAGACATTGACCGTTACTTGCTCGTTACAGTCGGTATCGGAGAGGTTACTGTCAGCGGATTCACCGGCTCCGAGCGCCTTGTGCGAGGTCGCATGAAATGGCAGTGGCTCGAACTGGGGGAACCGTAGAAGGTGTCCGTGGTAGGCCGCACGAAATTGTCCGGCTCGGCCTCAACTACGACAACATGGCCCCGGGACTGTCGCAGTTCATCCACGACGCGATCCTGGCCAACTGCCATCGCGGCACTCGATCCGCTGCCCGATGATCCCGAGGCAGTTATCGTCGCGGAGGCAAAGCACGGCCGACCTGAGGAGACAGCATTGAACACGACCGTGACCGACGAACAGATTCAAGCGCTGGCCGCGACCGCGAAACCCTACAGCCTGTCCGTGCTGCACTGGGGACCGAACCGAAACATGGACGGCGCGAACGCAATCGAACTAGAACACCAGCGCCGCATGGTCTCGCTTCGATCCGATGGCGTGATCGCCGTCCTGTGCCCGGTCGCCTCCGACACCATCGCAGGCGTCGCGATCATGACCGTCCCTGCCGGAGAGGCCACCGCGATCCTCGCCGAGGACCCGTGCGTGCAAGCCGGAATGATGCACTACGAGGTACACCCGTGCCACGGGTTCCCCGGCGACACTCTTCCCGCTTGAACGATCGGTTCGCCGCCGCCTGCACTTCTGCGTCGACGTGGCCGCCATGTACACGCGGACACCTGGGCGCCACTGGGGTAGCGACCTGCGCGTGACTCCCTGCATTCGCCACATGGTGAGGCTTTTCTCGTCCACGCAGATGCGTCGTGCGGCGACCGGCCTGGCCTGCTCCGCACAGCGCGACAAGGCGAGCCGGAGACATAGTATGTGTGTTTCGGGCGACCCGGCCCTCGGTACGACGTAGATCCAGAAAGGGCGGGCCGAGTATGCCGCGCAGCAATACCCCACTCGAGGCGGCGCCTTGGGGGTCGCGGCTGCTGGGACGCGAGGACGAAGCCGCGGGAACTCGGCGGCTGCGCGTGCAATTGCTGTTGACGGTGCCGATCGTGCTGGCCAACCTGGCCGGTGTATTCGTCTCGATCACGTTGATCGGTTTCGTCCTCCCCGGACCTTCCGTCTTCGCTGAGAAGATCGTCTTGGTCGATGCCGTCGCCGCCCCGGTATATGCCGTGGTCGCCGTGTTGATCGGCGTCTGGTGGGGCACTGTGCGCGGTTTGGGCGCGCTGGGCTGGGCCCTCGACCCGGATGCGGTGCCCACCGAACGGCAACAAACCGCCGCCGCAGCAGTGCCGCGGCGACTGGTGCGGATCCAGGCGGTGCTGTGGTTCGGCGGTGTGGCTGTGCTCACGCTGCTCGCCGGACTCGCCGACCCCGGGCTGATCGCCAAGGTCGCGTTCGGGATCACCTTCAGCGCGGTTGTGGTGTGCGCGAGTACCTATCTGATCATCGAATTCGCGTTGCGACCGGTGACCTCGCGAGTGCTCTCGGCACGGAAGTCGCGTTCCCGCCGCGGAATCGGCGTCGTCGGGCGATCGTTGTTGATGTGGATGGTCGGTTCGGGTCTCCCGGTGGCGGGCCTGATGGTGCTCGCGGTGCTCGCTTTGTGCAGCGACGATGTGAGCACGGCCCGGTTGGCAGTGTGCGTGCTTTCGCTGGGCGGTGCGACCCTGCTGATCGGCTTGCTGCTGATGACACAGACGCTGGCCGCGACCGTCGCCCCGATCAGTGGTGTGCGCCGAGCGATGCGCGAGGTGGAGAAGGGCGAATTCGATCTGGAACTGGCGGTCTACGACGGCACCGAACTGGGCGAACTGCAGAGCGGTTTCAACAATATGGTCGGCGGTTTGCGCGAACGCGAGCAGATCCGGGACCTGTTCGGCAGGCACGTAGGGCGCGAGGTCGCCAACGCCGCACTGACAGGCACGGCCGCGCTCGGCGGCGTCGAAGTCGAGGCGGCCGCACTGTTCATCGATATCGTCGGATCCACGACCATGGCCGCGTCCCTGCCCGCACCCGAGATGGTCGCGATTCTCAATCGCTTCTTCAGTGTGGTGGTGGACGAGGTGGAGCGCCACGGCGGCTTGCTCAACAAGTTCGAAGGAGACGCGGCGCTGGCCGTATTCGGCACGCCTGCAACGCTTCCCGACGCAGCGGGCGCCGCATTGGCGTGCGGCCGCGCGATCCACGCCAGACTCGATACCGACGCCGCGGATTTCGTCGCTGCGATCGGAATCGCCGAGGGCCGTGTTGTCGCAGGCAATGTCGGCGCTCGGCAGCGCTACGAATTCACGGTGATCGGCGACGCTGTCAACGAAGCCGCCCGCCTCTGTGAACTGGCAAAACGCGACTCCCTACTCCTCACCTCGGATAAGACGGTTGCCGCGTCCGCCCCCACCGAAGCCGAACACTGGCAACTCGGCGAATCGGTGACCCTGAGAGGCCGGCTCACCCCGACCCGCCTGGCCCGCCCTATTCAGCGACCAGCACCGGCACCCCCGGGCAAGTGACCACCGCGCCGGCGGTGGCACCACAACGAGTCCAGCCGACGACGACGGCCACGCCGCCGCACCCGTGCTACCCGTTCCAGCCCTGCTGATCCGAAAGCGCCTCGGCCCGTTCGCATGTGGCGATCATTCGACAAAACGCTTCGTTGACAATCTGGTAGCTGTCAGTGTTGCCCGGCGCCAACCACATTCACACACGAGTCGACTGGCAGTCATCGCTCGGGATCGGGCGTCAGCTCCTTTTCCCGGGTACGCCCTTGTCGAACAGCCAGCGTTCGATGCCATCAAGTCGAGCCGTCCCGGTCTCCTGCCCCACCACTCGAGCAGGTCGTCAACAACGCCGACCCATGACTGGCTCTATTTATACATCCAAATTTTGTATAAACTAAGGTGCGGTGGCGCACCCCGCCGGATCACTCGGCGCACCCCGTCGGCAGCGGCTCCGGTTCCCGTCACCTCGGCGTCTCGCTCAGCGCCGCGGCAACGATGCACCGACAGGCGCGATCGTTCGACGGCCGGGGTACGTCACCACCATGCCCGTCGAGGATGTCGACCGAGAGGATGTCGACCGAGAGGGGATTCACCGTTGTCTGCAGCGCCCGTCACCGTCGCACGCGTCCCGGCAGGCAACGGTGGCCACGACGGCTACATCCGTCACAGGAGCCGCGGGATCGCTCGCCGCCGAACTCGGCCGCAGGGCTGCCCGGACACGCCGATGAACCGAATCATGATGCGGGATCGGCCGATTCGTGCACTGCCCGACGGGTCGGACACCCGAGGCAGGAAGAGTGAAGGTGGGTTCATATGGCCACAAACGTGACGTCGTATGTCATGCGGGTATCGGACCTGGATCGTTCGATACGCTTCTACCGCGAGGTGTTCGAATGCTCGCAAGCACTGCGGGAACCAGACGCCGCGCTGCTCCTGACGCCCTCCGGTTTCCAGCTGTACCTCTGTCTGAGCCGGCATCACGGCGCGCTACCGGTCGGTGGTATCGGTGTCGAGCAGATCGTCTGGTCGGCCGACAGCGAGGCCGAATTACATCGGATCGAGGGTCGCCTGCGTGAGCACTACAAGAGCACCTACACCCACACCCGCAACGGAATCACCTTCGTCGACGGTGTCGACCCGGATGGCATCCGCATGCTGATCACCCACCCGACCCCCCAGCAGCTTCCCCGCGAGGTGATCGATGACCGGTTCCGGTGAGACCAGCGAATCCGGCGCCGGCGTCGTATCGGTGCGTGCACCAGCCGGTGACGACCGCGGGGACCCGACTCGGCCCGGTGCCGATCGTGATGAACGGCCCGGCCGGCCAGACTATTTCGCGACCGTCAGCAGCACTGCACTGTCCTCGATCGCCTCGAGGCTGTGGCGGGCCCGCGGCACCACCAGCAGGTCACCATGGCGTCCTTCCCATGTGGTGTCCGCGCTGCGCAGCCGGACTCGCCCGCGCAGAACCAGCAGCGTCGCCTCGCCCGGATTGTCGTGCTCGGCCAGCTCGGCGCCGGCCACCAACGCGACCACGGTCTGCCGCAGCCGATGCTCGTGCCCGCCGTACAGGGTGTCCGCGGCGCGCCCCGCCGCGGCCGCACCGGCTCGCTGCAACAGTTCACGCGCCATCGCGTCCACCGAGAATTTCTCCATCACCGCTCCTCGCCTCCCATCCGACATCACTTCGATTCGTCATCTTCCCGCACCACCCGATCCCGGACCGGCAGGTCCCGGTAACCGGCACGGCAGGAGCGATACCGACCGCACCGTCGCCGAAGCCCGGGCCCTGTGGTGGCTGGTGGACCGGCCGAACCTGCTGGTCGAGATCCCCGCCCGCGACGACTCCCGCCCGACACACAGACAACTGTTTCGTCGGCCCTCCCCCGCGCCCCGACACGACCACCCGGCGCACCACCGAACCGCCGCCACCACGCGACCGCCGATCCGAGTCGAATGAGTCGGGAAAGGAGTGGGGCGATATCGGCGTTCGCACGCCGCGTCCTCGACGTGATCGACCAGATTCCGCCCGGCCGGGTGATGTCCTATGGCGCGATCGGCGACCTGGTCGGCGCCGGTCCCCGGCAAATCGGCCGGGTCATGACCGCCTGGGCCGACGAGACCCACTGGCATCGGGTCGTGCGCGCCGACGGCACGCCCGCGTCGTGCCACGCCGGCAGCGCCGCCGACCTCCTGCGCGCCGAAGGCACCCCGATGCGCGGGAGCCGGGTGGACATGACGCGCGCGCGGTGGAACGGCCCGCCCGATCACCCGGGCATCGACGGATAGCTGACTCGTGTTCCACTGACCACCGCGAAGCTTGTCATCACCGCCGGTGTCAGCTGCGCCGCACCCATGATGTGCTGTACCTCGATGCCCCGCACGAGAAGTGCGTCGGCAACGAGGCGGCGATGACAGCGCCAAAAGACAGCCTCGGCGCACATGATGGCAACGACACGTTCCGCCGCCAGCGCGACAAGTTCCTCGATCGCCTCCTCGAATGAGGGCGTCTGCATATAGTCGGCGTATCCGCGGAAGGACGTGTTGCGCCATCCGGTGTTGATCGAACATTCCGCCGGTTTGCGTAGTCCGCCCAGCCCCGGCATCGGCCGGTAGTCGATACCAGCGGCGGCCAGCGATCCCGCGAGCCGGTCGATGTGGAACTGAGGATTGTGCCGAGACTTGGGCACGGTCCGGATGTCTGCCACCACACCGATGCCGACATGCTGCAGTATCCCGATGAACTCCGTGATGGCACGGGTGGAATGGCCGATGGTGTAAACGGTCGACATGGCCCTCCGGAGGTTGGTCATAGTGCCGTCTCGGCAACAGGTTTCATCGGACGGTGCAGTCGCGAGCTCGGCGGGGGTGTGCCGGCACTTGCGCGGAATCGTCGAGAATCTCCGAAAGATACCGCGTGGGCGTGGCGCTCTCCTACACAGGCTCGAACAGACAGCTCCCAGCCCCGGCACCGGAGTGCCGGCCCGTGGTGGCCTCGTACTCGCGCGGCGGGGTCGTAGTGCCCTAGCAGCTGCTGAACGTATGTCTGACGATGACGTCATGGCCTTCGATACCGACACCGGTGTCGCGGCCGTGCCGGTGGTCGCTTGTTCGGGGTTGACCAAGGATTTCGGTGGCGGCCGCGGTGTCTTCGATCTGGACTTCACGGTGGGACGCGGTGAGACGTTCGGTTTCGTCGGCCCGAACGGTGCCGGAAAGACCACGACGATCCGGCTGTTGATGGATCTGGCCCGTCCCGATCGCGGACACGCTCGCTTGTTCGGGTTCGACTCACATACCGACAGTGTCGCCATCAAGCGCCGGGTCGGCTATCTGCCGGGTGAGCTGGTGCAATGGCCGAGGGTCACCGCAGGGTACGTGCTGGGAATGCTGGCGGGCCTACGGGGCGGAGTGGACGAGACATACCTGCACACACTGGCCGGCAATCTGCATTTGGACCTCGGCCGCCGCTACCAGGACCTCTCGCACGGCAACAAGCAGAAACTCGGGCTGGTCCAGGCATTCATGCACAGACCGGACCTGCTCATCCTCGACGAACCCACCCTCGGACTGGATCCGTTGATGCAGCGCGTGTTCCACGACATGCTCCGTAGCGCAACCGCCGCCGGCGCCACCGTGCTGCTGTCCTCGCACGTGTTGTCCGAAGTCGAATCGGTGTGTGACCGCATCGCACTCGTCCGCGACGGGCGGGTACGGCGAATAGGTTCGTTGAACGAGTTGCGCGCCAAGCGAATCCACCGCGTAGAGGCCGTGATCACCGGAGAACTGGACGTCGACGCGGTGGCCGCCGTACCCGGGGTCGCCCAACCGCGGCTCGTGGATCACCGGTTGACCTGCTCGGTGCAGGGATCGATCGGGCCGCTGTTGCAGATGCTGTCCGCTACGGGAGTCATCGAGCTCGACAGCCACGAGCAGTCACTCGAGGAGGTGTTCCTCCGTGAGTTCGACACCGCCGAGCCTGTGGCTGGTCGCTGACACCGTGCGCGCGCACCGGCGCGGGACCGTGGCATGGATCCTGGGCAGCGCGCTGGCGATGACGGCCATCGCGAGCGGATTCCGCAGTGAGACAGCCCGTTTCGCGGGCGGGGCGCGGGGCATGGCCGACAGCATGCAACCCGGGGTACAGGCGATGCGGCTGCTGCGGTGGCCCGCGGACCGCCTCGACACCCTGGGCGGTTACCTGACCTACCACAATGTCACCTTGCTCGTCCTGTTCCTCACCCTCTACAGCGCCTTACAGGGCGCTGGTGCAGTCCGCGGAGCGGAGGCCGGACACGCGGTCGAGGTGCTGCTGTCCACCGGACAGTCCCGGTTGCGGCTGGTCCGCGATCGCGCGCTCGGGTTCGCGGCGGTGCTGGCGGTGATCGGGCTGGGACTCGGGCTGGGACTGGCCGCGGCGATGGCCGTCGGCGGCGACTCGAACGTCCCCGGTTCGCTCTCGACCGGACTCGGCTGCGCCGCATGCGCTTTCGCCGGATACGCGATCGGCACACTGACAGGTCAGCTCGCTCCCACCCCTCGAACCGCGAGCGCGGTGGCGGCACTGATCGTGGTGGCGCTGTATTTGTACACGAACGTGTGGGAACGGTTCGGATCGCCGGCGCTGCTGCGGTTCGTCTCACCCTTCTACTACTTCACAGACTTCCGCGCTCTGGTCCCCGGCATCGGATTCGACCCGGCGTCACTGGTGGCGATCGTGGCCGGGGCGGCTTCGGTGACCGGAGTTGCGGCGTGGGTGTTCACCCGGCGCGACATCGGGTCCGCCTTGACGGAATGGCGAGCAGGTCCGACTCGGCGACCTGCGCGGGTGCAGCGACGACTGCTGGACCGCCTCTGGTCGGCGATTCTGGTACGCGAACGCGCGGGATTGGCACTGTGGGCGGTGGCCGCCGCGGCCGGTGTCGGGTTGATGGCCTGGCTCGAGCCCGAAGTGACCGAGATGTGGGACAAATTCGACGTGACCCGCCGCATGCTGCAAGTGGATCCGGGATTCAGCCCCGCCGACCAGTACCTCGGATACGTCGCGGAATTCACCGCACCGATCGCCGCCGCATTCGTGGTCACACAGGTCGCCGCCTGGGTGAGCGACCTCGACGAGGGCCGCACCGCAGTGCTGTTGTCGACGCCCCTCTCGCGCGCCGCCTTGATCCGCCAGCGCATCGCCGCCCTGCTCGCGGGTGTGGCCGTGGTCATCGTCGGCGCGACGGCCGGCATGCTGATCGCGATGCGCGTCGTCGGCGGCGACATCGACGCCTCGGCCATCCTGCGAGCAATGTCGGCCGTGGCGCTGTTCGCGCTGGGGCTGGCAGGCGTCGGCGCCTGGCTCGTCGCCTGGTGGCCCCGCTTCGCGGTGACCGTCCTGGCTGCCGGATTGGGACTGTCCTACCTGCTCATGATGCTGGTTCCCATGTTCGCCTGGCCGACATGGCTCACAAAGCTGTCCGTGTTCGGCGCCATCGGCCACCCCTACCTGCAGAATCCACCGCTGGGCGGGCTGGCGTTCCTCGCTTCGCTCGCCGTCGCCGGATATCTGCTGGCTGTCGCCGGCTCGTCCCGTCCCGCAGCCACAGTCTGACAACCTTCGCCGGCCTCGCCAGCCACGTAGCTCCGGTCGTCCGCCGGTCGGCGTGCCGCCGTCTGCTACAGGAGGCTAAGTAACGCCTGTTACATTTCTCTTCGTGACAAAGAACGAGACGGTCGCCCGATGGCTTGTTCTGCTGGTACGCGTGCCGGCGGAGCCGTCGCGGCATCGGGTGGCTGTGTGGCGTGAACTGCGCCGCGTGGGCGCACTACAGGTCGGGCAGGGCGTATGGGTGGTGCCCGATGTTCCGGTGTTCGCCGAGGGAATCACACGGGTGATCGCGTTGGCGCAACGCGGGGAGGGTGAGGTGCTGGTGCTCGATGCCACCGGTCACGCCGACACCGACACCACCCGACTGGAGACGATGTTCACGGGAGAACGCACAGAGGAGTGGGCCGAGTTCCTTGCCGAGTGCACCCGGTTCGATGCCGAGATCGACAAGGAGATCGCCAAGGCCAAATTCACGATGGCCGAGCTCGAGGAGGAGGAACAGAGTCTCGAACGGCTCCGGCGCTGGCATCGCGACATCAAGGCGCGCGATGTGTTCGGCGCTCCTGCGGCCGTCGTAGCCGAGCAACAACTCGAGCATTGCTCCGATCGGCTGGCCGACTACACCGAGCGGGTCTTTCGAGCCCTGCACCAGATGTGACCCAGCCCTGGAACCGAGGAGCGCCGGTGAGCGTGGATACGCGAATCTTCTACGATGTCAACGACTTTGCCCGCGATACGCCGTGGCTGCATCCGATCGTGTCCGGCTACGCCGACTACGGGGTGGTGCTGTTTGCACTGCTGCTGACAGCCGGATGGTGGACCGCCCGCCGCGACGCCGATCCCGCCCGGATGGTGGCTGCGGTGTGGGCGCCGCTGGGCGTACTGGCCGCGCTCGCGGTCAATCAGCCGATCGCCGCCGCCGTTGACGAGACCCGGCCGTGTCATGCGTTGCACGACATCGTGATTCTGCACTGCAGTACCGATGCCGGGTTCCCCAGCGACCACGCGGTCATGGTCGGCGCGGTCACCGCCGGATTGTGGCTGGTGCACCGACGCCTCGCGGTACTCGCCGCCGTGGCCGCGGTGGTCATGGCCTTCGCTCGGGTGTACATCGCCGCGCATTACCCGCAAGACGTACTCGCCGGCCTCGCCCTCGGAGCCGTGATCGGTCTTCTCGGGTTCTACCTCGCACGACCATTACTGGCGCGGCTTGTCGCTCTTGCCGCTCGTACTCCACTGCACGTTCTGCTCACCGGCACCGAACCCGCTGGCACGCAACACGAGTCGCGATGACCGCTTTCCCCGGCGATCGACCCGACGCGAAACGAGCCCGGCTGTGGCCGTTGTACGCGGCCGGATTCGTGACCGCGTTCGGCGCGCACAGCATCGCTGCCGGGCTCGCCGGATATACGAGGCAAGAGCATGCGAGTCTGCTCACACTCGGATTGCTACTGGCTGTGTACGACGGGGCGGAGGTACTTCTCAAACCCGTATTCGGGACGCTGGCCGACCGCGTCGGCGCACGACCCGTGCTGCTCGGCGGGTTGGCAGCGTTCACGCTCGCGTCCGCCGCATTCGCGCTGGTCGGCAATCCGGGCCTGATCGGTCTCGCACGATTCGGTCAAGGCGCGGCCGCTGCCGCGTTCTCCCCGGCCGCCGGGGCTATGGTCGCCCGCCTGACCCCGGCCGCCGCACACGGACGTGCCTTCGGAAGCTACGGCGCGTGGAAAGGACTGGGCTACACCCTCGGCCCGCTGCTGGGCGGCGTCCTCGTCACCGTCGGGGGCTATGACCTGCTCTTCACCGCACTCGCGGCGCTCGCCGCGGTAGTGGCGGTATGGGCGGCGGTCACCGTGCCCGCCGTCGAGGTCATGCCGAAAACCCGCCGGACGGTTGTGGATTTGGCACGCCGCCTGAGCAGCGGCTCGTTCCTGCGCCCGACCGCCGCTCTGGCCGGAGCCACCGCCGCTCTCGCGGTCGGCGTCGGATTCTTACCCGCGGTCGGCGCCCGCCACGGCCTGGGCCCGCTGGCCACCGGCGCCGTGGTGTCGATACTCGCCGCCACCGCCGCGCTGATTCAACCCCGCGTAGGACGTGCCCGCGACCGGGGACTGCTGCGGGACCGATCCGGCATGGCCGCCGGACTTCTCCTGGCCGCCGTCGGAACCTCCGCCGCCGCGCTCCTGCCCGGGGTAGCGGGCGCGGTGTGCGCCGCGGTGATCCTCGGTGCGGGTGCCGGAGTGATCACTCCCCTCGGATTCGCGCACCTGGCGGCGACGAGCCCGCCCGACCGACTCGGTCAGACCATGGGAGCCGCCGAGATCGGCCGCGAACTCGGCGATGCGGGCGGTCCGCTTCTCGTCGGCATCGTCGCCACCGCCGCCACCCTCGGGGCCGGCCTGCTCGCTCTCGCCGCCCTCCTCGCCTGCCTCGCCGCAGCAGTAGTCCTCACCGCACGAAAAACCACCCTTTCATCTTCCTGACCACTTCCGAGCCGTGCTTGCCCCGGTGCGCCCCCGGGGCCACCGACGGCGGTATCGGGCCGCCCGGTGGGTCTTTCGGCCCCGGGACGAAGGTCTGGACGGCTCTGTCCGGCCAGACGCGCCCGAAGCAAGCTGAGGGTGAACTCGAGCGACCGGCTCGAGCATCTGATGCAGGGAGTTCGCGATGCACGCGCAAGAGCCATCGACAGGCTGGGGACTGCAGCGCGCGCAGGGGTTCGGGCATCGCGGGCACGGCGCGGTGATGATCGCCTGTTGTGGGCTGATCATCGCGATCGCCCTGGTCCTGGTCGTTACCGGGGTGATGCCGTCGGGATTACTGCTCGTCGCGCTGGGCTGCACGCTGATGACGGCCGTGATGATGGTCGACGTGGGCCGCCCCGGCCGGAATTGAGCACCCTGCCGTTGCCCCGCTCGTGCCGGGTAGCGCAAGTAGTAGTGCCTGTCCGGCACGGGCAGGTGAGGCAAGGAGAGCAACCACGATGGACATGCAATCGCCGATGATGCAGGTCATGCATTCGATCATGATGTGGCTGCACCAACAGGGCATTTGCCCGATGCCGATGCAGATGTGACCCTCCGCGCACCGCCGTGCACTGCCCTCGGCACGGTGCGCAACCAACCTGCGAACAAGGCGAAGGAGACGACGATGATGATGTGGTACGGCAACGGTCTGAGCGGGTGGGGCTATGCACTCATGATCATCGGCATGGTGATCTTCTGGGCACTCATCGGGGCCGGCATCGTGGCCCTGATCCGCTACAGCGGCAACAGCAGCTCAACCATTCCGAACACAATTCCGGAACAGCACGGGCCCAGCCCCCAACAGATCCTCGCCGAACGCTACGCGCGCGGGGAGATCGACGAGGAGGAATACATCCGGCGCACGAAAACACTCGGCACCGGCACAGCCGCGTAACCGAGGCCGCAGCAAATCGCCGCCACGTCCATGTCAGGCTCCAGCATCATCGTCGCCCTGAACGCCTCGGCCCTCAAACGACTCCGACTCCCCGACCACACCGGTTGATTCGGACGCGCATCGACGCGAGCAGCCCCGCTGCCGGTCATGCGGCTTGGCTGCGATGCTGCCCTGATCGAAAGCCGCTCCGTCTGTCCGCACTTCCGTGCCACGGTACCGGGCATCAATGAGAGGCGGAATCGACCACGAATCCGGCACCGAGGCGACGTGGCCGGGCGAAAGGGAACGGACTCGGGCACGGATGCCGGGCGGGCCGTTCCACAGGACCACGCGCGCCGGGAGTGGCAGCGCGGGGCCAATGCGCCGCGCCACCGCGACGGGGTCGTCACGGCACAGGCGCATCCCACAGTGGGAACCAGCGCTCGAGTTCGGCTTCGATGGGGAGTTCGCCGGAAAGTGCTGCGCGAGCTCGGAGTTCGAGGGCGTTGTCGCGGCGTTGCTCGCCGGAGGGCGCGAACGGGTAGACGGTGCCCCGTTTGAAAAGGTAAACCAAGCCGAGCCGGTGTGGCGGGAGGTCAGCGGTGGCGAAGCCGATGACGGTGCACAGCAGGTTCGGGCCGAAACCGTTGTCGGACAGAGTGGAATTGATCGCGTGCAGCGCGGTCGTCAACGCGGACAAGTCTGCGGTGTCTTGCCGGCAGGTGATCCAGGTGTAGCCGAATTCGTCGATCGTCACTGCCACTGCGATGGTCGGTTCGAGGTGCAGCAGATCGAGGATCTCCGCCTCGGACTGTCTTGCGCCGGCGCCCTCGGCCTGTTTGAAGCACACGGCCCCAGCCCCGGTCGGGTGGACGTCCAGCGCCGCCTGCAGAGTGTAGGCAGCGGGTGGAACAGCGAACAGTACATCGAGATTCGGCTGCACCGGCTTGGTGCGGCCCAGCAGCGCGTTGAGGAATCCCATCTCGATTTCAGCTCTCCTGCCCGAGTTCGGTAGCCAGTGCGCCGAGCTGGTCCAGTCGCTGCTGGAGGCTCGGATGGGTGGACAGTAGCGTCGACCAGGTGGCGCCGGCGCCCAGCGCGGGGGCGAAGAAGAACGCATTGAACGGCTGCTCGGTGCGCAGGTCACGACTGGGAATGCGACCGATGTCCCCGCTGATCTTGGTCAGCGCCGAGGCAAGCTCCGACGGGCGGCCGGTGAGGATCGCCCCGGCTCGGTCGGCGGCCAGCTCGCGATACCGTGACAGCGCTCGGATCAGCAGGAAGCTGATCGCGTAGACGGCCGCGGAGACCGCCATCACGGCTAGAACGACGAGGAACAGGTTGTCGCCGTCGCGGCGGTCCCGGCCGCCTCCGCCGAACATTGCCGAGTACAGAGTGAATCGTGCGATCAGACCCGCAAGCACGCCCATGAACGACGCGGTGGTCATCACCACCACATCCCGGTGCGCGATGTGCGAAAGCTCATGCGACAGCACACCATCGAGCTCATCGGCATCAAGCCGCTGCAGCAGGCCGGTAGTGACGGCGATGACAGCGCGGCGAGGGCTGCGACCGGTGGCGAACGCGTTGGGCATACCGAGGTCCGCGATAGCGACCTGCGGTTTGGGCATGTTCGCGGTGGCGCAGAGCCGGTCGATGATGCCGTGCAGCTGCGGCGCCTCCTCCGCGGTGACGACACGCGCCCGCATCGCGTACAGAGCGATCCGGTCGGAAAACCAGAACTGCGCGAACAGCAGCCCGCCTACGATCACCACGACCACCACGACCGATTTGATCAGCACCACCAGCGCCGCGATGAACGCGACATAGATCAAGCCGAGCAAGAACATGGTCAATCCCATGCGGGCCGTGAGCCGATGGTCCGGCCGGAAACGGGTACGCATGGCAGTTATCCCGGAATCAGTCCGTCGTCGCGCAGCATCGCGTGAACCTCGGACAGCGGCATGTCCGCACTGGGAAGCACCAGATCCGAGGCGACCAGCGCATCGTCGGCTACCGGGGTAGCAAGATCCCGGACAGTGGCCAACATGCGGCCCAGGACGAGCGAGAACCCGGTGTCGTCGCCCGCGTCGGCGGCCTGCAGCAGCTCGTCGTCGAGTTCATTGAGGTCGCTGAGGCGGGCGTCGTCGAGGGTGTATTGGCCTTCGCCGAGAATACGAACGATCATGATTGCGGCCTTTCCTGCGCGTTCGCCTCGATCGCCGGCGTGAGTGAGCTTTTCAGTTGCGCCAGTTCGGCATCGACATCACTGCCCCGACCGGCGTCGAGGGCGGCCTGAATATCGTCACGCCGGCCGACCGGAGCGGTGGCATCTTCCAAGGCACCGGAGGCGATCAGCTCGTCCAGCGCTTGCGAGCGCGAACTCATCTGCGCTGTCTTGTCCTCGGCCCGCTGGATCGCCAGCCCGACATCGCCCATCTCCTCCGAGATGCCGGTGACAGCCTCGCTGATCTTGGTCTGCGCCTCGGCCGCGGTATAGGTGGCCTTGATCGTCTCCTTGCGCGTACGGAACGCCTCCACCTTCGCCTGTAACCGTTGCGAGGCGGTGGTGAGCTTCGCCTCCTGCGCGGCCAGGTCGTCATACTGCGGCCGTAGCTGCTCGATCTGGGCAAGGGTTGCCGCGCGCCGAGTCAGCGCCTCCCGAGCCAGGTCGTCGCGACCTTGCCCGACCGCCTGCCGGGCCTGGCTCTGCAGGCGGTCGGCGGCCTGCTGGAGCTGGTTTTGCTGCAGCTCGATGCGTTTACGGCTGGTAGCGACATCCGCCAGGCCGCGCCGCACCTGCGCGAGCATCTCCAACTGCCGCTGATACGAGTAGTCGAGCACCTCACGAGGGTCCTCGGTGCGATCGAGCAGCTTGTTCGTCTTGACCCGGAACAGCAAAGCGATACGTCGAGCGATACTCACTTCTCGTCACTTCCTCACATGTAGGAGACGCTGTCTCCACTGTCGTCGCCCACTACGCTCGCTGCCAGGGACCTACGGCCCAATTTCGACCGTCCATGCGTACGGCCCGGGTCTTCGGCTGGAAACTGCCTGCGCATTGCGGAGCAAAAGCCTTGCCGCGATGTCAGCTGCGGTAGTTGGGATCGAGCAACCGCCTGACAGCTGTGCGGTACGCACCACCAGGAGAGAGAGGCGGAGTCCGGGGATCGTCGGGCGGGAGGCGCGGTTCACCGAAGGGGGTCAGCGGTCGGGTAGCCGTACAAGCCGCTGGGTGTCGTCGAACAAGGCCTGTTCGGCTACGCGGGCAGTGGTGAGGGCGCCCAAGGCGGTGGCGGCGAGCAGCATGTACATGACGACGATCTGGTAGCGGATCGCGGTGAGCGGGTCGACGCCGGCGAGGATGAGCCCGGTCATGGCGCCGGGCAGGCTGATCAGGCCGACGACTTTGGTGGAGTCGATCGCGGGGATCAGCGCGGTGCGCAGGGCCGAGCGACGATGTGGCGCGAACGCCTCTCGGGCCGAAAGGCCCAGGCACAGCCGGGCTTCGATGGCCGGGCGGGCATGCTGGGCGTCTTCGCGCAGGCGGCGCAGGGCGATGCCGGTGGCCTGCATGGCGGCGGAGACGATCATGCCGCCGACCGGGACCACGACGCGGGCTTGGGTGGAGATGATCCCGAGTGCGAGCAGCGCGCCGAGAGTGATGCCCGATCCGGTGGCCACGCCGATGGTGGCCGCGCGGGCCGCGTGCGGCAGACCCGCGCCGCGCCGTGCGGCGACTTGCCCCGCGATGACGATCATGACCAGGACCCAGCCGAGAGCGCCGGGCAACCCGGTGTGCCGGAACAGAATCAGCAAGAGCGCGCCGACCGCGACCAACTGGATACCGGCACGAGCGGCGGCGACGAGCAGTTCGCGGGTCAGGTGCAGCTGCTGGCGGTAGGCGATGGCGGCGGCTACCGCCACCAGTGCCAGCGATGTCGCCACCCCGCCCCAACCGGGCACCGAAAGGCCCGCTGTCACTTCGTGTTCCGTGGTTCGAGGGGGCGGGAACTACGGGTCAGCCGCCCCTGGTGAAGCGACCAGATCGTGTCGGCGACGCCGTCGACGAAGTCGGTGTCGTGGCTGACCAGCACGACGGTGCCGCCGTCGCGGGTGTGGGTACGGATGAGTTCGGCGACCGCGGTGGCGGAGTTCTTGTCGAGAGCGGAGGTCGGCTCGTCCAGCAGCAGCACTTCGGGTTCGACGGCGAGTGCGCGGGCCAGGCAGACTCGCTGGGCTTGACCGCCGGACAGCTGTGCGCATCGACGGGTGGCGAACTCCGGCCCCAACCCCAGCAGGGCCAGCAACTGCTCGAGACGCTGCGTAGCCAAATCCGCTCGGGCATACCGGATCTCCTCGGAGACGGTATCGGTGAGCAGGACGGGCTGTTGTCCGACGAGCCCGACGCGACGACGGAGGTCGAGCACGTCGAGGCTGGTGATCGGCGTGCCGTCGAGCCGGATGGTGCCACTGGTGGGTTCGGCGAGCCGGTTGAGCAGCCGCAGCAGTGTCGTCTTCCCGGCGCCGCTGGGCCCGACGACCGCCGAGCAGGCGCCACGGGCGAATTCCGCGTCGGCGTCGACGAGCACCGTGGTGGTGTCGTGGCCGGCGGTGACGCGGTCGAGGGAGATGGCAGACATGGGTTCCACAGGTTCAGCCGGTGGGCTCGAATTCCCACAGCACCGGCGTGCCGTCGGGGCCTTTCGGGATCGGTATATAGCAGTGGTCGGTAGCGGGGTCCACCGCGAGCGAGTGGGCGCCATCGGCCACATGCGCGGCGCCGACCGCGACGGTGCGGCCGTCGCGACGGTCGAACACACTGACCCAGCCGCTTTCGGCCGCGACGTACACCCGGTGCGTGCCCAGGTCGTAGACCAGTACGTCGGGGGTCTCGCCCACCGGGTCGCGGCCGGTGACGGTGCCGGTGACCAGGTCCACGGTGACCATGGCCGCCCCTGCTTCGCAGCCGACGAACATCACCCGGTCTGTCGCGTCGAGGGCTTGCCCGTGCGGATCATCACAGCCGGGAATCGGAATGCGTTGGATGACAGTGGCTTTCGCGGGATCGATCAGCGCCAGATTGTTACGGCCGTGCACTGCGACCACCATCCGGTCGGTGACCGGGTCGTAGACGACGTTGCCGGCCTCACCATCCACTGCGGCGGTCGCGCGCACCGCACCGGTTTCGGCGTCGACGACGGTCTCGGTACCGGCGTGCTCGTCGGTCGTCCACACCGCACGGCGAACCGGGTCGTAGGCCAGCCCATCGGGGTAATCGCCGGTCGGTGCGGTGAACATCACCGCACCGGTGTCCTCGTCGATCGCGACGAGTTGATTGCGGCCGGTCGCGGTGGCGTACACGCGATGAGTGTCTCCGACCACGAGCACCCCGTGCACGTCGGGCATATCGGCAAGGGTGCGTACAACCCGATGGGCGCGCACATCGACCTCGACCACCTCCCCGGCGCCCATATGGGCCACGAACAGCAACCCGCGCGCGGCATCGAGGGCGGTGTAGTCGAAACGCACCGGTCCGCCGGTCAAGGACACCTGCGCGACCCGGCGCAGCGGCAGCTCACCGGGGTGCGGAGGCCCCGGCGTTGCCGAACTCGAGCAGCCGCTCATCAGAACGGCCGCGCCCAGCAGCACCGCACATATGCGAATCGGCCGCATCAACCGTCTCTCACTCGGCGTAACCGTGGTTTCGACACTACGCCAGACGGTGGCCAGGCCGAACCCGTCGATTCATGTGCGCGATGTACCTGCAGTCGAAAATCCCGACAGCAAGCTCACGGACGGATCGGCCACAGCGGCGTCGCGGTCGACGAGGAAGTCGCGCCGGATGCCGAGGGGCCGGGAGAACTTCGCACCCAACCGAAGCTAGCGTGCGGGTTCGATTCGGAAGACCGGATACCGGTCCGCGATCTGCTCGAACTCACCGAGCGGGGCGGTGCGATCGATCGGAAAGTGCGGACGCGCACCGGGCGCCACAGCAAGGTAACGGCGCAGAATCGGCGCCCGCTCCCCCACCTCCACCTCGGTGAGCCGCACCTCCTCACGACCGCGCCGGAGCAGGAACGCACGACCGTGCGCCGCACGAACATTGCGCACCCACCCCGCCTCCGCGCCCAGCATCGACACCAGGTACCGCTGCCCCTCGTACTCCGCGACCGCGATCGGAAGCCGCACCGGACGCCCGGTACGCCGACCGGACACTTCCAAAGTCATGGCGTAGCCAGGGGACAACACGCCCGCCGAATACATCCACTCCGAGGCCCGATTCAATACCCGGGCCAATCTCCCCGGCCGGTCACCCCGATACATCCGGCGTTTCGCCGCATACAGCAGATCCCGCACCCCGCCCATCCGATCCACCTTCCCTCGCCTGCCCCAGCGGTACCGCAAGACGGTAGCGCCTCCACTGTGCACCACGGGGTCTCCACACGAGGCAATAGAACCGTCGGAGTTGTTTTCGTGAAAATCTCCCTCCGCAGATAGCAGACTATGAGCCCGAGACCACACCCGGCAACGATTCCCACAGCCGGTACCAGCCGACCTCGACGCTCCAAAATATCGGCTTGCACGCCACGGAATCCGTGGCCACCATCGTGCGATGAGTGCTGAACGTTCGGCGGCCTTGGCGCCCGGGGTCACGCCGCCGCGCCGAGTCGAGCCTTCCCGGCATCGATCGGGTCGAAATCCACTGCGACGCAGCCAACACTCGCAGCGCCGCCGTCGCCCGTAGGCTCGGATTCCACCTCGACCGGACCGAACGGCGCGATAAGGCCTCCCCCAACGACTCCGGCCACATGATGTTTTGGATCCGGCACTCGTCGGGGCTCACGTCGTCCGCATGTCCAACATCTTCGCCCGGACCTCGTTCTTGAGGATCTTGCCCACCTTCGAGCGAGGCAGCTCATTCCAGATCTCGATGTCCTTGGGCGCCTTCACACTTCCGATCCGTTGCTTGACGAAGGCGATGATGTCGTCGCCTGCGGTGTCGTGGCCGGCGCGGAGTTCGATTGCGGCGGTGACGCGTTCGCCCCACTTGGCATCGGGGAGGCCGACCACCGCCGAATCCTTGACCGCGGGATGTGCCGACAGGGCCTGCTCCACTTCCGCCGAATAGACGTTGAACCCGCCGGTGATGATCATGTCCTTCGCACGGTCGACCACGAACAGGAAGCCGTCGTCGTCCAGATAACCGATATCACCCGTGTGATGCCATCCGAAGGCGCTGACCTCCGCTGTCGCCGTGGGGTTTTCGTGATAGCCGTCCATCACCAGCGGTCCGCGGACGACGATCTCGCCGCGCTCTCCGCGCGGAAGCAGTGTGCCCACCGCGTCCATGATGGCGACGGTGGTCAACGGCGTCGGCCGGCCCGCCGACGTGAGACGCTCGGTCGCCACCGATCCGTCCGGGCGGAAGTGGTCGGCCGGTGCCAGCGTGGCGATCATGTTCGGGGCCTCGGTCTGCCCGAACAGCTGACCGAGAACGGGTCCGATCCGATGCAGGGCCTCTTCGAGCCGGGTCGGCGACATGGGAGCCGCGCCGTACCACAGGCAGCGCAGTGATCCGAGGTCGCGGCTGTCGAGGTCGGGATGGTCGAGGACGCCGTAGACAACGGTCGGCGGGAGGAAGGCGTGGGTAATGCGATGCCGCTCGATCGACGCGAGGAATTCGCCGATGTCGGGCGCCGGCATGATCACGACTTCGCCGCCGAGGCTCAGGATCGGAAAGGTCAGCACGCCGGCGGAATGCGTCAACGGCGCGAGCGCGAGGTAGCGCGGCCGGTCGCCGAACGGGTAGCTCATCAACGTCAGCGCCGTCGAGGTCATCATGTTGTCCTCGGTGAGCCGCACACCCTTCGGCCGCCCCGTGGTGCCACCGGTGCCGGCCAGCATGCACAGGCCGCCCTCCGGCCGGCGCGTCTCGTCGGGTTGCGCGAGATGCTCGGCGAGCCAGTCGTCGTAGCGCATCGCCCACTCGAATTCGCCGTCGAGACAGACGAGCCATTCCAGGCGGGGCAGGTGGCCGCGGATCCGGTCGACGAGCCCGGCGAACTTCTCCTGGAAGAACAGCAGCCGGCATCCGAACAGGTCGAACAGCTGGCGGTTCTCGTCGGCCTCGTTGCGGGGATTGACCGGGCACCACACCGCGCCCGCCCGCGATATGCCGAATACGCAGGTGAGTGCGAGGGGGTCGTTGGCCGACAGCACCGCCACCCGGTCGCCCGCCTCGATCCCGGTGTGCTGCAGCGCACCCGCGATGCGGACGGATCGATCCTGGACCTCGCCGTAGCTGGCGGTCACGCCGCCGGTCGTGAGGCAGGGTTCCCCACGACCGAGCGACGCACCTTTGTCGAGATAATCTGCGAGACGCATCGTGGACCTCAGCGGTGCACGCTGACGATGGGATCGAGCACGAGCCCGAACGCGCGTAGCGTCCCGAGCAGTTCCCGGTGCCCGAAAGCCTGGCAGCTGGAAGCGAATCCGACGCGCCGCGGTGGGCCCTGCAGCAGTTCGGCGGCGGCGTGCGCGTTGAGCAGGGCCGTCTGCTTGTAGTTGCAGTTGCCGTGGATCACGCAGTGTGCGCGCCCGAGCGGACCGGAGGCGTACACCGAGTCCAAAGAGGTGTTGATCCGGGGGTTCTCCCGCGGCGGCATCTCGCTGCGAATCGCTGCCGACTGCTCGTCGATGATCCGGTACTTCTCCTCCTCCGACTTACCTTCCATCTGCTGCAACGCCGCGGCCACCAACACCGGAACACCCTGCATCAGTGGACGATTGAACACCCCACCCAGCGCGCGGGCGTTGGCGACGCGTGGATCGTTCTTGAACCACACCGGGTGTGAGGTGCCGCCCCAGGGCAGCGCCAGGCCGAGTTCGTGCTGTCCCGGCACGCTGACGGTGTAGAGCCCCTCCTCGGGAGGCCATTCGACGTACTCGTTCTGTTCCAGGTAGTACGCCTTGGCGAAGGCCGCGTTGGTGAGGATGGTGTTGGTCGAGGCCACGGTGGGATGGCCCTTCCAGAACACCTGGATGTCGAGGGTGTCGAGGCCGGGATTCTCCAGGCAGATGTTCGCGGCGATCTCACCGATCGAGTACATCTGCGCCAAGCCGGGCGTGAGAAGCAGTCCGCGCGAGGCGAAGTCGGCGCTGTACCGGTCTTGCGCGTCGATCATCCAGTTCTGCTCACCGTTGGTGTCGGTGTAGTGGGCGCCGATCTCCAGGCAGGCTTGCACTGCTTCGTGGCCGTAGCGAGCGAAGGGACCGACGGTGTTGAGCACGACATCCGCGCCTCGGAATGCCTCGGCCAGTGCAGCGGTGGTGTGCTCGACCTCGACGATCTCGTGGTCGACGGTGTCGATGCCCGGCACGGCCTCGACGGCGGCCTTGACGCGACCGTGGTCGCGACCGGCGGCGAGGAACGGAATGTTGTACTCGCGCAAATACTCACAGATAAGACGACCGGTGTAACCGGAGGCACCGTAGACGACGACGCGCTTGTCGGTGGGCATGGCTGGACTCCTCTGAAGGTGGGGGGTGTCGGTGAAAGCTGTTGCGACGGTCGAAGATCCGGGCTACATCCCCATGCCTCCGTCGACGGGGAGGCCCGCTCCGGTGATGAATTTCGCCGCGTCCGAGACGAGGAATACGACGGCGTCGGCCATATCGTCGACCTGGCCGAGGCGGCCGAGCGGCGTCAGCTCGGCGACGGCTTGCGCGGCGGCCTCGGGAGAGGGGAAGAGCCCGAGTTCGGCGCAGTCGACGGCGAGTTTGTTGCCCATGGCGGTCGGGGTCAGCGCCGGGTAGATGCAGTTGACCCGCACCCCGTAGCCGAGTTTGCCGGATTCGGCCGCGGCGACCCTGGTGAGGCGGTCGATGCCGGATTTGGTCGCCGAGTACATGCTGATGCCCGGGAACGCGATCGTCGCCGCCACCGACGCGATGTTGACCACCGCTCCCCCGTTGCCCGCCACACCGCCGGGGCGCATGGCGCGAAAGGCGTGCTTGATACCGAGCGCGGTGCCCAGCAGGTTGATCTCCATCATCTTCGATGTCGCTACGGGGTCGAGATCGACCAGCAGGTTCGTGACCTCGACGCCCGCGTTGTTCACGACGATGTCCAGTCCGCCCAGCGCCTGCACCGTGGTGGTGGTCGCGGCCTCCCACGCGGCGTCGTCGGTGACGTCGAACGCGATGAATTCGGCTTTCGCCCCTGCCTTCCGCAGCGCCTCGACGGCTTGCCGGCCGCCCTCGACGTCGATGTCGCCGATCGCCACCGAGGCGCCCGCCGCCGCGAGCGCTCGAGCCATGCCGGCCCCCAGGCCCTGTGCCCCGCCGGTCACCAGTGCGGTGCGTCCGGCCAGGTTGTAGCTCGTCATATCGATACCTCTTCGTCGAGATCCGCAAGCGTCGCGAACTTGCGAGCGTGATGTGGGAGACAGTCATCAGTCGATGTGTCGCAGGCCACAGTAAACAGAAATCTTGACACTCGTCAAGACTTTTCTTGACAGACGTCAAGACTTCCTTGGACACTCGTCAAAAGGACGCCGCACGGGCACCGCTACACTCACAGGACAGATATGACGTGACCCGGACAGGACTCAACGTGACGCAGGTCGCCGACCCCAAAGCCCGCGTGGAAGAACGCGCCCGCGACAAGTTCCAGGCGCGGCGCAACGAGCTGGCCAGGGCCACTCTGCACACGCTGGCCGAACTCGGTTACGCGCGCACGAGCCTGCGCGAGATTGCACAGAACTCCGAGTACTCGCACGGCGTACTCCACTACTACTTCACCGACAAACTCGACCTGATCGCCCACGCCGTACGCCAATACGAGGCCGTCTGCGTCACCCGCTACGACGAGGTCTGCGCGGCGGCCGAGAGTGCCGAGCAGCTGCGTACCGAGTTCGCCGCGACCTTCTTCGGGACCCTCCAGGCCGACGCGGCGATACACCGGCTCTGGTACGACCTGCGCAACCAGAGCCTGTTCGACGACTCGTTCCGCGCCGACGTCCTCGACATCGAGGCCCGCCGGGAGGAGATGATCTGGCGGGTCGTCTCACGCTACTGCGAACTTTCCGGCACGGAACCGGCGCTGACGCCCGCCACCGTCTACGTCACCATCGACGGGATCTTTCAGCGCACACTGCTGCACCACATCGCCGGCCGCGCAGCCGAAATCGACCGAGCCCGCGACCAGCTCGACGCGGTGTTCGCCCTACTGAGCGCACCGACCGGCCGAAACCGGAACGACGCGCCCTCACCACCGAAGTGAGACGGAACCGGCAATCCCACACTCCCCCGATCTCCGAATGAAGTAGCGCTCTGCGAGCCGAAAGGTTCTCGGTCCGTTGCGCTTTCGAGGGCGTGGGGGCCGGTTGTCATGGTTGGGCGAAGAACTCGCGGAGAGAGGGGGCGACGGCGGTGGGGTTGCCGCCGCCGTTGGTCTGGCTGGGGTCGGCGGGTGAGCCGTGGTCCAGGCCGGGCAGCGTCACGCGCCGGTTGTGCGGGAGGGTGGCGGCGAGGTCGTCGAGGGCGGGCATGAGGAAGCGCGGGCCCTTCTTCGTACCGGACATCAACAGCACGTCCTGGTCGATGTTCGCGAAAGTGGTTAGGCTGCCTGCCATTTGGCCCAGAATGACGCAATCCCAGCGCAGAGTGGGGGCGAGCGCGCGCATGGTCACGTCGCCGGGGCCGGATTTCTTGTCCTCGGCGGACATGGCCTTGTCGGTGAGGGCGGCGAGCAGTCCGCGGGGCATGACACGCATCGCCGCGGGGGCCAGATCGAAGCCGTACATGCAGGTGATCAGGGCCGCGCCGACCTTACCGGCGGCCATTTCCCGGTCGAAGCGGGGCAGCCAGTCGGTGTAGCGGGTCTCGTCGGCGCGTAGCAGGGCGGGCTCATAGAGGGCGATCTTGCGGATCTGCGGCAGAGTGCGGGCCGCCTCCAGGACGATCAGGCCACTGGAGCTGATGCCGAAGACCATGTCGGCGCCGGATTCCTGCACGACGGCGGCGAGATCGGCGACCTCCGTGCGAATTCCGTGGTCGAGCCGATGCGGCCCCGAGGCGCCGCGGCCACGACGGTCGGGCAGGTAGACGGTGAATTCGTCGGCCAGGGCCAGGGCGAGGCCGGTCAGGCTGCGCCCGGACTGGTTGCTGCCGTGCAGCAGGACCAGCGCCGGTCCGCGTCCGACGCGCAGATAGCCGATACGGGTGCCGTCCTCGGAGCGGACGGCACCGGGGGTCAATTCGGTGGCGAGCGAAGCGTTCATATCTCGAATAGTGTCACAGAGACTAGTGTCTTTGCAACTAGTCTTACTAGTTTCTTCGAAACTAGTTTCCTGGGCGCTTTCCATGTCGTGGATTCAGCAGACCTACCAGGAAAAACCCGGCGCCGACACGAGCCGCACACCGTGATCGCGGACAGGTGTCGCGACTAAGTTGCCGATATGGCTCTCGCGCTCGACCCACCCGTGGTCGCCTCCGCGACCGACACCGGCCTGATCCTCGACATCGTCAGCATCACCATCGCCGACCCCCTCGGCCGCGGCGAACCCCACCTGCGACTACGCGACGGCACCACGATCGCACTGCCTGTACCGCTGCGCGACTGGGCGATGACGATGCTCGTCACCCACCACCACCGCGCCGGCGACGAAGTCCCGATCTTCCCTTGCCGCATCGAGTTCGGCGTCCGCGACGGCCACATGTACGCCCGACCCCTATCCCCCGCCGAGAACCACGACGCGCAGTAGCGGGATCGACGCCACCCACGGTCCGGTCGCCGCCACGGCGGCAGCGTTGCGCGGCGGCTCGTCGCTGACCAGGGCCCGTTCAGCCGTGGATTCGCGATGCGCCGATACGGTCGATACGAGCACGCCCCCACGCTCCGAGCGGTTCCAGGGCGGCGTTCAGCGCCGAACCCAGTTCGGTGAGTTCGTATTCCACGCGCGGCGGAACCTCCGGGAAGACGTTGCGGGCGATGATGTCGTCTTCCTCGAGTTCGCGCAGATGCTGGATGAGCATCTTCTCCGAGACACCGGGCAGCCCCCGGCGGAGTTCCCCGAATCGGCGGACGCCGTGCGCTTCCAGCTCCCAGAGTATGAGCGGTTTCCACTTGCCGCCGAGCACGTCCATGGCGGCGTCGATGCCGCAGAAGTATGGTCCGGATCTCTTCGCGCCCATCGGCACCCTCGCTACCTGTTCACACACCTGCCGGTAAGTACCCGACCGAATAGTAGGTACTTGTCGAATGAACGGCCTTGCCGCAGGGTTGATTCCAGCGCGCTGACCAGAACGTTTCCCAGTTTCCAAGGAGTTGATCCGCAATGGCGGAACAGACGACAGTGACGGTTCTCGGGCTCGGCGCGATGGGCCGCGCACTGGCCGCGGCGTTCGTGCGAGGCGGCCACCCGACAACGGTGTGGAACCGGACCGCGGGCAAGGATGCCGACCTGATCGCCTCCGGCGCCACCCGCGCATCCTCGATCATCGACGCGGTGCGGGCGAGCGATGTCATCGTGACCGTGCTGCTCGACCACGCCTCCGTCCATGCCACGCTGGACCCGGTTGCCGGACAGCTACGGGGGCGGCAGCTGATCAATCTCACCAGTACCGCACCCGAAGAGGCCCGGGAGCTGGGCCGCTGGGCCGCCGCTCACGGCATCGACCATCTCGACGGCGGCATCATGGCGGTCCCGCAGATGATCGGCGGGCCGGGCTCGTCGGTTCTCTACAGCGGATCCCGCGCGGTATTCGACGCGCATCGCGAAGCTCTCGAATTGCTCGGCACCGCGGAGTATTTCGGCGCGGACGCCGGTCTCGCCTCGCTGTACGACTTCGCCCTGCTGGCCGGGATGTACACGATGTTCACCGGATTCCTGCATGGTGCGGCCATGGTCGCCTCGGCCGGGCAGTCGGTCGCGGCGTTCTCCGATCGCGCCGCCGCATGGGCCAGTGCCATGTCGCAATCGCTGCCCGAGTACGGACGGATCATCGAATCCGGGGATTACACCACCGATCGGCAACATCTGGCCTTCCAGAAGGCAGCGCTGGACGCGATCGTGCGCGCCAGCCGCGATGCCGGCGTCGCCCTCGACATGGTCGCGCCGGTCAAGAATCTGATCGACCGCCAGGTCGCCGATGGGCACGGGACACTGGCGTTCGCGCGAACCTTCGAAGAACTGCGATGAAATGGCTCGCCGGCGAGCTACTCAGTGGGTTCGCGCCGGCGACAGGCGCGCGATCTGGTTCCGGAAGCTTTCCCGAAGAGCGGCTTCTGTGAAATCCGAACGGGCGGCGGGATCTCTGGCGACTCGGCTCTCCCAATGGAGACGAGCATCGTTCTTGGAGATCCTCTTCGCTCCATGCCCGGGAAGGGCCCGGTACGCGCCGGGTTGAGGGACGGGGCGGTGCATGAATGCCCAGCCGCCGGTCCAATCGATCCGCAACTGCAGGCGCGCACCGGGATAGAAGTCGAGGAGCCACCCTCGTCCGGTCAGCAATGATCGCTCGAGGGACGGGACCTGCCGCGCGCGGCAGGTCGCCGCGATTTCAGGCGCGAGGCGGTCCAGGGCGACGATCACGTCCTGCCATGTCACAGGCGCGTCCGTCTCCGGCGCAGACTTGTTCGATTCCGGCTCTGCTTCCGGTGTCTGCCAGCGAATCCGCTGTCCGATCCCCACGGATGAACAGGTTCGCACGACTACCACCTTCCTGCAAGCGAGCAGGTTCGAAGTGGGGGTCATGGAACAGGCCGGAGGCAAATTGCCTGTTGATGGTCACGCGGAACGGCACAGCCCGAGGCGTGTCGCGTAGACGGCCGCGGCGGTCCGGTTGGACGATCCCGTGCGGCGCAGGATCGCCTCCACGTGGGTGGCGACCGTCGATGTGCCGATCCGCAGGGTGCGGGCTATCTCGGTGTTGGCCGCACCGTACGAAAGCAGTTCCAGCACTTCGAGTTCCCGCAGCGTCAGTCCCGCCGGCGGCGGCACGGGGCGGTGCCGGACGAGGGTGCCACCGTGGACCGCGTCCAGGCGGACCTCGTGCACTTGCGCGCCGTGGATCACCGTCACCGCCGCAGGCCGGTCATGACCGATCAGGGCGGCGGCCAGGTCCGTGCGGGCGCCTGCGGTCAACGGGCGTGGGGTGCCGTCGCGATCGATGAGCAGGGCCTCCTCGCCCGCGCCGATCGCGATGGCGCCGCCGTTCGTCGGGCGCAGCGGATCGACCGCGGCGGCGAGCGCATCGGAGACCAGGGTGGTCAGCGGCAGGGTGTGCTCGTCGAGCGGGGTGTAGGTACTCAGGTTCAGCAAGCCGAGGTAGCGGCCGTGCGGGGAGTACAGGCAGTGGCTGAGCCCGTCGCGAAAGCCGTTGCGCCGGATGACGTCGAAGACGACGCCGCGCCGTCGCCGCCCGTCCACGTCGTGCAGCAGTACCGGGAGCCTGGTCTCGCGCAGTTCGTCGTACAGCTCCATCGCCGGCATGGCGTCGTTGATCAGGTCCAGCGTCGGGGTGCTGTAGCCGAAGTTGGTGTAGGTGGTGTGCTCGCCGGTCACCGGGTCCGGGATCGACAGCGCGGCATGGTCGTAGGGCACCACTCGGCGCAGCGCGAACAGCAGACGGCCCGCCTGCTGTTTGAGAGGTTCGCCCTCGGGTGATCCGGCCGCCGCGTCCCGGAGTTCGAGCGCGGCGGCGAGACGCGCACGCACCGCCGACTCGCTCATGCGGTCATGGTAGGTGCGCGGCTAGCGACTTGTCCGCGATTGCGCCTCCGCAATTCTGCCGATACGCGCAGTGATGTTCGCTCCTACCCTTCGCCCATCCTGCCCGCGAAGCACGAGGAGAAAATCGCATGGATGTCGCCGAATACGCCGCACACGACGCCACCGGCCTGGCGGAGCTGATCCGCGACGGTCAGGTCAGCGCGGCCGAGGTCTGGACGGCCGCCGCGACCGCCCTGGACGCGGTCGAGCCCGAACTGGCCGCCGTGGCGGGTGAGCGCTTCGACAAACCGCTCGACTACGACGAGTCCGGTCCGTTCGCCGGTGTGCCGTTCGCGCTCAAGGACCTCATCGCACACGCGGGCGGGGTGCCGAGCCGCAGCGGCAGCAGGCTGTTCGGTGCGGGTGTCGCCCACCCGGAGGACACCCATCTGGTGGCGCGGTACCGCCGCGCGGGCTTGGCGATCGGCGCGATCACCCGTAGCCCGGAGTTCGGGTTCAATGCCACCACCGAAGCCCTCGCCTACGGCGGACCGAGCCGCAACCCCTGGGCCACCGACCGCAGCCCCGGCGGTTCCAGCGGCGCCTCGGCGGCGCTGGTCGCCGGCGGCGCGCTGCCGATGGCGCACGCCAACGACGGCGGCGGTTCGATCCGCATCCCCGCCGCCGCGTGCGGTGTGGTCGGCCTCAAGCCGAGCCGAGGGCGGACCACACCCGGCCCGGACTTCGCCGACCCGCTGCTGGGGCTCGGCATCGAATTCGCCGTCACCCGCACCGTGCGCGACAGCGCGCGGCTGCTCGACGCGGTGCACGGCGCCGAGCCCGGCGATCGCTATCTGCTGCCCGGCCCGGTGCGCAGCTACGCCGAGCACGCCGCCGCCGGTTCGCGCCCACTGCGAATCGCCGTCACCGCGACCCCGATGGACGGTGGTCGCGCCGTCGACCCGGAATGCGTGGCCGCGGTAAAGCACGTAGCCGAGCGATTGGCCGAGATGGGGCACATCGTCGAGGAGGCCGCGCCGGAACTCGATGTGGCGGCCTTCGACAAGGCCAACCTCGACGCGTGGTGCAGTTTCCTCGCCGACGCCGTCCTGGGTGCCTCGGCGCAGCTGGGCGTGCAGGCGAGCCGGGAGCACCTGGAGGCGACCACGCTGGCGTGCGTCGAATACGGAAAGACGCTGTCCGCCTTCGACATCTACGCCGCCGACCGGGTGTTCAACCAGACCACCCGCGCGGTCGCGGGCTTCCTCACCCGCTACGACGCGCTGCTGACGCCCACGACCAGCGCGCCGCCGATCCCGCTGGGTCACCTCGACGCCGACGACGCCTCGCTGAGCGCCCGCGAGTGGTACGACCGCATCTTCGACTACGGCAGCTTCACCGCGCTGTTCAACGTCACCGGTATGCCCGCCATCTCGCTGCCGCTGGCCGAATCCGCGGCGGGGTTGCCGATCGGCATCCAGTTCGCCGGCCGCCACGGCGACGAGGCCACGCTGCTGGCGCTGGCCGGGGATCTCGAGCGCGCCATGCCGTGGGCGGACCGCCGTCCGGCCGTGCACGCGGGGCGGTAGCAATCACGGCAGCTGACCAATTTCAGTGGACAGTCATACACTGAATGGGTGAGCGATCGGCAGGAGGAGATCGAGGCGCTCGCCCGATTGGCCGGCGATGAACTAGGCGGTGCCGTCGATGGGATCGCCGCGGTACATCGTGCCATCTCCGATCACGTTTTCGCTGCCGTGCGGTTGGGGGTCGGCCCGGCCGCACGTCCGGCGCAGGTGGTACACGACACCATCGCCGACAACGTGTACCGGATCGTCAGCGGTTCCGCGGTGGCGGCGGGCACGCTCGCCGGACATGCCGCGACGTTCTCCGAGGTGCCCACCCCGTCGCGCACGGTTTTCGGCTCCGGCTTGCTCGCGGCCCTGCAGGGGTTGATCGGCGACACTCTCGCCCAGCAGCGGCCGATTCTGGCCGCGCCCATGGCATTTCGTTCCGACGGCGACCCGGTGGAGCCGGAACGGCTCGTGGAGCACATCACGAACCCGAGCAGTCGAGTCGTGATCTTCCTGCACGGTCTCGCGGAAACCGAACACGCGTGGCGTCTCGGCGGCAGACCGACCTACGCCGAACGACTCGAGGCCGATCTCGGCTGCACATCCCTTCAGGTGCGATACAACAGCGGTCTGCACATTTCCGAGAACGCCCAGCAACTGAACGACCTGTTACAGCGCCTCGCCGAGCACTGGCCGGTCGAGATCGAACAGTTGTCGCTGGTCGGCCATTCGATGGGCGGGCTCATCGCCCGCAGCGCGTGTTTCGACGCCGCCGAGCAGCGACGTTCCTGGGTACGGCACGTGCGCCAGCTGGTCTGCCTCGGGTCACCTCATCTGGGAGCACCGCTCGAGCAAATCGTCCATTACCTCTCCGCAGCACTGGTCCGCGTCCCGGAGACCCGCCCCTTCGGACGGCTCCTACGCCGCCGCAGTGCGGGCATCCGCGATCTGCGCGATGGTTCACTCGTCGATCAGGACTGGGACGGTGTGGACGCGGATGCGTTGCGCCGCAAAGCGATCCGCGAGATCCCACTCCTCGAGGGCGCCGATCACTACTTCGTCACCGCGACCATAACTCGCAGCCCGCGAAATCCCCTGGGCCACTTGATCGGGGACGGTCTGGTGCTGACCACGAGCGGTTCGGGCCGGAATCGCGCCCGCCGGATAGGTTTCGACGACGACAACGGCCTGCACCTACCCGGCGCGAATCATTTCACGCTACTCAATCACGAGGCAGTCTATGAGGCATTGACCCACTGGCTGCGCGGCGAGCGCGAACAGAAGTCGCTTCGTCCAGGCTGACCCCGCCCGTTCGACCGATCACACGTCATTCCCCACATCGCGATTCGGCTCCGGTTGTTCGGACACGATCCAGCGACCGGTTGCCGGAACCGCGCACAGGATGAGGATCAGCAGGCTCACCGCGATCGGCATGTACAAGAAGGCGAAGCCTCTGTTGACAAGTTGCACCACGCTCCCGACCAGCGCCGCCCCCGACGCGAGGATCAACAGGACTCGGCCCGTCCTCATGTACATCAGCAGCAGGAATCCTCCGACAACCCAGGCCGGTCCGATGACAGCGGCGACGATGCCCATGGCGACCAGGTCCGAGGATGGGCTGATCTCGGTCGGCGCTTCGCGGGCCTGGTCCTCGATTCCGGCGATCGTGTAGAGAACCCACAGGATTCCGGCGATGCCGGCGAGCAGGCCGACTATCAGCGCTGTGATGGCTGCGGCGATGGCCGTCGCACCATGCGGCCCAAACGACTCCGGGTTTGCCTGCGGATCTCTCACACCACCGCCCCCTCATCGTTTCGGGTGAGACTACCTCGCGGTGCCGAGAGCCACGTGCCGTCGTGCACCTCGCTGTCGCCGCGCCAGGATTTCGGCTCGACCACCGTGACCGCACGTAAGCGCGAGTTCACCGAGCGTTTGCCCGCCGCTGAGCCGGTGTGCATCCGGCTGCCCTAGTTTCTGGCAAGGGTGGCCCGGCTGCCGCCCGGCGTGCACGTTCCGCAGGAACGGCAGAGATATGCCGCACCGGGGACAACCGGTTGCGGCCGAGCAGGTCCGGAGGATCAGTGAACGTGAAGAAGAGCAGCGCGCTCCTCGGCGTCGTCGCCGCGGCGGGCGTCCTCGCGCTGAGCGCGTGCGGCAGCGACGACAATTCCGCGGCGCCCGGCGGCGCGGCGATCAGCAAGGTCAGCGTCGACTGCGGCGGCAAGAAGGCGCTGAAGGCCAGCGGCTCGTCTGCCCAGAAGAACGCGATGGACCGTTTCGTCACGGCCTATCAGACGAACTGCCCGGACCACAACCTCGACTACACCTCCAGTGGATCCGGTGCCGGTCTCAACGACTTCTTCGGCGGCCAGACCGATTTCGCCGGCTCGGACTCCCCGCTCGACGCGGCCAAGGGCGAGTACGACAAGGCGCAGGCCCGGTGTGGTTCGCCCGCGTGGAACCTGCCGACCGTGTACGGCCCCATCGCGATCACCTTCAACGTGCCCGGCGTCGACCACCTCGCCCTCGATGGGCCGACGGCGGCCAAGATCTTCAACGGTCAGATCACCAAGTGGAACGACCCGGCGATCGCGGCGCTCAACACCGCGAGCACACTCCCGGATCTGCCCGTTCACGTCGTATTCCGCAGCGACGAGTCGGGCACCAGCGACAACTTCCAGCACTACCTCGACGCGGCGTCGAAGGGCGCTTGGGGCAAGGGCGCGGGTAAGAGCTTCGCCGGTGGCGTCGGCGAGGGGGCCAAGGGCAACGAGGGCACGTCGGCGGCGATCGGTCGTACTCCCGGCTCGATCACCTACAACGAGTGGTCGTTCGCCAAGGCGCAGAACCTGCACATGGCGAGCATCGTCACCGACGCCGCGGGCGGCAAGCCGGTCGATCTGAGCGTCGACTCGGCACAGAAGGCGGTCGCCGGCGTCAAGGTCAAGGGTCAGGGCAACGATCTGGTGCTCGACACCAGCTCCTTCTACAACCCGACCGACCCGGGCGCCTACCCGATCATGCTGGCCACCTACGAGGTGGTGTGCTCGAAGTACTCCGACGCGAGCACCGCCACCGCGGTCAAGGCCTTCCTCACCTCGGCCACCGACAACGGCCAGACCGGTTTGGACACAAGCGGTTACATTCCGATCCCGGATTCGTTCAAGACCAAACTCGGCACGGCGATCAACGCCATCTCCTGACCGTCTTCCGCAAGACGAGTGTGCCCGTGGTCCCGGCCGGGACCACGGGCACACTCGTCTTGCGGTGGGGCGCGGAGCCTTTCGACTAGGACGAGGCCGAACGGTCGTCCCGCGGGGGCTCGGTGAGCGCATCGACGGCGCTGGTCAGCTCGGCGAGCGCCGGCGTGGCCGCGGTGAGAAGATGCTGCCACCCGGGGTGCAACGACGACAATGCCGCACGCAGGATGGCCGTGTTGGTCGCCTGCCACTCCTGGACCGCTTGCCGGCCCGCGGCCGTCAGAGTCAGGGTCACCGCGCGCCGGTCGTCGCCGCCCGCCCGGGCCATCATGCCGCGCTGAGTCAGTGCGTTCGCCAAGGTCGTCACCGTATTCGGGGCCAATTGCAGGAGGCGAGCCACCTGACCGGGCCGCACCCCTGGGTGGTCGCCCACGCACGACAGCAGTTCCAACTGCGCGACCGACAGGGTCGCCGCAGGTTCGGCGGTGCGCGCTGCTCGCCGCATGGCGCGTCGGAGCCTGGCGATGACATCGGCCAGAGCCACTTCGCCGAGGTCGCCGATGTCGGCGGACGGTCCCTTCATCGGGCTGCTGCCTTTCGCTGCACTGGTTCGGCGCGCCGTTGACATGTGGTGGCCAGAGCCGCGGCGGCCACGATCGACAGTACGGCCACGGCCACCCGCGCGCCGTCGGCCGGCAGATGCGCGGCGTCGCACAGATGGAGAGAGAGTGTCACCACCGCCACCCCGCCCGCCGTTCCCAGACCGCGAGCCATGTTCACCGATCCGCCCGCCGTGCCGGAGCGGTGCTCGGGGACCGCGGTCATGATGACGGCGTTGTTTCCGGGAATGAACATGCCCAGACCGATGCCGAGCACCGCCAGCCAGATCGCCGCCCACCACGGCGCCGTCGGCTCGATCGCGATCGCCGCGGTGGCGATCACCATGATCGTCGCGCCGACGCGTTCCCTGCCCTCGGCGCGCCATCGGTTCGGCAGCACCCGCGCACCCCCGACCGCGGCCACGGCGAATCCGGCCGGCAGCGCCGTGAGGAGCAACCCGGTGCCGACCGCGCCGGCCGATGCGATCTGCGGAAACAATGCCAGCGGGCCGAACAGCACCAGATACGCCGCCCATGCTCCGAGAAGGCCGCGTCGCAGCGGCGGATGTGCGAACTGCGCCGGATCGATCAGCGGATGCTCGGTCCTTCTCTCCCACCACCACAGGCCCACGGCGCAGGCGATCGCGAATGCCGCCGGGAACACCGACGTCCACGCCGGCACCCCGAATCCGGAAACCGCCGATGCGGCGGTCAGAACTCCGGCGGCGCCGCCGATGAGCAGCAGCAGACCCGGCACATCGAATCCGGTCAACCGCGCGCGAGTACGCGTGCGCGGCAACAGGTATCGCCCCGCGACAACCGCCAGACACCCCACCGGCACATTGATCGCGTACACCCACCGCCAGCCCAGCGAGGCCACGACCACTCCCCCGACCAGCGGTCCGAGCGCCAGACCCAGCGCCTGCGCACCGGCCTGCACTCCCAGCGCAGTGCGGATCCGACGTGCCGCGACACTCGTTGCCACCAGCGCCACGCTGTTGGCTTGCAGCATCGCCGCCCCCACCGCCTGCAGAACCCGAAAACCTGTGAGCCACCACAGGTTCGGCGCCAGCGCGCACAGGCCGGAGGCGAGGGTGAAGATCACGAAACCCTGAAGGTAGACGAACTTGCGTCCGGCAGCGTCGGACACTCTTCCAGCCGCGACCACCAAACCCACGAGGGTCACCAGGTAGGCGAGCGACACCCATTGCACACTCGCCAGCGGAGTTCCGAACTCCGACTGCAGCGCCGGGAACGTGAGAGTGACGATGCTGGCATCCAGTTGTCCCATGAACGCACCGAGACAGACCGCCGACACCGCCATCCATCCGGCCCACCGATGCTCCCTGATCACCCGCGGACGCGGCGACTCGACAACCATCGCTTCCTTCGACCATAGTTCTGCTACAGAAGTACCTAGAGACTGACCCGCGCACGTCGGATTGTCAAAATCGATCCACATTGGATCTATGTGCTCACGATCGCCCGTGAGGATGCATGATCACGATCTGTTACAGAATAATTTCGCTGAAGTTCACCGCCTGGTTCGCGGCTGCGCAAGTATCCGGACAGACCGACGGAACTTTCGGAACTACCGCCCGGTGCCGCGCCCGGCCCCGCGCGGATCTCGTCGCCATGTGACAACCGGTTCCGAATCGGCCGGCACTCATCGCCATCAGGAGACGGGAAGCCGACACCGACAATCAACGCGGCTCGCGCACCGAATTCGAATCCGGCAACACGACGTCGGGCAAATCGGTGAAATATTCAAAGAGGTTGAGGGCCAAAGCATGTGATCCTGCCCACATCCAAAAGCGCATCCCCGCCTTTCTTGTTCGCCGCCTCGCCCCGAAGGGGGCCACACCCTGCTGATTTCAGCCGCTGTCCGACAACAAGGGGCGCGAGATGAACGAGGTTTGAATGAACAATATTTCGGTGTTCACTGCCCGTTAGCTGGCCTGGTCTGTGATTCCTTCGTCCCTGAACCACTCTGTATCGAGGTTCCGCAGAAAATGATGATGAGGAAATTCGCCGCGACCGCCGCCATGCTGGTCGCCGCCGTCGGCGTCGCGGCCGGTACCGCGAACGCCGATCCCGCCGCCCCCGCAGCGCCCGAAAGCGTCTACTACAAGGCCAGCGTCGTCGACAACGACAAAGCCGTCATCAAGACCGACGGTGGCTCGATCGTCAACGAAGACGGCATGCTCAAGATCAAGGCCGCCAACGGCGCCGTGCTCGCCGGCACCCCGCTGAACTTCCGGGTCGACGACTTCGAGTTCCCGATCGCCGCCGACATCTCCGGCAACACCGCCACCCTGACCCCCCAGTACGACGTGGCGCACGCGGTCTACAAGCCGGTCGCCCTCCCCTTCGAGGACTCGGCCCCCTTCAAGACCCCTTACGACCGTGAGGTCGCCGCGTTCAACCGCCTGAAGGACACCATCTCCACCGGTGCCACCATCGGCACGCTGGCCGGTGGTATCGGCGGCGCGGTCATCGGCTGCATCGCCGGCGCCGCCCTCGGTGTCGTCGCCACCGGTGCGCTGGCCACCCTGTTCGGCCTCGGCCCGCTCGGCGGCTGTGTCGCCGGCGCCGCCGCCGTCGGCTTCCTGGGGG
>NZ_BDBN01000029.1 GCF_001613005.1 Nocardia nova NBRC 15556 | reverse complement strand
CCCGCCCACCGCCGCGGCGGCGCCGGTGCCGAGCGCCAGCTTCACATCTCCCGCCCCGCACGCCGCCGGCTCGACGAGATGCACCAGTAGGTACGGCACGGCGAGCAGCAGCGCACCGGCGATCGCCGGGCCGGCACGGCCGGTCGATGCCGCGAGCACCGGCACCACCGCCGCACCCGGCAGGGTGAGCACGTCGGGCAGTCGCCCGGTCCGAATGTCGATCACGCTGAGTGCGACGCACCAGACGATCAGTGCGAGATAGGCGGTGGTGGTCATGCACTCATCGTCGCTCGCGGCACGTGCCCGCCCGGCCCCGCGAACCTGAAATGTGGACAACCGCAACAGTTGTGAACACGCGACGAGTAACACCGGCCCGCCGCCGGTCGTGGACGGGGTCGCGGGTGACTGCGTGACGGCCTCGCAATACGACAGCGGTAGCGTGGCAGCCATGTCTGCTGATGACGGTGCCCGGCGCCCCGACCACGCTGCGCGTCGGGCAGGGTTGCGAGACCTGTTGGTGGAGAACGGGGTCGATGCCCTGCTCGTGACCGATCTGGTGAATATCCGGTACCTGACCGGCTTCACCGGCTCCAACGCCGCCCTGCTCGTGCACTCCTGGGACGGCAGCCAGGTGGGCGAGGACGGCGAGCGGACGGTCATCTGCACCGACGGCCGCTACATCACCCAGGTCGGCGACCAGGTACCCGACGTGCACGCCGAGATCGCTCGCGCCAGTGCGCGCCGGTTGGTCGAACTGGCCGGGGAATGGCAGATCGGCCGCGTCGGCTTCGAAAGTCACGTCGTGACCGTCGACCAGCACCGCGGCTTCGTCGAGCAGGGCAGCGGCCTCCAATTCGTCCCCGCGCCCGGTCTGGTCGAACAACTGCGCACGGTCAAGGACGACTACGAGATCGAGCAGCTGCGGGCGGCGTGCGCGGCCGCCGACGCCGCGCTGGCGACCCTGCTGGAACGAGGGGGACTGCGTCCGGGCCGCACCGAGCGCCAGGTCGCCCGCGAGCTGGAATGGCTGATGTTCGAGCACGGCGCCGACGCGATCGCCTTCGAGACCATCGTGGCCGCCGGTGCCAATTCCGCAGTGCCGCATCATCGCCCGACCGACGCGGTGCTGGCGGCGGGCGATTTCGTGAAGCTCGATTTCGGCGCGGTGGTCGGCGGCTACCACTCGGATATGACGCGCACCCTGGTGCTGGGCGAGCCGACAGATTGGCAGCGCGAGATCTACCAGCTCGTATACGAGGCGCAGCGGGCCGGCCGCGAGGCGCTGGCACCCGGTGTGCCGTGCGCGGCGGTCGATGCTGCGGCCCGCTCGGTGATCGCGTCGGCCGGGCACGGCGACCTGTTCGTGCACGGCCTCGGACACGGCGTCGGACTGCAGATCCACGAAGCGCCTCCGGTCGCCAAAACCGCGACCGGTACACTTCTGGATGGCGTGGCGGTGACCGTCGAGCCAGGTGTGTATTTCCCCGGCCGCGGCGGAGTTCGCATCGAGGACACGCTCGTGGTTCGTGCGGGGGGCCCGGAGTTGCTCACCCACACCACCAAAGACCTCACCGTGGTCGACTGACCCCGGCTGCCCCAACGGGCCGGTCCCTACGGCCCGGCCTACAGAACGTCGAACAGTACTAACAAGGAGATCCGAGGACAGTGGCGGACACCAGCGACTTCAAGAACGGCCTCGTGCTGAAGATCGACGGTCAGCTCCAGCAGATTGTCGAGTTCCAGCACGTCAAGCCGGGTAAAGGTCCCGCGTTTGTGCGGACCAAGCTGAAGAATGTGCTGTCCGGCAAGGTGGTCGACAAGACGTTCAACGCCGGCGTGAAGGTGGAGACCGCCACCGTGGACCGCCGGGACATGACCTACCTGTACCACGACGGGTCGGACTACATCTTCATGGACGGCCAGACCTTCGATCAGATCGGTATCGACGAGCAGACCATCGGTAAGGGCGCCGGCTTCCTGCTGGAGAACATGACCGTGCAGGTCGCCACGCACGAGGGCGCGCCGCTGTACGTCGAGCTCCCGGTCACCGTCGAACTCGAGGTCACCCACACCGAGCCCGGCCTGCAGGGCGACCGCTCCAGCGCCGGCACCAAGCCCGCGACGCTGGAGACCGGTGCCGAGGTGCAGGTGCCGCTGTTCATCAACGTCGGCGACAAGCTGAAGATCGACTCGCGCGACGGCGGCTATCTGGGCCGGGTCAACGCCTGATCCTCCGGATCCACCGGCCCGGCGCCGGAACCATGGGCGGCGCGCGCGTATCGGCTTTCCGGTATCGCTCGCGCCGCCGTCGACACTGCGAACGGGATAATGGTGATCGTGGCTGATCAGCCCGTGGACAAGAAGTCCACCCACAAGAAACTCGGAGCCCGGCACAAGGCCCGCCGCCGGGCTGTGGATCTGCTCTTCGAGGCCGAGGCGCGCGACATCGACCCGGCCGACCTGGTCGCGGAGCGCCTGGACCTGGCCGGTCGCGACGAACAGGTCGCCCCGGTGAATCCCTACACCCGCACCCTCGTCGAAGGCGTCGCCGACGATCTGGATCGCGTCGACGGCACCATCGAGTCCTATCTGCAGGACTGGACCCTGGGGCGGCTGCCCGCGGTGGACCGCGCCATTCTGCGGGTGGCGGTGTGGGAGTTGTTCCACGCCAACGATGTTCCGCCGGTGGTGGCGGTCGACGAGGCCGTCGAGCTGGCGAAAGAACTGTCGACCGACGATTCGCCCGCGTTCGTCAACGGCGTCCTCGGCCGCATCGTGACGCTGGCCGACCAGGTGCGCGCCGCCGCGGCCGCCACCCGCCGCGACAGCGGGGCGTGATGATCAAATACCTCGTCCTCGCGATGCGCACCTCGGCGTGGACCGACGCGGTCATCGAACCGCACCGCGAATGGCTGGCCGATGTGCGCGCGCGAGGACAGCTGGACTGCACCGGCCGATTCACCGACGGCAGCGGCGGCGCCTATCTGGTGCTGGCCGAGAACCTCTCGGCCGCACGGGAATTGGTGTTCACCGATCCCATTCACACCACCGGCGCCTCCGAGCTGACGATCCACGAATGGGAGATCACGGGCTGAGTCGTATTCGCGACATGCCGTCAGATTCGGACAAATCCGTTAAATTTCCCGGATGCCCGCCGCGCCCGCATACTGTTCCGGTCACTTGACCTAGAAAAGGTGGAACGGATGCGGTTCAATTCGGCGACAGTGTGTACGGCACTGCGTCTCGCCCCGGCGATCGTCGCGGCGGCGACCCTGGCCACGACCGGTTGCTCGGCGGTGGAAAAAGGTGTCGACAAGGGTGTTCAGGTCGCCAAGGACCACAACAAATCCGACACCGCCCGGGCGAAGGTGGGCGACTGCATCAACGTGATCAACGCCTCGGCCGTCGATTCCGATACCGCACCGGTCGCCTGCACCTCCAACAAAGCCGTCTACAAGGTGGCGCAGGTGCACGACGCCAAGGTCGAGTGCGGGGCAGATTTCACCTCGTACGAGGAAACCCTCAACGGCGGCACGCTGGCGTATCTGTGCCTGGCGCCGAATTTCAAAACGGGACTGTGCTATGCGGATTCGCCGCTCAGCGGCTACAAGTACGCCGACTGCACATCCTCGGAGGCGAGTTTCCGGGTCGCCCAGCGCATCGACGGACAGGCCGACGACACGCTGTGCGGCCCGGAGTCCGACAGTGTGATCACATTGTCGGACCCGCAGACGACATTCTGTCTGGCACAACCGAAGTGAGCCGGGTCCTCCGCTCAGACGGTCCCGGGGCGCAAGACGATCGTGCCGAAGGTCGTGCGCTCGTCGACCCGCCGATGGGCCTCGGCCGCATCCGCCAGCGGTAGCACACTGTCGATCAGCACGGTGAGATCACCGGCGGCGGCGAGTTCGAACGCCGCCGACCGCTTCGCCGCCACCCCGGCCAGCCACTGCGCTCCGGAGCATCCGGTGAACGTGAGCCCGCGCATGATCAGGTCCATTGTCGTGACCTGGGCGGGAGCGCCGGACAGCCAGCCGTATCCGAGCATACGGCCTCGCAACGGGGTCATGACATCGAGGACGGCCGCGGCGCTCTCGCCGCCGATCGAGTCGAAAACCACGTCCACCGTGGCATTTTCGAGGCGTTCGCCGAGCCGGCGCGGCCAATCCGGATCGCGGTGGTCGACGACCGTGTGCGCGCCGAGTTCGCGGGCGCGCTCGGTTTTGGCCGCGCCGCCGGCGGTGGCGATGATGTGTGCGGCGCCGGATCGGGCGGCCAATTGGGTGAGGTAGCCGCCGATTCCGGTGGCCGCGGCTTCGATCAGAACGGTGTCGGTACCGGTGAGTGCCGCGGCCTCGAGCAGGGCCAGTGCCACCGATCCGCTCATCGCCACGGCCGCGGCGGCATCGCTCGCCAATCCGTCCGGTACGCGGACCGCGGATTCGGCGGGGGCGCACATCCATTCCGCGTAACTGCCGAAGTCGTTGCGCGCCACCAGGACCCGCTGCCCTTTCCATTCCGGGTCGACGTCTTCGGCCACGGCGGTGACGACCCCGACCGCCTGGGTTCCGAAGACCGCCGGGGTAGGCGTCGGTGTCGGGAACATGCCCGACCGCAACATCGTCTCCGGGTACAGCACCGGGACCGCCTCCACCCGGATCAGCACCTCGCCGGGCTGGGGGCTGGGCTCGCCCACCTCGCGCGCGACGAGGACCTCCGGTCCACCGACCCCGGTCATTACGATTGCCTGCATATCGACCTCATAACTTGACTAACGGTCCAGATACTTCGCCCGGAAGAATATGGACCGTCGGTCAAGTTTGTCAACGGGACTGGAGTGGACAGTGGCGCAGCAGCGCAGAGAACGAGCCGATGCGGCGCGCAACCGTCGCGCGATCCTCGATGCGACGCGGGCGCTGCTGGCCGAAGGTGGGGCCGAGGCGGTGACCATGGACCGGGTGGCCGCCGCGGCGGGAGTCGGCAAGGGCACGGTGTTTCATCGTTTCGGCTCGCGCGCGGGACTGTTGCACGCGATGGTCGCCGAACCGGCCGAAACACTGCGGGCGGCGATCACCGACGGCCCGCCGCCGCTGGGCCCCGGCGCGCCCGCGGGGGAGCGGCTGCTCGCCTTCTTCGATGCGATGGCCACGATGGTCGCCGACAACGTCGAACTGATGGTCGCGGCCTACCGCAGCGTGCCCCCGCATCCGCGCACGTCCGAATTCCACGCCACCTGGGCGGAGCACATCACGAAGCTGCTGACCGAGGCGCGTCCGGATCTCGACGCCGAGGGGGTCGGCCACCTGCTGTTCGGCATGCTGGGCAGCGATTACGCCCTTTCCGCGGTGCGCGAAGGGCAGAGCGAAAGGTTGCGAGAATCCGTGCGGCAGGTGGTGCTCGCGGTGGTCAGCCCGTGAGCAGAACGCCGCCCACCGCACCCGCGGTCGCGATCACGGCCAGCGCCAGCCCGGTGCACACGAACCGGACCGGCGGCACCCGGACCGCGTGGGAACGGCAGAACTCCAGGCACAGCAGCGTGGCCAGCGAGGCCCACGGCGTGGCTATCGCGCCGACGTTCGTGCCGATCAGCAAGGACAGCAACTGGTTTCGGTGGTCAGGCGGTATCACCGCCTCACCGGCGGTGTAGGCGGGCAGGTTGTTGACGATATTCGACAGGCCGAGGCCCGCACCGGCAGCGCGATAGGCCCCGGCCGTGCCGGAATCGGTGCCGATGAGCGCGGCCATCAGATCCGAGAGCCCGTACCGGCCCAGGGTCGGGATGACCAGGAACAGTCCGATCACGAAGATCAGCAGCTGCCACGGGATCAGCGACGGGCGCAGCGCGCTGCGGTCGAACACGGCGAATCCGGCGATCGCGAGGACCGCCGCGGCGAGTGCGGCGTAGCCGATGTGGTCGCCGACGAAGGGAATCGCCAGGACGAACAGCGCGCAGGCGCCCCCGGCCGTCGCGAACAGCGCCCGGTCCCGGGTGTTGCGCAGCCGGATCGGGGCGGGCGCCAGGTAGCGATCGGTGCCGCGCCGGCCGCGTCGCCAGTACCAGATCCACAGCGCCGCCATGGTCGCGATGAGCGAGATCAACTGCGGCAGCCACATTCTGGCCGCGAAGCCGGTGGCATCGAGGCCGATCCGGTCGGCGGCGAGCAGATTGGTGAGGTTGGATACGGGCAGCAGCAGACTGGCGGTGTTCGCCAGCCACAATGTGGTCATCGCCAGCGGCAGCGGTGGAATGCGCGCGGGCTTGGCCAAGGCCAGCATGACCGGTGTCAGCAGGACCGCGGTGGTGTCGAGGTTGAGCACCATCGTCGTCAGGGCCGCGAAACCGACGCAGAGCACGAACAGCGCCGGATAGCGTCCCCGCCCGGCGATCGCGATTCGATGGGCGATGACGTCGAAAACCTGTGCGCGCCGGGCCAGGTGGGCCAGCACGATCACACTGCCGAGAAACAGCAGCAGCGGTCCGATCCGGCGCATATTCGCCTCGGCGTCGGCCCGCGGCAGCCATCCGGTCAGCACGCACAGCACCCCGGCCGCGAGGACGGCGATGCGGATCCAGTCCAGCAGACGCGGTGCGGCGGCTTCCTCCGGCTCCGTCTCGTGCGCGCTGCGCTCGGGCGCCACCGGTTCGGACATCCGGCCATCATCGCACCGTGGCGCAGACCCGCGCGTGCCGGACCGCCCGCATCTGGGCCGGTTCACGGCGTGGGGGTGGCGACCCAACCGGCCACGATCGCCAGTCCGGTGGGACGGTGGACGCCGAGGAAGCCGAAGGGCCGGTCGAAGTTCACTGCGATCATCAGGGCATCGGCCGGCGCCGGTGGCATGCCGGTCGGTTCCATCAGAACCCCGGTGACGGCTGCGGCCGCGAAACCGTCGGCGGTGAATCGGGCGCAGACGTCCTGGGCCGCCGCGGTCACCCGGAGCGCGACCGGTGAGAGGCCGGGGAAGGGGTTGTCCGTCGCGGTGGTCGCCGCGGTCAGTCCGAATAACTCCGGATCGCGCAGCAGGTCGTGGGTGGATCGAACAGCGAAGGGCGGCACCTGGATTCGCAGGGTGTCCGATACGGCGGTCACCGTCCGCACCTCGAGCCCGGGGGCGGCGGTGCCCAGGCCGGGCTGGTGGGTTTCCACCGAACCGTCGAGTGCCCCCAGCCCCGCGGCCAGTACCACCGGAGCGGTGTCCCACTCCTCGCCGAGCAGCAGATGCACATCCAGATCGGACGCACCACGCACCACGACGCGTGAAACCGGTGTGCCGGCCGTCAGCACTGCGGCGTCGCCGAGGCCGGTGCTGTACCGGGCGAGGGCAGGTCCGCGGTGTCCACGCCACGGGCCGCTCGACGGTTCCAGCACATCGGCGTGAAAGCTCTGCCGCCAGGCGGTGCGGGCGACGACGGCGGTCGCCAGCGCGAGCGCTGTCGCCGCGCCGATCCGGGCGGGGAAGCGATCGATCAGGCCGTCGGTATGGCGACGTGCCCACTCGTCGAGTCCGTCCTGTCCGCGCAGCGCGGCGATCGTGCCCGGAGGCAGCGCCCGGATCCACTCGTCGCGCAGCGCGATATCGTCGCGCACCCACACGCCGAGTGCCGCGCGCATTGATTCGGCGGCCTCGATCCGGCGCAGCAGGGTGACCGCGGCGGCGTGAGCGGATGCGGCGGGAAGGCCGGTCGCCGCGGTGAGTTCGCCGCGGGCCGGTTCGCCGGCCGCCGCGGCCAGTAGTGCGAGCAGCGGCCAGATTCCGCATCCGGACAGGACGAAATCCCCGGAACCCGCTGCGGCACACCATTTTCCGGTGAGGGTGTTGGCGGCGGCCACATCGGGTGCGAGGCTCGGCTGCATGGGCGAAAGCCTACCGACGGGTGCCGACGGCAGTGCGCCCCTGCCGGGGTGTACGTGGGCGGCAGGGGCGCGTCCGGATCCTGTGGCCCGGACGATCGGCCGGAACCGATCTGCCGACCAGTCTGGTTCCTCAACCGCACTCGAGGTCCAGGCATGCGGTGCGTGGTCTGCGTCACGCCGGCGCGAACACTGGCCGAAACTACGTCTTCGTGGCCGAACGTGTTGAGGCGTCGCGGCCGGTGTGTGTCATCCTTCCGAGGCGGAACGGTCCGCGAGAGGTCCAGGAGGTAGGGATGGCTGGTGCCGGTACGGCCCGTCTGGCGGAACTGCGCGCGGGTCGCACGACCCCGGAGCAGGCGTGGCAGCTGTACGACAGCCTGCCCGAGGTCGCGGTCACCGAGATCACCACCGGCCGCTGGACCGGCGACGAACTGGACACCGGACATCCGTGGGCCGGTGTGCTGGTCGAATCGGGTTGGTACGGAAAGCAATTCGATTCACCGGACGAGGTGCAGCCGCTGCTGTTCGCCGGGCCGGACGGCCGGGTATTTCCGGTCGACCCCCGCCGAGTGCCGCTGGGGCTGGCCGGAACGTTGCCGTCGGCGGGATTCCGGGCCGCGCGGCGCATGCTGCCGGCGTTGCGCCCGCTGCTGCGGACCCGCACCGCTCGTGCGCGCCTGCGCGAGATCGAATTCCGCGGCAAAGTCAGCGCGGCCATGATCTACGACCACCTGCCCATCATCGACATCTTCCGCCGGGTCGACGAGGACACCCTGCTCGGTGTGATGGATATGCGCGGGCTGGCCGACCCCTACTTCTTCATCCTGCGCCGCGACCGCTCCTGATCGCTCAGTCGTCCCCGGCGGCGAGGATCACCTCGAAGCGGGCGTCGGCAGTGTCGAGTTGCTCGAGAATGTGCTGCTTGACATGCGGCGCCAGCGGCGTGTCCGGGCGGGTGATCAGTTCGCGGTAGACCGCGGTGAGCGGCCGGTATTTGGTGGCGAGTTTCGACATGACGGCCTGTTCGTCGGCGTAGAGGATGCCGACGCCGTTGTCGGTGAAATCGGAGATCTTCACAACCCGGGCCCACGGATCGCGGTCCAGGCTCGCGGCGACGTGGTCGCGGTATCGGATGTGCCGGTCCTGGTCCGAATCGGGTGCCGGGTTGGTCACCGCCGCAACGAGATTCGATACGCGCTCGCCGAACCGCTGGGTGAGCACCGCCAGCGCTGCGGCGTTCAGGTTCTCGTCCGGCTCCGGCGCGCCGCGGAGGGCGACCAGGTCGGCGGCGTGATCCTCGACGGCGTCGTGCAGGAGGCCGGCGAGCACCAGGTCCGTGTCGTGCACCTCGTAGTGGCTCACGATGCGGATCGCCACCCGCAGTAGATGATTCAGGTACGGCTCGCGGCCGTAGTTGTCGCCACGGTGCAGGTCGGCCACGAATTCGAGTGCCGCCTCGACCCGTTCGGGGCCGGGCAGTTTGCGCTGCGACTCCAGCAGCAGTCGTTGCCGCAGCCCTTCCTCGCCGTGCACGTCGCTGAGTGTGTGCAACGGCATGGCCGCCAGAATTCCCGCCCCGATGGACTCCATCCGCCCAATCTAGCGGGACGAGGTGACAATCCGCCGTCGCCGGGTTTTCAGCGAACCCCGCGCGGGCGGAATTGGATGCTGATCCGCGGACCCACGGGCCGCCGCGTCTTCGGCACCGCATGTTCCCAGGTGCGCTGGCAGGAGCCGCCCATCACGAGAAGATCGCCGTGCCCCACGTGATAGCGAATGCTCGCGCCGCCGCCGCGCGGACGCAGCAGCAGGGCCCGCGGCGCGCCGATCGACAGGATCGCGACCATGGTGTCGTGGGTGGAACCGCGGCCCCCGGTATCACCGTGCCAGGCCACACTGTCCTCGCCGTCGCGGTAGTAGCACAGTCCGGCTGTGCGGAACGGTTCGCCGAGTTCCGGGCCGTAACGGCCGCTCAGAGCCGCGCGGGCGTCCTCCAGGATCGGGTCCGGCCAGGGCTCGTTCTCGCCGTAATGGCGCAGCAGTCGCGGTACGTCCACCACGCGGTCGTACATCGGGCGACGGTCGGCTCGCCACGGGACGCGAGTGGCCAGCCGTTCGAACAGTTCGTCGGCCCCGCGCAACCATCCCGGAAGCAGGTCGACCCACGCGCCCTCGGTCAGCTGGGTGCGGCGGACGCCGTCCAACGACCCCAGTTCGATGTCGCCGAAGCCGTCGAACAGCGATCTCTGCAGCGGTGTCGACATGCGTTCGAATCTACGTTCTATCGAACATATGTTCAAGCATCGGGTCGCGCGGCTACTCGGGGCCGATCCGGGCGGTCCGGATCAGCTCAGGTGCGCACGCACGAAATCGACCACCGCGTCGGAGAATTCGTCGTTGACATCGCTGGCCGCGGTATGGGCGGCGCCGGAGATCTCGACATATTCCATCTGCGGCACCAGCGCGCGGAAGTCGGCGACCCCCTGTTCGCTGACCACGTCCGACAACCGTCCGCGCACCAGCAGGACCGGGATCTCCAGCGCGCGGGCGGCATCCTCGAGGTCGCTGGTCTGCAGTTCGATGTCTTCCGGCCGGCTCGACATCATCGCCGGATCCCAATGCCAGTACCAGCGCCCGTCCTCGCGCAGCCGCAGATTGCGCCGCAGACCCTCCGGGTTGCGGGGCCGGCGGCGGTGCGGCAGGTATTCGGCCACCGCATCGGCGGCTTCCTCGAGGGAGGCGAAGCCCTCGGGATGGCCGCCGAGGAAGTTCATGACCCGTTCCACGCCCTTGTGCTCCGGGCGCGGCACGACGTCGACCAGGACCAGTCCGGCGATGCGCTCCCGGCCGGGACGGGCGGTGGCCAGCAGTGCGGTCAATCCGCCCATGCTCGCGCCGACCACGATGGCGGGCCGGTCGAGTTCGGCGAGAATGTCGAGGAGGTCGGCGGTCATCGCCGTGCGCGAGTAGTCGCCGTCCGGCGCCCAGTCGCTCTCGCCGTGCCCGCGGGCGTCCAGCAAAATGGCGTGCATACCCACCTTCGCCAGCGCGGCGCCCGATTCCTTCCACGAGTGCCGGGTCTGGCCGCCGCCGTGCAGGAAGATCGCCAGCGGGCCGTCGGCCGGCCCCCAGCTCTCCCCGGCCAGGGCGATGCCGCCGTGGCCGCGGAAGGTGATCCGGCGGGGCTCGGTGAAGTCGGCTTCGTTGCTCACCCTTCGAGCATCCCACATCCGGTTTACGCTGTATGAAACAGTCCCGGCCAACGGTTGTGCCGTTCGCGTGATGTGTCGGCATAGCCGCAGGTGGCGGGGCTCACAGCCGGACCCCCGCCGTCGGGAGGCCGCGGCGGCGCTGCTACGCTCAGGCATCGAAAAGACATCCTTTAACGGACCGTCCGGTGAGGCGGGGAAGGAGGTCGGCATGGCCGTGCCCGAAGAGCGCGGCGGCCGCGTCGCGCCCGAAGAACGGGCCGCCAGGTCGAGCGCTGCCGAATATTCGCAGCGGCACGACCCAGAGTGGGTCCGCGCCGGGCGTGAACTGTTGTCCGCCTCCGATGTCGGCCGGACCATCGCGCGCATGGCGCATCAGATCATCGAGAAGACCGCGCTGGATTCGTCGGATCCCGAGGCGCCCCGGGTGGTGCTGATCGGCATTCCCACCCGCGGCACCACCCTCGCCGCGCGGCTGACCGATCGCATCGAGGAATTCTCCGGCGTGCGTCCCGCGCTCGGTTCGCTCGACATCACGCTGTATCGCGACGATCTGCGCAACCGCCCGCATCGCCCGCTGGAACGGACCTCGGTCCCCGAGGGTGGCATCGACGACGCGCTCGTCGTACTCGTCGACGACGTGCTGTTCTCCGGTCGCAGCGTGCGCTCGGCGCTGGACGGGCTGCGCGATCTGGGCCGGCCGCGCGCGGTGCAACTGGCGGTACTGGTCGATCGCGGCCATCGCGAACTGCCCATCCGCGCCGACTACGTCGGCAAGAACGTGCCGACCTCGCGCAGTGAGGACGTCTCCGTACTGCTCAGCGAACACGACGGTCACGACGGCGTCTATCTGCATCAGGGGGATGAGCGGTGAGGCATCTGCTCTCGGTCACCGATCTCGACCGCACCGCCGCCACCGAACTGCTCGACGACGCCCAGCGCTTCGAACAGGCGCTGCTCGGCCGCGAAGTCCGCAAACTGCCCACGCTGCGCGGCCGCACCGTGATGACGGTGTTCTTCGAGAACTCCACCCGGACCCGGGTCTCGTTCGAGGTCGCCGGCAAATGGATGAGCGCCGATGTCATCAACGTGAGCGCCTCGAGCTCCTCGGTGTCGAAGGGCGAATCGCTGCGCGATACCGCGCTGACCCTGCACGCCGCGGGCGCCGACGCGCTGATCGTGCGGCATCCGGCCTCCGGGGCGGCCCATCAGATCGCGCGCTGGTTCGGCGAACTGGACGCCGGCTCGGGTGGATACACCGGAACCGGGCCCGCGATCGTCAATGCCGGCGACGGCACGCACGAACATCCCACCCAGGCCCTGCTGGACGCGCTGACGCTGCGGCAGCGACTGGGTGAGCTGACGGGCAAGCGCATCGTGATCGTCGGCGACATCCTGCACAGCCGCGTCGCGCGGTCCAATGCCTTCCTGCTCGACACCCTCGGCGCCGAAGTGGTGCTGGTCGCGCCGCGCACCCTGCTGCCGGTCGGGGTCGAGCAGTGGCCGGTGCAGGTCTCGCATTCGCTCGACGCCGCGCTGCCCGGCGCGGACGCGGTGATGATGCTGCGCGTGCAGGCCGAGCGGATGAACGGCGGCTTCTTCCCGTCGGCCCGCGAATACTCCATCGCCTATGGACTGAACGAGCGGCGCATGGCGCTGCTCGACGACGAGGCGGTCGTCCTGCATCCGGGCCCGATGCTGCGCGGTATGGAAATCGCGTCGGCGGTGGCCGATTCCCCGAAAGCCGCAGTGCTGCAACAGGTCACCAACGGTGTGCACATGCGCATGGCGGTGCTGTTCCGCCTGCTCGTCGGCGCGGGGGAGGCCGTCGCATGAGCGGAACACGGCCAGAGGCGGCAGCCTGCGTAACCCCCCAGGCCCCCGTTCATGCGCATCGACACCGCAGGAGGGTGAGCATGAGCTTCTTCGTGGAAGGTGAGGGCGCGTGAGCGATCTGGTTATCCGGGGCGTGCGGCCCTACGGCGAGGGTGAGCCGGTCGACGTGCTGGTGCGCGACGGCGTGATCGTGGCCCTCGGCGCGCGATCCGGCGACACCGTCGACGGCGTCGAGGTCGCCGCCGATGCCGAGGTGCTGGAGGCCGGCGGCCGGATCCTGCTCCCCGGTTTCGTCGATCTGCACACCCACCTGCGCGAGCCCGGCCGCGAGGACACCGAGACCATCGAAAGCGGTTCGGCCGCAGCGGCATTGGGTGGCTACACCGCGGTATTCGCGATGGCCAACACCAATCCCGTGGCCGACACCTCGGTCGTCACCGATCATGTGTGGCGGCGCGGGCAGGAGGTGGGGCTGGTCGATGTGCATCCGGTCGGCGCGGTGACCGTCGGCTTGGCCGGCAAGCAACTGGCCGAGATGGGCACCATGGCCGCCGGCGAGGGCCGGGTGCGGATCTTCTCCGACGACGGGCACTGCGTCTACGACCCGCTGATCATGCGCCGCGCCCTCGAGTACGCGAAATCGCTCGACGTCCTGATCGCTCAGCACGCCGAGGAGCCGCGGCTCACCCAGGGCGCCGTCGCGCACGAGGGGCCGAACGCCGCCCGTCTGGGCCTGGCCGGCTGGCCGCGCGCGGCCGAGGAGTCGATCGTCGCTCGCGACGCGCTGCTGGCCCGCGACGCCGGAGCCCGGGTGCACATCTGCCACGCGTCCACCGCCGGCACCGTCGAGCTGGTGAAATGGGCCAAGGCGCAAGGGATTTCGATCACCGCCGAGGTCACTCCGCATCATCTGCTGCTCGACGATTCGCGGCTCGAGACCTACGACGCGGTGAACAAGGTCAATCCGCCGCTGCGCGAGGCATCCGACGCCCAGGCGCTGCGCAAGGCCCTGGCCGACGGAGTGATCGACTGTGTGGCCACCGACCACGCCCCGCACGCCGAACAGGAGAAGTGCTGCGAGTTCGCCGCCGCCCGTCCCGGCATGCTGGGACTGGAGACCGCGCTGTCGATCATCGTCGAGACCCTGGTGGCTCCGGGCCTGCTCGACTGGCGTGGCGTGGCGAAGGTGATGAGCGAGAATCCGGCCCGCATCGCCGGACTCGACGATCAGGGCCGCCCGATCGCGGTCGGCGAGCCGGCCAACCTGACCCTGATCGACCCGGACGCGTCGTGGACCGTGCGGGCGCGGGAGCTGGCGAGCATTTCCGACAACACGCCGTACGAGGCGATGACCCTGCCCGCCAAGGTCGCCGCCACGATGCTGCGCGGACGGATCACCGCCCGCGACGGCGTGGTGACGACCGCCCTGGCGGGGAGAGTGGGGCAATAATGGAGCGAACACTGTGGGTGATCGGGCTGGCGGCCCTGTTCGTCCTGTTCCTGTGGTTGATGTATCGCTCCTGGCTCGTGCGGGCCAGGAAGCAGGCCTCCTCGGTCGGGGAGCTGCCCACGGTGCCGGCGGATCTGGGCGCGCAGGTGCTCGAGCCGACGACCGGGTTGTACACGGGGACCACGCTGGCTCCGAGCTGGCAGAACCGCATCGTGGTCGGAGATCTGGGTTTCCGGGCCACAGCGGAGCTGACCCGCTTCGAACGCGGGATCCTGCTGGAACGCGACGGCGCGGAGGTGATCTGGATTCCGCAGGAGTCCATCACCGCGGTCCGCACCGAACGCGGCCACGCGGGCAAGGTGATGACCGACAATGGTGTGCTGGTTATTCGCTGGAAACTGCCGACGGGAACCGAAGTCGATACCGGGTTCCGCGGCGACGACAAGACGGTGTATCCGGCCTGGACGGCCATATCCGCGACGGGACAGACCGGCGCGGCGACGGGAGACGAATAAACGTGAAGGCTGGATTTTTCGTGAACGAGGTGAGCGAATGAGCGACCGCGCCGCGGTGATGGTGCTCGAGGACGGACGGGTATTCCGGGGCCGGCGGTTCGGCGCCGAGGGTGAGACGCTGGGCGAAGCGGTGTTCTGCACCGCGATGACCGGCTATCAGGAGACCCTGACCGACCCCAGCTACCACCGCCAGATCGTGGTGGCCACCGCCCCGCAGATCGGCAACACCGGCTGGAACGACGAGGACGACGAGTCGAATCGGATCTGGGTGGCCGGATACGCGGTGCGCGACCCCGCCAAGCGGGCCTCGAACTGGCGCGCCACCACCACCCTGCAGGACGAACTGGAGCGCCAGCACATCGTCGGCATCGCCGGCATCGACACCCGCGCACTGGTGCGTCATCTGCGCACCCGCGGGTCGATGAAGGCGGGCATCTTCAGCGGTGACGCCGCTGCGGCCTCGCCCGAGGAATTGCTGAGCCGGGTCACCGGTCAGGCCTCGATGCTCGGCGCCGATCTGGCCGGCGAGGTCTCCACCGACGGCGTGTACACCATCGAGCCCGCCGGTGAGCATCGGTTCACCGTGGTCGCGGTCGACCTGGGTATCAAGACCAACACCCCGCGCATGTTCGCCGAGCGCGGCATCCGGGTGCACGTGGTGCCCTCCGGCGTCACGCTGGACCAGATCAGGGAGCTGAAGCCGGACGGCGTCTTCCTGTCCAACGGCCCCGGTGACCCGGCCACCCAGGACGACGCGGTCGAGCTGACCAAATCCGTTCTGGGCGAAGGACTTCCGCTGTTCGGAATCTGCTTCGGCAACCAGATCCTGGGCCGCGCGCTGGGCCTGGGCACGTACAAGATGAAGTTCGGCCACCGCGGCATCAACGTCCCGGTCATCGATCACGCCACCGGCGCGGTCTCGATCACCGCGCAGAACCATGGCTTCGCGCTCGAGGGGGAGGCCGGACAGCGCTTCGAGACCCCGTTCGGCACCGCCGAGGTCAGCCACACCTGCGCCAACGACGGCACCGTCGAGGGGGTGCGCCTGGTGGACGGTCGCGCGTTCTCGGTGCAGTACCACCCGGAGGCCGCCGCGGGGCCGCACGATGCCGCCTACCTGTTCGACCGCTTCGCGGGTTTGATGGAGGAAGCCTGATGCCACGTCGTAACGACCTGCACCACATCCTGGTCATCGGCTCCGGGCCGATCGTCATCGGCCAGGCCTGCGAGTTCGACTACTCCGGCACCCAGGCGTGCCGGGTGCTGCGGTCCGAGGGCCTGCGGGTGTCGCTGGTGAACTCCAACCCGGCCACGATCATGACCGACCCGGAATTCGCCGACTCCACCTACGTCGAGCCGATCACCCCGGAATTCGTCGAGAAGGTCATCGCCAAGGAGCGCCCCGACGCCATCCTCGCGACCCTGGGCGGCCAGACCGCGCTCAACACCGCGGTGGCGCTGCACGAGAACGGTGTGCTGGAGAAGTACAACGTCGAATTGATCGGCGCCGACTTCGAGGCCATCCAGCGCGGTGAGGACCGGCAGAAGTTCAAGGACATCGTCGCCAAGGTCGGCGGCGAGTCGGCCCGCTCCAAGGTCTGCTACACCATGGACGAGGTGCGCGAAACCGTTGCCGAACTGGGCTTCCCGGTGGTCGTGCGGCCGTCGTTCACCATGGGTGGCCTGGGCTCGGGCATGGCCTACAACGACGAGGATCTCGACCGCATCGCCGGCGGCGGCCTGGCCGCCTCGCCCACCGCCAACGTCCTCATCGAGGAATCCATCCTCGGGTGGAAGGAATACGAACTCGAGCTCATGCGCGACGGCCGCGACAACGTGGTCATCGTCTGCTCGATCGAGAACGTGGACCCGATGGGCGTGCACACCGGCGATTCGGTGACCGTCGCCCCGGCCATGACCCTCACCGACCGCGAATATCAGAAGATGCGCGATCTGGGTATCGCGATCCTGCGCGAGGTCGGCGTCGACACCGGCGGCTGCAACATCCAGTTCGCGGTGGATCCGCGCGACGGACGCCTGATCGTCATCGAGATGAATCCGCGTGTCTCGCGCTCCTCAGCATTGGCCTCCAAGGCAACCGGTTTCCCGATCGCCAAGATCGCGGCGAAGCTGGCCATCGGCTACACGCTCGACGAGATCGTCAACGACATCACCAAGGAAACCCCGGCCTGTTTCGAGCCCACGCTCGACTACGTGGTCGTGAAGGCGCCGCGGTTCGCGTTCGAGAAGTTCCCGGGCGCCGACCCGACCCTCACCACCACCATGAAGTCGGTCGGTGAGGCGATGAGCCTGGGCCGCAACTTCTCCGAGGCGCTCGGCAAGGTGCTGCGCTCGCTGGAGACCAAGGCGGCCGGGTTCTGGACCCAGCCCGACGGCCGCTGGACCGACGTCGCCGAGATCCTCGACGACCTGCGCGTGCCGACCGAGGGTCGGCTCTACCAGGTGGAGCGGGCGCTGCGCCTGGGCGCGAGCGTCGAAGACGTCGCACAGGCCTCGGGCATCGACCCGTGGTTCGTCGCCGAGATCGCCGGACTCGTCGAGTTGCGCGCCGAGATCGCGCAGGCGCCGGTACTGGACGAGCCGCTGCTGCGCTACGCCAAGCACAACGGCCTGTCGGATCGCCAGATCTCCGCGCTGCGACCGGAACTGGCCGGCGAGAACGGGGTGCGCGAGCTGCGTCACCGCCTCGGCATCCGGCCGGTGTACAAGACGGTCGACACCTGTGCGGCCGAATTCGAGGCCAAGACGCCGTACCACTACTCGAGCTACGAACTCGATCCGGCCGCCGAGTCGGAGGTCGCGCCGCAACCCGAGCGCGAGAAGGTGATCATCCTCGGCTCCGGGCCCAACCGCATCGGCCAGGGCATCGAATTCGACTACTCCTGCGTGCACGCCGCGCAGACGCTGTCGCAGGCCGGGTACGAGACCGTCATGGTCAACTGCAACCCCGAGACCGTGTCCACCGACTACGACACCGCCGACCGCCTGTACTTCGAGCCGCTGACCTTCGAGGACGTGCTCGAGGTGTACCACGCCGAATCGGAATCGGGCCGGGTGGCCGGAGTGATCGTGCAGCTCGGCGGCCAGACCCCGCTCGGTCTGGCGCAGCGGCTCACCGATGCCGGAGTGCCCGTGGTCGGCACCTCCGCGGCGGCGATCGACCTGGCCGAGGACCGCGGCGAATTCGGGCACGTGCTGGTCTCGGCCGGACTGCCCGCGCCGAAGTACGGCACGGCCACCACGTTCGAGCAGGCCAAGGAGATCGCGGCCGGAATCGGCTATCCGGTGCTGGTCCGCCCGTCCTACGTGCTGGGCGGGCGCGGTATGGAGATCGTCTACGACGAGGGCTCGCTCGAGGGCTACATCTCCCGCGCCACCGAACTCAGCCCCGAACATCCGGTGCTGGTCGACCGCTTCCTGGAAGACGCCATCGAGATCGATGTCGACGCGTTGTGCGACGGCGAGGAGGTCTACCTCGGCGGCGTGATGGAGCACATCGAGGAGGCGGGTATCCACTCCGGCGACTCGGCGTGCGCGCTGCCGCCGATCACCCTGGGCCGCAGCGATATCGAAGCGGTGCGCCGCTCGACCACCGCACTGGCCAAGGGCATCGGCGTCAAGGGCCTGCTGAATGTGCAGTATGCGCTCAAGGACGACGTGCTGTACGTGCTCGAGGCCAATCCGCGCGCCAGCCGGACCGTGCCGTTCGTCTCCAAGGCGACCGGCGTGCAGCTGGCCAAGGCCGCCGCGCGGGTGATGCTGGGGACGAGCATCGCCGAATTGCGCAAGGAGGGCATCCTGCCCGCCGAGGGCGACGGCGGTCACGCGCCGATGGACGCGCCGGTCGCGGTGAAGGAAGCGGTGCTGCCCTTCCACCGGTTCCGCCGTCCGGACGGCACCGGTATCGATTCGCTGCTGTCGCCGGAGATGAAGTCCACCGGCGAGGTGATGGGTATCGACGCCGATTTCGGTACCGCCTTCGCCAAGAGCCAGTCCGCGGCCTACGGTTCGCTGCCGGTCGCGGGCACGGTGTTCGTCTCGATCGCCAACCGCGACAAGCGGGCCATGGTGTTCCCGGTCAAGCGGCTGCACGATCTGGGCTTCCGGATCCTCGCCACCGACGGCACCGCGGAGATGTTGCGGCGCAACGGGATTCCGTGCGAGCGGGTGCGCAAGCAATCCGATCCGGTGCCCGCGTCGGCCAACGGCGATCCCATCGAACCCTCGATCGTCGATCAGATCAAGGACGGCGAGATCGACATCGTGTTCAACACGCCTTACGGTAACTCCGGGCCCCGCGTGGACGGCTACGAGATTCGTACCGCCGCGGTGGGCGCCAACATTCCGTGCATCACGACGGTTCAGGGTGCGGCTGCAGCCGTACAGGGCATCGAAGCAACCATCAACGGCGGTATCGGGGTGCGCTCGCTGCAGGAGCTGCACGCCGTATTGCGCGGCTAAGAGGAGAGATAACGGTGGGAGCCATCGGTTTCGGCGCGGGAGTCCGGCCCCCGGGGGCCGGACGGGCGACGACTCGGCGGATTCGGGGATTCGGTGCGGCGGAGGCCGCGCCGCCCGGAGGCGGTGACATCCGCCGGATGCGCAACGTCGGCGGCTACAGCACGGTCGGTTTCCGGGCGATCCCGCCGATCGGCCGCAAGCCGGCGCCCGACGCCGAGGCCGAGGCAGAGGCGGACGCGCTGACCGACGCGGTGCTCGCCCGGGCGGACGAGGTGCTCGCCCAGGCCGACGAACTGCTCGCTTACGCCGGTGAGGAGGCATACGCCGAATCCGGGTCCGCCGGTGCGCAGACACCGCCCGCCCATACCGGGGACGAGCTGGCGGGCGCCGGGGCGAGCCGGTGACGCCGTTCGGCCTGCGGCTGGCCGACGCGATGGGCCGGCTGGGCCCGTTGTGCGCCGGCATCGACCCCCACCCGCAGTTGCTGCGTGCCTGGGGGCTCAGCGAGGACGTCGAAGGCCTGAAACGGTTCTCCGACATCTGCGTCGAGGTGTTCGCGGGCCGGGTGGCGCTGGTGAAACCCCAGGTGGCGTTCTTCGAGGAGTACGGCTCCGGCGGCATCGTGGTGCTCGAGGACACCATCGCCGCGCTGCGCGCGGCCGGCACGCTGGTGCTGGCCGACGCCAAGCGCGGCGATATCGGCTCCACGATGGCCGCCTACGCGCGGGCCTGGCTGGGCGACGGTCCGCTGGCCAGTGATGCGGTGACGGTATCGCCGTACCTCGGCTTCGGTGCGCTGTCTCCCGCCCTCGACGCCGCGCGCTCGGCCGGTCGCGGCGTCTTCGTGCTGGCAGCCACCTCGAATCCGGAGGCGGCCCAGGTGCAACGCATCACCGCGGCCGACGGTCGCAGTGTCGCGCAGATCATGATCGACGAGGCCGCCGGCTGCAACGCCGGGGCGGAATTCGGATCGGTCGGCGTCGTGGTCGGCGCGACCCTCACCGAACCCGTCGACGTGAGCAAACTCAACGGTCCCGTCCTGATGCCCGGCGTCGGCGCGCAGGGCGGGGGAGCGGAATCGATCCGTGCGCTGATCCCGTCCGACCGGTTCGCGGCGGTGGTACCCAACGTATCCCGGGAACTGCTCGACACCGGGCCTTCAGTGGCGGCGATGCGCACCAAGATGCACAAGCTCGCCGACGAATTCGCCTTCCTGCAGGCCTGATTCATTCCGCCCGGGTTCGCGAGCCGTCGCACCCGGGCGGGATTCGCTGATGTCCACCACGCGCGTCGCGCGGGAGCCGGCTGCCTCTCGGAAGGCGACCGGTCTGTTTGCGTTTGCGGCCCGTTCGCGCGCATCCGTGCTCGTTCCCGGGTGGAAGTTACACGCGCGTGTTTTTCCGGCTCAGCGGCCCTTCCGGGGTGTCTTACGGCCCCGCCGCGCACATCGCCGACCGGTGCCGAGAGTGCTCGCCACGCCGCGCCACGCCGCGACACGCTGGGGAAAAATTCGCGACACGCGGAGAATTTTCAGAAAGTTCCAGGTCGCGCGATTACGGGTCGGTTACGGTCGCATCCGGCCGGACTCGAATCCGGCGGGGAAGCCGTCGGAATCGGGATATGCCCAGGTCACCGGCATGGTGAAGAAAATCCCCGGACCGGTGCCACGACGTGGCGCAATCAGCCGCGCGACCTGCCCGGTAACGGGCTCGAATGCCCGAATCGGGCGCTGACCTGGGGGGTGGGTTCGCAATCGGCGCGCCGCGTGGGTACGGTCGCTGAGACCACCGGGTTACCGGAGGTAGATCTAGCAATGAACGATGAGACGGAGGAACCGTGGCCCTTCCCCAGCTGACTGACGAGCAGCGCGCCGCTGCTTTGGAGAAGGCGGCTGCCGCTCGCCGCGCTCGGGCAGAGCTCAAGGAGCGCTTGAAGCGTGGCGGCACTGACCTGAAGACGGTCCTGAAGGACGCCGAGACCGACGAGGTCCTCGGCAAGATGAAGGTATCCGCGCTGCTGGAGGCCCTGCCCAAGGTCGGCAAGGTCAAGGCGGCCGAGATCATGAGCGAGCTGGAGATCGCGCCGACCCGCCGCCTGCGGGGCCTGGGCGACCGGCAGCGCAAGGCGCTGCTGGCGAAGTTCGACTTCGAAGCCTGATCCGAGGGTGGTCGAACACACTCAGAAGGGTCGGCTGGTAGTACTGGTCGGCCCCTCGGCCGTCGGCAAGTCCACCGTGGTCCGTTGCGTCCGGGAACGGCTGCCGGAACTGGTGTTCAGTGTGTCGGCCACCACCCGGGCCCCCCGGCCCGGGGAGGTCGACGGCCGCGACTACCGGTTCGTGACCCGCGCCGACTTCGACGCCATGATCGAAGAAGGCGAACTACTCGAATGGGCCGACATTCACGGCGGCCTGCAACGGTCGGGAACCCCGGCCGCACCGGTGAAGGCGGCACTGGCCGCCGGGAAACCGGTCCTGGTGGAGGTGGACCTCGCCGGCGCCCGCTCGGTCCGAGCGGCGATGCCCGAGGCGCTGCTGGTCTTTCTGGCCCCGCCCAGCTGGGAGGAACTCGTGGCCCGGCTGACCGGCCGCGGCACCGAATCACCCGAGGTGATCGAGCGCCGGCTCGCCACCGCGAAGACCGAACTCGCCGCCTGTGACGAGTTCGACATCGTGATCGTGAACGACGACGTGACCACTGCCTGTGAGCAGTTGGTATCGTTGTTCGTTAGCACAAATTCGAGATGACCGCGGGCGATCCGCGAACTCCTCTCGAACAGCAACTCCCCATCGACCCGCAGGAGCCTCCCTAGTGAGCGACACCAAGACCGTGCCCGCCTACGACACCCCGGTCGGCCTCACCAACCCGCCGATCGACGAGTTGCTCGAGCGCACGTCGTCCAAGTACGCGCTGGTCATCTACGCGGCCAAGCGGGCGCGTCAGATCAACGACTACTACAACCAGCTCGGCGACGGCATCCTCGAGTACGTGGGTCCGCTGGTCGAGCCGGGCCTGCAGGAGAAGCCGCTCTCGGTCGCCATGCGCGAGATCCACTCCGACCTGCTCGAACACACCGAGGGCGAGTGACCCTGCGGTCGTAACCCGCTGTCTCTCCACCGGACCGAAGAGGCTTGATTCAGATGCGAATCGTTGTCGGCGTGGGCGGCGGGATCGCCGCCTACAAGGCGTGCTCGCTGGTGCGCAAGTTCACCGAGACCGGGCACCACGTCCGAGTCATTCCCACCGAGTCCGCGCTGCAGTTCGTCGGTAAGGCCACCTTCGAGGCACTGTCGAGCAATCCGGTGCAGACCGGGGTGTTCGCCGACGTGCCCGAGGTGCCGCATGTGCGCATCGGCCAGGAGGCCGATCTGGTGGTCATCGCCCCGGCCACCGCCGATCTGATGGCGCGCGCCGCCTCCGGCCGCGCCGACGATCTGCTCACCGCCACACTGCTCACCGCCCGATGTCCGGTGCTTTTCGCTCCCGCGATGCATACCGAGATGTGGGAGCATCCGGCCACGATCGCGAATGTCGCCACGCTGCGCGCCCACGGTTCGACCGTGATGGAACCGGCCTCCGGGCGCCTCACCGGCGCCGACACCGGTCCCGGCCGGCTGCCCGAGCCGGAGGAGATCTTCGCGCTGGCCTCGCTGCTGCTCGAGCGCTCCGACGCGCTGCCGCGCGATCTGGAGGGCCGCCGCGTCGTCGTCTCCGCCGGTGGCACGCGCGAACCGCTGGATCCGGTCCGGTTCCTCGGCAACCGTAGTTCCGGCAAACAGGGCTATGCGATGGCCCGCGTGGCCGCTCAGCGCGGCGCCCAGGTCACCCTGATCGCCGGCAACACCATCGGCCTGGAGCCGCCCGCCGCGGTCGAGGTCGTGCACGTGACGACCGCCGAGCAGATGGGCACGGCCGTCGACAAGCACTCCGTGGGCGCCGACGCGGTCATCATGGCCGCCGCGGTCGCCGATTTCCGGCCGGTCAACGTGGCCGCCGCGAAAATCAAAAAGGGTGCGCACGAGCCGAATTCGATCGAACTGACCAAGAATCGCGACATCCTGGCCGGACTGGTGCAGGCGCGCCGCGACGGGCAGCTCGGCGGCCTGGCGATCGTCGGTTTCGCCGCCGAGACCGGCGACGAACACGGCGACGTCCTGACCCACGCGCGGGCGAAACTGGCTCGTAAGGGTTGTGACCTGTTGGTGGTCAATGCCGTCGGCGAGGGTAAGGCGTTCGAAGTCGACAACAACGACGGCTGGCTGCTCGGCGCCGACGGCACCGAACAGTCGCTCGATCACGGTTCCAAGGCGCTGCTCGCCAGCCGGGTGCTCGATGCGCTGGGCCCACTGTTGCGTTGAGCCCCAAATGATTCGGCCGCGCCGCCGTGGCGGCGACGCGGTCCGCACAGCCGTGGCGGCCGCCGCGGAGGCCCGAACGCCGGTGCTCCGCCCGGCCGTGGCAAGTTTGGAATAGTCTGAGGTAAAGGGTTGTGCGGTGACGCGATGCCGCTACTGTCGCATCCCGACATGAGAAACCCGTTGAGGGAGAGGGAACAACTGTGCGCACGTCCGGTAGCCGGCTATTCACGAGTGAGTCCGTCACAGAGGGTCACCCGGACAAGATCTGTGACGCGATCAGCGATTCCATCCTCGACGCGCTGCTCACCGAGGACCCGCACAGCCGGGTGGCGGTCGAGACCCTGGTGACCACCGGTCAGGTGCACGTCGCCGGTGAGGTCACCACCGAGGCCTATGCCGATATTCCGACCATCGTGCGCGAGAAGGTGCTCGAGATCGGTTACGACTCGTCGGCGAAGGGCTTCGACGGCGCCTCCTGCGGCGTGAACGTCGCCATCGGCGCGCAGTCGCCCGATATCGCCCAGGGTGTCGACCACTCGCACGAGGCGCGTGTCGGCGGCTCCGACGACGAGATCGAACGCCAGGGCGCCGGTGACCAGGGCCTGATGTTCGGGTACGCCACCAAGGAGACCCCCGAGCTGATGCCGCTGCCGATCGCGCTGGCGCACCGGCTCTCGCGGCGGCTGACCGAGGTCCGCAAGTCCGGCGTGCTGCCCTATCTGCGCCCGGACGGCAAGACCCAGGTCACCATCGAATACGAGGGCGACCGTCCGGTCCGGCTGGACACGGTCGTGCTCTCGACCCAGCACGCGGCGGATATCGACCTGGACAACCTGCTCGCGCCCGATATCCGCGAGAAGGTCGTCGACGCGGTCCTGGCCGATCTGGAACTGCCCAACCCGCTCGACACCTCCGATATCCGGCTGCTGGTCAACCCCACCGGCAAGTTCGTCCTCGGCGGACCGATGGGCGATGCCGGCCTGACCGGGCGCAAGATCATCGTCGACACCTACGGCGGTATGGCCCGTCACGGTGGTGGCGCCTTCTCCGGTAAGGATCCGTCGAAGGTGGACCGCTCGGCGGCCTACGCCATGCGCTGGGTGGCCAAGAACGTCGTCGCCGCCGGCCTGTCCGACCGGGTCGAGGTCCAGGTGGCCTATGCGATCGGCAAGGCCGCCCCGGTGGGCCTGTTCGTCGAGACCTTCGGCACCGAGCAGGTCGGCCCGGCGCAGATCTCGAAGGCGATCAGCGAGGTCTTCGACCTGCGCCCGGGTGCGATCATCCGTGATCTGGATCTGCTGCGGCCGATCTACGCGCCGACCGCCGCCTACGGCCACTTCGGCCGCACCGACATCGACCTGCCGTGGGAGCGCACCGACCGCGCCGACAAACTGCGCGCGGCCGCCGGTCTCTGACCGGGTCCGCGCCTGCCGTGGCCGAAGCGGTAGCACCGACGGCGCCCTCCGTTCCGACGGAGGGCGCCGTTTGCATGCCCGGCTCGTCGTCCGCGGCGCCGCCATCCTCCGACATCCCCGAGGTTCCGGATATATCGCCGGAAGAGAACACTCCCGACGTGGCCCGTGAATCACTCCCGGACCCGGAATCCGTTGCGGTGAAGGAGTTATCGCCGCATTCCGAACACGACACAGCGGAGCCGGCGTCGCTCGGCGAACAGGGTTCGGACGCGGTGGACGACGCGGATCCGCTGACCTCGGCGAAGGGGGCCGGTGAAACCCGGCTCGACAAACCGATCGCCCGGGTGCTGCCGTTGCTCGAACCCGCCCATCTGGACCGCGATTTCGACTACTCGGTGCCGCCGGAGATGGATGAGCTCGCCCAGCCCGGGGTACGCGTGCGGGTGCGATTCTCCGGCCGCCTGGTCGACGGATACATCCTCGAAAGGCTCGCGCGCACCGAACATTCCGGAAAGATTCAGCCGCTGCAGCGGGTGGTGTCCGGCGAGCGCGTCCTCACCCCGGAGATCGTTCGCCTGGTATCGGCCGTGGCCGCCCGCTACGCCGGAACGCGGGCCGATGTGCTGCGGCTGGCGATTCCGCCGCGGCATGCGCGCACCGAGGCGGCCGAACCGAAATCCGTTGATCTGCCCGAGATTCCGCTCGATTTCCCGGCCTGGTCGCACTACGTGCACGGCGGTTCGTTCCTGTCCGCGCTGCGCCGGGGCAGCGGCCCGCGCGCGGCCTGGCAGGCGATGCCCGGGGAGCAGTGGCCGCGCCGGCTCGCGGAATTGGCGGCCACCACGGTCGCGAGCGGGCGCAGTGCGATCGTGATGGTTCCGGATCAACGCGATCTGGACCGGGTCGTCGCGGAATGTGCTGCCCTGATAGGGGATTCGGTGGTGGGCCTGTCGGCCGGACTGGGGCCCGCGGCCCGGTACCGGCGCTGGCTCGCGGTGCTGCGTGGCACCGCACGGGTCGTGGTCGGAACGCGCAGTGCGGTTTTCGCGCCGGCGCGGGAACTGGGCTTGATCGTGGTGTGGGACGACGGCGACGACACCTATGCCGAACCGCGCGCACCTTATCCGCACGCCCGCGAGGTCGCGATGCTGCGTGCCCACGACACCGGCGCGGCCTTCGTGGTGGCCGGGTTCGCGCGGACCGCGGAGGCGCAGGCCATCGTCGAATCCGGATGGGCGCACGACCTGATCGCCGATCGGAAGACGTTGCGCGCCGGCACTCCTCGAATCCATGCGCCGGGCGACAGCGATATCGCCTTGGAGCGCGATCCGATGGCGCGCGCGATCCGCATCCCCGGCACCGCCTTCGCCGCGGCGCGCCGGGCCTTGGCAGCCGGTGACCCGGTGCTGGTGCAGGTCCCACGGCGCGGATACGTTCCGGCGCTGGCGTGCGCGACATGCCGCACCCCGGCCCGCTGCCGGCACTGCAACGGCCCGCTCTCGCTGCCGGAGAGCGGTACCTGGGGCAGGCGAGACGCCCGGCGGGCCGTCGATTCCCGGGCCGGGGCACAGTCCCGGCGTGGATCGACGCGGTCGGCCGATGATGCGACGGCGGCCGGCCGAGCCGGCGAGACATCCGTCGAGGATCATCGAGCGGAACATACCGGCCCGCGGCATCCGGAGCCCGCACGCTCGGACACGGCCGCGGGCGAACGCCGACCCGCGGCAGTTCCCTTGGGCAGCAAGGGTTCCGGCGATATCGCCCAGAGCCCGAGCTGTCGCTGGTGCGGCAAGGTGGAACCGGCCTTCCGGTGCGGCGCGTGCGGTTCCCGGGTACTGCGGGCGGTGGTGATCGGCGCCCAGCGCACCGCGGAGGAATTGGGCCGTGCCTTTCCCGGGGTGCCGATCCGGGGTTCCGGCGGCGCCGCCGTGCTGGATTCGGTCCCGGAGGGCCCCCAGGTGGTGGTCGCGACCATCGGAGCCGAACCCGACGTGCCGGGTGGGTACGCGGTGGCGCTGCTGCTCGACGGCTGGGCGCTGCTCGGCCGCGCGGACCTGCGTGCCGCCGAGGACGCGCTGCGGCGCTGGATGTCGGCCGCCGCCCTGGTCCGCCCCGCGGGTGAGGTGCTCGTGATGGCCGAACCGTCGCTGCCGACCGTGCAGGCACTGGTGCGCTGGGATCCGATCGGCCACGCCCGCCACGAACTCGCCGCTCGCACCGAGGTTCGCTTCCCGCCCGCGGTGCGCCTGGCCGCCGTCGACGGCACGACCGCCACCATCGGCGAACTCCTCGGTGAGACGGCACTACCGGACGGTGTCGAGGTGCTGGGCCCGGTGCCGCTGCCGCCCGGCGCCCGCACGCCGTTCTCCGGCGATGCGGCGCCCGCCGAGGTCGAACGGATGATTCTCCGGGTCGACCGGCGAGCGGGCTCGGCGTTGTCGCGCTCGCTGGCCGGCGCCCTCGCAGTGCGCAGCAGTCATCGCTCGGACGGTCCGTTGCGGGTACAGATCGATCCGGTCGACATCGGCTGACGCACAAGCGAATTCGGCGTGCCGGGCCAGGGGCACGGGGTGATGTTCAGCGGAACATGTCGATATTGCGTCGTGCCCACGCCGAGAAGGGTCGCGGTGCACGGCCGAGGACCGCCTCGACATCGTCGCTGACCCGCAATTCCTCGGGCGTCGGCGCACCGATGATCGCCAGGGTCGTGTCGGCGGCGTCGGCGGGCATCACGGTGAGCAGTTGCGCGCGCGCCTGCTCGGCTGTCTGCTCGACGAAACGCACCGGCTCGCCGAGCGTTTCGGCCAGGGCCCGCGCCCGATCGCGCGGAGATTCGGGCGCGGGACCGGTGAGCACGTAGGTCCGTCCGGTGTGACCGGCCTCGCGCAGGGCGGTGGCGGCCACGGCGGCGATATCGTCGGGGTCCACGAAGGGGATCGCGACATCACCGAACGGCGCGGTGACCGTCCGCTGCGTGCGTACCGCGTCCGCCCACATCGCTACGTTCGATTGAAAACCGCTCGGCCGCAATATGGTCCATTCCAGTCCCGAGTTCTGGACGGCAACTTCGACCTGCTTTCCGAACTGTCCGTGCGAGGCGCTGTCGGGCCGGGTTCCGACGCCCTGTGACGACAACAGGACGATTCGCCGCACACCCGCATCGCGTGCCGCGGTCAGCACTCCCGGCACATCTGCGGCCAGCGATCCCGGCGCGAGTAGCAGGAACAGCTGTTCCGCGCCATCGAGGGCCGCCGCGACCTCGCCCGTATTCGTCAGATCGGCCGCAACGTGCCGCACGCCGTGGGGGAGGTCGTCGGGACGGCGGCGGGATACGGCAGTCACCTTCTCGCCGGCTTCGGCGAGCATCCGCACCAACGGTCGTCCGACGTTGCCGGTCGCTCCGGTTACCACAATCATCTTCGCTCCTGAGTTAGTTGACTGACTAACAGGACCGTACGGCATGAGCTTCGATGTGTCTATAGTCAGTTGTATGACTAACTCGCTCGACAGCAAGCGGTCCGGCGGTAAGCGGGAACGGCTCGCCGCCGCGGCCGCCGAGGTCTTCCACCGGCAGGGGGTCGAGAAGACGACGATCGCCGACATCGCCCGGGCTGCCGAGGTGCCGGTCGGCAATGTGTACTACTACTTCAAGACCAAGGATCAGCTGATCCAGGCGGCAATCGGGGCTCACGCCCACAGCCTGGAGGGCTTCCTTGCCGAACTCGACCGGGAAGCCTGGCCGGCCGATCGGCTGCGGGCGTTGATCCGGTCCTGGGTCGACCAGCGCGATGTCGCGGCCCGATACGGATGTCCGTCCGGCACTCTGGCCGCCGAACTCGACAAACGCTCCGACGGTCTGGAGCGTGAGCTGGCCGAGGTGATGGGCGTCCTGCTGGACTGGGTGCAGCGGCAATTCGAGCAGATGGGCCGCGCCGATGCGCGCGAACTGGCCGTCGCGCTGATCGCCTCCTATCAAGGAATCTCCTTGCTCACCAACACTTTTCGTGATCCGGAGCTGATGCGCGCGGAGGGTGACCGGCTGGAGCGCTGGATCGGTTCGCTCGCCGCCTGAGCCACAGCACGCGCTGTGGCGCGTTCCATACTTGTCAAAGATGCATTGCCGATATATCGTTGATTGCGTCAACGTAAGACGATGCCCGAGGAGGCAATCATGGAACGCATGGAGAACATGGACAGGTTCGGCCGCGGCCGCCGTCGCGGACCCCGGCCGGACCCGCAGGAACGCGGCGGACACGAACAGTTCCGTCGCCATCCGCGCGGACACGGCTTCGGGCCGTTCGGTCCGGATTTCGGACCCGGATTCGGTCCGGGCGGCCATGTCGGTCGCGGTCGCGGCCGTGGTGGACGCGGACGGCGCGGAGATGTCCGCGCGGCGATTCTGCTGCTGGTGCAGGAACGTCCGATGCACGGCTACGAGCTGATCCAGCAGATCCGCGAGCGCAGCGACGACATCTGGCGGCCCAGCCCCGGCTCGATCTACCCGGCACTGTCCCAGCTCGAGGACGAGGGCCTGGTGATCATCGAGAAGGTGGCCGGTCGCAAAACCGCCAAACTCACCGACGCGGGCGCCGAGTACGTCACCGAACATCGCGACGAACTGGGCGATCCCTGGCAGGACGTCCGCGAGGGCGTCGGCGACCAGGCGCTGGACCTGCGCGAACTGGTCGGCCAGCTGATGGGTGCGGTCGGGCAGGTCGCCCGCGCCGGCACTCCGGAACAGGCCGGTAAGGCGGCCGAGGTCCTTACCGAGGCCCGGCGCTCGATCTACCGGATCCTCGCCGACGACGACACCACCGCGGCCGAGTGAGACGAATACCGTTGGCCCGTCGCATGTACCGGTCCGGACGGCGCACAATCGGAATATGGGACGAGGTCGGAAACATCGAGACGGGGGCCTCGCCTGGCGTAGGGCGTTCGCGGCGGTGGCGACGTGCGGGGCGGTGTTCGGCGGCAGCGCGAATGCCTGGGCCGAACCTCCCGCATCGCCGCCGCCGGACACCCGCCCGGTGGTGGTCCCGACCGAATGGGGACCACCGCAGGGCAACCATCTCACCGCCTCGCGCTATCTGAAAGCGCACCCCGGCGCAACGCCGTGGGGCACCAACGATTTCAGCTGCCGGCCCAGCGCCCGGCATCCGCGCCCGGTCATCCTGGCCCACGGGACCGACGCCACCGCCTATACCGACTGGGGCGGTATCGGCCCGCAACTCGTCACCGCGGGCTTCTGCGTCTTCGCCCCGGACTACGGGGGCAAACCGGATGCGACCAGTTACGGCACCGAGGATCTGTGGGCATCATCGCGACAGTTCGGCGCCTTCGTCGACCGGGTCCTGTCGGCCACCGGCGCAGACAAGGTCGACCTGGTCGGATTTTCCCAGGGCGCCAACATCACTCGGTACTACATCGACAAGCTCGGCGGGGCTCCCGAGGTCGATCAGTGGATCGGGCTCGCCTCGCCCAGCTACGGCGGCCAGATGTACGGGTTGGTTCCGCTCGCCGATGCCGTGCCGAATCTGTGGAACGCCTATCGGCAGGTCACCTCGCTCGCCGCCGTTCAGCAGGCCCAGGGCTCGCCGTTCATGCGCGAACTCAACGCGGGCGGCGACACGGTCCCCGGTGTGCGGTACACCACGGTCGGCAGCCGTGCCGACGAGATGATCCAGCCCTACACCAATATCGCCCTGACCGGTCCGGGTGCGCGCAACATCGTGCTCCAGGATCTGTGCCCGATCGACCTGACCGGGCATTTCCACATGGTGTACGACCCGTTCGTCCAGCAACTCCTGCTCACTCTGCTCGCCCCCGAGCAAGCACCGCTGCCGCACTGCGCCTACGTGCCGCTGGGCACCGGAATCGGTGAGGTGATCCTGGGCGCGCATTCCTGACGAAACGGATTTCCGGCCGCCCGTAAAATGGGGCGACCGCAATGTCGTCTCGCCCGGGAGTGTGCCTGTGACAATCCAGCCCGTTCGCCTGTTCGGCGATCCCGTCCTGCGCGCCCGCGCGGACGAGGTCGACGCCTTCGACAGGGAACTCGAGCAGCTGGTCACCGACCTCACCGACACCATGCACGCCAGTCGCGGAGTCGGCATGGCCGCCCCGCAGATCGGGGTCGGCCTGCGGGTGTTCGTCTACGACACCGGCGATGCCGCCGGACACGTGGTGAATCCGGTCTTCGAGGTCCTCGGGACCGACGAGCAGACCGGACCGGAGGGCTGCCTGTCGATTCCGGGGCTGCGCTACGACGTGACCCGTGCCCACCGCGTGGTGGCGCGCGGGCTCGACAGGCATGGTGAGCCGGTGAAATTCGAGGCCGAGGGGCTGCTCGCGCGCTGCGTGCAGCACGAAACCGATCATCTCGACGGCGTGCTGTATCTACAGCGGCTGGAACCGGCCACCCGAAAACAGGCCATGCGCGCGGTGCGGGAATCGGAGTGGTTCGCCGCCGGTAAGACGGTGATGTCGGCGGCCGAGGTCGCCGGCAGCCGTCCCGAGTCCGGGCGGGGCGAGTAGATGCGCCTGGTGTTCGCGGGGACTCCCGAACCGGCCGTTCCGTCCCTGCGGCGGCTCATCGAATCCGAGCGCCACGAGGTGGTGGCGGTGGTGACGAGGCCGGATGCGGTGGCCGGGCGCGGTCGCAAGGTCACGCGCTCGCCGATCGGGCGGCTGGCCGACGAATACGGCATTCCGGTGCTGACCCCGCGCAGACCCTCGGAGCCGGAATTCGTTGCGGCACTGACGGATCTGTCGCCCGACTGCTGTCCGGTGGTCGCGTACGGCGCGTTGCTGCCGCGGGGGGTGCTCGACATCCCGCGGCACGGCTGGGTCAATCTGCACTTCTCGCTGCTGCCCGCGTGGCGTGGCGCGGCGCCGGTGCAGGCGGCGGTCCTGGCCGGCGACGAAATCACCGGCGCCTCGACCTTCCGTATCGAGGAGGGCTTGGACACGGGGCCGGTCTACGGCGTGGTCACCGAACGCATCGGCATCACCGACACCGCCGGATCCCTGTTGGAGCGCCTGTCGATCTCCGGTGCGCAGCTGCTCGAATCCACCCTCGACGGCATCGAGGACGGCACCGTACAGGCCGTGCCGCAATCCGGTGAGGGCATTTCCTATGCGCCCAAGGTAGAGGCCGACGAAGGCCACATCCGCTGGGATCAACCGGCGCTGGCGGTCGGCCGCCGGATTCGCGCCGTTACGCCGGCGCCGGGCGCGTGGACCCAGATCGACGGTAAGCGACTGAAACTCGGGCCGGTCGAACTGGTCGAGGACCAACTGCCCGAGCGGGTGATCGAGGTGCGCAAATCCGGTGTCTACATCGGCACCGCCACCACGGCCGTGCGCTTGGATCAGGTGCAACCGCAGGGCAAGCGGATGATGTCGGCCCTGGACTGGGCCCGCGGTGCCCGCCTGCAGCCCGGCGCGGTGGTCGAGTGACCGGCCCACGTCGAGGAGGCGAACGACCCGACCGCGACGGCCGGACGGCCGACGATGCGCGCCGAGGAAAAGGCCGGGCGGACAACGGCTCTCGGCAGCACGGCGACGCGGGGAGAAGTTCGGGCAGCCATGGCGGTGACGCCCCTCGGGCTCGTCGGGGCGAGGGGCGCGATTCGTCGGACGACCGCGGCCGCCGCTCCGGCGCGAGTGGTGCTCGCGATGCCGGGCGCGCCGACGCCGGATCCGGACGAGCCCACGGTGCCGCCCCCGGAAGGACCGGCGGTGATGCGTCGAAACGGGCCTCCGAGAAGAGATCGGCAAGGAAATCCGCTGCGGGGCAGCAGAAGTCGTCGCGACCAGAAGCCGGCTCCGGTTCCGCGCGCCGGACCGGTGGCTCCGCAGCCCGGACTCGAGGACGCCGTGGTGTGGTGGGTGACGCTCCCCGGCTCGTCGCACGGGACGTGCTCCGGGCGGTTCGCGAGCGTGACGCCTACGCGAATCTCGTGCTGCCCGTCCTGCTGCGGGAATACGGATTGTCCGGGCGCGATGCGGCTTTCGCGACCGAGCTCGCCTACGGATCCTGCCGGGCGATGGGGGTCCTCGACGCCGTGATCGCCGACTGCGCGGGACGTCCCATCACCGAGATCGACGGCCCGCTGCTCGACGTCCTGCGCTTGGGCGTCTATCAACTGCTGCGGACCCGAGTGGGATCACACGCCGCGGTGGATACGTCGGTCGATCTGGTGCGTACCGAATCCGGCAGCGGTAAAGCCGGTTTCGTGAACGCGGTGCTGCGCCGGGCCGCGGCGCGGACACCGGAGCAGTGGGTCGAGGATCTGGCGCCCGCGGATCCGATCGGCCGCATGGCATTCGAATTCGGGCATCCGGTCTGGATCGCGCAGGCCTTCGCCGACGCGCTCGGTGCGCGGGCGGGGGAGCTGCGCGATCTGCTCGCCGCCGACGACCAGCGGCCGATCGTCCACCTGGTGGCGCGGCCCGGCGATATCACCGCCGAGGAATTGGCCCTGGTCAGTGGCGGTGAGGAAGGGCGTTGGTCACCGTATGCGGTGTACCTGGACAGTGGCGATCCGGGGCAGCTGGAAGCGGTGCGCGAGGGAATGGCCGCCGTGCAGGACGAGGGCAGCCAGCTCGTCGCATTGTCGCTGACCCGGGCGCCGCTGCTGGGCGAGGACGGCGGGCGCTGGCTCGATCTGTGCGCCGGCCCGGGCGGTAAGACCGCGCTGCTCGGCGCCCTGGCCGATATCGATCGGTATCGGGTGGATGCCGTCGAACCCGCCGAACACCGAGCCGATCTGGTGCGCAAGGCGACTCGCGGCCTGCCGGTCACCGTCCATGTGGTCGACGGCCGCGACTCCGGGCTGGAACCCGGCTACGACCGCATCCTGGTCGACGCACCGTGCACCGGACTGGGCGCGCTGCGCAGACGACCGGAGGCGAGGTGGCGGCGCACCCCGGCCGATGTGCGCGACCTGACCACCCTGCAGAGCCAATTGCTCACCGCCGCATGGGATCTGCTGCGCCCGGGCGGTGTGGTGGTGTATTCCACCTGTTCCCCGCACCTGCCCGAAACCGTCTCCGTCGTCTCCGATTTCGTCCGCCGCTCGAACGCCGAACAACTCGACACCCGAACGCTGCTGCCGGGCGTCACCGATATCGGCGACGGTCCCGCCGTCCAGCTCTGGCCGCACCGCCACGGCACCGACGCCATGTTCATGGCCGCGCTGCGCAAACCGCTCTGACACCGCGGGCCGCTCAGCCCGCGAGAACCGCACCGGCGAGGGCGACGCCGGCCACCCAGACGGTCGACAGGAGCGCCAGGATCAGCGGGCGTGGCCCGACTCGGCGCAGGGCGGCCAGGCGTACGCCCGCGCCGAGGGCGAACATGGCGGCGGTGAGCAGAGCGGTCTGAAGCAGTTTGGCCGTGGCGAGTGCCGATTCCGGCAGGAGCCCGGTGGTGCGCAGTGCGGCGCAGGCCAGGAAGGCCACGACGAACAGCGGAATCAGGGGCGGCCTGCGGGTGCCGGGCGCGGCGTCCTCGCGCCGCCGGACCTGCCAGCCGATCACCGCCAGTACCGGTGCCAGCAACACCACGCGCGCGAGTTTCACCACGACCGCGACGGTCAGTGCGGCACCGCCGATGGCGCCTCCGGTCGCGACGACCTGTGCCACCTCGTGCACGGCGCCTCCGGCCCAGATCCCGGCGGTGCGATCGTCGAGGCCCAGCACGCTCGACAGCAGGGGCAGCGCGCCGATCATGATCGTGCCGAAAACGACCACGAGGGCGATCGCGGTGAGCACTTCCTCGTCCTCGGCGTCGACCACGCCGTCCACCGCCGCCGCGGCGGCCGCACCGCAGATGGAGAATCCGCACGCGATCAGCAGTCGCTGCGTCCAGCTCAGACCCAGCAACCGGCCCATGAACATCGTGCCGCCGATTCCGAGGGCGACGATCGCGACGACCACCGCGATCACCGCGGGCCCGAGCCCGAGGATGTCGGCGAAGGTCAGCTGCAGACCGAGCAGCGCGACGCCGATACGCAGCAGCCGCTTCGCCGAGAACTGCAACCCCGGCTGCACCCGCTGGGGCAAGGGAACGCAATTGGCGAGGACCGCCCCGACGACGATGGCGAGCAGTAGCGGACTGACCGTCGGCGTGAACTGGGCGATGCCCAGCACGACAGCTGTGATCGCGACGGTCAGGGCCAATCCGGGGACGATGCCGGCACCGGCCGGCGCACCCGGCCGCTGGGCTCGCCCCGCGAATCCGGTCGGTCCGAGCCACGCTCGCCGGCTGCGTCGTGACGTGCGGGCCGAGGTCTGCGTGCCGGAGGATTCGATGCCGCGCTGCGGACCGGCCGCGCGGTCGGTATCTCCGGTTCGGTCCGGCGCGCCGGGCCCGGTGCTACCAGGCGCTTCGTCGGCGGACCCGGCCGCTCGCGAGGAATCCAGACTTGTCATGACGACAACGGTCTCGCGAATCGGTGCGGTCCGGTAGCGGCCGAAACGGCATCGGACTCATATCATGGCGATATGTCCTGTGTCCGATGCATATGATCACGGTATGGCCGATATCCGCCCCGACCTGGGTTTCCTGGAGCTGCTGGTCGCCATCGACGACCACGGCAGTCTCGGCGCCGCCGCACGCTCGATCGGCATGGCACAACCGAACGCCAGCCGCGCGGTGCGGCAGTGGGAGCATCGGCTGGGCCTCGCCCTGCTGCGGCGCTCACCGCGCGGCTCCACGCTCACTCCGGCGGGGACCGTCGTCGTGCACTGGGCGCGCGAGGTGCTGGCGGATGTGGACCGGCTACTCGATGCCGCCGCCGCGCTGCGCACCGATCAGGAGGCCGAACTCACCGTCGCTGCCAGCATGACGGTCGCGGAATGTCTGCTGCCGGGGTGGCTCGGCGCGTTCCGCCGCGGCCATCCGGATGTGAAAGTCCATCTCCAGGTGCATAATTCGCGACAAGTGTGCGATCGGCTGGTGGCGGGGGAATGCGATCTGGGATTCGTCGAATCGCCGGCCGTGCCCGAGGGATTGCCGCATGTGACCGTGGCGCACGATCGTCTGCTCGTCGTGGTCGATCCCGGGCATCCGTGGGCGCGGCGCCGCATCCCGCTCACCGTCGCCGAACTGGCCGCGACACCGCTGGTCGTACGTGAACCCGGTTCCGGTACCCGCAGCACACTCGATGTCGCATTGGCCGAATATCCGCGTGCCGAACCGCTTCTGGAGCTCGGCAGCGCCGCGGCCATCCGCACCAGCGTGCTCGGCGGCGTGGGACCCGCGGTCCTCAGCACCCTCGCGGTCGGCGATCAGCTCGAGCGCGGCGAACTGCGCGCCGTCGCCGTCGAGGGCCTGGACCTGCGGCGCACCCTGCGCGCGGTGTGGCGTCCACCGCGCAAACTCGGCGGCCCGGCCGGGCAACTGGTGTCGGCCATCGTGCACGCCCAGCGCGCCGCGCCACCGCGAGCGTCCGCTCCGGCGTAACCGCCGGCCTCACTCGCGGGCGCTCTGCTCCCGCAGCCGCGCAAGCGTTTTCGCGAGAATCCGGGATACGTGCATCTGCGATATCCCCATCCGCTGCGCGATCTGGGTCTGCGTCATCGATTCGAAGAACCGCATGGTGAGAATGCGCCGTTCGCGTTCGGGCAGGCCCGCGAGCAGCGGCCGGATCGCCACGTACTCCTCGACTCGGTCGAACTGCGACTCCTCTTCGCCGAGAGTGTCCAGCAGCGAGGCCTCGGTATCGCGGCCCACCGATACCGCGTCGATGGAACTGGGCTGATACGCGTTGCCCGCGATGACGGCCTGGGTCACCTCGTCGGGATGGATGTCGAGTTCGGCGGCGATCTCCTTGGCGGTCGGAGAGCGGCCCAGCGACTGCGAAAGCGAATCGATCGCGGAGCCGATGCGCAGATGGGTCTCCTTGACCCGCCGCGGCACCCGCATCGCCCAGGTGTTGTCGCGGAAGTAGCGCCGCACCTCGCCCATGATGGTGGGCACCGCGAAGGACAGGAAGTTCGAGCCCCGCGAGACGTCGAACCGATCGACCGCGTGGACCAGCCCGACGCGGGCCACCTGCGTCAGATCGTCGAACGGCTCGCCGCGACCGCTGAATTTGCGGGCGATGTGGTCCGCCAACGGAATACAGCGGTTGATCAACTCGTCGCGCAATTCGGCGCGGCGGTCCTCACCGGCCTCCGACAGTGCCTGGAACAGCAAATTCACATCGTCGTAGCCGGAGACCGAACCGGTGACCTCGGCGACCTCGTCGCCGTCTTCGTCGTCGTCCGGGGTGTTCTCGCCGCCGTGCGCACGGCCATCGCCGTCCTCGGCGCCGGTGTCGTCAGGGGATCCGCTCGCGGCCGTACCCGCGGTGTCCTCGGCGTCGTCGGCCTCGAACACGCTGTCGTGCTCGGCCACTACGCCTTCCCCCGGACCCGGCGAAATTCCACCACCGTCGGGTATCCGGAAATCGCCGAATCGAAGGGTTCCTGCGCGACCTCGATCCCATCGGTGAGGGTCCGCAGTACATGCCAGCCGAAGCTGCGCTGGTCGGGCAGTTTCGAGGTGGCCGCGATTCCGGCCACCCGGACGAGGAGATCGGTGTCGCCAACGGTGAAGCGGCACTGCAGGGTGCTGCCGGGGACGGCGAGTTCGATCAGCGTCGAGCACGCCTCGTCGACGGCCAGCCGGATGTCGGCGACCTCGTCGAGTGTGAAATCGCTGAGCAGGACCAGTGTTTCGGCCAATCCGCGCACGATGGGCAGTTGCGACACCGTGGCCGCTACTCCGATTTCGACGGGTGTGCTGCGCAGTCCCTCTTCAGCCGACATGTTGATCACCCTACGAAGGCTACCCAACTTCGCGTCGCGCAATCGTCGACAGTGCCGAAAACCGGTGTGATCGACCCAGTACACTCACGCGCTGTGTCCACCTCGAATTCCCACTTTCACCGGCCGTCGCCGATGATCGCACCGTCCATCCTGTCCGCTGATTTCGCTCGTCTGGCGGAGGAGGTACGCGCCGTCGAGGGAGCGGACTGGCTGCACGTCGATGTGATGGACAACCACTTCGTACCGAACCTGACCCTGGGTCTGCCCGTGGTGCAGAGTCTGCTGAAGACCACCGACATCCCGCTGGACTGCCATCTGATGATCGAGGACCCGGCCCGCTGGGCGCCCCCGTACGCGGAGGCCGGTGCCTACAACGTGACCTTCCACGCCGAGGCGACCGACGATCCGGTCGCGGTGGCTCGCGATATCCACGCCGCCGGCGCGAAGGCCGGATTGTCGGTGAAACCGAACACACCCATCGAGCCGTATCTGGAAATTCTCCGCGACTTCGACACCCTGCTGGTGATGAGCGTCGAGCCCGGATTCGGCGGGCAGTCGTTCATTCCGCACGTGCTGGAGAAGGCGCGCGCGGTTCGCCGGCTCGTCGACAGCGGCGAATTGCGTCTGGTCGTCGAAATCGACGGTGGCATCAATATGGACACCATCGAAGCCGCCGCGGAGGCCGGGGTGGACTGCTTCGTCGCCGGTTCCGCGGTCTACGGCACGGACGATCCGGCCGCGACCGTGGAAGCTTTGCGCGAGAAGGTCATCGCGACGGAGCAGGCGGCACGGCGCTGAGCCGCGCGGCCTCCACGACCGCGGCCATGGGGACGACCGCGTCGAGATGGTCGGGCGTCTGCACCCAGATTCGATAGCCTGTCCGTTCGTCCTCGGCCGAGGGCAGCACCACGTGGCTGCCCGTGCACGCGACGGTCGTGTACAGCCGGAACAGTTCGGCCGCAACGGATGTGCTGACGCCGGCGGAGCACGACGGGCCGGTGATGAAGGTCCAGCGCCGCGCGCGCGGATGGTGAACCACGGGAGTGACGAGTCCGGACTGGGTGAGCTGGCGCAAGACCCGCTCACCCAGATCGGCCGGCATGGTGACCGCACCGAATTGCTGCCCGACTTCGAGAACGATGTGCCGGGCCGCGTCGTCCACCGTCGCGGGGAGATGAAAAATGCGGCGATACCGCTCGCAACGATCCGTGAGAGACGTATCGATCACTGTGGTCACGCCACACCCCCATGAGGTTGTTGTCCAATGAACTGTTGGAATCAACTGCATAACAATATTGCTACCGAATTCGCCTTGGTGCAAGCGCCGGGGTTGAATTCGCAGTCACGTGGGTAACAAATCGAATTCGGCCGCGATCCGGGCCGGTAGAAGCCGGATATCCGACCGGTGAAAACGTGAATCGAATTCCATTTCTCCGGAAATTGCCGACAATTCCTTTTCGGTATCCGGTGTACCCCCGAATCGCGGGGACGCCGATCGGCCCGCTCGGCGCGCCGCCGAGACGGCGTCCGGTTCAGTGCATATTTCCGGTCCGAAAGTCTCGAATGCCCGGACGCGACCGGTCGGTGGGACGGCCGGATGTGCTCTGCTACAGCGCGTCGTTACGCTGATGACACTGCGGCCCACGGGGGAATACCCCGGGCCGCCGGCACCGTTTGCGCTAGCGGACGCCCCGACGCGGTGGGCGCCGGGCTGACAGGAGATACGGATGTTCACAGGCATCGTCGAGGAGCTGGGCGAGATCGTCGCCGCCGAGCGGTCCGCGGACGCGGCCAGGCTCACCATTCGCGGCGCGACCGTCACCTCCGATGCCCGCCACGGTGACTCCATCGCGGTCAACGGTGTCTGCCTGACCGTGGTCGACGTGGTCGACGGTGACAGCTTCACCACCGATGTGATGGGTGAGACGCTCAATCGCTCCGGCATCGGCAAACTCGACATCGGCTCGAAGGTGAACCTGGAGCGCGCCGCGGCGGTGAACAGCCGGCTCGGTGGCCACATCGTGCAGGGGCACGTCGACGGCACCGGGGTCATCCTGTCGCGCACACCCTCCGACAACTGGGAGGTGGTGCGAATCTCGTTGCCCGACAACCTCGCTCGCTATGTGGTCGAGAAGGGGTCGATCACCGTCGACGGCATCTCGCTGACCGTCTCGGGACTCGGCGTGGACGACGCCGGAGAGCCCGGGCACCGCGACTGGTTCGAGGTCTCGCTGATTCCCACCACCCGCGAACTCACCACCCTCGGGTCCGCGCCCGCCGGCACCACCGTGAATCTGGAGGTCGACGTCATCGCCAAATACGTCGAGCGACTCCAGCAGCGTGGCTAGCCGGAGCAACCGCGACGTCGTATCGGCGACCCGACCCAGTAGGCTCGAGTCGCACCTATTCCGAAGTGGAGCACAGCAGACGTGACCAGGTTCGACACCATCGAGCGCGCAGTCGCCGATCTCGCCGCCGGTAAGGCGGTAGTCGTCGTCGACGACGAGGGCCGGGAGAACGAGGGCGACCTCATCTTCGCCGCGGAGAAGGCGACCCCCGAGCTGGTGGCTTTCATGATCCGATACACCTCCGGCTACATCTGTGTGCCGTTGACCGGTGCGGACTGCGATCGGCTGGGCCTGCCGCCCATGTACTCGATGAACCAGGACAAGCACGGCACCGCGTACACGGTCTCGGTGGACGCGCGAGAAGGCATCAGTACCGGCATCTCCGCCGCCGACCGCGCGACGACCATGCGCCTGCTGGCCGATCCGGCCTCGCGCGCCGACGAGTTCACCCGGCCGGGCCACGTCGTGCCGCTGCGCGCCAAGGATGGCGGAGTGCTGCGCCGCCCGGGCCACACCGAGGCGGCCGTGGACCTGGCCCGGATGGCCGGTCTGAGTCCGGCGGGTGTGATCTGCGAGATCGTCAGCCAGAAGAACGAGGGCGATATGGCCCGCACCGAAGAGTTGCGGATCTTCGCCGACGAGCACGAGCTCGCGCTGATCTCGATCGCCGATATGATCGCGTGGCGCCGCAAGCACGAGAAGCAGGTGGAGCGGATCGCCGAGGCGCGCATCCCCACCAAGTACGGCGAGTTCAAGGCCGTCGGCTACAAGAGCATCTACGACGATGTCGAGCATGTGGCGCTGGTGCGCGGCGATCTGAGCGTCGACGCCGGTGACGATGTTCTGGTGCGTGTGCACTCGGAATGCCTGACCGGTGACGTTTTCGGCTCGCTGCGCTGTGACTGCGGCCCGCAGCTGGACGCGGCGATGGAGATGGTCGCCGCCGAGGGGCGCGGTGTGGTGCTCTACATGCGCGGGCACGAGGGCCGCGGCATCGGCCTGATGCACAAGCTGCAGGCCTATCAGCTGCAGGATTCCGGCCACGACACCGTGGACGCGAATATCGAACTCGGCCTGCCCGCCGATGCCCGCGACTACGGCACGGGCGCGCAGATCCTGGTCGATCTCGGGATCAAGTCGATGCGGCTGCTCACCAACAATCCGGCCAAGCGGGTCGGTCTGGACGGCTACGGCTTGAGCATCACCGAGCGGGTGCCGATGCCGGTGCGCGCCAATGCCGAGAATCTGCGGTATCTGCGTACCAAGCGCGACCGGATGGGCCACGACCTGGTCGGCTTGGACGACCTGGATCTCGGCGAGACCGCACAGTAGTCGGAATTCGAAGAAGGGGTATCGGTCGATGAGCGGTACGGGCGTACCGGAGTTCGCGCTGGCGGACGCGAAGGAGCTGACGGTCGGCATCGTCGCCTCGCGCTGGCACACCACCATCTGCGACACGTTGCTCGCCAACGCCGAGCGGGTGGCCCGGGAAGCGGGCGTCGAGCAGATCACCGTGGTGCGCTGTGCCGGGGCGATGGAGTTGCCGGTAGTCGCGCAGGCGCTGGCCCGCACGCACGACGCGGTCGTGGCGCTGGGCGTCGTGATCCGCGGCGAGACACCGCATTTCGAATACGTCTGCGATGCGGTCACCGCCGGTTTGACGCGAGTGTCGCTGGACGAGGGCACACCGGTCACCAACGGAGTGCTCACGGTGAACACCGAGGAGCAGGCCCTCGACCGTGCGGGCCTGCCGGATTCGGCCGAGAACAAGGGCGAGCAGGCGGGTGCGGCGGCATTGGACGCGGCGCTGACCCTGCGCGCGCTGCGCCGGGAAGTCTGAGCCGATGCCGCCGGTCGTTCGCCTGTTCAAACGCGGTCCCCAGCCCCCGGCGGCGGATGCGCCGCAGTGGGATCTCGAGGTGCGCCCGCGACGGGCGGTGCGCACCGCGCGCATCGTGGCGGCGGTGATCGCGGTGTTGTTCGTCCTGGCCGGGGTGCTGTCGAGTAATTCGGCGACCGGCGTGAACTTCCGCGGGGCCGACCAGGTCGCCATCATCTGCTTCGGGTTGTTGCTGGCCGGTGCCGTGCTGCTGCTGACCCGGCCGCGGGTGCGCGTCGGGCCGCAGGGCGTGGTGGTCCGCAACATATTGGGCGACAACGAGTTCCGCTGGGCCGATATTCGCGGCGTCGCGATTCCGGACAAGAAGGCCTGGGCACGGCTGGAATTGGCCGGCGACGAATACGTGCCGATGCTGGCGATCCGCGTCAACGACAAGGATCATGCCGCCCGCGCGATGGACCGCTTCCGCGAACTCGGCGCGAAATACACCGCCGCACAGCAGGACTGAGCCGTCAGCGGGTATCGCCCAGGACGATGCCCTCCCGCCGCGGATCGGCCCCGCCGATCCAGCCGCCGTTCTCGCGCTGCAGAGCGCTGAGGCCGCTGGACTGCGGGTCGACCGAGACCTGATGCCCCATCTCGCGCAGCTTCTGCACCAGCGGGTCGTGGGCGCCGTTGTCGGTGGCGTCGATCGCGGGATGTTCCCCGCCGACGCCGGTCACCGGTGTGTTCGCCGCGCCGAAGGCCACCTGGGATACCGCCTGCTGCGGGTCCAGCTGCCAATCCAGCAGTCCCACCAGCGCTTTCACGACGAACTGGATGATCACCGAACCGCCGGGCGAACCGGTCACGTCCACCAGCTGTCCGCGTGACCCGTCCGGCGCCCGATCGAACACCAGCGTGGGACTCATCGAACTGCGCGGTCGCTTCCCCGGCTGTACCCGGTTGGCCAGCGGCGTACCGGTTGCATCGGCGGGTTCGGCGCTGAAGTCGGTGAGCTGATTGTTCAGCACGAATCCGTCGACCAGATGGAACGATCCGAACGCCGATTCGACGGTGGTGGTCATGGTGGCGGCGTTGCCGTACCGGTCCACGACGGAGATGTGGCTGGTGCCGTGTTCGGGTTGCTGCACGCCGGTGCCGAGCGGGACCGGACCGAAGTCACCGGGCTTCGCGGTGCCCATGGCATGGTTCGGATCGATGAGGGCGGCCCGCTGCTTCAGATAGTCCTTGTTCACCAGCGCGGCGGGTGAGCCGCCGGGCAGCGGGACGAAATCGGGGTCGGCGATGTACTTGTCGCGGTCGGCATAGGCCAGCCGCTCGGCCTCCGAGATCAGATGCACCGCTTCGGCTTTCGGGGTGCCGCCGTTGCGGTCGAGACGGTCCGGGGGCAGGCCGGCGAGATCGAAGTTCTCCAGAATCCCGAGGGTCGCGGCGACGGTGATGCCGCCCGAGGACGGATTGGGCATCCCGCAGATCCGGTGGGTGCGGTAGTCGGTGCACAGGGCGGTGCGCTTCTTCGCCTGGTACCGGGCGAGATCGTCGAGCGAGATCTGCCCCGGGGTACGGCCACCACTGGTGGTCGCGGTGGCGTCGACGATGTCGCGGGCGACCGCGCCGGTGTAGAAGGCGTCGGGACCGTCGGAGGCGATGGCGCTCAACGTCTTCGCCATGGCCGGATTGGCGAGGTGGAAGCCTCGCGGTTTGGGGGAGCCGTCGGGCTGCAGGAAGTACTGCCTGGCATTCGCGTCCCGGGCGAGGTCCGGGGCAGACTGCGCGATCTGGCTCGCCATCCGGGCGCTGATGTCGAAACCGTTGTCCGCCAGCGAGATCGCCGGATCGAACAAATCGCGCCAGGACTGCTTGCCGTGGTCGCGATGGGCCGCCTCGAGCAGTCGCAGCACACCCGGCACGCCGATCGACCGTCCGCTGGCGCGCGTATTCGGTTGCGGCACCGAATGATCGGTGTCGCTGATCCAGCGCAGATAGTTCTCGGTCGCGGCGGCGGGTGCGACCTCGCGCCCGTCGTAGGCGTCGACCGATCCGGACGCGGCGTCGTAGTAGAGCAGGAACGCGCCGCCGCCGATGCCGGAGGCCTGGGGTTCGACCAATCCCAGGACTGTCTGCGCGGCGATCAGCGCATCGGCCGCGGTGCCGCCGTCGGCCAGGACCTCGCAGGCGGCGTGGGTGGCCAGCGGGTTCGCGGTGGAGACCGCGAAGGTGTGCGTGCGCACCGGGGTCATACCGCTGCGATAGCCGGTGGCGATCTCGGGATTGGTGGCCAGATTCGTCGCCCCCGCCGCCGGTCCCGCCACCGCGGTGATCGGGGTGCCGGCCGGACCCTCGACGCAGCTTCGGCCGGCCTCGGAGGTGGTGGACGAGCAGCCCGTGAGCAGCCCGGTGATCAGCAGCAGGACGACGCTCGCGCCGCCCAGAATCGCTAGCGTGCGCCTCATGCAGGCACTTTAGCCCGCGTCGGCCCCACCACGCGGGGTGTCGTTCCCATACCGGGTAACGTCGAGCCGCCCCGACCTCGACCAAGGGATCACCCGACCGATGAGCGAGACACCAGCACAGACGCACCTGTCCGCGGAGGACAGTGGCTATCACAAGAGCCTCAAGCCGCGGCAGTTGCAGATGATCGCGATCGGTGGCGCCATCGGCACCGGCCTGTTCCTCGGCGCCGGCGGACGGCTGGCCCATGCGGGGCCGGGACTGTTTCTCGTGTACGCGGTATGCGGTGGCTTCGTCTTCTTCATCCTGCGGGCGCTGGGCGAATTGGTCCTGCACCGGCCCTCGTCGGGGTCGTTCGTCTCCTATGCGCGCGAGTTCTACGGGGAGAAGGCGGCTTTCGTCGCCGGCTGGACCTATTTCCTGAACTGGTCGATGACCGGCATCGTCGACACCACCGCGATCGCCACCTATCTGCACTACTGGGGCGCGTTCGGCGCGATCCCGCAGTGGGTGCTGGCGCTGATCGCGTTGTGCCTGGTGCTGAGCGTGAACCTGATCTCGGTCAAATGGTTCGGTGAACTCGAGTTCTGGGCGGCGCTGATCAAGGTCGTCGCCTTGGTGTCGTTCCTGATCATCGGCGTCGTCTTCCTCGGCGGGCGATTCCGGGTCGACGGGGCCGCGACGGGTCTCGGATTGGTCGCGCACTCCGGTGGCTGGTTTCCGACCGGGGTGCTGCCGCTGGTGACGGTCGCCTCGGGCGTGGTGTTCGCCTATGCCGCGGTGGAAATGGTCGGCACCGCGGCGGGGGAGACCGAGAATCCGCAGCAGATCATGCCGCGCGCCATCAACTCGGTGATCCTGCGTATCGCGGTGTTCTATGTCGGCTCGCTGATCCTGCTGGCGCTGCTGCTGCCCTACACCGCCTACCACGCCGACGAGAGCCCGTTCGTCACCTTCTTCACCAAACTGGGTGTGCCGCATGCCGGTTCGGTGATGAACCTGGTCGTGCTCACCGCGGCCTTCTCGAGTCTCAACGCGGGTCTGTATTCGACCGGACGCATTCTGCGCTCGATGGCGGTCAACGGCAGCGCCCCGCGTTTCACCGCGCGGATGAACAGCCGCGGTGTGCCCTACGGCGGCATCGTGCTGACCAGTCTGATCGCCCTGGTCGGCATCTGGCTCAACTACATCGTGCCGGCGCGCGCGTTCGAGATCGTGCTCAACATCGCGTCACTGGGCATCCTGTCCTCGTGGGCGACGATCGTGCTGTGCCAGTTGGCGCTGTACCGGCGCTGGCGGCGCGGTGAGCTGGAACGGCCCGCGTTCCGCATGTTCGGCGCCCCCTATACCGGCATCGCGACCCTGGTGTTCCTGGCCGCGATGCTGGTGCTGATGGCCTTCGACCACCCCGTCGGCACCTGGACGGTGGCGAGTCTGGTGATCCTGATCCCGGCGCTGATCATCGGCTGGTTCGCCGCCCGCTCGCGAGTACTGGAGGTGGCGCGGCTGCGGGAACCGCCCGAGGACGAGCAGCCGGCCAAGCGCTCGGAATCGGTCCCCGTCGACGACTGACCGGCCCTCGGACCGTGCCGCCGATCCGAGGCCCGTACGGTCACAACGAGGTTGTGCTGCTTCGCTTTTCGCGCTCCTCGGCGATGCGGCGCTGCGCCTCGGACCATTCGATCGGCAGGTCGGCGGCCGGGACGGACCAGAAGACGAACGTCGATTCGCGCATCACCGTGCGGGCGCGCACGATGGCCGAGGCGTGCGGATCGGTCCGGGCGTAGGCGCTGATCGCCGCCTGGTCCGTCCAGGCCGACAGAGTCCAGAACGTGCGGCGGGTGAGATCGGCCTTCAGGGCGATGCCGAGTGCGCCGGGGGAGCGGCGGGCCTGGCGCCGCAGCACGATCGAGGTCGCGAGAAATCCGGGGACGTGCCGCAGTGACCGGACTTCGAGCCGCGAGGCCATGATCTGGACGGTATCGGTGGTGGGCCGCTCGACAGTGACCCAGGGCAGTGTGGGCATGGCGGTGAACTTTCGACGAGTCGGAGTGTGGTGCTGTCGCCTGCCCAACATCGCACGCCCACGCAATCTTGTCAATGACAAGATTGCGAGGTGAGCCGGCTCAGGCGCGCACGCTGCGCTCCGCACGCACATGCCAGCGGCCGTCCTCGGTGCGGGTCAGCCGGATGGGATGGTCGAAACAGGTGCTGATATTGCTGCTGGTCAGCACCTCGTCCACCGGTCCGCTCGCGACGCGGCGTCCCGCACGCAGCAACAGCACGTGGGTGGTGGCCGGGGGCAACTCCTCGAGGTGATGGGTGACCAGAACCGACGCCAGTTCGGGATGGGTGGCCTGCAGCAGATCGATGCGGTCGATGAGCTGTTCCCGGCCGCCGACGTCGAGTCCGGTGGCCGGTTCGTCGAGCAGGAGCAGCCGCGGTTCGGCGATCAGCGCCCGGGCGATGAGCGCGCGGCCGCGCTCGCCTTGGGACAGCGTGGGCCAGCGAGCGTCGCGGCGATGGGTCAGTCCCATCAGTTCGATGAGCCGATCCGCCTCGGCCTCCTGTTCCGGCGTCGGTGACCAGCGCTGCTTGATGTCGGCGGTATTGGTCAGCCCGGTCACGACCACCTCGTGCGCGGTGAGCGGGTAGGGCGGATTGTGCCGGGGGTCGACATGGCCGATGGCGGTACGCAATTCGCGCATATCCACCCGCCCCAGCCGATGGCCCAGGACGTGCACACTGCCGTGGGTGGGGTGTTCGAACGCCCCCAGCATCTTCAGCAGCGTGGTCTTGCCGGCGCCGTTGGGGCCCAGCAGTGCCCAATGCTCGCCGGCGCGCACGGTGAGCGACACCGCGGACAGGATCGGATTGCGGTTGCGCACGAAATCTACGGCGTCCACCTGCAGGATGGGGGAGTCGACCATGTGCCCACGGTAGCAAACTCCTCAGACAAGCTGATAGGTCGCGAAGCGCACACGGAACGTCGCGAATATCGGGCAACCGTCGACCGGTCGGTTTGTGCCCACAATCGGGTCGGTCGGTTCGATCGAGTTGCCGGAAAAGTGATGTGGATCACGATTGGCCGTTACCCTTTTCCCACCCGGTGCTCGTGCGGAATCACAAGAAATCATCCCGCGACGAGATGCCGTGGCCAGAAAGGCATCTCGACCATGAGCTCGACCTCGACAGCAGCCGCTCCCACCCTGCTCACCGGATTGTGGCGGCGAAAACTACCGCACTATCCCGACACTCCCGCCCGCTCCTGGTACCTGACGCTCGTGGTGATCACCTCGGTCGTGCTGTACTACCAGCTCTTCGTCGCGGGCGCGGTCGGCAATCAGCTGATCGCGTACTTCCACCTCTCGTTCGCCTATTTCGTGTGGATCTTCATCATCGGCGCGGCCTTCGGCGCCGCGGCCTCGGTGGCGGCGGGCCTGCTCGACCGCTGGGGACGAGCCAATATCGTGGCCTACGGGGTGGTGATCTGTTCGCTGCTCACCCTGTTCGCGCTTCCGGCGACGACCACGAAGATGGCCTATCTCGTCGTCTACTGCGTGGTGAGCGTGGTCGAAGGCGCGGTGCTGGTGGCCACCCCCGCGTTGATCCGGGACTTCTCACCGCAGCTGGGCCGTGCCTCGGCGATGGGATTCTGGACCCTGGGGCCGGTGATCGGCGCACTCGTCACCAGCGAGATCACCGCCCGCACCCTCGACAGTCATCCGGACTGGCAGTTCCACTACCGCCTGTGCGGTGTGATCAGCTGTGCGGTCGCCGTGGTCGCGGTGATCGGATTGCGCGAACTGAGTCCGCGCCTGCGCGATCAGGTGATGGTGAGCTTGCGGGATCGGGCGCTGGTCGAGGCGCGGGCCAAGGGCCTGGACGTCGAGGCGCTCGAACGCGGGCAGTGGCGGCAGATGATGCGGGTCGACGTGGTCGGCTCCGCCCTGGCCATCAGCATCTTCCTGGCATTCTTCTACACCATCGTGTCGTTCCTGCCGGTGTATCTGGCGACCAACTTCGGTTTCACACCGGCCCAGGCCAATGCACTGGGTAACTGGTACTGGATCGCGAACGCGGTGGCGCTGGTGGTGACCGGCATCGTGTCGGACATCCTCAAGGTGCGCAAACCGTTCATGATCCTCGGCGCCCTGATCAGCATCGCGGGGCTGTACGTCTTCCTGGGCTACACCGATCATCCCGATACCGGGTACTACTCGTTCGCGGGGGTGATGACGGTCATCGCGGTCGGCGGCGGCATCGCCTACGCCACCTGGATGGCGAGCTTCACCGAAACCGTGGAGCGCCGCAATCCGGCCGCGACCGCGGTCGGGCTGGCCGTATGGGGCGGTGTGCTGCGCACGGTGGTGACCTTCACGCTGTTCGGTCTCCTGATGGTGGTCGACGCGGCCGGACCGCTGGTCAACAACGGTCCGCGATTGCAGGAGATCCAGGCGCAGCACGGAGCGCAGCTGGCGACCATCCAGACCGTCGGCGCCGAGACCATGACGCAACTCGGTCGCAATCCCGCCGATCCCGCCGCCCAGATGGCCGCGCTGACCAAGCTGACCGGCGCGTCACCCGCCGACATCCAGGCCACCATCGCGTTGAACGCGCGCTATCCGCAGGAGCTGGCGACACTGCAGGCCGTGGATCCGGCCACGCTCGGTGCTCTGGCGGTGAATCCGAACGACGCGCGGGCCGCGGGCGCCGCGGTCGGTCAGGTGGCGGCGAAATTCGGCATCAGCCCCGCCGAAGCGGTGGGGCGGCTGACCGCGACCCAGCAGATTCCGCGCGATCAGCTCGCGGTCGCCAGTACCGTCGGCCCGAAACTCGTGACCGCGCAAGCGCAGTTGCAGGCGGTGGCCACCGTGCCGGCCGATGATCTGGCCTATGTCGCCGAGCACGGCGCCGAGGTGAAGCAGGCGGCCGCCGACTCGCCGGTGCAGTGGCGGCAGTGGTGGTGGATCTGCCTGATCGCGCAGGTGCTGTTCCTGCCCTTCGTCTTCCTGATGGCCGGGCGCTGGAGTCCGAAGCGGGCCGCCGCCGATGCCGCCGAACACGACCTGCGCGTGCGACAGGAACTGGTGGCGCTGGCGGAAACCGAGGCCGGGAAGGAGGCCTCTGCAGCGGAATCGGCGGCGGGGGAAGCGGCGCCGCCTGCCGAGCCGGCGCCTGCGGGGTAGTTCCGCGACGTGAATCGAGGTCCGGAACGCGCCTGCCGCCCGTTCCGGACCTCGAGTGCGCCCAAAGGCACAGGCGGATGGCTTCGATCGCCGTGGTTCAGCATCCCAGCTGGTCGGCCAGGTCCTCGAAATCGGTTGCGTTGATATCGAATTCGTCGCTGAACGCGGTGTCGGCCAGGGCCGGATCGCCGAACTCGAGCGGCCGCGCGACGAAGGCGGTGCGGAAGCCCAGGGCGGCCGCGGCCCGGATGTCGTACTTGTGGCTCGCGACCATCATGATCTCGCCCGGCTGCGCGCCGAGATAGTGCGCGGCCATGCGGTAGGTGCGGGGATCGGGTTTGTGCGCACCTGCCATCTCGGCCGTGAACACGGCGTGCCACGGGAAATCGCAGTGCCGGGTGATGCCGACGACCGCGTCGACGTCGGCATTCGACAACGTCGCGAGGGTGTAGCGGCGTCGCAGCCGGGTCAGGCCGGGCACCGCGTCCGGCCACGGGTCCAGGCGCTTCCAGGCGGAATTCAGTTCGGCGCGGGCATCGGAGGGCGCATCCATACCGCGCTCGGTGAGGAGTTCGTCGAGTGCCGCGCGATAGATCGAATCGACACTCACCCAGTGGTCACCGACCGCGGCGGTGCCGCGGAAATACGCTGCGCGCCAATCGTTCACGAACGCCGACCAGTCCCGGCCGGGATAGCGCTGCCCGAGCGTCGCCGCAGCCGCCGCGACCACGGTGGAGTGAAAATCGGTGGCGGTGCCCTGCACGTCGAACAGCAGCGCCTTCGGCCGGTCGTTCATGATCGCGATGGTAGCGGCGGTCGTCCGGCGAGCCGCGCGGCCGGGCGGCGCGATCGCCCTCGTCGTGTGATCTGGATAACATTTGTTCCGGGGGTCGACGTCGGAGACGTGGGTCCGCGCCGCGGAGAGTGGTGCCGTCGGTGCGCGAGCCTCGGATGGGAGCGAGATCATGCAGACCCGTACCGATGAGATAGCCGATCGGATCTACCGGATATCCACCTTCGTGCCCGAGGTCGGGCCGACCGGGTTCAGCTTCAACCAATTCCTGATCGTCGACGAGGAGCCGCTGCTGTTCCATTGCGGCATGCGCGCGCTGTTCCCGCTGGTGAGCGAGCAGATCTCTGCGATCGTGCCGGTGGAACGGCTGCGCTGGATCGCCTTCGGCCACGTCGAGGCCGACGAATGCGGGGCGATGAATCTGTTCCTGGCCGCCGCGCCGCACGCGCAGGTGGCGCACGGAATTCTCGGTTGTCAGGTGTCGATCGACGATCTGGCCGACCGGCCGCCGCGCCCGCTGGCCGACGGTGAGGTCATCGAACTGGGTGAGCGGCGCGTCCGCCACATCGACACTCCGCACGCACCGCACAACTGGGAGTCGCGGGTGCTCTACGAGGAGACCACGGGCGTGCTGTTCTGCGGTGATCTCATGACCCAGGTGGGCGACGGGCCCGCACTCACCGAATCCGATGTGGTCGGTCCGGCCGTACTCGCCGAGGACGTCTTCCGAGCCACGTCACTGGGCCCCGCGGTCCCGGCCGCCCTGTACCGACTGGCGGAGTTGAATCCGGCGACGCTCGCGGTGATGCACGGCTCCAGCTTCGCCGGCGACGGCGCCGCCGCACTGCGGGCACTGGCCGCGGATTACGAGAGACGCTTGCTTCCAGCCTGATCGGTTCCGCACCGGATCGGAACGACCGAAGGCCGCGCACGGGTGTACGCGACCGCGACACCGGGTATGCCGAAGGCGCGCCGAGCGGCGGGTGTGGCCCTAGACTCGGCACACACATTCGACGGAGGTGATCGGCGGTGCATCCCCAGGATCCGCGTGAGCAGCACACCACGCGGTACGAAAGCGGTTATCAGCCGGGCGGCTATCAGGACCCCGCCTACCGGCAGGATCCCGCTTACTACCAGCAGGATCCCGCTTATCAGCCCTACCGGGCGCCGGGCGGGCAGCAGCCCGCGCCGCGGCGGCGGCCCGAGGTCAACGTGGGCATGTTCGCGGGCGGGGTACTCGCCACCGCGATCGTGACCGCGCTGGCGGCCTGGCTGTGCGCGTGGATCATCGACGTCATCGCCACCCGCGCCACCGAGAGCGGCAAGTTCGGGGTCTGGAACCCGATGGCTGAGCAGGGGTACTGGTTCGCGGTGGTGGCCTTCTTCTGCGCCCTGCTCGCCGGCGTGCTCTGGTATCTGCTGCATCTGGGCACGCCGTCGCCGGATATGTTCTTCGCCTGGATCGTCGGGATCCTCATCGCCGCGGCGGTGGTCATCCCGCTGACGCTGTCCAGCGACATCTGGGTGGGAGTGACCACCGCCATCGAACACCTGGTGATCGGCCTGCCGATCTTCAGCCTGACCCGCACCGTCGGGGCGAAGAGCCTGGAACGGCCCTAACGCGGCAGCCGGGCCATCGCGAGCCCGGCCGCGCGGCCGGAGAAGATGCACCCGCCGAGGAAGGTGCCTTCCAGGGCGTTGTAGCCGTGGACGCCGCCGCCGCCGAAGCCGGCGACCTCACCCGCGGCATACAGGCCGGGGAAGGGGGAGCCGTCGGAGCGGATCACCTGCGAGTCCAGATTGGTCTGCAAGCCGCCCAGCGTCTTGCGGGTCAGCACGTTGAGCCGTACCGCGATCAGCGGACCGTGTGAAGGATCGAGAATCCGATGCGGCGCCGCGACCCGGCCCAGTTTGTCGCCGAGTGAGCGACGCGCGTTGGCGATCGCCATCAGCTGCGCGTCCTTGCTGTATTTGTTGTCCAGTTCGCGGTCGCGGGCGACGATCTGGTGTTCCAGCGCGGCGACCTCCAGTTGCGGGCCGCGCGCGATCTCGTTCATGCCGCGCACGAGTTCGGGCAGGGTGTCGGCGACCACGAAGTCCACGCCGTGCCGCTTGAACGCCTCGACCGGGCCGGGCGCGCCCTTGGCGGCGCGGCTCTTGAGCGTGAGTTTGAGGTCCTTACCGGTGATGTCGGGATTCTGCTCGGAACCGGAGAGGGCGAATTCCTTCTCGATGATCGACTGGGTGAGTACGAACCACGAGTAGTCGTAGCCGGTGTCCAGGATCGCCTTCATCGTGGCATTGGTGTCGAAACCGGGGAAACACGGTGCGGGCAAACGCTTTCCGTTCGCGTCGAACCACAACGACGACGGGCCCGGAATGATGCGGATGGCGTGATCGGGCCAGATCGGATCCCAGTTGTGAATGCCCTCGGTGTAGTGCCACATCCGGTCGCGGTTCACGATTCGCCCGCCGGCCGATTCGGAGATCGCGAGCATGCGGCCGTCGACATGGGCGGGCACGCCGGAGATCATGGTCTGCGGGCAGGGGCCGAGCCGTTCGGTGGGCCAGTTCTTCCGGATCAGTTCGTGGTTGTGGCCGATGCCGCCGGAGGACACCAGGACCGCGGGGGCGCGGAATTCGAACTCGCCCACCGTCGTTCGCGACGAGGCCACGCCACGGTCCAGTTCGCTCGGTTCCAGGACGCTACCTCGCACGCCCACCACCGCGTCGTCCTCCACAATCAGATCGTCGACCCGGTGCCGGAACGCGAATTCCACCAGCCCGCGCTGCTCGGCGGCCAGTACCGGTTCCAGGAAGACGCGCAGCACCTCCGGGCCGGTACCCCAGGTGAGGTGGAAGCGCGGCACCGAATTGCCGTGCCCGTCGGCGGTGGCGCCGCCGCGCTCGGCCCAGCCGACCAGGGGAGTGACCCGCAACCCCAGATCGTGCAGGTACCGACGCTTTTCTCCGGCGGCGAACTCGACGTAGGCGCGTGCCCACCGGCGCGCCCAGTGGTCTTCGTCGTCGCGATCGAATCCGGCCGAACCCAGCCAGTCCTGCCAGGCCAGCGCGAAGGAGTCCTTGATGCCGAGGCGTCGCTGCTCGGGACTGTCGACGAGGAACAGTCCACCCAGCGACCAGAAGGCCTGCCCGCCGAGATTGTTGCGATTCTCCTGGTCGAGAACCAGTACCCGCCGTCCTGCCCGGGTCAGTTCATAGGTGGCCACCAGTCCGGCCAGCCCGGCTCCGACGACGATGACATCCGGCTGTTGTGACGGCGCCACAGGTACTCCTCCGCGTTCGGGCGATTTGGATACATTCGTGTATCGAACGTGTTCAAGGTAGCAGATTCGAGCCGTCGCGAGCCCGGCTCCGCCATATCTGTCGGTGGCCCATGGCAGATTCGGTGCGTGCGCACCATCACCTCCGCCGCGGCCCGCCGGGCCGCACTCGCCGCCCAGGGATTCGCCACCACCGACCGCGACCGGACGGACGGCGCGGGAGGTCCGTCGACGCGCCGCGCGGTGCTCGGAGTCGTCCGCAATACCAAACTGCTGCAATTGGATTCGGTCGCCGCAGTGGTCCGCGCGCATTACGCGCCGGTGTTCGCCCGGATCGGCGCATACGATCGTTCGCTGCTCGACGAGGCGATATGGGATCACAGCGCGCGGCGGCCGCGGCGGCTCGTGGAGTACTGGGCACACGAGGCGGCGCTGATTCCGGTGGAGGATTGGCCGCTGCTGCGATGGCGGATGGCCGGGTACGCCCACGGCCGCTGGGGTGGGGCGCGCCGGGTGCTCGACGAGCATCCCGACCTGCCCGGGCGGGTGCTGAGCGTGATCGACCAGGTCGGCGCGTGCAGCGCGGCGGAGGTGGAACGCCGGCTCGAGTTGAATCGCCCTCGGCGCAAGGATCATTGGGGCTGGAACCACAGCGACACCAAGGTGGTGTGCGAGATGTTGTTCGCCACCGGGGAGCTCTCGGTGGACAAGCGCGTGGGTTTTCAGCGGCATTACGACCTCACCGAGCGGGTGCTGCCGCCCGAGGTCGTCGCCCGCCGCATCGACGAACCGGATGCGGTGCGCGAACTGGTCCTCCGGGCCGCCGAGGCCTTGGGTGTGGCCACCGAGACCGATCTGCGCGACTACTACCGGCTGCATCGGCGGCAATGTGAACCCGCGCTGGCCGAGCTGGTCGACGCGGGAGAGCTCGAGCCGGTGCGGGTGGACGGCTGGGACAAGCCGGCTTATCTGCGTACCGGGACGCGGATCCCGCGGCGGGTCGAGGGCGCCGCACTGCTGTGCCCGTTCGACCCGCTGATCTTCTTCCGGCCGCGCACCGAGCGGCTGTTCGATTTCCACTACCGGATCGAGATCTACACCCCGGAACACAAACGGGTGCACGGCTATTACGTGTTCCCGTTCCTGCTCGACGGCGAGCTGGTGGCCCGGGTGGATCTGCGCGCGGACCGTGCGACCGGCCGGCTGCACGTGCTCGGCGCCTTCGCCGAACCCGGTCGGCCGCACGCGCGCATCGCCCACGAGCTGGCCCGGCAGCTGGAGGCGATGGCCGGGTGGCTCGCGCTCGAGACCGTGGTGGTCGGCGAGCGCGGCGATCTGGCCGCGGCGCTGGCCGTCGAGGTGGCTGCCCGCGAACGGGTTTCGGTGCCGGCCGGGGTCAGGTTCGCGGAGCCCGGGTGATCCCGGGGACCGCCGCATCGGGGGAGATGGTCGCGGTCCGGGCCGCCGCGGCCTCGTCCGCCGCGCGCCCCCACCGCCCGGCCAGCGCGGCGCAGGTGATCAGCTGAATCTGGTGGAAGATCATGAGCGGCAACACGATCAGGCCCACCGGATGTCCGGCGAACAGGACCGTCGCCATCGGCAGGCCGGTGGCCAGACTCTTCTTGGACCCGCAGAAGATCACCACGATGCGATCGGCCCGGTCGAATCCGAACAGCCGCGCCACCCCCGCCGTCACGCCCAGCACCACCGCCAGCAGGACGATCGCCACACCCACGACCGCCAGCAGACGACCCACGGCCAGCCCCTGCCAGACGTGTTCGACCATGCCCGCGCTGAACGCCGCGTAGACCACCAGATACACCGAACCGCGGTCGACGATCTTGGTGAGGGTGGTGTGCGCCAGTACGCGATGCAGCTTCGGCCGGAGCAGCTGACCGGCGATGAACGGCAGCAGCAGTTGCACCACGATCTGCACGATCGACATCGGCGAGACGGTGGCGTCGCCGGTGGTCTGCATCAGCAGCATCACCAGCAGCGGTGTCAGGAACACGCCCAACAGGTTCGACACCGATGCGCTGACCACCGCGGCCGCGACATTGCCGCGCGCGATGGCGGTGAACGCGATCGAGGACTGCACCGTCGAGGGCAGCAGGCACAGGTAGAGCATTCCCGTGTAGAGCTCGTCGCTGAGCACAGAGGGGACCAGCAGTCGCATCGCCAGGCCGAGCAGCGGGAACAGGATGTAGGTCGCGGCGAGCACCGTCGTGTGCAACCGCCAGTGCCGCAGGCCCGCGAGCGCCTCACGCGGTTCGAGCCGGGCGCCGTACAGCAGGAACAACACCGCGATCGCTACCTTGGTGCCCCACTCCAGTACGTCGGCCGCGCCGCCGCGAGCGGGCAGGATCAGGCCGATCGCCATCGCCGCGAACAAGCCCAGCAGGAACCCGTCGATACGGAGTTTGGCCAGCAACGTCACCTCGCCACGGTACGACGTCGATTACTGATCGCCAAAGTCGATGGAAGCGATATCTATGAACGAGTAACGTGATGAATGTGTTCGATCCGGAATTACTGCGCACCTTCCTGGCGGTCGAACGCGCCGGCGGGTTCACCGCGGCGGGCCGCATCCTGGGCCTGCGCCAGTCCACGGTCAGCGGGCATATCGCCCGGCTCGAGCAGGCCGCCGGCCGCGAACTGATCCGCCGCGACACCCGCAATCTGGCGCTGACCGCCGATGGTGCCGCGATGGTCGGTTTCGCGCGCAACATCCTCGACGCACAGGCCGAGGCCGACCGCTACTTCTCCGATTCCCGGCTCACCGGATTGATCCGGCTGGGCGCCTCCGACGATCTGGTCGCGCGCGAACTGCCCGACGTCCTGCTGGAATTCCAGCGGTCGCATCCGGGGGTGGATCTGGAACTGATCGTCGGGCTCAGCGAGAACCTCAAAACGAGGATGGCGGCGGGCGAACTGGATCTGATGGTGGCCAAGCGGCTGCCGGGCGAGCGGCACGGAGAACTGCTGTGGCGCGACCGGCTGGTGTGGGCCGGGCGTTCGGGTGTCGGCGACATCGTCGACCCGGTCCCCGTGGTGACCTATCCGCCGCCGAGCCTGACCCGCCACGTGGCACTGCGCGCACTCGAGCGGGAAGGACGGACCTGGCGGATCGCCTGCGTCAGCGACAGCCAGCTGGGCCTGCGGGCCGCGGTGCTGGCCGGACTGGGGGTCGTGGCGCACGCCGAAACCCTTCTTCCCCCAGGACTTTTCGCGATCGACGACGAGAAGCTGCCGGAACTGGGCGAGCTGGAGTTCGTGCTGCTGCGCCGGCACAGCCGGCTCTCCGAACCCGAACAGGCGCTCTGCGACGCGATCATCGCCGGCGCCCACCGCATGCACCGATGACCACCGCGCGGCGCCTGTCACCGGCCGCACACCGTTCACGGTCACGGCGCGTATCCGCTGTCGGTGCCGGTCGTTAACCTGGTTCCGTGGCAGATCCCGCGACCTATCGGCCCGCACCGGGCACCATTCCCGTCGAACCCGGCGTCTACAAATTCCGGGATTCCTACGGGCAGGTGATCTATGTCGGCAAGGCCAAGAGTCTGCGCAGCCGCCTGAATTCCTACTTTGCCGATGTGTCCTCGCTGCATCCGCGCACCCGGCAGATGGTGACCACCGCCGCGAGCGTCGAGTGGACGGTGGTATCCACCGAGGTGGAGGCGTTGCAGCTGGAGTACAACTGGATCAAGGAATTCGATCCGCGCTTCAACGTGCGCTACCGCGACGACAAGACCTACCCCATGCTCGCGGTGAGTATGAACGAGGAATATCCGCGGGTGTTCGTCTATCGGGGCGCTCGCAAGAAGGGCGTGCGGTATTTCGGGCCGTACGCCCACGCCTGGGCCATCCGCGAGACGGTGGATCTGCTGTTGCGGGTGTTCCCCGTGCGGACGTGTTCGGCCGGAGTGTTCAAGCGCCACAGGCAGATCGGGCGTCCGTGCCTGCTCGGCTACATCGACAAATGTTCGGCGCCCTGTATCGGCCGGGTCGACGCCGACGAGCACCGCCGCATCGCCGAGGATTTCTGCGACTTTCTGTCCGGCCGCACCGATCGCATGGTGCGGGAGCTGGAACGCCGAATGCAGTCCGCCGCAGCGGATCTGGACTTCGAGACCGCCGCACGCCTGCGCGACGATGTGGCCGCGCTCAAACGCGCACTGGAGAAGCAGGCGGTCGTGCTGGGCACCGGCACCGACGCGGACGTGATCGCCTTCGCCTCCGACGAACTCGAGGTCGCGGTGCAGATCTTCCACGTGCGCGACGGGCGGGTGCGTGGCCAGCGCGGCTGGGTGGTCGACAAATCCGGCGACGCCGTCGACCTGAACTGGGCCGGTACCGAAGACGCCGCGGGCGCCGCGCCGATCGACCAGGGTGCCCGGGGGCCGAGTGAGCTGGCCGCGCTGGTGGAACAGTTCGTCACCCAGTTCTACGGCGAACAGGCCGCCTTCGCCGAGCACACCGATACGGAGACTCCCGCCACCGCGGTTCCGCGCGAGGTCCTGGTTCCGGAGCTGCCCGGCGATCCGGAGCAGGTGCAGGGCTGGCTGTCGGGGCTGCGCGGCTCGGCCGTGGCGCTGCGGGTGCCGCAGCGCGGCGACAAGAAGGCGCTGATGGAGACCGTGCAACGCAATGCGCAGGAGGCGCTGGCCCAGCACAAACTCAAGCGCGCCGGCGATCTGACCGCGAGATCGGCCGCGCTGCAAGGTATTCAGGACGCCCTCGACCTCGACAGCGCACCACTGCGCATCGAATGTGTCGACATCAGCCACGTGCAGGGCACCGATGTCGTGGCCTCGCTGGTGGTGTTCGAGGACGGGTTGCCGCGCAAATCGGAATATCGGCACTACACGATCAAGGAGGCCGCGGGTGAGGGCCGCTCCGACGACGTGGCCAGCATCGCCGAGGTCACGCGGCGCCGGTTCTATCGGCTGCGCAAGGAACTCGACGAAATCAGTGCGGCGGCGACGGCGGAGGCCGATGCGGCCGAGCACGCGGGCGGAACCGGTGCTCCACATCCGCAGGCCGGCGCCGCGGCGATCGCCACCGCCGAGGCCGAACCCGCGGATCTACCGCCCGGCATCGATCCGGCCACGGGGCGGCCGCGCAAATTCTCCTATCCGCCGAATCTGTACGTCGTCGACGGCGGCGCCCCGCAGGTGGCGGCCGCGGCGGAGGTGCTCGACGAACTCGGCATCACCGACGTCGCGGTGATCGGGCTGGCCAAACGCCTGGAGGAGGTGTGGGTGCCGGGCGAGTCCGACCCGGTGATCATGCCGCGCACCAGCGAATCGCTGTTCCTGCTGCAGCGCGTGCGTGACGAGGCGCACCGATTCGCCATCACCTTCCATCGCAGTAAACGCTCGCGCCGGATGACCGCGTCGGCCCTGGATTCGGTGCGGGGGCTGGGGGAAGCCCGCCGCACCGCACTGGTGACCCACTTCGGATCGGTGGCCAAACTCAAGCAGGCTACGGTGGAGGAAATCACGGAGGTGCCCGGTATCGGGGTGGCGACGGCCAAGGCCGTGCTCGCGGCCCTCAACTCCGAATGACGTCTCGGTCACGGCTCGGTTTCGCCGGCGGTGCGCGCTCCGCCGGGGCCGGTCGGGGCGGGCAGGATGATCGAATGGCAGCCACGGACGGAACCCGATAGGACATGACGAGCGTCGAATCGAACCCCAACGCGAGTACCGGCATCCGGCCGCAGCCCGATGCGCATCCGGTCGAGGTCGTCATCGTCACCGGCCTGTCCGGTGCCGGGCGCGGCACCGCCGCCCGAGTCCTCGAAGACCTCGGCTGGTATGTCGCGGACAATCTGCCGCCGGAACTGATCGGCCGGCTGATCGAGCTCGGTGCCGCCGCCGATCCGCCGATCACCAAACTCGCGCTGGTCATGGACGTGCGCAGCCGCTTCTTCACCGGCGACCTGTCCGGGGTCACCGATCAGCTGCGGGCCAACGGGGTCGGCACCCGCCTGTTGTTCCTCGAGGCCTCCGACGATGTGCTGATCCGGCGCTTCGGCTTCGCCCGCCGCCGCCACCCGTTGCAGAGCGAGAGCGCCGACGGCACCCTCTCGGCCGGGATCGCCGCGGAACGCCGGGCCCTGTCGAAGGTCAAGACCGCCGCCGATCTGGTGATCGACACGACCGCGCTGTCGGTGCATCAGTTGCACCGCAAGTTGGAGGAGGCCTACGGCGGCGGCGCACCCGCGGCCCTGCAGGTGACGATCCAATCGTTCGGATTCAAATACGGTGTTCCGCTGGACGCGGACATGGTTTTCGACGTCCGATTTCTGCCGAACCCGCATTGGATCCCGGAATTGCGGGAACATACCGGGCAGGACGCCGTGGTCAGCGAGTACGTATTGTCACGGCCCGGCGCCGACGACTATGTGAATACGTGCCGCCATCTGGTCGACCTGACCACCAGCGGCTACCGCCAGGAGGGTAAGCGATATATGACCGTGGCAGTGGGGTGTACCGGTGGTAAGCACCGCAGCGTGGCGATCGCCGAAGAGCTGGGTGAACTGCTGGGCCGGCCCGACAGTGCCTCGACCGACGTCGTCCGCGTGGTCCACCGGGATCTGGGGCGCGAATGAACGACGCGGACCATAGCGACGACACCTCCGCGTCGGGAAAATCCGGCGATTCGGAAGAGCCCACTCTGGTGGCCCTGGGCGGCGGCCACGGTCTCTACGCCACCCTGACCGCCGCCCGCCGGCTCACCGAGCGCATCACCGCGGTCGTGACCGTCGCCGACGACGGGGGATCGTCCGGGCGGCTGCGTGCCGAACTGGGCATGCTGCCGCCGGGTGATCTGCGCATGGCTCTGGCGGCCTTGGCCGAGGATCCCGACGGGGTCTGGGCGCGCACCGCGCAGCACCGCTTCGGCGGCACCGGAGCGCTGGCCGGGCATTCGGTCGGCAACCTCGTGCTGGCCGGGCTGGCCGAGGTGCTCGGCGATCCGGTCGCGGCGCTCGACGAGATGGCCGCGATCCTGCGCTGCGTCGGCCGGGTGCTGCCGATGTCGCCGACCGCGCTGACCATCGAGGCCGACGTCTCCGGCCTCGAGGCCGACCCGCGGGTCAGCCGGTGTATCCGTGGCCAGGTCGCGGTGGCCACCACGCCGGGCAAGGTGCGCCGGGTCCGGCTGATCCCGTCCGACCCGCCGGCCAGCCCCGAGGCCACCTCGGCGATCGAGCACGCCGACGTGGTGGTGCTGGGCCCCGGATCGTGGTTCACCAGCGTCATTCCGCACATGCTCGTGCCGGATCTGCGGGAGGCGCTGATGGATACGCACGCGGTGAAAGTGCTGGTCCTGAACCTGGCGGCGGAGCCCGGAGAGACCACGGGATTCTCCGCCGAACGGCACCTGCATGTATTGTCCCAGCACGCACCGGATTTCGCTGTCGACCATGTGCTGGTGGACTCCGGCTCCGTACCCGAGGGTAGGGAGCGCGAACATGTGGCAAGAGCTGCCGAACAGCTGCGTGCACGAGTAACCTTCGCTGATGTCGCCGAGGCGGGGACGGACCGGCACCACCCTGGAAAGCTAGCCGCCGCACTGGATCAGGTGATCCGCCAACCTCGGCCGGAATTGGCAGGGCTTCGAGTCGAAGGACGGCATCCGGTCCAGCAGGTGCGGTCCGTGTTGGGTGGAAAGGAGCGGGTCTCGTGGCGATGACAGCCGAGGTGAAAGACGAGTTGAGCCGTCTGTCCGTCTCGCAGGTGAGTGCACGCAAGGCGGAACTGTCGGCCCTACTCCGGTTCGCCGGTGGCCTGCACATCGTCGGCGGTCGGGTGATCGTCGAGGCCGAGGTCGATATGGGCTCGATCGCGCGGCGACTACGGCGCGAGATCTTCGAGCTCTACGGCTACGGATCGGATGTGCACGTGCTGGGCGCGGGTGGTTTGCGCAAGACCTCCCGATATGTCGTGCGCGTGTCCAAGGAGGGCGAGGCGCTGGCCCGCCAGACCGGATTGCTCGATGTGCGCGGCCGCCCGGTGCGCGGACTGCCCGCGCAGGTCGTCGGCGGCAGCATCGGCGATTCGGAAGCGGCCTGGCGCGGGGCCTTCCTGGCCCACGGTTCGCTCACCGAACCCGGGCGTTCTTCGGCGCTCGAGGTGAGCTGCCCCGGCCCCGAGGCGGCACTGGCCCTGGTCGGCGCGGCCCGCCGGATGGGCATCTCGGCCAAGGCCCGCGAGGTGCGTGGCACCGATCGCGTCGTGGTCCGTGACGGGGAGGCCATCGGTGCCCTACTGACCCGGATGGGCGCCCAGGACACGCGGCTGACCTGGGAGGAACGCCGGATGCGGCGGGAGGTCCGCGCGACCGCGAACCGTCTCGCCAACTTCGACGACGCCAATCTGCGCCGCTCGGCCCGGGCCGCCGTCGCCGCCGCGGCCCGCGTGGAACGCGCCCTCGAGATCCTCGGCGAGGACGTGCCCGATCATCTGGCCGCCGCGGGACGGTTGCGCGTGCAGCACCGCCAGGCCTCGCTGGAAGAACTCGGGCAGCTGGCCGACCCGCCCATGACCAAGGACGCCGTCGCCGGGCGTATTCGCCGCCTGTTGTCCATGGCCGATCGCCGCGCCAAGGAATTGGGCATTCCCGATACCGAATCGGCCGTCACCGCCGAACTGCTCGAAGACGCGTGAGCGGGACCGGTCCCGGGTGATCGGCATCGGCCCGGGACCGTCCTCGTGATGACGGTCCCTCGGCCGATTTCCCGGTCCGAGGGTGAATCGAGCGGTGCCGTGGTCGCGAATCCCCTTGTGCCGCACGAGCGACGGTTTGCCCACAGGTTCGTGGTTGTCCACAAGCTGCGTTCGTGGCGCCTTCGCGGGCGAGCGCGGTGCGATAGGCTCGTGCTACCGAACCCACCGGCACCGAAACAGCTGAGCCGGAACAGGTGAAAACCCTGGCAGATGGGTATCCCCGCCGCGAATGGGCAGGGCCGGCGGCCGTGGCCGCCACGGTTCGGTGCGAGAGGCGTGAACTCACGCTCACCGGCGCAGCGTCGGGCCGGTGAGGTCGCGGCAGGGGCGTGTCCGTGATGTTATGGCCGGGCATTAGGGTGGTCTGGCATCGGAATGAATCCGCTTGAAAGCTGAGGAGCGATAACGTGACTGTCCGGGTAGGCATCAACGGCTTCGGTCGTATCGGACGTAACTTCTTCCGGGCGGTGGAGGCGCAGAAAGCGCTCGGCACCACCGATATCGAGATCGTCGCGGTCAACGACCTCACCGACAACGCGACCCTGGCCACGCTGCTGAAGTACGACTCGATCCTCGGCCGACTGCCGCAGGACGTCTCGCTCGACGGCGACGACACCATCGTGGTCGGCGACCAGCGGATCAAGGCACTGGCCATCAAGGAGGGCCCGTCCGCGCTGCCGTGGGGTGATCTGGGTGTCGACGTGGTCGTCGAGTCGACCGGCATCTTCACCGACGCCACCAAGGCCAAGGGACACCTGGCCGCCGGCGCCAAGAAGGTCATCATCTCCGCGCCCGCCAAGGGTGAGGATCTGACCGTGGTCATGGGTGTCAACGACAGCCAGTACGACGGCAGCCAGAACATCATCTCCAACGCGTCGTGCACCACCAACTGCCTCGGCCCGCTGGCCAAGGTCCTCAACGACGAATTCGGCATCGAGCGTGGTCTGATGACCACGATCCACGCCTACACGCAGGACCAGAACCTGCAGGACGGCCCGCACAGCGACCTGCGTCGCGCCCGCGCCGCCGCCCTGAACATCGTGCCCACCGGCACCGGCGCCGCGAAGGCCATCGGCCTGGTGCTTCCGGAGCTGCAGGGCAAGCTGGACGGCTACGCGCTGCGCGTGCCGGTGCCGACCGGTTCGGTCACCGACCTGACCGCGACGCTGCGCAAGTCGGCGAGCATCGACGAGATCAACGCCGCCTACAAGGCCGCCGCCGAGGGACCGCTGAAGGGCATCCTGAAGTACAACGTCGACCCGATCGTCTCCAGCGACATCGTGACCGACCCGCACTCCTCGATCTACGACGCGCCGCTGACCAAGGTCATCGACGACCAGGTCAAGGTCGTGTCGTGGTACGACAACGAGTGGGGTTACTCCAACCGTCTCGCCGACCTGATCGGCCTCGTCGGCAAGTCGCTGTAAACCCATGGCAGTCAAGACCCTTCAGGATCTCCTTGCCGAGGGCGTGGAGGGGCGGGGCGTACTCGTGCGCTCCGACCTGAACGTTCCCCTCGACAACGGCGTGATCACCGATCCGGGCCGGATCATCGCCTCGGTGCCCACGATCAAGACGCTGGCCGAGGCCGGTGCCAAGGTCGTCGTCACCGCCCACCTGGGCCGCCCCAAGGGCGAACCCGATCCGAAGCTGTCGCTGGCGCCCGTCGCCGCGAAGCTGAGCGAGGAGCTGGGCCGCAACGTACAGCTCGCCGGTGATGTGGTGGGCCAGGACGCGCTCGCGCGGTCCGAGGGCCTCACCGACGGTGATGTGCTGCTG
>NZ_BDBN01000028.1 GCF_001613005.1 Nocardia nova NBRC 15556 | reverse complement strand
GTGCTCCGCAAGCTCACCACCGACACCGAGCGTCCGTACGCGGTCGTGCTCGGCGGTTCCAAGGTGTCGGACAAGCTCGCCGTGATCGAGGCGCTGGCCCCCAAGGTCGATACCCTCGTCATCGGTGGCGGTATGTGCTTCACCTTCCTTGCCGCCCAAGGTCTTTCGGTCGGCTCCTCGCTGCTTCAGGAGGAGATGATCGATACCTGCAAGGAGCTGCTGGAGCGTTTCGCCGACGTCATCCACCTGCCGGTGGACATCGTGGCCGCGGACAAGTTCGCCGCGGACGCGGAGTCGAAGACGGTGGCCGCAAACGAAATTCCCGAGGGCTGGATGGGCCTGGACATCGGGCCCGAGTCGGCCAAGCGCTTCGCCGCGCTGCTGACCGAGGCCCGGACGGTGTTCTGGAACGGCCCGATGGGTGTGTTCGAATTCGACGCCTTCGCCGCGGGGACGCGCGCGGTGGCCGAGGCGCTGGTGAGTGCGACCGGTAAGGGCGCGTTCACCGTGGTCGGCGGCGGCGATTCGGCCGCGGCCGTGCGCACGCTCGGCCTGCCGGAGGACGGGTTCTCCCACATCTCCACCGGCGGCGGCGCCTCGCTGGAATACCTGGAGGGCAAACAGCTTCCGGGTATCAGCGTGCTCGAGGACGGGGAGGGCTGATCATGGCACGCAAACCGTTGATCGCCGGCAACTGGAAGATGAACCTCAATCACCTCGAGGCCATCGCCCTGGTGCAGAAGATCGCGTTCGCCCTGCCGGACAAGTACTTCGACAAGGTCGATGTCACGGTCATCCCGCCGTTCACCGACATCCGCAGCATCCAAACCCTCATCGAGGGCGACCGGCTGCGGATCACCTTCGGTGCCCAGGATGTGTCGGTGCACGAATCCGGTGCCTACACCGGTGAGATCAGTGCGGCGATGCTGGCGAAGCTGTCGTGCAGCTACGTCGTGGTCGGCCACTCGGAGCGGCGGCAGTACCACAACGAGGACGACGCCACGGTGCTGGCGAAGGCCAAGAAGGTGCTGCAGTACGACATGACGCCGATCGTCTGCATCGGCGAAGGGCTGGGCGTGCGCGAGGCGCAGACCCATGTGCAGTACAACCTCGAGCAGTTGCGAGGTTCGCTCAAGGGACTGACGCCGGAGCAGATCGCGAAGGTCGTCATCGCCTACGAGCCGGTCTGGGCGATCGGTACCGGTCGCGTCGCCACCCCGGCCGACGCGCAGGAGGTGTGCGGTGCGCTGCGCGCCGAACTGGCGGAGCTGGCCGGCCAGGAGGTCGCGGCGGGTGTGCGCATCCTCTACGGCGGGTCGGTGAACGCCAAGAACGTCGGCGAGCTCATCGCGGCCGCCGATATCGACGGCGCGCTCGTCGGTGGCGCCTCGCTCAAGGGCGACGAATTCGCGACCCTGTCGGCGATCGCCGCGGGCGGTCCGCTGCCCTGATCGCCACGGGCGGGTAATCGCCTGCAGCACAAAATGATTCGGCCCCGGTTTCCGCGTACTGTGGAACCGGGGCCGACGTCGTGGAGTAACCGGATCAGGGTTTGCGCGCCACCGCACCGAGCATCGACACCGCCTCCGGCCGGGGATGGGCACGCCGGGATTCGGTGGGCCAGTGGATGACCGATCCGATCCCGGGTTCGACGAGTTCGAGGCCGGTGAAGAATCGGCTGAACTCGGCTGTCGAGCGCAGCCGGAACGGGATACCGCTGCGCTTGTTGGCTTGTTCGCTGTCGGCGAGGTCTTCTTCGGAGAGGTGATCGCTGGTGGCATGCGACACGACCAGATAGCTGCCCGGCGCCAGCGCGTCGACCCACTGGCGCACCATGTCGTAGGGACGGTCCTCGTCGGTGAAGAAATGCACGACAGCAAGCATCATCAGCGCCACCGGTTGCGACAGATCCAAGGTGGCGAGCAGCTCCGGATGTGTGAGGATGCGCTCGCGGTCGCGCGCGTCGGCTTCCAGATAGGCGGTTGCCCCCTCGGGGGCGCTGTCTAGCAGGCTGCGGGCGTGCAGGGCGACGATCGGATCGTTGTCGACGTAGACGATGCGGGATTCGGGCGCGGCGGCCTGCGCGATCTCGTGCACGTTTCCGGCTGTCGGCAGGCCGGCCCCGAGGTCCAGGAATTGCCGGATACCGACCTCGGCCGAGAGATAACCGACCACTCGGTGCAGGAATGCCCGATTCTCCAGTGCGGAGATCTGCACGCTGGGAAAAGCCTCGGCGACCGCTTCCGCGGAGGCGCGGTCGGCCTCGAAGTTGTCCTTACCGCCGAGCCAGTAGTCGTAACGCCGGGCCGGATGCGGGGTGGTGACATCGATACCGGGTGGCGCCACGGGATCCGTATGCGGGCCGTGTGATCCGGTCACTGGTTCCATGACACCTCTTCCTTCTGTCGGCGGCGACGAACCATTATCGACTACTGTCATCCTGTCAGCTCGGATGGCGAACCGGCGCGGCCCCCGCCGTGCGGTCGGGGAGGTCGAAGATGTCAGTGCAATTCAGTCCGTACGATTTCGGCATTCACGACGATCCGTATCCGCTCTACGCGCGGTTGCGCGAGCAGGCACCGGTGTTCCGCAACTCCGACGACGACTTCTGGGCGCTGTCGCGCTACGCCGATGTGCTTGCCGCACTGCGTGATTCGGACCGCTTCTCGAGCGCCAACGGGCTGCGGATGGAGCCGGCCTTCTGGGGCCCGCAGGCCGAGCAGTTCTTCTCCTTCGTGGCGATGGACCCGCCGAAACACACTCGCATGCGCGGCCTGGTCACGCGCGCGTTCACCGCGCACCGGGTACAGGCGCTGGCGCCGCGGCTGCGCGAGATCGCCACCGGCCTGCTGGAGCCGCTGCTCGAACGCGGCAGTTTCGACCTGATGACCGAGTTCGCGGGCCCGTATCCGACCGAGGTCATCTCCGAACTGGTCGGCGTGCCGAGCGCGGATCGCGATCTGGTGCGCAAACTCGGCATGGAGATCATGTACACCGAGGAGGAGTCGACCGATCTGCGGCCGGAGGCGATGCAGGCGATCGGCGCCCTGGTCGGCTACTACTCCGAGCTGACCATCGAACGCAGTAAGCACCGCACCGACGATCTGCTGTCCGGTCTGCTCGACGCCGCCGACGGGGACGACCGGCTCACCCCGGAGGAAATCGTGGGCGTGCTGATCCTGCTGATCGGCGCGGGGATCGAGACGACCATGCTCACGCTGGGCAATATCTGGTACGCCGGATGGGCGCATCCGGACCAGCGGGCCGCGGCGCTCGGGCGCGTCGACGACTGGATCGCCGAGGGCATGCGCTACGACCCGGCGACCCAGTCGCAGTTGCGCACGACCACCGAGGCCGTCGAACTGCACGGCGTCACGATTCCGGCGGGTGCGCGGATGCTGTTGCTGACCGGTTCGGCGAACCGCGATCCCGAGGTCTTCGACCGGCCCGATGTCTTCGATCTCGATCGCGACACCTCCGATGCGCTGGTCTTCGGCAGCGGCCGCCACCACTGCCTCGGCTCGAATCTGGGCCTGCTGGAGTTGCGGACCGCGCTCGGGGAGATCACCGCCCGCATCGCCGACTACGACATCGACCCGTCCGGGCTGCGCCGCATCCACTCCTCGAACAATCGCGGTTTCGCCGCGCTGCCGACAACGGTCACACTGCGCTGATCATCCGCGGCCGCTAATCCTCGTGGCGCGGGCCGGATTTCAGTAACCGATGCGCCGCGGCCTCGATCGCCGCTTCGCTCAGCAGCACCAGTTCGGCGGCGGGTCCGAGCGGAACGAAACTGTCGGCGCTGGTGACGCGGGCGAGGCGGCCGTCGAAACCGCCGTCGAGCAGTGCGGTGCACACCGATTCCGAGACACCGCCGCTGCGGCGGGTCTCGTCGGCGACGAGAACGGCGCCGGTAGCGCGGGCATGGTGCAGCAGATCGTCGACGGGAAGTGGTGTGAGCCAGCGCAAATCGAGCACCCGCGCGCGAATGCCGTTGTCCGCCAGACGCTGTGCGACACGCAGGCTCATCGGCACACCGTTGGAGAAGGTGATGATCGTGAGATCCGTTCCGTCGCCGTGGATTCGGGCCCGGCCGAGCGATACCGGATCGTCATCGGGGGTGGCGAGCCAGCCCCCGTCGCCGGGGCGGTGCAGGTCGCGGGTGTGGTACAGGGCGATCGGTTCGAGGTAGAGACACACCCGGCCCTCGTTGCGAGCGGCCTCGACGCACCGGCGCAACATCGCGGCGGCGTCGTCGGCCCGGGCTGGCGCCGCGACCACCACGCCGGGGATATCACGCAGCGCCGCAACGGAATTGTCGTTGTGGAAGTGCCCGCCGAAACCGCGCTGATAGGCGAACGAGGCGATCCGCACCACCATCGGGTTGTGGTACTGCCCTGCGGAGAAGTACGGCAGGGTCGCCGCCTCACCCCGGATCTGATCCAGCGCATTGTGCACGTAGGCGAGATACTGGATCTCCGGAATCGGTACGAATCCGGCGAGTCCGGCGCCCAGCGCGGTACCGAGCACGCTCTGCTCGTCCAGCAGGCTGTCGAACACCCGCCGCGCCCCGAACTGCCGCTGCAGCCCCTTGGTCACGCCGTAGACGCCCCCCTTGCGGCCGACGTCCTCCCCGAAAACCAGCACATCGGGGTCGTGGTCGAGCAACGACGCCAGCGTGTGGTTGATCGCCTGCGCCAGCGTCATCGGCCCGGTGCGGTCGGCGGTTTGCTCCGAGGCCCCGGCATGCGAGCGCGGCGCCGGGCTCGTCTCACCGTCCGTCGAGGCGCCGGTGGAATCCGCGGGTACCGCGGGGGAGCCACCGAAGTCGGTGCGGTGTGCCGGTTCGGCGGCCGGCGCGGACTCGGTCCGGGACGCCGGATGCTCGAAAGTATCTGTCCGCGTAGCGCTCTCGGACTGCTGCGGCGAGGCCGTGGTGGCAGCGGCCGGCATGCGGTCTCCGGCGCGGGGGCCCGGCTTCGGATTCGGCGAAGGCTGTCGGGCACGCCCGAATTCCAGGGGCGCCCGGATCGCCTCGGCCGAGTCCAGATGCGGTTCTTCGGCCACCTGCGCCGCCGTCGCCGCCACGCGGGCGCCGATCGCGTCGTAGTGGGCGAGAACTTCTTCGGCGGTGGCGGCACCGATCTCGACGAGCAACCGGGCCGTCGCGGCGACCGGATCGCGGCGGCGGTCGGCCTCGATGTCCTCGGGCCGGCGGTACGCCGACTCCACGTCGGATCCGGCGTGCCCGAGCAGCCGCACCGCGCGCAGCCGCAACAGTGCGGGACGCCGCCGGGCACGCACGGATTCCGCGGCCGCCGACGCCACCGACAGGGCCTGCCGGAGATCGGATCCGTCGGCGTCGAAATACCGCAGCCCCGGTCGCGATCCGAAGGCCGCTTCGATCCAGTCCGGGGGAGTGGGCACGCTGATACCGAGCCCGTTGTCCTCGCAGACGAACAGCAGCGGCATCGGTATACCCTGGTGCGCGGTATGGATCGCGGCGTTGATCGCACCGGTCGCGGTGGAGTGATTGGCCGAGGCGTCGCCGAATGTGCACAGCACCACCGCATCTCGCGGCCACGGCGTGTCCCGGCCCAGCCGGCGGGCCCGATCGAGCGCGAAGGCCAGACCCATCGCGCGGGGGAGATGGGAGGCGATGGTCGAGGTCTGCGGTATCACCGACGCGGGCGCATTGCCGAACACCTTGTGCCGCCCGCCCGAGATCGGATCGGCGGCCGCCGCGACGACTCCCAGCAGCACGTCACGGATCGGGTCCAGTCCCGGGATCTGCCGGCAGCGGTGCACGAAGAACGCACCGGACCGGTAGTGCAACAGCGCCGGATCGGTGCTGCGCAATGCCTGCGCCAGCACCACATTGCCCTCGTGCCCGCTGGACCCGATGCTGTAGTACCCGCGCTTGCTCGCGCCGAGCCGCCGTGCCGCGAAATCCAGATGCCGGCTCGTGGCCTGAGCGTCGAACAAGTCCAGACACGTCCCGACGGTGATCGGACTGCCGCTGCCGATCGGATCGGTGGCGGCGCGTCGCGATCCCGGCCGCACCTCCGCCAGGGATACACGCAACCAGTCGTCGAGAAGCTCTTCCGGGCCCGCAGTCACCCCTCCATCATGTCGCGTGCGACCGCCCGCGCACCGGATTGGGTGTGCGGGCGGTCGAAGCGAACCCGCCGGCCTACCCCGAGCGAGTCGATCGGAGCGTGGGCCGGGCCGGCAGGGGAGAGAAGCGCGGTGTCCTACCGCTGTTCGGCCGGCCGGTGGGGACGTTCGGTGTGTCCCGTGTGGCCCGCGAGCAGCTTGGCGAACGGCGTCACCTCGCCGACGTGGTTACCCGACTGCCGGGTCCGGGCCGGTTCGGGGAGGAACCCGTCCACGCCGGTCGGTACCGCGACCACCAGGGTGGCGAATTCGGCCGCGGCGCGGTGGATCCGCTCACCCAGTCCGGCCGAACCGAAATCCTCGGTCGCGGCGAACACGCCGGTCGGAACGACGACCGCGCGCAGGTAGGTGAACAACGGCCGCATCGCATGCTCGAGCACCAGCGCGTGCCGGGCGGTTCCCGCCGTGGCTGCGATGAGCACCGGCATGGCGTTGAGCGCCTCGGTGTCGAGCACGTCGACGAACATCTTGAACAGCCCGGAGTAGCTCGCGGCGAACACCGGGGTGACGGCGATGAGGCCGTCGGCCGCGGACACCTTCTCCCGCGCCGCCGCCACCGCGGGCGTCGGCAGGCCGCCGGAGACCATCGTGGCGGCGAGATCGCTTGCCAGATCCCGTAATTCGATGACCTCGATGGTCACGGCCTCACCGCGGGCGCCGACGGCCGAGGCCACCGCATCGGCGAGTTGATCGGCGAGCAGGCGGGTGCTCGACGGCTGCGACAACCCGGCGGTGAGTACGACAACGGTGTGCGACATGGGTTTTCGTCCCTCGTTCGATGCGGTCGGATGAATACGCGGTGGAATGAATCAGGCCTGCTCGGCCGCGGCCAGCAGCCGCTCACGCGCCGGCTCCACCAGATGATGCGGCGCCTCCGGACCGGCGGCCACCAGCGACGCGTGGGTCGGCGGATCGCTGGGAACGTGCGCGGGACGGCGCAATTCGAATTCCTTGCGCAGCACCGGCACCACCTCGCGGCCCAGGATCTCGACCTGTTCCAGGGCGACGTCGATGGGCAGGCCGGCGTGGTCGATCAGGAACAGCTGGCGCTGGTAGTCACCGGCGTAGTCGGCGAAACCGAGGGTGCGCTCGATGACCTGCTCGGGAGTGCCGACGGTCAGCGGCGTCATCTCGCTGAAATCCTCCAGCGACGGACCGTGCCCGTAGACCGGCGCGTTGTCGAAGTACGGCCGGAAGAACTTCTTGGCCTCCGCTTCGGTCTCGGCCATGAACACCTGCCCGCCCAGACCGACGATCGCCTGGTCGGCCGAGCCGTGACCGTAGTGCTCGAACCGCTGCCGGTACAGCCGCACCATCTCCTCGGTGTGTTCCTTGTTCCAGAAGATGTTGTTGTGGAAGAAGCCGTCGCCGTAATAGGCGGCCTGCTCGGCGATCTCCGGCGAACGGATCGAGCCGTGCCACACGAACGGCGGCGTGCCGTCCAGCGGTGCGGGAGTCGCGGTGAATCCCTGCAGCGGCGTGCGGAACTGGCCCTGCCAGTCGACCACCGGTTCGCGCCACAGCCGGCGCAGCAGGTGGTAGTTCTCGATCGCGAGCTCGACGCCCTTGCGGATGTCCTTGCCGAACCACGGGTAGACCGGCCCGGTGTTGCCGCGGCCCATCATCAGGTCGACCCGGCCGCCCGACAGATGTTGCAGCATCGCGTAGTCCTCGGCGATCTTCACCGGGTCGTTGGTGGTGATGAGCGTGGTCGAGGTCGACAACTGCAATTTCTCGGTGCGCGCCGCGACCCAGCCGAGCATGGTGGTCGGCGAGGACGGCACGAACGGCGGATTGTGGTGCTCGCCGGTGGCGAACACGTCCAGCCCGACCTCCTCGGCCTTCAGGGCCAGTCGCATCATCGCGTCGATGCGCTCGCCCTCCGTGGGCGCGATGCCGGTGGTCGGATCGACGGTGACGTCGCCGACGGTGAAGATGCCGAACTGCATGGCCGCCTCCTGAGATCTGATCAAAAGTTCAATCACCTGAACGAGGGCAGATGTCCCAGTATTCCTTGACATGTCCACTACTCGAGAAACGTCCGGTGCGCAGCACTTTGTCTCACTGATTCAATCAGTGATTGAAACCTGTTCTGTGTCGTGGTTCACTAACGGCATGGGCGAGAAGGTGTCAGCCGGGACCCGGGCCAAACTGCTGGCGGCAGCGGAGCGGTTACTGCTGACCGAGCGCTACGAGGACGTCTCGGTGCGGTCGATCTGCGTGGCCGCGGGCGCCAACCCGGCCGCGGTGCACTACCACTTCGGCTCCAAGGAGGCGCTGATCGCCGCGCTCATCGAGGATCGGCTCGGACCGCTGTGGGCCGAGGGGCTGGCCGCGGCCACCGCCACCGAGCCGAGCTCGGTCCCGGCGGTGGTCGACGCGGTGCTCGCGCCGTTCGTCGAGCTCGCCGCCGACCCGATGGGCCGGTTGCATCTGCGGCTGCTGGCCGGATTGATCCTGCGCCGGCGGCCGATGTCCTGGCAGCACCAGTGGTTCCGGATGGAGTCGTGGTCACAGCTGCTGCCGGAGCTGACCTCCGGTGAGGCACGCCGCCGCTGGCAGCTGGCCTTCGACCTGATCATCATGCGCTTCGGCAGCACCGAGGACTACGACATCGCGCCGTCCGCGGTGGCGACGCTGCGCGAATTCGTCATCGCCGGGTTGAGCGCACCGCCGCCCGCTACCGATACCCCGCATCCCGCCGTGCCCGCCTCCACCGCTTCGCATACCGCCGTACAGGAGTAGTAGTGAACGATATTTTCGAACCCGTCGATCTGGGCCCGATCACCCTGCGCAACCGGGTGATCAAGGCCGCCACCTTCGAGGGCCGGACCCCCGACGCGCTGGTCACCGACGAACTGATCGAGTTCCATCGGGAGATCGCGGCCGGCGGCGTGGGGATGAGCACCATCGCCTACTGTGCCGTCGCCCCGGGCGGGCGCACCGACCGCCACCAGATCTGGATGCGCCCCGAGGCGCTACCGGGACTGCGGCGGCTCACCGACGCCATCCACGCCGAAGGAGCCAAGGTCAGCGCGCAGATCGGCCATGCGGGCCCGGTCGCCAACGCGGCCTCGAACCGGGCACCGGCGCTGGCGCCGACGCGGTTGTGGTCGCCGTTGAGCATGAAGATGATGCGGTCGCCCTCGGTGGCCGAGATCCAGGATGTGGTGGCCGCGCACGTGCGGGCGGTGTTGCTGGCCGAGGAGGCCGGATTCGATGCCGTGGAACTGCATTTCGGCCACAACTATCTGGTCAGCTCGTTCCTCAGTCCGCTGCTGAACCGCCGGAAGGATGCCTACGGCGGGCCCTTGGAACATCGCGCCCGGATGGCCCGTGAGATCGCGCTCGCGGTGCGCGATGCCGTCGGCGGCCGGCTGGCGATTCTGGCCAAGCTGAATATGGAAGACGGTGTGCGCGGCGGATTTTCGCTGGCCGAGTCACTCCAGGTGGCCTCCTGGCTGGAATCCGACGGCGGACTCGACGCCCTCGAACTGACCGCGGGTAGTTCGCTGCTCAACCCGATGCTGCTGTTCCACGGCGATGCGCCACGGCAGGCTTTCGCCAAGACGCTGCCCGGCCCGACCCGGCTGGGCTTCAAGGTCGTCGGCAAGGCGTTCCTGCGTGAGTACCCATATCACGGCACCTACCTGCTCGAACGGGCCCGCCAGTTCCGCCGCGAGCTGTCGATGCCGCTGGTGCTGCTGGGCGGCATCACCGATATCGACGATATGCGGCGGGCCCGGCGTGAGGGCTTCGAATTCATGGCGATGGGCCGCGCCCTGCTCCGCGAGCCGGATCTGCTGCAGCGCATCGGCTCCGACGCCGAGACGCGTTCGGCCTGCATCCACTGCAACGAATGCATGCCCACCATCTACACCGGCACCCGGTGCGTGCTGCGGCTGGACGGCCCGCCCATTCCCGCATCCTGACCCCCGATAGACGAGAGAAGAGAGACGATGTCATGAGTGGACGTTTGACGGGCCGGGTCGCCCTCATCAGCGGCGGCGCCTCCGGCATGGGCGCCTCGCACGCGCGGGCCTTCGTCGCCGAGGGAGCGCGGGTGATGCTCGGCGACATCGCCGACGACGCGGGCCAGGCGCTGGCCGCGGAACTGGGTGAGCAGGCCGGCTACGTACATCTCGACGTCACCGAAGCCGCCGGCTGGCAGGCCGCGGTCGCCGCCACCGTCGAACGATTCGGGCTGTTGAATGTGCTGGTCAACAATGCGGGCGTGCTGGACGGCGGCCCGCTGGGCAGCTACACCGAGAAGCAGTGGCAGCGGGTCATCGACATCAATCTGACCGGTCCCTTCCTGGGATTGAGCGCCGCGCGCGACGCGCTGGTCGCCGCCCGCCCGGCCGCGGTGATCAATATTTCCTCCGCGGCCGGTATGCAGGGCGTGAGCGGCATGCACGCCTACACGGCCTCGAAGTTCGGCGTGCGGGGGCTCACCAAGTCGGCCGCGCTGGAACTCGCGCCCGAGGGCGTGCGGGTCAACTCGGTGCATCCCGGCGGAATTCTGACGCCGATGATCGGGGTCACCGAGGAGATCGCGGTCGATCGCGGCGAGAATGTGCGTGCGCGGCTCGGCCTGCCCGCCGAGGTGTCGGATCTGGTGGTCTTTCTGGCGAGCACCGAATCCAGCTACTGCACCGGTGCGGAATTCGTCGTCGACGGCGGGATGACGGCCGGTTCGGTGGTGGGCTGAGCATCCCATAAACTGTCGGCATGCAAATGTTCCTGGATATCCTCCTGGTCATCACCAGCGTCCTGCTGGTGTTGCTGGTGTTGCTGCACCGCGCGAAGGGTGGAGGCTTGTCCAGCCTGTTCGGTGGTGGTGTGCAGTCGAGTCTGTCCGGATCCACGGTGGTCGAGAAGAACCTCGACCGCATCACCATCTTCGTCGGCCTGATCTGGTTCATCGCCATCCTCGGTATCGGCTTCGAGATCAAGTTCGCCTGATCGTCGCGGCGGCGTCACGGCGCCGCCGCGAGCAGATCGCGATCGCCGATACCGCGGCCACGGCCAGGATCGCCGCCGCGATCGTGAACGCGGCGGCGTAGCTGTCGCCGAGCACCGGCGCCACCGCCAGAGGTCCGAGCATCTGGCCGAGCCCGTATCCGGCGGTCAACGTCGCCGCCGCACCCGGACCGGCCAGATCGTCGCCGATCTCGAGGGCGAGCAGGGTGATTCCCATGAAGGTCGCGCCGAACAGCGCGGCCGACGCCACCGCCGGCCAGACACCCGCCGACAGCGTCGGCAACAGAGCTGACAGACATTGCAGCACCAGGGCGGCCACCAGGGCGATCACCGGAGTAGCCCGCCGGGCGATCAGGCTCCACACCACGGTCGCGGGGGCGGCCGCCACTCCCACGACGATCCAGATCGCGGTGCCCGCGGTCCGATGACCGGTGGCGTCCACGGCGGCGACCAGGAACGTTCCCAGGACGATGTAGCCCAGCCCCTCCAGGAAATAGGTCAGCTGGAGCAACCGCCAGGAGCGTGGCGACCGCACTGTCGCCGCGCCGGTACGGCTACCGGCGACGACTTCCAGCCGCAGGGCCGGCCACAGCAGCAGCGCGGTCAGCGCGGCCGCGGCGAGCCACAGCGCCTGCCAGGACAGCACCGATTGCGCGATCAGTACCAGCGCACCCGTCGCCGCGATTCCCGTGCCCACTCCGGCGAAGGCGATACCCGCTGCGCGCCTTCGGTTTTCGTGCCGGGCGGCGATCTGCGCGCAGCCGATGAACAGCACCGCGCTCGCGACGCCGGCCACCGTCCGCAGGATGATCGGCAGGATCGCCGGCGCGGGGATCGCCATGGCCGCCTCACTCGCCACCAGCGCGGCGGCCGACAGCCGAAAAGTCGTGCGGCCGTTGTATTCCGGAAACCGCGCCAGCGCGACCGCGCCCAGCAGATAGCCCGCGTAGTTGGCCGCGGCCACGACCGCGCCGGTATGTGCGCCGAAGCGTCCGGCGTCGATCATCACCGGAAGCAGCGGCGTGTAGACGAAGCGACCGATGCCCATGGCGGCGGCCAATCCGGCCGAGGCGCGCAGCGCGGGCGCGAGCGATGCCTGTCGAGGAAGTGCGATGGTCACGCCGACCAACGCTACGGATCCGGCGCGGCCCCGTGAAATGCTTCCTGTGCACGATGTATACGCTGAACGTATGGATCTGGAATTGCGGCATCTGCGCGCGTTCCTGGTGCTGTGCGAGGAAGCCAACTACACCCGCGCCGCGGCGCGGCTGCGCACCACCCAGCCCTCGCTGACTCGCACCGTGCAACAGGCCGAACGGATTCTGGACTGCCGGCTGGTCGAGCGCAGTGCGCGGCGCTTCGTCCTCACCGCGGAAGGGGAGTATCTGCTCGCGGCCGCGACCCGGATCGTCGCCGATATCGATGCCGTCACCGCCGATCTGCGGCTGCGAGCCCGGGTATCGGTGGGGTTTTCCTGGCTGTTGCCCGACGACTGGTTCACCGAGGTCCGCACGCGCTTCGAGGCGCGCGGCGGGCGGGTCGGCATCCATCGCATCGACGATCCGGTGGCCGCCGTCGCGGCGGGAAGTATCGATATCGCGCTGTATCGCAAGGATATTCGGCTGCCTGCCGCCATGACCGGGCGGATCATCGGCACCGAGCGGCGGGTGGCGGCGGTGTCCATCCGCTCGCCGCTGGCCAACGCGGCGGCGCTGCGGTGGCAGGATCTGGCGGCCTATCCGCTGGTGGTCAATACCGTCTCCGGCACCACCGACGAAACCAGTTGGCCCGCAGCCGAACCCGGCCGCGAGATCGTCACCTGCACGAACTTCGACGAGTGGATCGAGTTGATCGCCGCCGACCGGGGGATCGGGGCCGTTCCCGAGCTGGCACGCACCCGAGCGCCGCATCCCGGCGTGGCCTACCTCGATATCCCGGACGCCCCGCCGTCGGCCCTGCGGCTGGCCTGGCGGACCCGGCCCGCGCCGGCCAGGTCGGTGCGGAGCTTCCTCGACCTCGCAGCGAACGGCTGAGGGTCTCGAACGCCGGAGGCCCAGGGGGAGCCTTCAGGCGGGGTGGCCGGGAGTGAGACCGGCGAGGTCGCTGTAGCGCAGCCCGGTGATGCCCTCCGGCGGGGTCGGGCCGCCCAGCGGTTCCAGCAGCAGACCCACGTGGTCGCCGAAATCGTGGCGCTCGAGGATCCGGCCGGAGAACCAGGCCGCCGCCTCGTCGAGCACCACCACTCCGTCGGGCCCGTGATGCCAGCGGCACCAGGTGAACTTGTCGACATCGTCGCCGGTCTCCGCACCGAACAGCTGGGCCAGGGCCCGCGAACCGGAATCGACGAGATGCACCGCGACGTGGGTGGCGCCCGCGGCCACCCGGTAGGTGTAGTTGAGTTCGGACAAGCACACCAGGAATCGGCGCGGTTCGATCCCGACCTGGGACGCGAAGCCCACCACACACCCGGCGCGCTCGGATTCCGTCGCCACCGTCACCACGTAGATCGGAGCGTCCGCCGCCGCCACCAGCGCGTCGAAATTCGCGATCGCGTCCATCCACCCTCCTTCACTGCCGGCGTCGCGGGATGCGAGCCGCCGCCTCAGGCTAAGGGAACAGCGCCTGTCACGTGCGCGGCACGCGACCGTCGATATCGGTGAAGCCGTAGGCCTCGGCCAGATCGGCCACCCGCCACGCCCGGCCGGTGCGTGAGCGCCGGCCCGGATCCGCGGCGAGCGCGACCACCGCGCGCCCGGCGAAATGCGGAGTCTCGGCCTCGTTCAGATCGAAGGTGCCCTCACCGGGCAGCGTGATCAGGCGCCGGCCCTGCGCATCGGCCGGAACCAGCTGCAGCAGTTCGGTATTCACGATCCCCGGCCACAGCGACACCACCGTGACCTCGGTGCCGGCCAGATCGTGCGCCATATCGGCGGTCAGCCGGTCGACGGCGGCCTTGCCCACGCCGTAGACGACGTTGTGGGTGAAATGTTCGGCGCCCGGCGAGGAGATGTCGACGATCAGCCCGCCCGATTCGATCAGCAGCGGCGCCGCGAAATGGGCGGCGGCGTAATGGGAGCGCACGCCGATATCGAAGCCCTCGTCCCAGGCCTTCGGCGGCACCTTCCAGAACGGTTTGCCGAGCCAGCGCGCCGAGGCGGGGGAGTTGTAGACGTTGTTGACCAGCACATCCAACCGGCCGTGATCGGCGCGCACGGTTTCGAACAACCGTGCCACCGCCTCGTCGTCGCGGTGGTCGCAGACGAACGGCACCCCGCGCCCGCCGAGCTCGTCGATCTCACCGGCGGTCGCGGCCACGGTGCCCGGCAGCTGCCCGGGACTTTCGGAGCGCCCGGTCACGTACACCGTCGCGCCGGCCGCACCCAGCTCGAGCGCGATGCCCTTGCCGATACCGCGGCTCGCACCGGTGACGACGGCGACTCGATCGGTCAGTATTCCGTTCACGACTTCGGGACACTACCGTGAAACGAGAACGTGTTCTAGTACCTGGGAGGCGCAGTGGGGCCGACGCATCGGTTCGTGGAGACCAACGGGATTCGGCTGCATATCGCCGAAGCGGGACGCGGGTATCCGGTCATCTTCTGCCACGGATTTCCGCACGGCTGGTACGTGTGGCATCGGCAATTGTCGGCGCTGGCGGCAGCCGGATATCACGCCATCGCCCCGGATCTGCGCGGCTACGGCCGGACCGAGGCGCCCGGCGGGGTGGAGGCGACCACCAATCGGGCCGTGATCGGCGATCTGCTCGGGCTGCTCGACGAGATCGGCGCCGAGCGAGCGGTTTTCGTCGGCCTGGACTTCGGCGCGCAGCTGGTGTGGGAGCTGGCACTGCGGGCGCCGGAACGGGTAGCGGCGATCATGGTGCTGAACAATCCGTACGCGCCCCGGCCGCCGAAGGCGCCGTCGGAGTTCTGGACGCGCGCCGCACAGCGTCATTTCCTGCATCTGTCGTATTTTCAGGAGCCCGGTGTCGCCGACGCCGAACTCGCCGCTCGCCCCCGCGAATTCCTGGCCCGCGTGTACTACGCGCTCAGTGGCGAGTTCCACTACCTCGACACCTGGAAGAATCCGCCCGGTATCGGTTATCTGGACGCACTGCCGCAGGCGCCCGCACTGCCCTGGCCGTGGCTCTCGGAATCCGAATTCGACACCCTGGCAGCCGAATTCGAACGGACCGGCTTCACCGGCGGGCTGACCTGGTACCGGGCGCTGGACCGCAACTGGGAGCTGACCGAGGGCCTGCCGACGACGGTGCCGGTGCCGACCTGCTTCCTCTACGGCGAAAACGACCCGGATATGGAGGGTTTCAGCGGCCGCGACCCACTGGCGGTGCTGCGTGCGCACGTACCGGATCTGCGGGCCGTCGAAAAGGTGCCCGGCGCAGGACATCTCGTCCAACTCGAGCGCACCGATGCGGTGAATGACTTCCTGTTGCGTCACCTCGCCGAACTCGTCGCCGGCGACGCGTCGCGAAATGCGGTGCCGCGGTAGGGATTCGCCCACTCCCCGCGCCGGTAGCGACAGGAGGGCGTCTACGCGCACCGCCGGGCGGGCCGTATTCACGACGAGGTGGCCCGCATCCTGCCCGCGGGCCACCTCGTCGGTGTGTATCTGAGCCTGCCTGTCGCCGCGTGGGCGCAGACGGAGGACGATTAGCCGGGATTCCGTCCCGGCCTCAGGGCAGCTTCGCGGCCGCCGCTTCGTCGACCATCCAGGTGGTGGTTTCGCTGCCGTGCGCCCCGGCCGCCGGGATCTCGAGCGGGGAAGCGCCGCCCACCGCCTGGGCCACCGCCTCGGCCTTGCCCTCGCCGCCGACCACCAGAACCACGTGCCGCGCGCGGGCGACCGCGGGCAGGGTCAGGGTGACACGCACCGGCGGCGGCTTCGGCGAATCGGTTACGGCGAGAACGAGTTCGTGCTCCTCCGCCACGGCCGCGGAATGCGGGAACAGCGAGTTCACATGAGCGTCGCCACCCATGCCGAGCAGATGCAGGTCGAATGCGCCGTGCTCGGCCAGATGCGCGTGCACCGTCGCCGAATACTCGGCGGCGGCCTCGACCGGATCCGGATACTCCCCGTCGGAGGTCGCGACCGGATGCACCCGCGCCGGGTCGACCGCCACGTGATCGAGCAACGCCTCGCGCGCCTGCAATTCGTTGCGTTCGGCATCGCCCGCCGGGACGAACCGCTCGTCGCCCCAGAACACATCCAGGCGACCGAAGTCGATCGCGCCGGGTGCGTGCCGCACCTGCTCCAGCAGGGCGATCCCGGTGCCGCCGCCGGTGAGAACCACCGACGCCGAACCACGCTCGGCCTGAGCCCTGGTCACCACCTGCACGAACCGCACGGCTGCCGCCTTCACCAGTTCGTCGTGATCGGCAAAAACCGCGATTTCCGGCTTACTCATAGATCACCTTCCCGATTCCGGCCAGTGCCTCGGCGTAGACCTCGTCGGCATCGAGCCGCCGCAGTTCCTCCGCCAGGCAGTCCTTGGTCTCACGACGGGCGAGCGCGAACCGCTGATCGGGCTCGCCGGTCCGCGTCAGGGTCGCGGTGCGGCCCGTCTGCGGACGTTCGATGCCGACCGACACCGACGCGCGGTGCAGGACGACCTTCAACTCTCCGGTCCGACGGTGGATCGGGCACGCCAATTTGGCCGCCAGCCATCCCGCCAGAATGTCGAGCGCGGGTTCTTCGGCCAGCCCCGAAACCGTTACCGATTCGATCGGGTCGTACGGCGGCACGTCGAGTGCCGAGGCCAGCAGCGCCCGCCAGAACGTGATCCGGCTCCACGCCAAATCGGTGTCGCCCGGTGCGTAGGAATCCAGCCGCCGGGTGATCGCCGCACGCGGGTCCGGGGCATAGGTCGAATCGGTGATCCGGCGAATGGCCAAGCGTCCCACCGAATCCCGCGACGGAAACTCCGGCGCGCCGCGCGGCCACCACGCCACCACCGGAGTGTCCGGCAGCAGGAACGGGATGACCACGCTGCTCTCGTTGTTGACCAGCTCGCCCTGCAGTCGCAGCACTATCACCTCGGCCGCCCCGGCGTCGCCGCCGACCCGGATCTGGGCGTCGAGTTTGGTCTCGGAGAACCGGTCGCCGCGCGCGAGCACGATCACGCGACAGGGGTGTTCGCGGCTGGCGTCGTTGGCCGCGTCGATGGCGTCCTCGGCCTCCGAGGAATCCAGCGTGCACACCACCAGCGTGAGCACCCGGCCCATGGCGATCACACCGTTGGACTCGCGCAGGCTGACCAGTCGTTTGGTCACCTCGCGGGTGCTGGTGTCGGGCATGTCGACGATCATGGCCGCCGCCATTCGCGCCCGGTGCGGGCGAGCATTTCGTCGGCCGAGGCCGGACCCCAGGTTCCGGACTCGTATAACTCGGGCTTACCGCCCTCGGCCCAATGATCGAGTACGGGATCGAGGATGCGCCACGCCAATTCGACCTCCTCGTTGACCGGGAACAGTGACGGCTCGCCCAGCAGCACGTCCAGGATGAGCCGCTCGTAGGCCTCGGGCGAGGATTCGGTGAACGATTCGCCGTAGCTGAAATCCATGTTGACGTCGCGGACTTCCATACTGGATCCGGGCACCTTCGAACCGAACCGCATGGTGATGCCCTCGTCCGGCTGCACCCGGATGACGAGCGCGTTCTGGCCCAGCTCCTCGGTCATGGTCTGATCGAAGGGCAGATGCGGGGCCCGCTTGAACATGACCGCGATCTCGGTGACCCTGCGCCCCAGGCGTTTTCCGGTGCGCAGATAGAACGGCACGCCCGCCCAGCGGCGCGTGTCGACGTTCAGCGTGATCGCGGCGTAGGTCTCGGTGCGCGAATGCGGATCGAAACCCTCCTCCTCGGCCAGGCCCACCACGCGCTCGCTGCCCTGCCAGCCGGCCGCGTACTGGCCGCGGGCGGTGGTCTCCTCCAGCGGTTCGACCAGCTTCGTTGCCGAGAGCACCTTGATCTTCTCGATCTGCAGCTGTCGCGGCTGGAAGTTGACTGGATCCTCCATCGCCGTCAGCGCCAGCAGCTGCAGCAGATGGTTCTGGATGACGTCGCGGGCGGCGCCGATGCCGTCGTAATAGCCTGCGCGCCCGCCCAATCCGATGTCCTCGGCCATCGTGATCTGCACGTGGTCGACGAAGTTGGCGTTCCAGATCGGCTCGAACAGTTCGTTCGCGAACCGCAGCGCCAGCAGGTTCTGCACCGTCTCCTTGCCGAGGTAGTGGTCGATACGGAAGACCGTCTCCTCGGGGAACACCCGGTTGACCAGGGCGTTGAGCTCCTGGGCGCTCTGCAGGTCGTGACCGAAGGGCTTCTCGATCACCACCCGCCGCCACGGCTGCGGTTTACCCGGCCCCGGATCCGGCGGCTTCGCCAGCCCGGTGCGCGAAAGCTGTTCCAGCACAATCGGAAACGCGTTCGGCGGGATCGACAGATAAAAGGCGTGGTTGCCGCCGGTGCCGCGTTCGGCGTCCAGCTTCTTGAGCGTCTGCGCGAGCGTGCCGAAGGCGGCGTCGTCGTCGAAGGTGCCCTGCACGAAGCGGATACCTTCCGACAGCTGTTCCCACACCTCCTGCCGGAACGGAGTGCGCGCATGCTCCTTGACCGCCTGGAGGACGACCTGAGCGAAATCCTCGTCGGCGTAATCGCGCCGGGCGAACCCGACCAGCGCGAAACCCGGGGGCAGCAGCCCCCGGTTCGCGAGGTCGTAGATGGCCGGCATCAGTTTCTTGCGTGACAGGTCCCCTGTCACCCCGAAGATCACCATGCTGCACGGGCCGGCGATCCGGGGAAGCCGCTTGTCGCGCTCCTCGCGCAGCGGATTCCCCGGGGCGGCCGTCTTCTTCTGGCCGGCCATCGCGGTCAGTTGCTTCCGGTGCTCTTCAACTCGGCGGTGGTCGCCGTGAGCAGCTCGTCCCACGACTTCTCGAACTTCTCGACACCTTCGCGCTCGAGGACGGCGAACACGTCGTCGAGATCGACCCCGACGCCGGTGAGCGCGTCGAACACACCCTGCGCGTCGGCCGCCGTGCCCGACACCGTGTCCCCGCGCAGTTCGCCGTGGTCGGCGAACGCCTCGAGGGTCTTTTCCGGCAGCGTGTTGACCGTATTCGGCGCCACCAGTTCGGTGATGTACATGGTGTCGGGGTAGTCCGGGTTCTTCACGCCCGTCGACGCCCACAGCGGCCGCTGCCGGTTACCCCCGGACGAGGCCAGATGCGAGTAGGTCGAGGTGTGGTCACCCCCGTCGAACACGTCCTGGTAGGCGGCATAGGCCAAGCGCGCGTTGGCGATTCCGGCCTTACCGCGCAAGGCCAGCGCCTCGTCCGAACCGATCTGCTCGAGCCGCTTGTCGATCTCGGTGTCCACGCGGGAGACGAAGAACGACGCGACCGAATGGATGCGGGCCAGGTCGTGGCCGGCGATGCGCGCCTTGCGCAGGCCGTCCAGATAGGCGCCCATCACGCTGAGGTAGCGCTGCACCGAGAAGATCAGCGTGACGTTGACGCTGATCCCTTCGGCGATCACGCGCGTGATCGCGGGCAGGCCCTCCTCGGTGGCCGGAATCTTGATGAACAGATTCGGCCGATCGACGATCTTCCACAGCTCGACCGCCTGCGCGACGGTCTTGTCGGTGTCGAAGGCCAGTCGCGGGTCGACCTCGATCGAGATCCGGCCGTCCACGCCGCCGGTCGCGTCGAAGACCTCGGCCAGCACGTCGCAGGCCGAGCGGACGTCGTCGGTGGTGATCGTGCGGATGGCGGCGTCGGCGTCGGCGCCCTGGGCGGCCAGCTCCTTGACCTGGTCGTCGTAGGCGTGGCCCTCGCTCAGGGCCGCCTGGAAGATGGTCGGGTTGGTGGTCACGCCGACGATGCTGCGGGTGGCGACGAGGTCGGCGAGATTGCCCGAGCGGATCCGGTTGCGTGACAGATCGTCGAGCCACACCGACACGCCTGCGCGAGACAGTGCGGCGAGATTCTCGTTCTGTGCCATTGGTTATCCCTTCACCTTGTCGAGTGAGCGCTTCGCGGCATCGACGACGGCTTCGGCGGTGATGCCGAATTCGCGGAACAGGGTCTTGAAGTCGGCCGAGGCACCGAAGTGCTCGATCGAGACGTTCTCACCGTCGCTGCCGGTGAAGCGGTGCCACGGCATCGCGATACCGGCCTCGACCGTGACGCGGGCGGTGATCTGCGGCGGCAGCACCTCGTCGCGGTAGGACTGTTCCTGCGCGTCGAACCATTCCACGCACGGCATGGACACCACGCGGGTGCCGATGCCCTGCTCCTCCAGCGTAGTGCGCGCGGCGACGGCGAGCTGAAGTTCGGAACCGGTGGCGATCAGGATCACCTGCGGTGTGCCGGTGGAGGATTCGGCCAGGATGTAGCCGCCGCGGGAGACGCCCTCGTAGCTGGTGCCCTCCAGGGTGGGCACGTCCTGGCGGGTCAGCGCCAGCGCCGACGGGCCGTCGGTGTGCGGGTGGTCGGCCGGCACGAAATGCGAATGCTGCTCGGCGCTTTCGAGCTCCAGGATGGTGCGCCACGCGTACACGGTCTCGTTGGCGTCGCCGGGGCGGACCACGTTCAGGCCCGGGATGGCGCGCAGCGCGGCGAGGTGCTCGATCGGCTGGTGGGTCGGGCCGTCCTCACCCAGGCCGATGGAGTCGTGGGTCCAGACGTAGATGGCCGGCACGCGCATGAGCGCGGCCAGCCGGACCGCCGGGCGCATGTAGTCGGAGAACACCAGGAAGGTGCCGCCGTAGGGCCGGGTCGGGCCGTGCAGGGCGATGCCGTTGAGAATCGAACCCATCGCGTGCTCGCGCACACCGAAGTGCAGGGTGCGGCCGTAGGGCTCGGCCTTCCACATCCCCGTGGAGATCGACGCCGGGCCGAAGCTCGGCACGCCCGGCATGGTGGTGTTGTTCGATTCGGCCAGGTCGGCCGAACCGCCCCACAGCTCCGGGAGCACCGGGGCCAGCGCGGCCAGGACCTTGCCCGAGGCCTTACGGGTGGCCATGCCCTTGGCGTCGGGCTCGAACGAGGGGAGGCCCTCGGTCCAGCCCTTCGGCAGCCGGCGCTCGCGCAGCCGGTCGAACAGCTCCTTGTTCTCCGGGTTGGCCTGCGCCCACGCGTCGAACTGCTCCTGCCAGGCGGCGCGGGCCGACTTGGCGCGTTCGGCGGCGTTGCCGCGGGTGTGGGCGATGACCTCGTCGTCGACGACGAAGCTCTGGCCCGGATCGAAGCCCAGGATCTCCTTGGTGGCGGCGACCTCGTCGGCGCCCAGCGCGGCGCCGTGCGCGGCGCCGGTGTTCATCTTGTTCGGCGCGGGATAGCCGATGATCGTGCGCAGCAGGATGAACGACGGCTTGTCGGTGACGGCCTTGGCGGCCTCGATCGCCTCCAGGATGCCGGTGACGTTCTCACCGCCCTCGACGACCTGCACGTGCCAGCCGTAGGCGCGGTAGCGCTCGGCGGTGTCCTCGGTCAGCGCGATGGACGTGTCGTCCTCGATGGAGATCCGGTTGTCGTCGTAGAAGACGATCAGATTGCCCAGCTGCTGCGTGCCGGCCAGCGAGGAGGCCTCCGAGGTGACGCCCTCTTCGATATCGCCGTCGGAGGCGATGACGTAGACGAAGTGGTCGAACGGGCTGGCGCCGGTCGCGGCGGACGGGTCGTAGAGACCGCGCTCGCGCCGGGCCGCCATCGCCATGCCGACCGCCGAGGCCAGGCCCTGGCCGAGCGGGCCGGTGGTGATCTCCACGCCCCTGGTGTGGCGGAACTCCGGGTGGCCCGGGGTCAGCGAACCCCACTTGCGCAGGTGCCTCAGGTCGTCGAGCTCCAGGCCCAGTCCCGACAGGTACAGCTGGATGTACTGGGTCAGGCTGGAATGCCCGCACGACAGGATGAACCGGTCGCGGCCCGTCCAGTCCGGATCGCTCGGGTCGTAGCGCAGGACCCGCTGGTAGAGGGTGTAGGCCAGCGGCGCCAGGCTCATCGCGGTGCCGGGGTGGCCGTTGCCGGCGGCCTGCACCGCGTCGGCGGCCAGGACACGGACGGTGTCGACGGCTCTGGTGTCCAGTTCGGTCCAGTCGGCCGGATGTGCGGGCTGGGTGAGGGCGCGGATGTCGTCTGTGACTGACACGACCGAGGTTCTCCTGACCTTCTCGTGTGTGTACAACGGCTGCTTGCGGGCTGTACCCACCACCCTAGAGGTCGCCTGATCGCCGCGAGTGGGGAACCCTTCGCCCGCACCCCGTGCGGGTGCGCGGGATTACGGTGAATGATGACAGCCGCCGAGGTGCCGAGCCGAAGCGATTCCGCACAGCGGCCGACGGCGGATATGTGACGTGGCACTCGCGTCGGGACCGGCCGGGGCCGATCGCCTGCGGCACGGGCGCTTTCGCGGCGGGTGGGTGCCGGAGCACAACACGCGGGGGTCTACCATCGTCTGTAGTAGAGGCTGCGCCGCCCGCGCCGCGCTCTGCGGTGACAGCGGAAACGGCTGCGCGCGGGAGGCCCGCCACGCCGCCGAAACCGTTGCTTCCCTACCGGATCGATGCACCACCTGCGAGGAGAGACAGTGCGGATTGGGCAACAGCCGGGTGATGCGCATGGCTCCTCCGCGACGGCGCTCGCCGACCGTGTCCAGGGCAGCGGCCCGCTGTCGAAGCTGACCCGCCGGGTACTCGCCTACATCGCGCTGACGAAACCGCGGGTCATCGAACTGCTGCTGGTGGCCACCATCCCGACGATGCTGCTGGCCGACCGTGGCCATGTCGACATCCGGCTGATCGTGGCCACCCTGTTCGGCGGCTGGATGGGTGCGGCCAGTGCCAACACCCTCAACTGTGTCGCCGACGCCGATATCGACAAGGTCATGAAGCGCACGTCGAAGCGTCCGCTGGCGCGCGAGGCGGTGCCGACCCGCAACGCGTTCGTCTTCGGTGTCGCTCTCGGTGCCGGCTCGTTCGCGTGGTTGTGGTGGCAGGCGAATCTGCTCTCGGGCCTGCTCGTGGTCGCGACGATCCTGTTCTACGTCTTCGTCTACACCCTCGGCCTCAAACGCCGGACCTCGCAGAACGTGGTGTGGGGCGGCGCGGCGGGCTGTATGCCCGCACTGGTCGGCTGGTCGGCGGTCACCGGAACCATCGGCTGGCCCGCGGTCGCGCTGTTCGCGGTCATCTTCTTCTGGACGCCGCCGCACACCTGGGCGCTGGCCATGCGCTACAAGGACGACTACCGCGCGGCCGGCGTGCCGATGCTGCCGGTGGTGGCGACCGAACGCGCGGTGACCAAGCAAATCGTCATCTACACCTGGCTGACGGTGCTCGCCACCCTGGCGCTGATTCCGGCGACAGGTGTCGTGTACGCGGCGGTCGCCATCGTCGCCGGTGCCTGGTTCCTGCTGATGGCGCATCAGCTGTACTCCGGCGTGCGCCGGGGGGCGTCGGTCAAGCCGCTGCGGCTGTTCCTGCAGTCCAACAACTACCTCGCCGTGGTGTTCTGCGGTCTGGCCGTGGACTCGGTGCTCGGCTGGCACACCATCGGCTCGACGCTGTTCGGCTGAGATCGCTGCGGGCCCGGCCCTGGGCCCGCAATCCGCCACATCGAATAGACGCGCGCCTCACCGGTAATCCGATCCGGTAGGCGGTCCCGATGCGCCGCGCTTCCGGGGTGGGGAGTCGAGCTGTCGGGCCACCTACGCCCGTAGTGTCCGGCGGCCCGTAGGTTCGCGACTCAGGGGCAGCCGGGCTGGAACGGGTAGCACGCGTGCCCGGGCGTCGAGGGCGGCACGGTGCGCTCCGGCGCCGGGGTGTAATGCGAGGTGGTCGTCGTGGTGGTGCGACCGGAAGCTGGAGCGTGGCTGGGGCCGGACCCGCCGCCCGCGGTACACATGGCCGCCAACGCCAGCACGACGACCAGAACGCCCAGCAGAACCAGTGGCACCAGGCTGCGGTTGCGGTTGCGCCGAGGCGGAGCCGCGGGCGGGCGCGGATCGAAGGGCACCGAATAGGGTTGCTGGTTCTGCCCGTAGGCCGGCGCCGGCCCTGCAGGAACCGGACCGGCCGCGGCGACGGGCTGGGGGACCGGACCGGGCGCGGGCTGCGGCGCCGGATTCGGGCGAGCCATCGATACCGGCGCACCACCCGGCGACATCGGGGCAGCGGCGGCGACCGGGACACCGGCCGGACCCCGCCCGGGAATCGGCGCCCCCGCCGGCGGTGTGGGGCCACGGGACGGGACGGGGTTCGGCGGCGGGGGAGTGCGGTCCAGCCGCGCGGGAAAGCCCTCCGCGGTGAGATCGGAATGGGTTGCGGCCGCGGCGAATCCGATCGCGGCCAATGCCTGGCCGACCTGCGTCGCATCCCAGGTGTCGGGTGCGTCCGCGGTGATCCGGCTGAAGTAGTTGCGCAACGCCGCGGGCCCGTCGCCGAGGACGACATCGATCCCGTCCGGGAGATCACCCTTGTCCAATGCGACCCGGCTGCTCAACTGCGGCATGACCAGCACCATGCCGGTCACCCCGACCCGCTCCCGGCCGGGCGCACCGCGCAGCAGCTCGGCCATCTCACCGGTGCGGGCGCGGATCTCGGTCATCGGTTCGGTGCCGGCCTCGGTTCCGGCCAGCGGCGCGATGCGGTCGTCGATGGTCCAGGGCCGGTAGCCGGAGACGGTGAGCGTGCCGCTCGCCCGTTCGGTGAAGTCCTTGATCACGACGACCACGCAGGTCTTCGGCGTCCAGACGATCGCATCGGCGCCACCGGCCGCGACCACCGCGATACCGGGTAACGCGTGCGCGCCGGTCCAGGTCTTCAGCCAGTTCGCCACCGTCCGTTCGGAATTGGACAGCCGCGACGGGTCGTCGTTGCGAACCTTCACCAACATCTGGATCAACCCCTGACCGATGCCTGTTCTGCCGGCCGCCCCGAGCGACCGCCCGACCACCGTACGACGGTACGGCGAAGCGGGCGAATCGGCTTGGGCGGCAGCACAGATCATCCACCATCGGCGTGGCCGGGTCGTCGGCGGGTCACCCCTGCCGATGCCATGCCAGATATCCGTCCGGTCGCACCTGTACCTGCGTGCCCGCAGTGGCCGCGTACTCGGTGAAGGCGTGGCCGTCGACGGCGATGAGCTGACCCGGGCCGGGCCGGTCGCGAGGATCGAATATGCCCGCACCCCGGGGGGCTTCCGTGGCCGAGGCCGGCGCACCGAAGGTCAGGCGGGTCGCGTGCGGGCCCCGGTACCAAGATTACCGACATCACCGCGGCGGCCGGACGGTCGGCGGGATCGTTCTACAACCACTTCGAGGGAAAGAACAGCTACTCCGGGCGCTGCTGGAAGACTTTGCGGCCGAAGGGGATACGTCGGCCGAGGCGAGTGCGCACGATCCGGATTTCACCAAGCCGGCGGCCGTCGAATTCCATATCGAGCAGTACTGGACCTTCGCTCGCCGCAATTGGCCGGTACTGCGGGCGGTGACGCAGGCGGCGCTGGTCGACGAGGAGTTTGCGCGGCTGGCCAACCGGTTCACAGCCGGTCAACTCGAGGAGGTCGTCGACCACGTCGACGGTTTCGGCGCGGCCGGACTCCGCCTGCCGAGCACCCCGGACGTCAGCGTGGCGATGATGTTCCTCCTGATCCGCGCACTGCTGGAGGCGGTCGAGGAGGGCGTGGTCGCCGTCGACGACGAGCAGGCGGTGGCCGGGCTGACCCGATTCGTCTACCGGGGGCTCACCGGCCGCGACTACTGACCGCTCAGGGCACCAGCACGATCGACCCGGTGGTCTTGCGGGCCTGCAGATCTCGATGTGCCTGCGCGGCCTCGGCAAGGGGATATTGCGCGCCGATCCGCACCCGCAGCGTCCCGTCGGCGACGGCGTCGAGGACATCGCCTGCGCGCCAAGTCAATTCGGCGCGATCGCGGGTGTAGTGGGCCAGTGTCGGGCGCGTGACGAACAGCGAGCCGGCCGGATTGAGCCGCTGCAGATCGAACGGCGGCACCTGACCGCTGGCGGCGCCGAACAGCGCCAGCATGCCGCGGATGCGCAGGGCCGCCAGGCTCGCCTCGAACGTCGCCGCGCCCACCCCGTCGTAGACCGCGGCCACCCCGACCCCGTCGGTGAGGTCGCGTACGCGCTGGGCGAGATCGTCGCCGTAGCGCAGCACATGTGCGGCGCCGGCCTCGCGGGACAACTCTTCCTTCGCGTCGGTGGACACCGTGGTGATCACCCGGATATCGCGGGCGGCGGCCAGCTGGGTCAGCAGGAGCCCGACGCCGCCGGCGCCGGCGTGGACCAGAATCGTCTCGCCCGGCTGCGGCGTGTAGACCGATTCGATCAGGTAGTGCGCGGTCATGCCCTGCAACAGCGCCGAGGCCGCCACCGCCGGCGGCACCCCGTCCGGCACGGCCACCGCCACCGCCGCATTGACCGCGACCTTCTCCGCATAACTTCCGGGGGCGGCGGCCCACGCGACCCGATCACCGACGGTGAATTCGGTCACCTCGGAACCGACTTCGGCGACCACACCCGTGCCCTCGGAACCCGGGATGTAGGGCACCTCCTGCGGATAGGTGCCGATGCGGATATAGGTGTCGATGAAATTGACACCGGCCGCCTCTGTATCGACGAGCAGCTGATTCGGCCCGATGACCGGATCGTCGACCTCGGTCGCGACGAGAACTTCGGGACCGCCGTGTTCGCTGACCTGAATGGCGCGCATGGCTTTCAGTTCTACACCCCCTCGCGCCACGAACACCGGTAGGGCGGTTGGGCCGTCCCTACCGGACGGTAAACTCCACGCCATGAGCGAAACCGCCACCGCGGCCCCGGTCACGCCGTCGTCCGCCGTCATCGAGTCGGTCAAGAAGTTCGTCGCCGCCCACGGTGGTTCGGGTACGGCCGTACTGCAGCCGATCGGGCGCATCGGGGTCCGCATCACCCTCGTCGGCGCCGACGGTGTGCTCGGCGATCGAGTCGTCGCGGATCTGGCCACCGCCAAGGCGGTCGTCGAGGCCGTCGACGGCCTCGCCGAAACCGAGCACTGGGATCGCGATCTGAGTTCGGTCGCCACCCCGGCGAAGGGACACTGGGCGCGGATGGCCGGCTGGGTCGCCCACCAGGCCCGGTTCCCGAAGGCGCGCAACGAGAACTGAGATGGCTCTGCGGCATCGGCTGATCGCCGCCGCGACGGCCGGTGCGGCCGCGGTCCTGACGATGATCGCCCCGGCGCGCGCCGAGGATCCCGCGGCCCTGCGGGTCTGCACCACCGGTGACTACCCGCCCTATTCGGTGACCGACGGCCACGGCGGCTACCGGGGCATCGACGTCGACCTGGTCCGCGATATGGCGCAGCTGCGGGGGCGCCCGCTGCGATTCGTGCCGACCACTTGGGCCTCGATGGGCAGCGATTTCTCGGCGCACGCCTGCGATCTCGGGGTCGGCGGAATATCCGACGCCGCGGCCCGGCGCGCCTACGCCGACTTCTCGCTGAGCTACGGCACCGACGGCAAGACCCCGATCGTGCGTGCGGCCGACGCCGGGAAGTACGCGACGATCGAGCAGGTCGATCAGCCCCAGGTGCGGGTGATCGTCAACCGCGGCGGCACCAACGAACAGTTCGCCCGCGCCCATTTCCCGCATGCGCAGCTGACGGTATGGCCCGACAACGTCACCATTTTCGATCAGATCACCGCCGGTCGCGCGGACGTCTTCGTCACCGATTCGGTGGAGGGCCGCTATCGCGTGCGGCAGCATCCCGACCTGCGGGTCCTGCATCCGGAGACACCGTTCGACTCCTTCGGCAAGGTGTTCCTGCTGCCGAAGAACGATGTGCCGACCGCGCTGACGGTGAACGCCTGGCTGGCGAGTCAGCTGGCCACCGGGGGAGTCGACCGGCGTGTCGCGGAATGGATCGGGCCGCACGCCACCGCCTGAGCGCCGCCCGACCATAATCGACGGGGTGACGGATAAAGCGGCGAGCCGGACCGCGGTGCTGGTCTGTCAGGGCCGGGCAGTGGCCGACGGGCGACTGGCGGTCGGGCGATTCTCGGATCCCATTGCGGCGCAATTACTTCACGACGACGAACTGGCGGCGGTGCGGCGCGCCCGAGCCGAGCATCCCCCCGGCGGCTGGCGGGAGCGGCTCGAATACGAGATGCTCACCGCCACGGCCGCCGTCCTCGCAACCCGCACCGTCGTCATCGACGAGGCGATCCGCGAGGCGTCCGCCGCGCAGTTGGTGCTTCTCGGCGCCGGACTCGACGGGCGGGCCTGGCGGACGGATCACCCCGCGGCCGACGTATTCGAGGTGGATCATCCTGCCTCGCAACGGGATAAGCGCGAGCGGGTGGGCACACTGGTGCCGGTCGCGAAGTCGCTGACCTATGTGCCGGTGCAATTCGGCCGCGACGACCTGGGGGCGCGACTGACCGAGGCGGGCCATCGCGCGGAGGCGACGACCACGTGGGTGTGGGAGGGGGTCCTGCCGTATCTGACGCAGCCGCAGGTCGAATCGACGCTGGCGGTCGTCGCCGCCCGCAGCGCGCCCGGCAGCCGGCTGATCGCGACCTATCCCACCCCGAACCGCCTCGCCGGACTGGGCCGGGCCGGTATGCGCCTGTTCAGCAAGCTGTCCGGTGGCCGGGATCCGCTCGCGGACGAACCGCACGTATCGGCGTGGTCGCCGGCGGATATGGCCGCGCTGACAACGCGTTACGGGCTCACCGTCACCGCCGATGTGGAGCTGATCGAGGCGGCGCGCCGGCTCGGCGTACCGGCCCGCCAGTCCCGTGCCTACGGATTGGGGCGGGCGCTGATCGCCGACCGCGCCTGACCGCGATCAGCCGCAGCAGCCGCCCCCGCAGCAACCGCCGCCGGTCGGCGCGGGCGGTGCGGCGGCCGACCCCGCGGCCTTACCGGTCAAGGCGACCGTGGTGAGCAGTTTGACGGTGTCGCTGTGGCCACCCGGGCAGAGAGCCGGGTCGCCGGATTCGCTCATCGGCCGGGTCAGTTCGAACGATTCCGTACATTCCCGGCAGCGGTAGGCGTAGGTCGGCATGAGGAAATTATGTCGCGTCCGCGGTGGACCGGATCGCCAGGGTTCCGGCCAGCTTCGCTCGATATCCGGCCGTGATCGTCGGTGAGCGCCCGGCCTGGGTGGGCCATGACCGCATCATCTGCCTCCCTCATTCCGGTATCCGAGCCGCCCGGCCGTGTTATTGTCCTGGACACATGTCCGGCATTGTGTCCGGGTGAAGGGAGTCCGCGGATGACGGCAATGGCGGAGGTCGTGGTGGACGCCGAGCGGATCACCCCACAGTGGTTGAGCCGGGCGCTGTCGACGCCGGTGCGCGCGGTCACCGCGACGCCGGTGGGCACCGGGCAGATGGGTTCGGTGTTCCGGCTCGAGATCGACGGCGAATCGGCGCCCGCGCGGTTGATGTCGAAACTGCCCGCCGCCGACCCGGCCGCGCGTGCCATGGTCGCGGGCGCTTATCGGCAGGAGATCCGCTTCTACCGCGAGATCGCACCCACCGTCTCGGTGCGGGTGCCCACCTGCCATTTCGCCGAATTCGCCGGTGACGGAGCGGAATTCACCCTGCTGCTCGACGATCTCGCGCCGGCGCGCCAGGGCGATCAGATCGCGGGATGCACGGTGGCGCAGGCGAACGCGGCGGTCCGGAATCTGGCGGGACTGCACGGTCCCCGCTGGTGCGATCCCGGCCTGTCCGCGATCGAAGGGCTGAACTTCAACGGTGCGGCCGAGGCGCAGGCCCTGTCGGAGTTGTACGGTCCGGCGACGGAGATCTTCCTCGAGCGCCTGGGAGAGCGGCTGTCCCCGGCCGACCGCGACACCTTGCGCGCCTGTGTTCCCGGCATCGCCGACTGGCTGCTGGCGGCGCCCGATCGTTTCGCGCCGGTCCACGGCGACTACCGCTTGGACAATCTGATGTTCTCCGAAGACAGTGGCGAGGTCGAGGTGTGGGCGCTGGACTGGCAGACGCTCGGTCTCGGATTGCCGGCGCGTGATCTGTCGTATTTCGTCGCCACCGGCCTCGAACCGGACCTCCGGCGGGCGCACGAGGACTCCATCATCGAAACCTATTGGCGCGCACTGTGTTCCTACGGCGTCGGCGATTACACACTGGATCAGTGCCGGCGCGACTACGGTTTCGCCCTGGTGCAGGGGCCGCTGGTCGCGGTGTTCGGCGCTGCCTACGGCACGGTCACGCCGCGCGGGGACGAGATGTTCGCCGCGATGGTGCGGCGCAGTTGCGCCGCGATCCGCGATTGGGACGCACTCGATCGGACACCGGCGTAGTGCACTTGCTCAGCGGAGGCAGGAGTTCGCGCGGCCGGGCGTGACGACGGCAGCGCGCGCCCCGGTTCAGGCGGCGCGGGCGGCTGCTTCGGGGGCGGGCGCGGTGACCTGTTCGCGGGTGCGCATCGAGGCCCACAACGCGGCCGTCGCGACGATGCACGCGGTGGCGCCGCCGACGTGCACGACCACCAGCGCCGCGGGAACGTGGGTGAAGTACTGGACGATGCCGACGAGCGCCTGGGCGCAGACCGTCGCGATCACCACGATCAGACGCACCCGGATCGCGCGGGTCATCCCCACCGCGGCCAGTCCGAAGCCGAGGCCGACGAGCAGCGCCAGATACGCCACGAGCAGTTCGGCGTGGGCGTGCACCAGGGTGACGATCTCGATCTGCAGGCGCGCCACCGGCCGTTCGGTGCTCTTGTCCCCGGCGTGCGGTCCGGCGCCGGTGACCAGGGTGCCCGCGATGAGTGTGCCGGTCATCGCGACCGCGCTCAGTGCGGTCAGCCAGCGCAGGGGTGCCGGGACCTGCACGACGTCGACCCCGTCGTCGGGTTCGCCGACCTTGGCGAACAGCAGCGTCGCCAGCCACACCATCAGCATCGAGGCCAGCAGGTGGACCGACACCGTCCACCACAGCAATCCGCTGCGCACGGTGATTCCGCCGATCACGGCCTGCAGCACGGTGCCGCCGGGCATCAGCCAGGCATAGACGACGACCTCGCGCCGCCGCCGGGCGCGTACCACGGCGAGCACGATCAGCGCCGCGCACAGTGTCACCGCGAAGGTGAGCATGCGATTGGAGAATTCGACCGCCTGGTGGAGCGCCGGAACTTCGGCGTGGGCGGTGGGGGTGAAACTGCCGGGGAAGCACTGCGGCCAGGTCGGGCAGCCCAGGCCGGAGGAGGTGACGCGCACGATCGCGCCCGTCACGGAGATGCCCGCTTGGGACAGGATCACCGCCAACGCGAAGATGCGCTGCACCCGCAGGGAGGGCAGCGGCAGAAAGTCGACCAGTCGCACAAACGCGCGTGACAGCACGAAACGATGGTAGACGCAGCCGGATCCGCGCCCGCACCGGGGCTACTACGTTGTGTCGTTGCCGTCACACCCGGGTCGGGTCCGGTGATTCAGTCGAAGCGGAACCAGCGCGTCGCGAGCCAGCCCGTCACCGCGCCCCACACCACGAGCACCGCGATGCCGTACCAGTCCACGCTGGTGTGCAACGCCTGGTCCAGTGCCTCGGCCAGCGCTCCGGAGGGGATCAGTCGCGCGATCAGCGTCACCGCGTGCGGGAGGTTGTCGGAGGCGAAGACCAGGCTCGCCACTCCCAGCATCACGAACCACAGGATGTTGGCGAGCGCGAGCACGATCTCGGCCTTGAGGGTGCCGCCCAGCAGCAGTCCCATCGCGACGAAGGCGGCGGTGCCCAGCATGATGACGAACGCGCCCAGCAGCAGGCCGCCGATCGAGGGCCGCCAGCCCAGTGCGACGCCGATCAGGCCGAGCAGAACCGATTGCAGGACCACCACGATCAGCACCGCCGCGCATTTGCCGCCGACGATGCCCCAGCGCGGTAATGCCGTGGCGCCCAAGCGTTTCAGCGCACCGTAGCGGCGGTCGAAGCCGACCGCGATGGCCTGGCCGGTGAACGCGGTGGACATGATGGCCACCATCATCACCGCCGGCACGATCCGGTCGACCTTGTGGTGTTCGCCGAGGCTCGAGCCCAGCGGCAGCAGAGTCAGCCCGATCAGCAGCGTGATCGGGATGAACATGGTGAGCAGGAGCTGTTCGCCGTTGCGCAGCAACAGGATCAGTTCCATGCGGGTCTGCGCGGTCAGCATCGCCAGGCGCGGGGCCGGCCGCGGTGCGGGGCTGAAGGTGCCGGGGGTGAAACGAGGGGCGGTCCGGGTCATCCGCGCAGCTCCCGTCCGGTCAGTTCGAGGAACACATCCTCCAGGCGGCGCTGGTCGATGCGAATGTCGGTGGGCAGCACGTCGATTCGCGCGCACCAGGCGGTCACGGTGGCCAGCACCTGCGGGGTGATGTCGCCGCACAGCAGATAGGAGCCGGGCGCGGTCTCGCTGGGCGCGAAACCTTCCGGCAGTGCGCTCTCCAGCAGCGACAGGTCGAGTTTCGGCGGCGCGCTGAAACGTAGTTGGCCTTCCGCGCCGGCGGAGGTCACCTCGGCCGGGGTACCGGCGGCGACGATGCGGCCGTGATCGATGATCACCAGCCGGTCGGCCAGCTGTTCGGCCTCGTCCATCATGTGCGTGGTGAGCAGAATGCCGACGCCGTCGCGGCGCAGCGCATCGATCAGCTCCCACACCAGATGCCGGGCCTGCGCGTCCATTCCGGCCGTGGGCTCGTCGAGGAAGACCAGCTCGGGTCGCCCCACCAGCGCGCACGCGAGCGCGAGGCGCTGCTGCTGACCACCGGAGAGTCGCCGATACGGGGTGCGGCGAGCGTCGTGCAGGCCTAGGGTGTCGAGCAGCCATTGCGGATCGAGCGGATCGGCGGCGTAGGAGGCGACCAGATCGAGCATCTCGCCGGCCCGCGAACCCGGATAGGCCCCGCCGCCCTGCAGCATCACACCGATGCGCGGGCGCAGGCGATCCGAATCGGCGACCGGATCCAGCCCGAGCACTCGCACCGAACCGGCGTCGGGGGAGAGGAACCCCTCACACATTTCGACTGTGGTGGTCTTCCCGGCGCCGTTGGGCCCCAGCAGCGCCAGCACCTCCGCACGTCCGACCTCGAAAGCGATCCCGTCCACGGCGGTGGTGTCGCCGTAGCGTTTCACAACACCGTCGATACAGACAGCGGGTTCCGAGGCTGCGCTCACGATGAGACACCGTATGCCGGGCCCGGCTGTGACGGAGCAGACACCCCTGTCCGGTTACGCCAGGGCAGCAGGTTCCGGGTCACCGCGATGAATCCGAGCGCGACGATGACCACGGCGACCGCCGCCTCGATGATCTGGAAGACCCCGAAATCCGCGCCGCGCGGCATCAGGATCACGCTCACGACCGCGGAGAACACCACGGCGGGGACTCGGAACGCGGGAGTGGTCGCCCACGCCGCGAGCGGCATGATCGCCCACAGCAGATACCACGGCTGCACGACCGGGAACAGCAGCACTATCGCCGCGAGCGACACACCCATCGCGCCGACCGGCTGCAACCGCCCGGTCCACGTGGCGATGAGCATGCGCATGGTGATCAGCGCCGCCACGACCGCGGCGATCGGGCGGGTAATGCTCAGCAGCGCGGTGGTGTGGTCGCCCAGTCCCAGCAGCACGCCGCCGAATCCGGTGACGATGCCGACCGCGGTGGGTAGCGACATCCAGCTGCGCACGGTGCTGGCGGCATTGAGGGTGTGTGTCCAGCCGAAACCGAGCCCGGAGGTGTAACTGACGAACAACGTGGTGACCACGGTGATCGCGCCGAGGACCGCCGCGGCGGCCAGCAACGGCCGCCAGCCGCGCCCCCAGCGCCGGGCCAGGGCCATGCCGACGAATCCGAGCGCGATGATCGAGGGGATCTTCACCGCCGACGACAGCGTGATCACCACGGCGCCGAAGGTCAGCAGGAGCCAGCCGCGCTGGTCGAACCCGCCCAGCCCGGATGTGTGCTCGGTAGCCAGCGCGCGCAGGCAGAACTCCACCCCGGCCAGCATCAGGCCCAGCATCAAGGCTTCGTTGTGCACGCCGCCGACCAAATGGAACAGCACCAGCGGATTGGCCGCGCCCAGCCACAGCGCGCTGACCGGCGCGACTCCGCAGCGCCGCGACAGGCGCGGCAGCGCCCAGACGATCAGAGCCACCCCGGCCAATGCCAGCAACCGATGCGCCCATACGCCGACGATGATGTTGTCGCCGGTCACATGGGCGATCCCGCGGCCCATCCAGACGAACAGCGGTCCGTACGGGGCGGGAGTGTCGCGCCAGATGTTGGGCACGTTGTAGGTCAGCACGTTGTGCAGGCCCAGGCCGGTGGCCGGGCCGACGGCGTACGGGTCGAGGCCGCGGGCCGCGATCTCGCCCTGCGCCAGATACGAATAGACGTCGTTGGAGAACAGCGGCGGCGCCACCGACAGCGGGATGATCCACAGCAGCAGCGTGCGATCCAGCTGCGAGCGGCTGAGCCGATGGACGGGGGAGCCGCCGAAACCGCCGACCGCGAAGCGGCCGAGCAGCAGCCACGCCATCACGACGAAGACCGTGCCGATCATGCACAGCGCCAGCGACGAGGTCTGCCAGCGTGCGAAGACGCCGATCACCCGGACACCGGAGACCGGATTCTGCAGTACCGGCTGGGCGGCGACGCCCAGCGCGCTGATCGCCATGAGCACCGAGCCGGTGGCGCCGAGCAGCCGAATTCGCTTGAACTGCGCGGTTTCCCGGCTGTCCAGCCCCGGCGCGTCGGCTTCGACGGTGTGTAGTACCGCGATGGTGTGATCGGCGGGCGGGACGTCCAGGCCCAGGGCCCGGCGTCCGATCTCGATGCTCCTACGCCATGCGCCTTCCACAACCGCCACGGAGGTCAAGCGTAGCCGGGGTGGGAGCCGCGGCCGTCGCAACGTCGCGGCGCGGGCCGTGACATATTGCACCGGCGGTCGATGCCCAGGTCGGAGCCGCATCCGGCTGCGATTCAGGGCACCCTTACTAGAATGCGGGAAATAATTCCGTCACACTGATGTTGTGAAAACCGTGGGTTTGCGGGAGAACGAGGTGAATACCGAGCGTCAGCAGGGCGCCCGGCCTTCCGCCGCGCCCGCGGCCGCCGCCGGTGAGGGGCATACTCGCGCGGCCGTCGTCCAGCTGCTGCTGGAGGAGGGTCCGATTACCGCGACGGCCATCGGGCAGCGGCTGGGTCTGAGCCCGGCCGGCGTGCGTCGTCATCTCGACGCGCTGATCGAATCCGGCGAGGCCCGGGCCATGCGCTCGGCACCGTGGCAACAGCAGGGCCGCGGTCGTCCCGCCAAGCAGTTCCAGCTGACCGCGGCCGGTCGCGGCCGGCTCGGCCACGCCTACGACGATCTGGCGGGAGCCGCGATGCGGCAGCTGCGCGAGATCGGCGGCGAGAACGCGATCATGGATTTCGCTCGCCGTCGCGTCGGTGTGATCGTCGCCGGTATCGATCGCCTGGCTCAGCACACCCCGGCCGCCACCTCGGAGAAGGCGGAGGAGATCGCCGAGGCGTTCAGCGACGCCGGATTCGCCGCCACCACTCGCAAGGTCGGCTCCGGCGTCCAGATATGCCAGCATCACTGCCCGGTCTCGCATGTGGCCGAGGAGTTCCCGGAACTGTGCGCCGCCGAACTCGAGGCGTTTCGCGAGCTGCTCGGAACCCACGTACAGCGGCTCGCGACCATCGCCAACGGTGATTGCGCCTGCACCACCCACGTACCCCTGTCCGTTCCCCCGACGAGCAATCCCCCGACGAGCAATGCTCAGCCCGCCACCCGCGCCGTTGTACAGCCCGCAACGGCAGCTCGAAACGACTCCGGAAGGAGTGCCGAATGACGTCGACCACCGCGGCGAGCCGTGAATCCGATGCGCCCCAGAACCAGCCCCTGACCCAAGAGGAGACCATCGCCTCGCTGGGTACCTACGGCTACGGCTGGGCGGATTCGGATATCGCCGGCGCCAGCGCCAAGCGCGGCCTGTCCGAGGACGTCGTGCGCGACATCTCGGCGAAGAAGAACGAGCCCGAGTGGATGCTCAACGCCCGCCTCAAGGCGTTGCGGATCTTCGACCGCAAGCCGATGCCGAGCTGGGGCTCCAACCTCGAGGGCATCGACTTCGACAACATCAAATACTTCGTGCGCTCGACCGAGAAGCAGGCCGAGAGCTGGGAAGATCTGCCCGAGGACATCAAGAACACCTACGACAAGCTGGGCATCCCGGAGGCCGAGAAGCAGCGCCTGGTCGCCGGTGTGGCCGCCCAGTACGAGTCCGAGGTGGTCTATCACCAGATCCGCGAGGATCTCGAGGCCCAGGGCGTCATCTTCCTCGACACCGACACCGGCCTGCGCGAGCACCCGGAGATCTTCCAGCGGTACTTCGGCTCGGTGATCCCGGCCGGCGACAACAAGTTCTCCGCGCTGAACACCGCCGTGTGGTCGGGTGGCTCCTTCATCTACGTCCCGCCGGGCGTGCACGTCGACATCCCGCTGCAGGCCTACTTCCGGATCAACACCGAGAACATGGGCCAGTTCGAGCGCACCCTGATCATCGTCGACGAGGGCGCCTACGTGCACTACGTCGAGGGTTGTACCGCGCCGATCTACAAGTCCGACTCGCTGCATTCCGCGGTCGTGGAGATCATCGTGAAGAAGGGCGGCCGCTGCCGCTACACCACCATCCAGAACTGGTCGAACAACGTCTACAACCTGGTCACCAAGCGGGCCAAGGCAGAGGCGGGCGCGACCATGGAATGGATCGACGGCAACATCGGCTCCAAGGTCACCATGAAGTACCCGGCGGTCTGGATGACCGGCGAGTACGCCAAGGGTGAGGTGTTGTCGGTGGCGTTCGCGGGCGAGGGCCAGCACCAGGACACCGGCTCGAAGATGCTGCATCTGGCGCCGCACACCTCCTCGACCATCGTGTCGAAGTCGGTGGCGCGCGGTGGCGGCCGGGCGTCCTACCGCGGCCTGGTTCAGGTCAACAAGGGTGCGCACGGCTCCAAGTCGACCGTGAAATGCGATGCGCTGCTGGTGGATACGATCAGCCGCTCCGACACCTACCCCTACGTCGACATCCGCGAGGACGACGTGACGATGGGCCACGAGGCCACCGTCTCCAAGGTGTCCGAGGATCAGCTGTTCTACCTGATGAGCCGCGGCATGACCGAGGACGAGGCGATGGCGATGGTGGTGCGCGGCTTCGTCGAGCCCATCGCCAAGGAACTGCCGATGGAATACGCGTTGGAGCTGAACCGGCTCATCGAGCTGCAGATGGAAGGAGCGGTCGGCTGATGCCGGTCGAGAATGTGGCTGTCGCGGGCGAGGCCCGCATCCCGGCCGTCAACAAGGGTGAGCTGTTCGCCTCGTTCGACGTGGGCGCCTTCGAGGTGCCCTCGGCCCACGACGAGGCCTGGCGGTTCACCCCGCTGCGCCGGCTGCGTGGCCTGCACGACGGCACCGCGGTGCGTGACGGCCGAGCGGGTATCGAGGTCGCTGCCGTCGACGGCTCGGTGATCGACGGTGTGACGGTCGAGACCGTCGGCCGTGACGACGCCCGGCTCGGCGAGGGTGGGGTGCCCACCGATCGTGTTGCCGCCCAAGCCTATTCGGGTTTCGAACAGGCCACCGTGGTGTCGGTCGGCGCCGAGACCGAGGTCGGCCGCCCGGTCGTCGTCCGGGTCACCGGCCCCGGCGCGGACAAGACGGCCTTCGGACATCTGCAGATCCGGCTCGGCAACTTCGCGGTCGCGACGGTGGTCATCGATCAGCGCGGCAGCGGAACCTACGCGGAGAACGTGGAATTCGTGCTCGGCGACAGCGCCAAGCTGACCGTGGTCGCGGTCCAGGACTGGGACGACGACGCCGTGCACGTCACCGCCCATCACGCCAAGCTGGGTCGCGATGCCGTGCTGCGGCACACCGATGTGACCCTCGGCGGCGATCTGGTGCGGCTGACCGCGACCGTGCGCTACGACGGCCCCGGCGGCGACGCCGAACTGCTGGGCCTGTACTTCGCCGACGACGGACAGCATTTCGAGCAGCGCCTGCTGGTCGACCACGCACAGCCGCACTGCAAGTCGAATGTGCTGTACAAGGGTGCGCTGCAGGGCGATCCGAGCTCGGCCAAGCCCGACGCGCACACCGTCTGGGTCGGCGACGTGCTGATCCGCGCGGAGGCCGAGGGCACCGACACCTACGAGGCGAACCGCAATCTGGTCCTCACCGACGGCGCCCGTGCCGATTCGGTGCCGAATCTCGAGATCGAGACCGGTGAGATCCTCGGCGCCGGCCACGCCTCGGCGACCGGCCGATTCGACGACGAGCAGCTGTTCTACCTGCGTGCTCGCGGTATTCCGGAGGAGGCTGCCCGCCGTCTGGTGGTGCGTGGTTTCTTCCACGAGATCATCCAGAAGATCGCGGTCGTCGAGATCCGGGAGCGGCTGGAGTCGGCCATCGAGGCCGAACTCGCCGCCATCGGTGCCTAGCACCGACGCGTCCCGGCAGCCCGAAACCTCCACCAGCCCAGAAGGAATGCAATGACCACCCTCGAAATCAAGGACCTGCACGCCGAAGTCGCCAATCCCGACGAGAACGGCGAGCCCATCAAGATCCTCAAGGGCGTGAACCTCACCGTGAAGTCGGGCGAGACCCACGCCATCATGGGCCCGAACGGCTCCGGCAAGTCCACCCTGTCCTACGCCATCGCCGGACACCCGAAGTACACCGTGACCCAGGGTTCGATCACCCTCGACGGCGAGGACGTGCTGGCCATGTCCGTCGACGAGCGCGCCCGCGCCGGCCTGTTCCTGGCCATGCAGTACCCGGTCGAGGTGCCGGGTGTGTCCATGTCGAACTTCCTGCGCACCGCCGCGACCGCCGTGCGCGGCGAGGCCCCGAAGCTGCGCCACTGGGTCAAGGAAGTCAAGGAGTCGATGGGCGAGCTGGAAATCGACGCCGCCTTCGCCGACCGCAGCGTCAACGAGGGCTTCTCCGGCGGTGAGAAGAAGCGCCACGAAATCCTGCAGCTGGGCCTGCTCAAGCCGAAGATCGCCATCCTCGACGAGACCGACTCCGGTCTGGACGTCGACGCGCTGCGCATCGTCTCCGAGGGCGTCAACCGCTACAAGGAGCGCGAGAACGGCGGCGTCCTGCTGATCACCCACTACACGCGGATCCTGCGCTACATCCAGCCGCAGTTCGTGCACGTGTTCGTGGGCGGCCGCATCGTGGCCGAGGGCGGCTCCGAGCTGGCCGACGAACTCGACGCCAACGGCTACGTCCGCTTCACCCAGACCGCGACCGCGGGAGCCTGATATGACCGCTGTGACACGCACACTCGACGTCGCCAGGATCAGGGCCGATTTCCCGATCCTGAACCGGACGGTGCGTGACGGAAAACCGTTGGTGTACCTGGATTCCGGGGCCACCTCGCAGCGACCGCTGGCCGTCCTGGACGCCGAACGCGAATTCCTCACCCACACCAACGCCGCCGTGCACCGCGGCGCGCATCAGCTCGCCGAGGAGGCGACCGACGCCTACGAGGGCGCCCGGGCCGATATCGCGCGCTTCGTGGGCGTGGAGGCGAACGAGATCGTCTTCACCAAGAACGCCACCGAGTCGCTGAACCTGGTGACGTATTCGTTCTCCGACGACCGCTTCCCGTACCACGTGGGACCGGGCGACGAGATCGTGATCACCGAGCTGGAGCATCACGCGAATCTCGTTCCGTGGCAGGAACTCGCGCGTCGCACCGGCGCCACCCTGAAGTGGTACGGCATCACCGACGACGGGCGCATCGATCTGGATTCGCTGGAATTGTCGCCCGCGACCAAGGTCGTCGCGTTCACCCATCAGTCGAATGTGACCGGTGCGGTCGCCGACGTGCCCGAGATGGTGCGCCGCGCCAAGGCGGTCGGCGCCCTGGTGGTGCTCGACGCCTGCCAGTCGGTCCCGCACATGCCGGTGAACTTCCGTGAGCTCGGCATCGATTTCGCCGCCTTCTCCGGGCACAAGATGCTGGGTCCGTCCGGTGTCGGCGTGCTCTACGGCCGCTACGCCCTGCTCGAGGAGACCCCGCCGTTCATCACCGGCGGATCCATGATCGAGACGGTCACCATGGAAGCCACCACCTACGCGGCGCCGCCGCAGCGGTTCGAGGCCGGCGTACCGATGACCTCGCAGGTGGTCGGATTGGGCGCGGCCGTGCGGTATCTCGAGGCGATCGGGATGGACGCCGTTGCCGCGCACGAACATACGCTGGTCGGCGCCGCCCTGGAGGGACTCGGCGCGATCGACGGCGTGCACATCGTGGGACCGACCGAGAACGTGGATCGCGGTGGCGCGGTGTCGTTCGTGGTCGACGGAATCCACCCGCACGACGTGGGCCAGATCCTGGACGACGAGGGCGTGGCCATCCGCGTCGGGCACCATTGCGCCTGGCCGCTGATGCGCCGGCTCGGCGTACCCGCCACCGCCCGGGCCTCCTTCGCGGTCTACAACACCCTCGACGAGGTGGAGGCGCTGGTGGCCGCGGTCCGTAAGGCACAGAAATTCTTCGGTGTGGCCGACCGTTGAATCCGGTGAGCGCGAGCGACCAGTGAACGGGGCGTGAGATTCGCAATGCGTATGGAACAGATGTACCAGGAAGTGATCCTGGACCACTACAAGCATCCGCACCATCGCGGGCTGCGGGAGCCGTTCGGTGCCGAGGTGCATCACGTCAACCCGACCTGCGGTGACGAGGTGACCCTGCGGGTGCACATCGACGACAACGGTGACGTCGCCGATGTGTCCTACGACGGGCAGGGCTGCTCGATCAGCCAGGCCGCCACCTCGATCCTCACCGATCAGGTCATCGGCCAGCCCGTGCAGCAGGCGCTGAAGGTGGTCGACTCCTACAGCGAGATGATCTCGAGCCGCGGCACGGTCGAGGGCGACGAGGACATGATCGGCGACGGCATCGCGCTGGCCGGTGTGTCGAAATATCCGGCCCGGGTGAAATGTGCCCTGCTGGGCTGGATGGCGTTCAAGGACGCCGTGGTGCGGATAACCTCGGCCGAAGAGACCAAGCGGACCATGGGCAACAGGTCCGCGGGAAATGGGGAACGTCATGACTGAGACGCCGGCAACCGAACAGACGGACACCGGGGCCGAACTGTCCCAGGAGCAGATCGCGCTGCTCGAGGATATGGAAGAGGCGATGCGTGACGTCGTCGACCCCGAACTCGGCATCAACGTGGTCGATCTGGGACTGGTCTACGGGATGCGGGTCGAGGAGGACGTGGCCGTCCTCGACATGACTCTCACCTCCGCGGCCTGCCCGCTCACCGACGTCATCGAGGACCAGTCGCGAAACGCGCTGGTACGCAGCGGTTTGGTGGAGGATCTGAAGATCAACTGGGTATGGATGCCGCCGTGGGGTCCGGACAAGATCACCGACGACGGCCGCGAGCAGCTGCGCGCACTGGGCTTCACGGTCTGATTCTCGTCACCGGGTAGGGGGCGAAGTGGACATCTGGGTTCGCCGTGGAGCAGGATCGCCTGCGTCCAGTACGCAGACTCGAACGGGGTGGATTCACGGATGTCCCATATGTTTACGCGCGTCCGCTCGGCGGCCGTCGCAGTGATGGCCGGTGCGGGTTTCGCGGTGGCCGGTGCCGCCGGTTCGGCTCAGGCCGACGGTGACCTGCACGGTGCGATCGCCTACTCCGACAGCAGCGGAGTGGTCGCCGCGGCCACCAATTTCGCCGACGCGCCCAGCGCGGATGCCGCGGCCCGGGCGCACTGCGGCCGCGGTGATTGCCGCGTCATCTTGGATTTCAGCAACGGCTGCGGTGCTGTCGCCCAGGGAGCGGACGGCCGGATCGCGGTCGGCTGGGGTCCGACCCAGGTCGAGGCGGAGAAGCAGGCGAGGGATTTCCTGGGGCCGAGCGCCCCGCCGTTCCCCGACCTGGGGAGCGCGATCCCGCGCCCGGCGAACATCGCCTTGAGCAGTTGCACCGCGAACGCGCACTGAACGTTTCACACCCGCGGCGGCCGACCTGGTTCCAGGTCGGCCGCCGTTGTTTTCCCCGGGAAGGCCTGCTGCGCGATATCGTGAGGGCCGAATTGCCGGACCGGCCGAAACGGTAGGAGCAGCAGTGGATTTCGACATACCCTCCGAGCTCAGCGACTATCTGGCCGAACTGGATGCCTTCATCGACCGTGAGATCGTGCCGCTCGAACGCGAGAACGACAACATCCGCTTCTTCGACCACCGCCGAGAGGACGCGCGCACCGACTGGTATCACGGCGGGCTGCCCAGCGCCGAGTGGGAGGAGTTGCTCGCCGAGACCCGCCGCCGAGCCGATGCCGCCGGGCACTACCGCTACGCATTCCCACCCGAATACGGCGGCCGCGGCGGCGACAACCTCGATATGGCCGTCATCCGCGAACACCTCGCCCGCCGGGGACTCGGCCTGCACTGCGATCTGCAGAACGAACATGCCGTGGTCGCCAACAACGTGGGCCTGCTGCTGATGCTGGAATACGGTTCGCCACAACAGCAGGCGGAGTGGGTGGAGGGCCTGGCGGCGGGCACGAAATTCTTCGCCTTCGGCATCACCGAACCCGAACACGGTTCCGACGCCACGCATATGGAAACCCGCGCGGTGCGCGACGGCGACGGCTGGGTGATCAACGGCGAAAAGACCTGGAATACCGGCATTCACACCGCCGACGCCGATCTGATCTTCGCGCGCACCGCCGGCGAGGCGGGTGACGGCACCGGTATCACCGCATTCCTGGTGCCACCCGATACCCGTGGATTCACGGTCGAGGAATATCTGTGGACCTTCAACATGCCCACCGATCACGGGCGGGTCACCCTGCGCGATGTGCGCGTCGGCGCCGACGCCGTCTTCGGACCCGAGGGCCGCGGTCTGGCGGTGGTCCAGCACTTCTTCAACGAGAACCGGATTCGCCAGGCGGCGTCGAGTCTCGGAGCGGCGCAATACTGCATCGACCGGGCGGTGGCATATGCCAAGGAGCGCAAGCCCTTCGGCAAAGCGCTCGCCGAGAATCAGGCGATCCAGTTCCCGCTGGTCGAATTGCACACCCAGTGCGAGATGTTGCGCACGCTGATCCACAAGACCGCCTGGACCATGGATCGGCACGGCACCTTCGCCGCGTCCGAACAGGTGTCGATGTGCAATTACTGGGCCAACCGATTGTGTTGTGAGGCAGCCGATCGCGCCATGCAGGTGTTCGGCGGCCTCGGCTATTCCCGCCACCAGCCCTTCGAACACATCTACCGCCACCACCGCCGCTATCGAATCACCGAGGGGGCGGAGGAGATTCAGATGCGGCGAGTAGCGGGCTACCTGTTCGGATTCATGTCCTCCCGGGCGCCCAAGGGCGTGTGAGCAGCGCGAAACGGCCCTGCGTCCGGTGAGGAAACCGCGGGGCCGTGAAGGCGCTGGGTAGCGACGTTACTTCTGAGCCTGCACCACGATGGTGCCGACGATCTTGTCGGCGAAGGTCTGGTTCTTCTCGTCCCACAGCGGCCACAGGTAGCCGAGGCCGCACAGGGCGTTGTCGAGAATGTGGCAGAGCTTGCGCACGAAGGCCATGCCGAAACCGAGCACCTGACCGTCGGCTTCCTTGATCACGCGGATGCCGACGACCTTCTTACCGGGCGTCTGACCGGTCGTGCCCTCCTGATGGATGAGCCACAGTCCGAGGCCCACACCCACGGCGATGGCCAGCAGCAACAGGATGATGCCGACTGCGGTCAGGCCGCCCCCCGTGCACGTGCTGGAGTAGGAATACGACGAGCTGTACGGGTCGTCGTCGAACGAGCAGTCCACTTCCTTGGTGCCGAGCCCGAACGCGAGCCCGTACAGGATGGCCAGCGGGACGCCGACGATCAGCGCGTCGATGAGGTAGCCGCCGACGCGCGCGAACCAGCTGGCGTACGGTGCGGGCGGGCCGAATCCCGGCTGCTGATAGCCGTATCCGGGTCCGGCCGGCGGGTAACCGGGCGCACCGTAATTCGGTTGTGCCGCACCGTATCCCGGAGGGGGAGCGGCATATCCGGGCGGCGGCGCGCCGTAACCCGGCGGGGGTGCGCCGTAGCCCGGCTGCGGGCCGGCGGGCGGATACCCGTAGCCCGGTTGCCCCGGCTGGCCGTACGGGCCGTTCGGGTCCGACGGGTTGGTCATATGTGGTTCCTCCGGAAGCTGGTGGTACGGGGACGATCCGGGCCCCGACCGGGTCGAACTGTGATTGCACCGTACGGTAACCGCCAGGCCCCGCCAAAGTATGGCCGACCCGCGCGCAATGGGCGCGCCGAACAGTCGGATATCTCACGATTGCCTGATTCGGCGAATGTGCGCGGACGGGGCGCTATGCCCCCTTGCGAGTCTGTTTCGTGGCCTTGGGCGCCGCTTTCTTCGCGGTCGACTTGCTCGCCGACTTGCCGGTGGATTTCGACGCGGCCCGCTTCGTGGTCGCCTTCGCGGTCGACTTGGCCGCGGATTTCGAGGCGCGGCCCCGGCTCGACTTCCCGGATTCCCCACCGCGGCCGGTGGCTTCGAGGCTGCGCTGCAGCGCGGCCACCAGATCGACCACCTCGGCATCCATCTGCGCCGGTTCTGCCTCTTCGTGGCGGGTGACGCGGTCGGATCCCGATTCGATGGCCTCGTCGAGCAGCTTCTTCAGCTCGATCTGATAGTCGTCGGTGTACTGATCGGGATCGAAATCCTCCGACATGCTGTCGACCAGCGTCTGCGCCATCGCGACCTCCTGCGAGCGCGGCGCGGCGGCATCGTCGAGCGATTCGAATTCGGCGGCCCGCACCTCGTCCGGCCACAGCAGCGTCTGCAACACCAGCACCCCGTCACGCACCCGCAGCGCCGCCAGCCGCGTCTTCTGCCGCAGCGTGAAATGCACCAGCGCGACCCGGTCCACCTGATCGAGCGTCTTCGCGAGCAACACGTACGCCTTGGGTGTCGTGGAGTCGGGCTCGAGATAGTAACTGCGGTCGAACAGGATCGGATCGATCTGCTCGGAGGGCACGAACTGCAGCACCGGAATCTCGTGCTTCTCGGCCACCGGCAACTTCGCGAAATCCTCGTCGGTGAGAATCACCTTGTCGCCCTCGGGCGACTCGTACGCCTTATCGATATCCGCGAAGGCCACCGACTGCCCGCACACCGTGCAGACACGGTCGTACTTGATCCGTCCGCCGTCCTTGGCGTGGACCTGATGAAACCTGATGTCATGGTCCTCGGTGGCGGTATAAACCTTCACCGGAACATTCACCAGCCCGAACGCGATGGAACCCTTCCAGATCGATCGCATCCTTTGATGCTACTGATGACCGGTTGGTTTTGTCCGGCGAAGCGGCGCGACCTGCGGGTTCGTGGTTGTTGAGGAGTGTTGTCGGTTGGTGTTTGTTGCTGTTCGTGGACCTGCGACGTCCTGTGGACGTCCTGATGCAGACGTCGTTTGCCCACGTGCAGTGCTATTTTCGAGACGTTTCGCGCCGACAGCTGAACCGTCCGTCAGGGTCGATTCGCCGTTTTGACCGCTTTGGCTGGCGCGCAATGTTGTGATACGGATATGCGCATCTAAACATTAGTCGCGACTGTGTCGGCGCGCACGTGGTCAACGTGCGGCGGCGGATCGGATGAGGTGCAAAGCGCGTTGTTCAAACTCGAAAAGCTCGCTGCCGCAGAGAAATCGGCCGACGTTATCCGCCGCGAGGCGACCAAGATCGACAAAACGGTGACCGACTTCGCGACCGAGGTCGAATTGGTGCTCGCCGAAGCGCTCACTGCCCTCACGATCAGCGCCGGGCCGACGTCTCTGACTATGGTCAACACCGACGTCGCCTGAGCATCTCCTTCCCCGATTTCCGCCCGGTCAACGAGCAGCAGCCGCCCCGTTAGGCGAAGTGGACCAACGCGTCAATCGCGACGCGCCGGTCCCGTTCCCATCTTCGGTGTGCCCCCGGCGGGGCACTGTGAACATGGGCCCGGGTCCGAACTGCGATTTCCTAAAGGGCAGTTGGCTATTGACGCTGATTACCAGCTGTGAATCGGGTGTTTCGTCGCTGATGCCCGGCAGGTCGTGACGTGCTCGTGCAGCTGCGCCGTCACCCCGAACGAGCAAACAGCATCCGCCACGCTCGGCCGTTGCTCACCACCCATCGCGGTGAACACTGCCTGCCTCGTCGGTCGGGTCGAACTGGCGCCCGGTGGGCGTGGCGTGAGTGGCCGCAGGACTATCGGCTTGCCCGGGGGACGGCAATGGCGGTCAGCGTGTTCGTGGGTGACGTGTCTGCCATCTGCTCGATCTCCCAGTCAGGCACCGGCCGCGCTTGCCGTAGAGCGAGGCCGGTGCGCTACTCGGCGGTGATGTACCCCGCCTTCACCAGCAGTGCGTCGCGCATCTCGGTGACGAGTTCCTGTAGCGGCTTCGTCTCGCCGGCAACGCTCTTCGCCTCTTCAACGGCTTCGCCGATGAGCTTGGCCTGCTCGATCGAGACGATATGGAATGTGTGGTGCTTCTTGAACTCCTTGCCGACATTGCCGGCCAGCCCGCCTTCGAGGCAGAGCTTGCTCAGCAGGTCGACTTTTGCGACCCCGGAGCCCTCGCTGAAGTCGAGGTCGGCCAGATCCACCCACACGATATTGGGTGCGGTGGTCGACTCGAAGACGTAGCGGAGGTTTGTCAGGTCACAAACCGTTTGCCACAGCGTCTGCGAGGCGTCCGGCTTGCCCGGCTCGGCGAGGCGGAATGGCTGGGCGGCGTTGTGGATGATGCTGTACATCGCCGCGATGGCCTGCAATTGGGTCTTCGGCTGGACCTGATGTTTCACGTAGTACAACGCGCGGGCGAACCGATCGCGAGCATCGCACGTGCCCGGCAAGGGGGCGTCGCCGCCGAGCCCCTCGAAATTTTTCACCAGTTCGAGCTGCTTGTCATAGGTCGGCGAATTCGTCATCACGAGGTAGTCCCGGCTGTGGAAAATATTCAGTTCGCCGCCGATGTACTCGAGGATCACAGAGTCGCCGGACGCATCGTCCAGCGCGAGGTGGATCGCCGGGTGACTACCGCCGGTCGGATCCGTCATCGGGACCACTTGCGGGTCGTTCTGCCGGGTCCAGTCCACGGCCGCAGCGACGGTGGGGAAGTTGTCCAGGTAGTACTGCAGCCACACCGACATCGCCAATTGAGGACGTGAATCATCGGGTTTGCCGTACTCCGACTCGGCCAGCCACAGCACATGTCCAGCCATGCCCTTCTCATTGATGCCGTCCGCCGAGAGGATGTCGTAGACACCGGAGACGACACTGCCGTACTTGGCCATCCAACGGAGCTTGCCTCTGACTCGATCGTCGCGCTCGATACCGCGTGGAAGCTTCCAAATGTTGGTATGCAGCTCCTGGTGGAAGTCCATGTTGCGACCGACGATGACTGCTCCGCCGGCATCCGGCCAGATCACACGAGTGCACATGAAATGGGTCCCACTTTCTTTTCGACATGGGTCCATCGCCTTGGGGATGCGCCGATTTGGCAGGGAGAAGCCGTGACGCCATGCTAGGCCACGCCATCCCGGTAGGCAGGGATCTGCTCGGAATGGCACGAACCCGGGCCGTCCGTGCCGAGATTGGGACCAGCTATGCCGCTGGTCCGGTCACTTTGTGTCCGGGCCCGCGCGGCGGTGTAGATGCGAGGGCGCGCATGCGGTGACCGCAGAGATCGACCTATGGAAACAGTGCCCACTGAGCCCGGATCCACCGGTCGATGAGCTGGTGAAAGTAGGCGGAGATGCCTTGGAGCGGCAATGATCGGGTTGTCGAAGCTCAAATCAGGCTGACCGGTCCCCGATGGCGCGGCCGGTGATCGAGGCCATGGTCGCGTGCGAACAGTCGAATACATCCGCATCGACACCACATGGCCCAGGTTGGGGCGAGAATCGAGCGTGTTGTGACCGTGTCGTGGCGGCGTTTTCCCCGACGATCCTAGTCCGACCAGAGAGGATGCGTCAGCTGTGGCGAAGACGATGAGCCTGCTGAACGTCGACTGGGTTCGGTCACTCGATGTCGCCAACGCGGCGGCGGTCCTTCTGTCCGACGCCGCCCGGTACACATCTCCCGATCGATGCGGGTGGAGCAGTTGAGTAGCCATTGCCCGCGCCTCGCCCCGGATCGATGTCGGCCGGGGTTGTGGCGCGACTGATTTCGAAATCTCTGCGGGTCGGTGGTAGGTGGAGGAGGGGTGGCATCGCGCAAAGATGCCGCCGGAGAAGTCTCACTGAGCCCATATCCCTCGAGGATGACGCAACCGAACGAGGTTCACACACGAGGTCACCTTCACCGATGTCATCGATCATCACCCTCTCTGGCGGCGGCTCGATGTCGGCGCCGACGAACTCTGGCCGCGACGGGTGAACACCGCGCGGAACCGGCGGTGAACCCCGCGCTCCAGCCACCGCGGCCGGGCGCGGTGGTCCTCCGATCACCGAACAGAGGAGGGTCGTCGCGTCCGGGCCAGCGGTCGGGTGGCTCGGTTGGCTGCGGGTGCCGCGATCTACTCGGCATCGGACTCATCCGCCCGATTCGATTCCTGCGGGCCCGCTGCCGGGGCCTCGGTGAGCGCGGCGGCGTGGCTGCGGCCCGCCGATCCCCAGCCGGTGTGGGATTCGGCGCGCATGCGTTCGATCATGTGCGGGTAGTGCAGTTCGAAAGCTGGTCGCTCAGAACGGATTCGGGGCAGCTCGTAAAAGTTGTGCCGCGGCGGCGGGCTGCTGGTCGCCCACTCCAGAGAGTTGCCGTAGCCCCACGGATCGTCGGCGGTGACGACTTGGCCGTAGCGGTAGCTTTTGAACACGTTCCACACGAAGGTGATCATCGAGAACCCGAGGATGAACGACCCGATCGTAGAGATCGTGTTGAGGGTGGTGAACCCGTCGGCGGGAAGGTAATCGGCGTAGCGGCGGGGCATGCCTTCGGCGCCGAGCCAGTGCTGCACCAAGAATGTGGTGTGGAAACCCAGGAACGTGGTCCAAAAGTGCAGCCGGCCCAGGCGTTCGTCGAGGAAGCGGCCGGTGAACTTCGGGAACCAGAAGTAGATGCCGCCGAAGGTCGCGAACACGATCGTGCCGAACAGCACGTAGTGGAAGTGCGCGACGATGAAATAGGTGTCGGTGATGTGGAAATCCAGCGGCGGGCTCGCCAGCAGCACCCCGGACAGGCCGCCGAACAGGAAGGTGGTGACGAATCCCAGCGACCACAGCATCGGGGTTTCGAACGTCAAGTGCCCCTTCCACATGGTGCCGATCCAGTTGAAGAACTTCACCCCCGTAGGTACCGCGATGAAAAACGACATCAGGGAGAAGAACGGCAGCAGCACCGCGCCGGTAGCGAACATGTGGTGCGCCCACACCGCTGATGAAAGTGCGGCGATGGCGATGGTCGCGTACACGAGAGCGGTGTAGCCGAAGACGGGTTTGCGGCTGAACACGGGAAGGATTTCGGTGATGATTCCGAAGAAGGGTATCGCCACGATGTAGACCTCGGGGTGGCCGAAGAACCAGAACAGATGCTGGTAGAGGATCGGGCCGCCGGTAGCCGGGTCGTAGATGTGCCCACCGAGATGTCGATCCACCTCCAGGCCCATCAGGGCGGCGGTCAGGATCGGGAACGCTTCGAGCACCAGAATGCTGGTGACGAGGATGTTCCAGGTGAAGATCGGCATCCGGAACAGGGTCATGCCCGGCGCGCGCAAACACACGACGGTGGTGATCATGTTGACTGCCCCCAGGATTGTGCCGACACCCGAGACCGCCACCCCCATCACCCATAGGTCGGCGCCGACGCCGGGGGAGTGCACGGCCAGGCTCAGCGGCACATACGCCGTCCACCCGAAATCCGCCGCGCCACCGGGGGTTATGAATCCTGCGGTCGCAACGGTGGCGCCGAACAGGTAGAGCCAGTAACTGAGCGCGTTCAACCGCGGGAACGCCACATCGGGAGCGCCGATCTGTAGCGGCAGCACGCAGTTGGCGAACCCGAACACGATCGGTGTCGCATAGAACAGCAACATGAGTGTGCCGTGCATGGTGAACAACTGGTTGTACTGCTCATTCGACAGAAACTGCAGCCCGGGCCGTGCGAGTTCGGCACGCATCAGCAGCGCCATCAACCCGCCGATGAGGAAGAACGAGATCGCGGTGAAGATGTACATGACGCCGAGCAGTTTCGGGTCGGTGGTGGTGACGATCTTCCACATCGCCGCGCCCTTGGGGCCCATCCGCGCCGGGAACGGGCGCTCGGCCTGCGGGACGGGCTGGATTTCGACGGGCGCTGCAGACAACGGTGAATCCCCTCTCGGTCGACATCCTCGGCGGGCGTGGTGGTGCGTACCCCGGCCGTTGAGCGATCGGACCTGTCGGTGCATCGTTGTGGGCGCTGAGCGAGACGCCGGGGTGATGTGAACCGGATCCGCTGTCGACGGCGTGCGCCGGGAGATTCGGTGGGGTGTGTCACCGGTCTTAGTTTATACAAGCTTTGGATGTATAAATAGAGGTATGGCGTATGTGATCGGCGAGCCGTGCGTGGACGTGATGGACCGGGCGTGTGTGGAGGAGTGTCCGGTCGACTGCATCTACGACGGTGCTCGCTCGTTGTACATCCACCCCGACGAGTGCGTGGACTGTGGGGCGTGTGTGCCGGTCTGCCCGGTGGAGGCGATCTATTACCAGGACGACCTGCCGGCCGAACTCGAGCCCTACCTCGACGACAACGCCGCCTTTTTCAGCGAGACCTTGCCCGGTCGCGGCGAACCACTCGGATTTCCCGGTGGCGCAGCCAAACTCGGCCCCGTCGGGGTGGATACGCCGCTGGTTGCCGCGCTGCCGAAACGGAGTGCCCAGCCATGACGCGCGAAACGACGTCCGCTGCCACGCCGTCCAGTTCGCGTGCGACGCCGGCCGGGGCCGGTGGTGGGCGGCGCGGCGAGGTGCTCGCGGTATTGCGCGACTCGCGTGATGCGTTGAGCATCCTCGATATCGCCGCGCACCTGCAGTTGCATCCGAACACGGTGCGTTTTCACCTCGAGGCGCTGGTCGAGGCCGGGCAGGCCGAGCGGGTCGACAGTCCGCGCACCGGCCCGGGCCGGCCTCCGCAAATGTTTCGCGCCCATCGCGGGATGGACCCCGCCGGGCCGCGTAACTACCGGCTGCTCGCCGATATCCTCACCGCCC
>NZ_BDBN01000027.1 GCF_001613005.1 Nocardia nova NBRC 15556 | reverse complement strand
GGCGGGCTGAGGGGCCGGGCCGGGTGCCTGAGCTGCTCCGGGCGCGCCGGCTGCGGCGACGGTAGTCGCGAGCGCCTTGATATCGATCGCCTGTGCTGTGGACGACTGGCCACCGCCGGCCGTGGCGATGATGGTCGCTGCCGCGGTGGCGGCCAGCGACACGGCACCGGCGGTGCGGACGATCGAGGTCATGGATCTGCGGCGTGTGGATGTTGCGGACATGCGGTCTGATTCCTGTTCTCGACTGTTCGGGCACACAGCGGGCAGCGAGCAGCCGGGCGGGTCCGAATGAACTCGCCTCTGCACGGAGTGCTGTGGGGATGGCCTGACCCGGAACGACCGAACTGTCGCGATGCTGCGGGCGCTGCGCTGTGCCGCGCCTCGACCGGAGTCGGGCGCGCGTCCTACCGCGATCAGTCCGCCGACCGGTTTTTCACGCCGAAGGCGCGGCTAGAATTTGGCGGCGGTTTCAATTGGGAGGTGCGAATTACGATTCGCAAGGCACATTCGGACCAGGTAGCCGAACGTATATCCATACGATAACGCTCCGGCATCACTCCGACAACGACGAGACGTCGGAAGCGGAGCCGCGCGATGGTTGGTTACCACATTTTCAGGCGTCTGACCGGGGGAACTTTCCTAAACTATGTCGCCGCTCACAGTTTGCGGTTTTGTACTCCAGATCACGTTCACATCACGACGGCCGTTACGTGTTCGAGCGTCACGAGGCCGGACGGGGGCGTATTTCGCCGGCCTGGTCGGCCCTGCGGTCGGCCCTTCGCTCGCGCCTCGGCCATGTCTTCGCGGGTTCGTCAGTGGCCGAGGTTGGCTTCGAATTCGGCGACCATCGCCAGGGTTTGCAGGAAGAGATTGCCGAACGGATCGTTCCCGTCGTTGATCCGGCTGCCGAGCCCGAAACGCACCTCGCGTTCACGCAGTCGAACCACCGCTCGAATCGTCAATCATCAAGTGGCGCAACAAAGCTCAACCCGCATCGATCCGGATAGGCGCGGCGGAACAGCCGTTCGATCGAAGTCGCCGCAGCGGTAGTGATCTACTGGATTCATGGTGGCAGGGGAAACTCCGGCGACGCTCACCGAGGCACTGCTGGCGGGCCCACGGGGTCGTCGTCTTCTCCTCGAGTACGCGCGCCTCGCCGACGAGCGTGTGCGCGTCGAACACACGCAGGACTCCTTCTGCTCCGGAGTGTTCTACGCCGCTCACCAACTCGACGCGGGAAGCGGAGTCGCATGCGTCAGCTACGGACCCGGCGCCGACCAGCCCCTTCCGCGCGTTGCCCCCGAACACGTGGCGCGACTGCTGGCGGACGTGCCGCTGCCCGATGTGACGAAAAAGGACCTGCATACCGCGCTCGCGGCGACCACAGATTCCGCCCGGTACTGGCAGGAGCCCGAAGGCGAAGATGTTCTCGCCATGACGGACCCGATGCTTCCAGAACTGCGACGCGTCGCCGAACACCTCAGTGCGTCGGAGCACGCTCGGTGGTGGACCACCGGCGTTGTTCGCGACGAGCAGTGGTCCCTGGGATGGGGCAAGCGACACGACAGCGTTCCTTCGGTCGGGAAAGTGCTCACCACATGGCTGGACCGGGTCGTTGCAGAGGAGAAACGCGCGGCGCGAGAACGCCCCACCGATCCGACAGCCGCCTACTCCGGCGTGTGGTGGTCGTCGCCGCTCGGTGTTCCGTGCTCCACGCGGACACTCGATGACGGTTCGCCCGCGTCCCTGTGGTTCGTCGAAGACTCCGCGGGTGAGTATCGTGCCTGGGCTCGGCGACAGATCATCCCGGCAGACATCGATACGTTCGAAATCGACGGCGCTGCCGCCTGGGCGCATCTGTGTCAGCGGTTCCCGCTCGAGGTCACGGCGCAGAAACGCCACGACTGGTACCGCACCACGGGCCGCGACGGACGGTGGGTTCTGCCCGACTGGCATGCCGTAGCCGAGGAGTACGGGGGAGTGCACCTCACCGTCGCCGGCTATCTCGCGGCTGCGGGCATCGCTATCGATGTCGACGGTGACGCGGCGTCGGTGATCGCGGGATGGGCACCCGACGAAGCGTTCTGGCTCACCGGTGACGTCCGCGCCGACGGTGACATCGTCGAATGGGCGCGCGACGACATCAACGAGACGTGGTCCGGCATCCGAAGCGGGGCTGGTGGCCGCAGTGCGAATTCCGGCCGCAGTTGATGTGCCGCAGAGTTGATCAGGCCGCCCACCATCGAACCAGTAGGTGCCGGATATCGCACTCATCGGTGGGAATCGTTGCCACGATGTCGAGTTCGTTCAACACTCGGTCGAACAGTTCCTCGGCTTGGTCGTTCTCTGCTCGGGCGAGACCGCCGAGCAGAGGCAGAGACTCGCTGTCGATATCGAGAACCAGTGCGACGAGGGCAGCTTCGATGAGCTTTTCCGGTTCCACCGGACGTCCGATGAGCCGCTCCAGCGCCGGCATGCGCAATTGTTCCTTCGGCTCGCCGTGTGGCGAACCGGTCGGGGTCGATGCCGGTTTCGAGATGTCGACCGCGCATGAAGAACGACGCCACAGGACGACAACGCCCAAAGTCATTGCGGATCGTCACCGCGGGACCTGCTCGCAATTCAAATGCGTTCAAAGATCTCCAGTACGTGTCCTTCCAGATCTTCGACGACGGCGACCTTGATCCGATATTCGTCATCAGTCGAGGGGGTTCGGTCACTGTGCCGCCGGCGTCGGCAACTCGCTGCACCACAGCATCGATTCCGCTCACCTCGAAGCCGATGATTGCGGCACCCGGTGCCGGTGCCGGCCGGTTCTTGTAGTGCAGCAGGACCAGTGATCGATCGGTGCCGTCGGCGAAGGTCATGATGATCTCGGCGAGAGGATCGGCGCGATCGTCGAAGTCGTAGCGAGTCTTTTCCGTGCGACCGAAAACTGTCGAATAGAAGGAGAATTGGGCTTCGAGATCATTCACCAAGATCTTCGTGAACGAAAACGACTGCTGCGGTGCGGGGGAACGCTGGGCACCCGGAACCTCTTCCGGGCTTCCCAGTTCGAAATGTATATCGAAGACGCGTTCGGTGATTCGCCATCCTGCTGCCGTTCGGGTCAGCGTATCTCGGTAGACCCCGCACATTCGTACGTCTTGTCGGGGTGTGGGCCTGCTCCCATGTGGAAGACCCTGGCCTTGCAGGTTGTGGATGCGGTATCTCCGTCGATGTCGACGATCATGTTGCCCAACAGATGTTGAGAAGGTCCACAGTGGTCGAGGAACGATCGAATCATCGCGACGGTGGCCACCCGCCCTTCGATCGCCGGCGCGTCGGGACTGCCGTATCGAACGACGACGTCGGGGGCGAACACTTCGTCGAGGCGGCGCCAATCTCGGTCGTCGAGTGCGTAAGCGTATCGATTCACTACATCGGCAATAGCGTCGGATTCAGCTTTCATCGGCCCACGATTCCGGTCGAAAGGCATGAGAAGTGCACGGCGGCATCGTAGGGAGGCCGGCCCGGCGGTCTTCGTGTCTTCTCCCGGTGAGCGAAACGAAGAGACGTCGCTTCGGTTCGCCGCGCCGGCGGCACGGCTTTCCCGATGGATGGAATGGCTCGACGATCTGCGGGCGCCGAGCTCCTAGCGTTGCGTGGTCGCGAGTGACCGAAATCGACATCTCGGAGGTGGCAAGTGTTTTCGGAGCGGGCGTTCTTCTCGTTCATCGAACTGACCGATCCCGACAGGCATCGGGAATACAACGAATGGCATCAGCTGGATCACCGGCCGGAGAATTTGCTGCTACCAGGGGTCGCGTGGGGCGATCGCTGGGCCCGCCGCCGAGACCGCGGCGCAGAGCTCGGGACTGCCGCGGGGGAGCTGGCCGGTACCGACTATATGGCCATGTATTGGTTCCGGCCGCCGTACGAGCAGAGTATCGCCGAATGGACCAAGCTGGGTGAAGACTCCTTCCAGTGGGGGCGGGGCCCGATTCTGCCGGGGATCCGGCGGTCCCTGCTGGCGTTCTTCACTCCGGTGAAAGGCTATGTGGCACCACGGGTTCTGGTGTCGGCCGACGCGCTGCCGTTCCGGCCGAACCGCGGGCTGCACGTCACCCTCACATATCTGGCCGACCCGCACGGTGTGCCCGCGCACGAGCAGTTTCGCTGGCAGGATCGGGTGCGGATCCCCGATCTGCTGGGGTGTCCCGGGGTGGCGGGCGCGTGGTCGTTCGCCCTGCATTCGGTGCAGACGCATCCGACACTGCCGCTCGGGGAGGCACGGCGAGAGTATTCCAGCGGTGCGTTGCGGATTCGCCTGTTGTATCTGGACGGCGATCCCGAGACGGTGTCGAGCGAACTTGCCGAGCATGAGCGGGAATGGGACGCGGCGGACCGTGGTGCCCCCTGTCCAGAGGCCGAGGAGGTGCTGTTCGCCGCGCCGGTGCATTCGATCGTTCCTTGGCAGGACTGGTAGCGGCGATGCGGAGCGCCGAGTTGTCGTCCGGATAGTGGGAAACCATCGAGTCCGGAACTGAGCAACACGCGCTGATACGGACCTTCGTCGTGGTGTTGTCGCATGGCGGTGTGGTGGCGCGAGAGAGCCGGCACGACGAGCTGGACGCGCTCCTCGCACGTGCTAGCGTACGATCGCGCGATTCGGTGAAACCCGTTCGCCGAACCGGTCCGGGAGGTGATGCGGATGCCGTCTGCGAAGCAGCGTGTGACCGCGACCGATGTTGCCCGTTCACTCGGACTGTCGCGCGCGACTGTCGGGTTCGTCCTCAACAGCACTCCCGGGCAGACGATTCCGGAGAAGACCAGGCAGCGCGTGCTGGCCGAAGCCGAGCGGCTCGGATACCGGCCCAACCGAGCGGCGCAGACATTGCGCCGTGGCAGTAGTCGCCTGGTGCTGTTGGTGCTGCCCGACTGGCCGGTCGAAGACAGTATGGCGGACTATGTCGACGAAATGGCTTGTGCGCTGGATCGAGCCGGCTATTCGCTGATCACCTACACCCGCCGGGCGGCGGATCGCTCCCGGCCGCTCTGGGAGTCGGTCACCCCCGACGTGGTGATCGGTCTGGCCGATTTCGATGCGGAAGAACAGGATTCGTTGCGGGCCAGCGGGGTCCGCCGAGTTGTCATCGGAACGGTAGGGCGCTCGGAGGCGGCTGTCGCGGGGGTGGGGCTGCAGGTGGAGCACCTCTATTCCCTGGGGCATCGGCGGCTGGCCTATGCCACCGGCGGTGAAGAGAGACTCGCAGATCTCGTCGCCGCGCGAGTGGCAGCCGCGCAGGGGGCAGCCGAGCGTTTGGGGCTCGAACCGCTCGACGTTCGTGAAGTCGGCGCAGGCGAGGCGTCGGCCGTAACGAGTGTCCTGGCCTGGCGTGACAGCGGTGTCACCGGCGTCGTGGCCTACAACGACACCGTGGCGGCGATCGTTGTCGGTGCTGCAATGCGGGCTGGTATCGGTGTCCCGGCACCCTTGGCGGTGATCGGTCACGACGACACCCGACTGGCGGCTGTGTTCGTACCTTCGCTATCGAGTGTGCGGATGGACGCGGCAGGGGTGGCTCGGTACACCGCCGACCTCGCATTGCACGCCGCCGGTGAACTCGCCGCGGCGCCGGAGCCGGCGTTGCCGACTATGACGATGATCCGTCGCGAGTCCAGTTAGTTACCGCTAATCGCGTTGTGCTGCAGTGTAATCGGCGCAAATCCACATAAAACGTCCCGAACCCGGAGCGTAGCCGGGGTGGACGCGGCCGGCCGCGGCGTCCGTTCGGCGCTTCCGGTGGTGAGTTGTCCGGTTGGTGCCGTGCCGCACGCGCATTTCCCGTAGCCATTGTGCTCGTTGCTACCGACGCTGTAGCCCAGGGACACTAACACGAGATAGTTCACGCATGCTTCGTGAAGATTGTGTTTTACGGGCACACTTCCCCGGCCGTATTCCGCTCGGCGGGAAATGCGATGCGCCGCGGGTACGGGCTCAGCCACTCTTACCGGGTATGCGAACAGAAATTCCTGCAGTCGTTCCCGCGGCCGACGTCGAGGACTGGACCGAGCAAGCGGATGTGATCGTCGTCGGATTGGGCATCGCGGGGGGATGCGCGGCGGCGGAGGCCGCGGCACACGGCGCCAACGTACTGGTGCTCGAGCGGGCTGCGGCCGGCGGTGGTACATCGTCGATGGCCGGCGGCCATTTCTATCTCGGCGGCGGCACCGCGGTGCAGACCGCCACCGGACACACCGACTCCGCGGTGGAAATGGAGAAATACCTCACGGCCGTTTCGCGGGAACCCGATGTGCGCAAGATCCACGATTACTGCGTCGACAGTGTGGCGCATTTCGAGTGGCTGGAAGGTCTGGGCTTTCGCTTCGAGCGGAGCTTCTATCCGGAGAAGGCCGTCATTCAGCCGGGGACCCAAGGCTTGATGTACACCGGCAACGAAAAGGTATGGCCCTTCTGCGAACTGGCTGTCCCCGCGCCGCGCGGCCACAAAGTGCCCGTGGCCGGTGACACGGGTGGAGCGGCGCTCGTGACCGGTCTACTGGTGCAGCGGCTCGAGCAACTCGGTGTCGAGATCCGGTACGAAACCGGAGCACAGCAGCTGATCTGCGATGAGAGTGGAGCCGTGGTCGGAGTGCGCTGGAAACGGTTCGCGGAATCCGGGGCCGTGAAGGCGCGTGCGGTGGTCCTCGCCGCCGGGGGTTTCGTCATGAATCCCGACATGGTGCGGCAATACGTGCCGCAGCTTGCCGAGAAACCGTATCCGCTCGGCTCGTCGTTCGACGACGGCCTCGGTATCCGGATGGGTATGTCGGTTGGGGCTGCCACCGCGCATATGGACCAGTGTTTCGTGACGGCGCCGGTGTACCCGCCTGCCCGGCACCTCACCGGAATCATCGTCAACGCGCAGGGGGAGCGGTTCGTCGCCGAAGACTCCTATCACGCCCGCACCGCCGAATTCGTCTTGGAACAGCCGGATGCGAAGGCATTCCTCATCCTGGACGAATCGCATTTGGCGAAGCGGGATTTCGAACTGGTGCCGTTCATCGACGGGTGGGAGACGGTCGGCGAGATGGAGACCGCGCTCGGCATTCCGCCGGGCAATCTGCAGCGGACGCTGGATGCCTACAACGCGCACGCCGCCGAGCGCTCCGACCCGGAATTCGGCAAGCGACCCGAGTATCTGGAGGCGCAGGACCGCGGTCCCTGGGCGGCATTCAACCTGTCGCTCGGCGTGGCGTCCTATGCCGGATTCACCCTCGGCGGACTACGGACGACCGTCGACGGACAGGTCGAGCGCCCGGACGGGACCACCGTTGCGGGTCTGTACGCAGCCGGCGCCTGTGCCTCCACGCTGGCTCAAGACGGCAAGGGGTACGCCAGCGGTACACAGCTGGGTGCGGGGTCGTATTTCGGCCGCCGGGCCGGTCGGCATGCAGCGTTCTCGGCCGGCGGAGAAGCGGATTCGTCTCACTCGCGGAGCCCGATGACCAGTTGAGGCCGGCCTCCCCGACGGTGCCGGAGGGGATCGGGCCGTGCCGGGGAGTGTGCCGCTCACCGGGAAAGCGGGTTAAAGCCGTGCGAGCCCGGTGGACATGGCCTTGCTTCCGATACGCATGCTGCCCCAACGGAGAGATCCACATCTTCCCCAACTGCGGCACTGGGTGATGTTCAAGCAGCAGGAAGCGTGGGAAGCGGCGGTTCTAGCGTTCCTCCGCCGCTGACAGTGCCGCCGGCGTCGTGTCGGTGATGACCGGCGCCGACATCGCACAGAAACTGTGACACACACGGTCTTTGACGAGCTGCTCGGGGCACTCCGGATCGAACCACCGGTCCACATGTCCCCAGTGCACCGGATGATTCATATAGGGCCCGAGCAGCGTGTCGAGATCGGCGAACTCCTGCTCCCAGACATGGGTCCAGGCCGACGTTCCGGAAGCGTGAGCGACGCGACTGAGCTGCCACGCCCGGATTCCCGGCAGATGTACGGGCATCTGCAGCATCGCGTGTTCGAACCGCCCGAGTTCCGCGGGCGAAGCGGAATCGTCCACGCGTAACAGCAACGTCCGATAGACCGAGGCCGGGCTCGACGAGTTGCGGCGTCCCGCCCGGTCCTGCCCGGGCGATCCACCGCGATATTCGGCGGCATCGACGTGGTGAACGGAGCTGCCGGAGGTCGCCGCGTCGATCGGTGCCCGCCAGCGCGACCATTCCGATTCCGACTCGAATTGCAGGTGGACGAGAAGGTCCCCGCCGTTGCGTGCTCCGGGCAGTGTGGGCGCGACGAGGGTGTACCGAGCGGGAATCGCATCGGCCGCGGAGGTGATGGTGCGTAGTACCGCCGCCCTGTCCGCGGTGTCGTCCAGATGGAGTAGTCGGGTCACCTTATACATGGCACAGCCCTTCTACGGCCTCGGCCGCGGCGGCCATGGACCGGGACCGTTCGACGATCATGGGGGAGACCGACTGCCACCATTGGGCGTACACCGGATCGTGGCGTCCCTTCACTGCCGCGGCCCACCACTGCTGCGGGCCCTCGACGGTCCAGGTCGCGGTGACGACATTGCTCTCCGCATCGATCCAGGCCGGCGGGCTGACCAGGACGCGGTCCAAGGTCAGACCGCGTTCCCGCGCGCCGGGGGCGTATTCGCTCAAATACGCGTCGATGAAAGCGCGCGCGTGGCCGGGTTTGAGCACTATCCGGTCGATGATGTAGATGGTGCTGTCGCTCATGGTGTTCAACGTAAGTGGTGCGCCGCCGAGTGGGTGATCTCGTTCCCGTCAGCCGGGAGCGGCCGGGGGCAATGGGTCCGGAATGCCTTGTAAGCTCGGCGATTATGGGTGCTGACGTCGATTCTTTCCCCAACTTGCCCGCCACCAGCTGGGCAGTATTGGGGATGTTGTCATTCGGTGAGGAATTGACCGGCAACGAATTGAAGAAATGGGCCGACTGGAGTATCGGATTCTTCTATTGGAGTCCGTCGGTAAGCCAGATCTACGGCGAACTGAAGAAGCTCGAGGACCTGTCGCTGGTGCAGTCCCGACTGGTCGCGGACGAGGGCGTGCGCAACCGGCGGCTGTATCGCATCACCGAGGACGGGCTGCGCGCGCTGCGTAACTGGTCGCGCGATGCCGACGTGGACATGCCGGTGCTCAAACATGGTGTGATGCTTCGCCTTTGGATGGGTCATCTGCACGATCCGGAGCAGTTGAAGCGCATCGTCAGGACCCATATCGACAACCTTCGCGAGCGCGCGCGGCGAGCGGGACGGCACGCCGACCGGTCGGATCCGGAGCCGGGATGGTCGTTCACGCAGATGAGTTTGCGATGGTCGCAGCGCTATTTCGAAGCCGAGATCGAGCTGGCCGAGCAGCTGCTCGCGGATATCGATGCCGCGGCCGAGCATTATCGCTCCTCGGTCGTCACCGACGAATTCGGACTTCCGGTGCCGCGTCATCCCGGAAGTTGGCGTGCTGTGGGCGCTGACGATCCGGACGCGGAGACCGGAACCGACCAGTCAGCCTTCGGCGAGAACGGAGGGCGCGGTCGGTAGCGATCGCAAGATGTTCCTGCGCTGCAACGTCGGAGTCGCGAACCGGCCGGCGTTGAGGCTGCGCACGATGGCGGCGGCCGTGAGCTGCACCGGCGTGGTCATGCGGCTGTCGAACGACATCTTGTTGAGCGGACCGCAGATGGACACTGCGGTCCTGGCCTCACCCACCTCCCCGATCGGAGCGGCGATACAGCCGAACCCGGTCGGTGCGCCGTTTCGTTCGACGGCATAACCCAGCTGCCGGACCACCTCGCCGCCCGGTTCGGCGTGGTTGTCGTATGCCAGCAAAGCCTTGCCCAATGCCGTGCGGGCGGCGGGCAGGCGGCCGCCGATGCGCGTCGGAACCTGCGCGGCCAGCCGGCCGCCGATCTTGTCCAGGTACACCACATCGGCGCCGTCGAGCACCGCGAGATGCACCACCATGCCGGTGGCGCGGTACAGGTGATGCAGGTGTTCGCGCGCCGCGGCGTGCACCCGATCTTGGTGGACGGCCAGCGAGCCGAGCTCGACGAGCCTGATCCCCAGGCTGTAGCTGCGGCCCTGGCGCTGCAACCAGCGCAGGCGGACGAGCCGATCGAGCATCCGGTGCGCCGACGAGCGAGGCAGTCCGGTCCGGGACACGATCTCGGTCAGACCGAGACTTTCGTGTCCGTCGAAGGCGTCGAGGACGAGAGTCAACCGGTCGAGGATATTGCTGGGGGTGTTCGCCTCGGCCGCGTGAATCTCCTGCGTAACGGTCATGCTGTGCTCCTCGTTGACCACGGCGACGATCTGACGTGCCTATTTCGATTAGAAAATAGTGGCACATCGACGCCGATCTGTGAAGCGGGTCACGGAGTTTGCTGCCGTCGTGGCAGGTGTGCCGAAATTTCTGCGAACGGTTGTCCCGGTGAACGGGAACCGCCGTCCGCGACCGGGTGTCCGATCCGCACATAATCGCCGCTGACATCGATATGTGATGCACATCATGCGAGGAGCCCGGTGTGCCGACGAACACTCGGCGTGGCTCCTCCTCGCAGAAGGAGATCTCGGATCATGAAACTTGGCGGACTTGCTCGCCACCGGCGAACACTTGCCGGATTCAGCGCATTGGCCCTGATAGGGGCTTTGGGCGCGAGTGCATGTAGTAGCGACGACACCTCGAACAACAGCGCGATCGCCGGTGCCTCGACCACATCGCTGCCGGACAACCCGGCCTCCGGTACACCGGTGAAGATCGGGTTCGTCTCCACCGAGGGCGGCGCGGTCGTCTCGATTCCGGAAATGCGTCAGGGGGCCGAGGCCGCGGTCCAGTATGTGAACAAGAACGCCGGTGGGTTGGCCGGGCATCCGATCGACCTGGTCGTGTGCAAGCAGCAGGAGGAACCGACCTCGGCGACCAAGTGCGCCAACGAGTTGGTCGAACAGAAGGTGGCGGCCGTCCTGTCGCCGGGAACCTCGCAGGGTCCGGCCATCGTGCCGATCGTCGCGGGGGCGGGGATCCCCTACGTCACCCTCAACGGTGTGTCGCAGGTGGAGCTGGCCTCGCCGGAATCATCGTCGCTGTCGGCCGGGTTGCCCGGCACGATCACCGCGATGGCGCAGGCGGCCAAGAAACAGAACATGAAGACGTTCACCATCTTCGCCAGTGACGGCGGCGGTATCGGCGCCATGATCAACGCGATGGGCGCTCCGATCTTCCAGGGGGCCGGCGTCGACCTGAAGGTGGTGCCGATCGCCCTCGGCGTGCCGGACCCGACTCCGCTGGTCACCTCCGGACTGTCCGCCAAGCCGGACGGTGTCAGCGTCATCGCCGATGCCGGAACCTGCACCTCGGTGTACAAGGCGATCCAGACCGCCGATCCGAACGTGCAGAAGGTCTACATCCCGACGTGCCTCGATCCCTCGGTCACCAACATCATCGGGATGGACACGGTCAAGGGCAGCATCGGCATCACCGCCACCGACTACCTGTCCGATCGCCCGGATTCGGTGCTCTACCGCTCCGTGCTGCAGCAGTACGCGAAGGATCTGAACGTCACCGGCGCCGCGTCCTCCGGCTACCAGCTCGTCATGGCCCTCGTCGGGGCCACGAAGAATCTGCAGGGCCAGGCCGATGCGGCGGGCATCAAGCAGGCGTTGAAGACGGCCCAGAACGTCGAGATGCCGGCCGGCGGCGGGATCACGTTCACCTGCAACGGCACCGCCGTGCCGCAGATGCCGTCGATCTGCTCGCATCAGATGCTGATCGGCAAGATCAACGACAAAGGTGTCCCGGTGGACCTCGAAGTGACCGGATAGGTCAAGGGTAACAACGGGATTCGGCCAGAGAGATCGCCATGACAGACCATCTTTCCTACCTCGTGCTCGGCCTCGGAAACGGGGCTGTGTACGCGGCCATCGGACTCGCGCTCGTAATGACGTTCAAGAGTTCCGGTGTGGTGAACTTCGCGACCGGCACGGTCGCGCTGTACACCGCGTACACCTACGCCTTGCTCCGCAAGGGGGAGTTGCTGGTTCCGATACCGGGACTGCCCAAGTCCGTCCATCTCGGTGGGCCCCTGGGTGTCATCCCGGCCATGGCGATCTCTCTGGTCTTCGCCGCCGTCCTCGGCGTCCTCTGCTACGCGCTGGTGTTCCGGCCCATGCGGACCGCGTCGGTGGTGGCGAAGGCGGTGGCATCTATCGGGTTGATGATCGTGATCCAGGCGCTGATCGCGCAGCGGGTCGGCACCGGACTCGTTGCCGTCCAGCCGATTTTCGCCCTGGACACCTTCCGGATCGGGGACCGAACCGTGCCCACCGACCGGATCTGGCTCGCGGCCTCGATCATCGGCATCGCGATCGTCGCGACGGTCGTGTTCCGCTTCACCCGCTTCGGTGTCGCGACCGAGGCGGCCGCCGAATCGGAGAAGGGCGCCTACCTGACCGGATTGTCCCCGGACCGGATCGCGTTCAGCAACTGGGCGCTGTCCTCGGTGGTCGCGGGCCTCGGCGGCATCCTGATCGCGCCGCTGGTGGCGTTGAATCCTGTTGCCTATTCGATGTTCATCGTGCCGGCGCTGGCAGCCACCCTGGTGGGCAATTTCAGTTCGATCTGGCTGACCGTTGCCGCGGGCATCGTGATCGGTGCCCTGCAGGCCGAAGCCACCAATCTGCAGGTTCTCTACAGTTGGATGCCGAAATCCGGTACCGCCGAGGCGATCTCGCTGCTGTTGATCCTGGGATTCCTGGTCGTGAAGGGACGTCCGCTGCCCGATCGTGGCAGTGTGGTGCGCAAGGCACTCGGACGCGCCCCGCGACCCGATCACATAGCGATCCCCGCAATGCTGTCGCTGGTGGTCGCCGTGGTGGCGCTGACCGCGACGTCCGGCAGCTACCGGGCCGCCGTCGTCAGCAGCATCATCTTCGGCGTGCTCGCCCTGTCGCAGGTCGTGGTCACCGGATATGCCGGTCAGATCTCGCTGGCTCAGCTCACCCTCGCGGGTGTTTCGGCCTATGCGTTGAGCGTGCTGAACCAGCACCTGGGGATCCCGTTTCCGTTCGCGCCGATCCTGTCCGCCCTGTTCGCGACCCTCGTCGGCGTGGTGGTCGGCCTGCCGGCGCTCCGAGTGCGTGGCCTGCCGCTCACCGTGGTCACGCTGGCGCTCGCGGTCTTCGTCGAAGCGTTCTGGTTCCGCAATTCCGACCTCAACGGCGGTGTCGCCGGTGCGCCGATCGACAATCCCCGGCTGTTCGGCATCGACCTCGGAATCGGTGCGGGACATGCCTATCCGCGCATCGCGTTCGGTGTGTTGTGCCTGGCGGTACTGACGATGGCCGGACTCGGTGTCGCCTGGTTGCGCCGCAGCAGCCTCGGTACCGACATGCTCGCCGTGCGCGCCAACGAACGTTCGGCGGCGGCCGCGGGCATCGATGTGCCGCGCACCAAACTGATCACCTTCGCGATCGGCGCTTTCATCGCCGGGTTGTCGGGTGCTCTGCTCGGCTATCAACAGACTCTTGCCACGCCGGAGCCGTTCGCGGTGTTCGCCGGCATCGGACTGTTCGCCATCATGTACGTCGCCGGCGTCACCTCGATCACGGGCGCGATCCTGGCCGGTCTCATGGCTCCGGGCGGTGTGGTCTACCTGCTGGTCGACCGCTTCCTGCACATCGGTGACTACTACGCCGTACTGAGTGGAATTCTGCTCATCATCACGGTGATGACCAATCCCGACGGCATCGCCAGTCGCCTGCCGCGGGTTCGGTGGCCTGCGCCGCGCCGCGGCGATCGCACCTCGTCCGGCGGGGTGGAGGTGACCGATGCCGTGACGCCGCGCGACACCGACATTCCGCTGCTGTCGGTCGACGGCGTCAGTGTGTCCTACGGTGCGGTGGCCGCGGTATCGAATGTCACCTTCGAGGTGTTCCCGGGTGAGATCGTCGGCCTGATCGGGCCCAACGGCGCCGGCAAGACCACGCTGATCGATGCCGTCACCGGATTTGCCTCGGCGAGTGGTGCTATCACCCTGGACGGCACCGCCATCGCCGGTGCACCGCCTCATGCCCGCGCACGATCGGGACTGGGCCGCAGCTTCCAGGATGTGGAACTCTACGACGATCTCACCGTCGCGGAGAACGTCCGGGTCGGCGCCGCCCGATCACAGTCGAAACTTCCGGTTGCCCAGTTGGTTTCGCGCACACTGGCCGTCCTCGGACTCGGGGACATGGCCGATGCCGCGGCGGCCTCGCTGTCGCAGGGACAACGGCAACTGGTCTCGGTGGCCCGCGTGCTGGCCGCGGCCCCCGCGGTGGCGCTGCTCGATGAACCCGCCGCGGGACTCGACAACAACGAAAGCCGTTGGCTCGGTGAGAAGTTGCGTTCCGTGCGCGACAGCGGGACCGCGATTCTGCTGGTGGATCACGATATGGAGCTGGTACTCACCATCTGCGATCGGGTGATCGTGCTCGACCTGGGCACGGTGATCGCCAGTGGGCCACCGGAATCGATCCGGACGAATACCGAGGTGCTGCGCGCCTACCTCGGCGTCTCGTCCGACACCGTCGAAGTGGCTTCCGAAGCAGTGCCCGAATTGCAGTCCGGCGCTCTGACCACGCAGGAGGCATAGCCATGACAACAGTGCTGGAATGTCGCGACCTCAGTGCCGGCTACATCAAGCAGCGACCGTGCCTGCGCGGTGTGGACCTGGATCTGCACGCCGGGGAGATCACCTGCCTGCTGGGGCCGAACGGGGCGGGTAAGACCACGTTGCTCTCGACCTTGTCCGGACTGCTGCCTCGCGCCGGCGGTGAGATCCGGGTCGAGGGCGCCGACATCGTGAGCGGACGCCCACGAGCCGCGGTGCGTGCCGGAGTCGTGCTGGTGCCCGACGACCGGGCCTTGTTCCGGCAGTTGAGCACCCGGCAGAACCTGCGTCTGGCCGTGGCAGAGCGCGCCCGGCGCCGGACGGCGATCCCCGAAGTGCTGCAGTACTTCCCGGCCCTGGAGAAGCGGCTGTCGGTCGACGCCGGGCGCCTGTCCGGCGGCGAGCAACAGATGTTGGCCATCGGCCGGGCGATCCTGCAGCGCCCCAAGGTGCTGCTCATCGACGAACTCAGTATGGGACTGGCCCCGGTCATCGTCCGCGAAATCTTGGATGTGCTGCGTGCACTCGCCGACGACGGCATGAGCGTGCTACTGGTTGAGCAGCATGTGCACCTGGCGCTGGGAATCGCCGACCGAGCCGCGATCCTGGTGCACGGCACGGTCGCGGATTCCGATACCGCCGAAGCGCTGCGTGCCGATCCACGCCGAATCGAGCGGGCGTATCTCGGTGAGGCAGTCGAGGAGTCGGCCGCGACGGCGGTCTCCTGATCCGGAGCTCGCCATGCGCGGCCGGCACCGGTGCGGACCGGGCACATCGGTGTCGCCGCAGTGGCCGGCCGAAACACCTGTCGCGATGCGGATCGGTCGACCCCGACTGTTCCGCTCCACGGGACGGCATCCGTGTTCGCCGGTAGGTTCGAGGGAGGATTTCGGTACTACCGTTGTCACCTGGTGTGCGCCGGTGGCGTTGTGTCGAGGAGGGCCGGGTATGCGCGGGATCAACCACGTCGTCCTGTACGTGTCGGACCTACAGCGCAGCCTGGACTTCTACGAGGGTGTACTCGGGTTCCGCCGGCTTCCCGGCGCATTTCCCGGCGCTGCCTTTCTGCGCCACGCGGACTCGGCCAACGATCACGATCTCGGTCTGTTCCAGGCCCGTGAGCGCGCGACGCCGGTATCCGGCGCTGTCGGCCTCTATCACGTGGCGTGGGAGGTGGACACCCTGGCCGAACTCGCGGCACTGCACGAACGTCTCGCCGCGGCAAGGGCTTTGACCGGCACCGGCGACCACGGCTCCACCAAGGCCCTCTACGGGCGCGATCCCGACGGGATCGAATTCGAGGTGTGCTGGCTGGTGCCCGACGAATGTGTCGAGCAGGCCCTGGTGCCGGGTACTCCGCCGACCGCTCCGCTCGATCTCGCCGCCGAGATCGAGCGTTACGGCGCGTCCACTCCGGGCGGTCCCCGCACCGATCCGACCGTGTGGGAGCGCATCGCGGCACGGTACGCGGACGGGTTCTGACAGACCTCTCCCGCTGAATGGGAGGGCGTCGGCTGACGCCGATCGCGGAAACCTATCGTCCTGTCATGCCACGTGCTTGTGACCCAGTTCACCGCCGTGAACCGGGTGCACCGGGCCTCTCGGGCCACCGCCTTCGCACCCTGCGGTAGTCGTGGCTCACGTGTGCTGTGTAGCCGGGAACGCCACGGCTGCACCGACTTTCCGTCCCTATCACCGTTGCTGGAGGGCCTCACAATGACCAATCCCGTCGACACCGTCGACACCGTCGCCGCCGCCGTCGCGGCGGCGCAAGCCCCGACCTACGAGGCCCGCAGGATCTCGACCGGATACTCCTGGCCCGAGTGCCCGCGCTGGCACGAGGGCACCTTCTGGTTCTCGGACATGTACACCGGAACGTTGAAGACCCTCGACGCGGACGGCAACGCCACCGTCGTCGTCGACGCGAACGCACGGGCGGCGAAGACCGACGTGCCGATCGTGCTGGGCGGATTCGGCTGGCTGCCCAACGGGCGGCTGATCGTGGTGTCCATGCACGAGAAGCTGGTGCTGATCCACGGCGGGGGCGGGCCCGAGGACCTGTCGGTGTACGCCGACATCTCCGAGCACTGCTCGGCCGCGGCCAACGACATGGTGGTCGACGCCGACGGGCGCGCCTACATCACCCAGCTCGGCTTCGATCTGTTCAAGGGCGAGGATCCCGTTCCGTCACCTCTGATCGTGGTGGAACCGGACGGCACCGTCGGCACTCCCGAGAAGGTCGGTCCGTTGTTGTGCGCCAACGGGATTGCCGTCAGCGCCGACGGGACCCGGGTCTACACCGCCGAGGTGATGGCCTTCAAGATCACCGTGATGGATCGCGCCGCCGACGGCACCCTGTCGAATCCGCGAGAGTTCGCCACCTGCCCGTTCATGCCGGACGGGATCGGCCTCGATGCCGAGGGCGGGGTCTGGGCGGCCATGCCCGGCGGCGGATATGTCGCGCGTTTCACCGAAGAAGGCATCACCGACGCCGTCTCGCTGCCGCTGGAGAACGGCATCGCCTCGGCCTGCCTGCTCGGCGGTCCCGATCGCAGCACCCTGTACCTGACCGCCGGCTACGAGGTCTTCGACTTCGAGAAGTCCGCTCGGGAAGCGCTGGGTGGCATCTGGGTGGCGGACGTGCCGCAGCACGGCGGCGACACCCGTCCCTGATCCCGTCCGAAGCCCACCGAATTCACAGAGCTCGAGGAAAAGATAATGGCAACACTGGATTTCAGCGACCGCATCGTCGTCGTGACCGGCGCGGGCCGGGGCATCGGGCGCGCCCATGCGCTGCTGCTCGCCTCGCGCGGCGCCTCGGTCGTGGTCGGCGACCTCGGTGCGAGCATCGACGGTTCCGGCGTGGACGGTGACGATCCGGCCGCGCAGGTCGTCGACGAGATCACCGCCGCCGGCGGCACAGCGGTGGCGTGCGCTGCGGACGTGTCCACCGAGGACGGCGCCCGCGCCCTCGTCGACGCGGCGGTCTCCTCTTTCGGCGGTCTCACCGGCGTGGTGAACAATGCCGGCATCGTCCGCACCGCGCCGTTCGACGAGGTGCCCGACGCGGAATATCAACGCCACCTCGACGTCCACTACTTCGGCACGCTGCGTGTATGCCGGGCGGCGTGGCCGCATCTGCTGCGGGCCGAATCGCCGCGGATCGTCAACACCATTTCGCAAGCGATGCTGGGCAATCCGGGGATGTCGCACTACGGCGGCTCCAAGGGCGCGGTGTTCGGCCTGACCCGCAACCTCGCCCTCGAAGGGCTGGACAAGGGCATCAAAGTGAACGCCGTCGCTCCCGGGGCGGGTACCCGCATGGCCGAAGCCGCCGCCGACACCTTGTCGCCGGAAATCATGGAGTACATGCGCACCTCGCTGCTGCCCGAGCACATCGCACCGGTGGTGGCCTACCTTCTGCACCCCAGCTGCGATGTCACCGGTGAGGTGTTCAACGTGGCCGGCGGCATCGTGAACCGGCTGGCACTGGTCAACACCGTCGGCATCCATGACCCAGGCCTGACGGTCGAGAGCGTCGCGGAGCGGTTCGACCAGGTCATGGCGATCACCCCCGATGCCTTGCCGCAGGTCGTCGCGCCGGCGCAGATGCCGGTGTCCTGACCACCTTCGACAGCCCCGACTGGAGTTTGCTCATGAGTACGACAGAAACGGTCACCCCGACCGAATACCCCTTCGAGCCGGTGCCGCCGAAGGACGCCGTCGATCGTTACCGGGCTATCGCCGCGGAGCGGCCGATGACGAAGATGACGATGCCCTTCGGCGGCGACGTGTGGGTCATCCACCGCAACGCCGCCGCCCGCGAGATGCTCAGTGACAGGCGGTTCGTACGTGAACCGTTCCGCACCGGCGAACGGGTGGTGCCCTACTTCGTGGAATTCCCCGACTTCCTCAGGACGACACTGCAATTCGAGGACCCGCCGCATCACACCAAACTGCGCAAACTCGTCCAGCGCTCGATCTCGCCCAAGCGAGTGAAGGCGATGCGGGATTCGGCCGTCGAGTTCGCCAACCATCTCATCGACGAGATGGTCGCCAAGGGCGCGCCCACCAACCTGGTGCACGACTATGCCGTCGCCCTGCCGATCCAGATGCTGGCCAACCTGCTCGGGGTACCGGCGGAGGACCGTCCGAAATTCCAGAAATGGAGTTCGGCGACCCTCGCGGTGGCGAATATGCCCGAGGAAGAAGTCGTCGCCAACATGACCGAACTGGTCGTGTACATGATGGCGCTGATCGAGGAACGGCGGAAGAGCCCGCGCGAGGATCTGCTCAGCGATCTGGCCAATGCCCGCGACAAGGACGACAGCCTCACCGACGGCGAGATTCTGCCGATCGCGCTGGTGCTCATCATCGGCGGATTCGACAACACCGCGAATTTCATCTGCGCCGGTGTGCTGTCGCTGCTGCGCAACCCCGACCAGCTCGAGTTGTTCCTGCAGGATCCGGACGGCATGGCGCCGACCGCCGTCGAGGAGATTCTGCGCCACGGTCGAATGGCGTTGGGAGACAAGGTCGCCGGTGGTGGCGGTCTCGTGCCGTTCGTCGCCACCGAGGATGTGGAAATCGACGGTCAGCTGGTCGCTCGCGGTGAGGCCGTGATGGTCGACCCGGCGGCGGTGGCTCACGACGGTGTGGCCCTCGAACACGACGACGTCTTCGATATCCGGCGCAGCAACAACCCCCATCTGACGCTGAGCTACGGGCTGCACCACTGCCTGGGCGCGCCCCTGGCCCGGATGGAGATGCAGGTCGGGCTGGTCGAGCTGTTCAAGCGGCTGCCCGGGTTGACACTGCACGGTGATGCGGTCGTCGACAACGACAACCTCACCCAGCCGATCGTCGATCTGCCGGTCACCTGGTAGGAGCGTGCCGATGCCCAAAGTGTTCTACACCCAGCCCGACGGCCAGGTGCGTGTCGTCGACGGCGCCGTCGGTGATTCGGTGATGTCGACTGCGGTCCGCAACGGCGTGAACGGCATCGTCGGCCAATGCGGCGGAACCTTGTCGTGCGCGACCTGCCACGTGTATCTCGAGCCGGGCGAATGGGGGTACTTCGCCGATCCGTCCGAGGACGAGGACGAGATGCTGGACTGCACGGCCTCCGATCGCGAGGACAACTCGCGGCTGTCATGCCAGCTCACGTTGTCCGACGGTGTCGATCTGCACGTGATCATTCCCGACGAGCAGGTCTGACGATGACCGAATCGCAGGACGGGACCGATGTGCAGGCGCCGCCCCACAGTGTGGTGGTGGCCGGCGCCGCACACGCCGGGGTGCAGCTCGCCGATCGCCTTCGCGCCGGGGGCTACACCGGTGAGCTCACGTTGATCTCGGATGAGCCGCATCTGCCGTATCAGCGCCCGCCGCTGTCGAAGGCGTGGCTGAAGGGTGAGGCCACCGGTGACTCGGTGCTGTTGCGCGAACCGGACTATTACCGCGACCAGAAGATCGAACTGATCGTCGGTGCCCGGGTCACGCACCTGAGCCGCACCCCGGCCGGCGTCGAGGTGCGGCTCACGCACGACGGTGAGAATTCGATCCGGGAATTCGACCGGCTGGTGCTGGCCACCGGCGCGCGTCCGCGGCGTTTGCCGCTGCCCGGCGCGGATCATCCCGATGTGCTGGTGCTGCGCGACCTCGACGATGCCCGCCTGCTCGCCACACGGCTGTCGGCCGGGCCCGTCGTGGTCGTCGGCGGCGGCTTCGTCGGTCTCGAGGTCGCCGCCACGGCGCGGGCACTGGGAGCCGACGTGACCGTGATCGAGGCAGGGGAGCGGCTGCTCGCGCGGGCGGTGGGTGCCGACACCGCCGAGGCACTGCTCGCCGCTCACCGAATGATGGCGACCGACGTGGTACTGGGAGCGCTGCCGGTGTCGATCGAGCACCGCGACAACAGGATTCACGCGGTACGGCTCGCCGACGGCCGCGAAATCCCGGCGGCGACGGTCGTCGTGGGGATCGGGGCCGAGGCCCGGACCGAGCTGGCCGAGCAACTCGGACTCGACTGCGACGGCGGCATCCTCGTGGACCGGCACTGCCTGGCCTCGGACGGCTGGACTCTCGCCATCGGCGACTGCGCCACCCATGTATCCGAGTCCGGCGCTCGCTACCGGCTCGAATCGGTGGACAATGCGGTCGAGCAGGCCAATGCGGCTGCTGCGGTGCTGCTGGGCCAACCGTGCCCGCAGCGGCCCACCCCATGGTTCTGGTCGGATCAGGGCGATCAGAAGTTGCAGATCGCCGGCCTCATCGGTGGGCACACGTCGATGCTGGTTCGTACCGATCCGCAGCGTCCGCATCGGCGGGTAGCGCTGTACTTCACCGACGATGCGCTGACCGCCGCCGAATGCCTCAACTCCCCAGCGGATTTCGTTGCCTTGCGATCGGCGCTGAGCCGCGGGCATCGGCCGGGGCCGAATGATCTGGCGGACACAGCGGTTCCGCTCAAGAAGCTCCTGGCTCCGGCGCGGAGCTAGGTCTGTGTCGTCGCGATTGTACGGAAATCTGTTATGGCAAAGCTGATCTCGAGCCGCCCTCGGGTGGCGTCGCGGTTGCGTCACATCCGCATCGAAGCCGGTGCGTTGAGGCTCGACTACAAGGCGGGCGCTGAGCAGGCACGCGACGTGGCGTGCGCGCTGACGCAGCTGTCGCCTGATGTCATGGTCACCGTCGACGACGACGTGTGCCGCGATCTGCCGCCTTTGCCGTGTGCTGGATTGTGGTCCTGAGCGTCGTTGCACACGTGCCGGGAAGGCCATTGCGGGCCGGTAGCTCGGCCTCGGCCTCGTCGAATCATCCCATCGCCGAGTGGTCCTCGGCGATGGGAGATCTTTCGAACGTGGTCACACGGGAAGACCGAGTGGCTTCTCGTCGCTGACATCGCTCCGGTCGTCGGTGCTCACCAGCGGGCAACGCGTACCGGTGAAGATGCTGGCCGCGCACAGGTTGCAGTGGATGCACAGCGACTTCTTCGACGACTCCGCTCGGATGCGATTGATCAGATCCGGCTCACGCAGCAGTGCCCGCGCCATCGCCACGAACTCGAACCCGTCGATCATCGCGGTGTTCATGTCGGCGAGGTCGGTGATTCCGCCGAGCAGCACCAGCGGCATGTCCAGTTCGTTGCGGAACTGGCGTGCGTAGTCACGGAAGTAGAGGGGTTCGTACGGGTAGTGCTCGAACACGAAGCGGCCGAACATCTTCATGCCCAGTTTCACCAGACCGCTTTGGGTCTCGGCCATTTCGCGGATCGGTACATCGCCGCGGAACAGATACATCGGGTTGAGTAGCGAGGACCCGCCGGTCAGCTCCAACGCGTCGACATGGCCGTCGCTCTCCACCATCCGCGCGAAGAGCAGGGATTCGTCGAGCCACAGACCGCCGGGTACGCCGTCGGCCATGTTCATTTTCGCCAGCACCGCGATCCGTCCGTCCGCTGCCTCGCGGACCGCCTGCAGAATTCGGCGGGCGAACTCCGCGCGACGGTGGAGCGGGCCGCCCCAGGAATCCTTGCGGCGGTTGATCTTCGGGCTGAGGAACGAGCTGGCGAGATAGTTGTGGCCGAGGTGGACCTCCACCGCGTCGAATCCCACCTCGATCGCGTTCCGTGTCGCGCGGGCGTGATCGTCGATGATCCGCCGGATATCTGCTTCGGTTGCGGCGCGATCCAGGCTCATCGACAACGGATTCGGTCGCGTCGACGGGGCCAGCGAAGGCAGACCGGTGGAACGTGAGTTGGCGACCGGACCCGCGTGACCGATCTGCGCGGATATCGCGGCGCCGGTGGCATGCACCGCCTCGGTGAGTCGTCGCAATCCGGGAAGTGCCTCTGGGCGCCAGTAGATCTGATCGTGTTCGGTGCGGCCCTCGGGTGAGACCGCCAGGTAGGCGACGGTGGTCATGCCGGCCCCGCCCGCGCCCACCGCCACGTGGAAATCGATCAACGCGTCGGTGACCAGGGCGTCGGTGGTGACCCCCTCGAAGGTGGCGGACTTGATCACGCGGTTGCGCAACCGGATCGGGCCGAGGGTGGCAGGCGCCAGCGGATCCGGATGTGCGGGCGCGGGCATCGGGGTGACGGACATGGTGGAACTCCTTGTCAGGACTGGTTGGTGGCGGGAGTGCTGCGGTCGCCCCGGACATCCACGGGAGCGTGAATATCCATCCAGCGCAACATCTCGTCGACCACATCCGCGCAGTCGCCCTCTGCGCCGGCATCGGCCCATTCGACCAGCGCGGCGAAGGATGCGGCCTGGTAGGCGGTAGCGAGCGCGCGGCAGATCGCCAGTGGTGCATCCGGGAGGACACCGGATATGTATGTCGCCAGAGTGTCGATCCACGGCCGGTAGGCCAGCGGCGCGATGGCGGCCAGCTCAGGTTCGGCGGAGATCAGGCGCAACCACCGCGGCGCGATCCGGCTGATCCCCGGGTCGTGCGAGACCGATTCGACGACGGCCGCGCGAATGACAGCCGACGGGTCGGCGTTGTCCGTCGCGTTGTCGAGGGCATCGCGAAGCCTGCTCGTGGCGGGCTCGACACCGAGGTAGGCGATATCCGAACGAGACGAGAAGTGACGCAGCAGGGTTCGGGCGCTGATGCCGGTCGCATCGGCCAGATCGCTCCAGCTGGTCGTCGAGTATCCACGTTCGGACCACAGGTGAAGCGCGCATTCGGCGACGGCCCGAGTGTCCAGCACGGACGGACGCCCGCGCCCGCGCCGAGCTGCGGTGTTCGGGGGCATGGCCACAGTTCACCATTTTTGTCGTAGTGTGTCAATATTGCGCGGAGTCGCAGAAGTGGCAGTAGGCAGAGCGGAAAGCAGGCAAGCGATGGGTGTCTATGTCGTGACCGGATCGGCATCGGGAATGGGACGAGCGGTGGCGGACAAACTTCGTCGAGATGGCCACACCGTGGTCGGGGTCGACCTGCGCGACGCCGACGTGGTCGCTGATCTGTCCACCGCCGAGGGCCGGCGCGCGGCTGTCGATGGCGTTCTCGCCGCAGCGGACGGACACCTCGACGGTGCTGTCCTGGCAGCCGGGGTCGGCCCTGCTCCCGGTGCGGAACGCCCGCGCCTGATCTACGAGGTGAACTATCGCGGCGTGATCGAGTTGCTGCAGGGCTGGCGGCCGCTGTTGGCTGCGGCGACCGATGCCAAGGTAGTGGTCTTCGGCAGCAACGCGACCACGACCACGCCCGCGGTCCCCGGCCGCGCGATCCGCGCACTGCTGGCGGGGGATACCGACAAGGCCCTGCGCGTGGTGCGGATATTCGGCCGGAACGCGCCCTCGTTCGCCTACGCGGCGTCGAAGATCGCGGTGAGCCGCTGGGCCCGGCGCCAGGCCGTCACCGCCGCCTGGGCGGGCGAAGGGATCCGGCTCAATGTGCTGGCGCCGGGCGCCATCTTGACGCCGCTGCTGGAAAAACAACTCGCCACTCCACGGGAAGCCGCGGCCATCCGCCGGTTCCCGGTGCCGATCGGCGGTTTCGGCGACGCGGGCGACCTGGCGGATTGGGTGCTGTTCATGCTGTCCGATGCAGCGCGGTTCCTCTGCGGCAGCGTGGTTTTCGTCGATGGTGGCAGTGACGCGTATTTCCGGGCCGACGATTGGCCGCGTGCCGTGCCAGTACGGAAGATCGCCGGCTACCTCCGGCGTTTCCGCGGGTTTGACGCCCGCTGACGGAGTGGGAGGGGTGCGTCGGCGCATCTGCCGGTCACCGACTGGGCCCGGTTCTAGTGCCTCGTCCGAGAAGGCCCTCGGGCTGCTCGTCTTCATCGGAGTGTCGTGGAGGTCGCAGGCGGTATCGGACTGATGGTGCCACGGCTGAGTGCCCTGGCTGCCGCGGGTCTGTCGGTACTCACCGTGCTCGCCGCCGGGACGCAGGCGTTCATCGCCGACAAGCCCTCGATGGGGATCTTCCCACTGGTGCTTGCCGCGATGCATCGACGAGCACCTGTGCCTTCCAACAGAACATTGTGGCAGGCGAGATCCCGATCTCGGCAATCCACTCGGACTGGCTTTGCATGTCGCGGATCCTCGCGAGGACCCGCGCCGCCGGGGCATGCACGACCTTGGTGGCGCTGTCAGCGGGCATGGTCGCCGTCCCCGTAGTAGCCGAGCCGGAGCAGGGTGGTGATCTCGCTGATCAGCGGCATCCGCGGATTGGTGCGGTTGCTCAGGTCCTGGAAGGCGGTCATCGCCAGTTCCGGGAGCGCCGCGAGGAATTCGTCCTCTGGGACGCCGATTTGGCGGAGTGTGCGCGGCACCGCCAGCCGCTCGAGTAGGTCTCGCACCCCCTGGAACAGTCGGCGGCGGCTCTCCTCGGGTTCATGTCCGCCGAAGACGACCCGGCCGAGCTGGGCGTACTTCTCGGGCGCGACGTAGGCCGAGTAGCCGGGGGCGGGCATGAACTTGGTCGGCAGGCCGGCGTTGTAGCGCAGCGTGTGCGGCAGGAAGACGCCGTTCACGCGGCCGTGGGCGATGCCGAACCGTGCGCCGACGGCGTGCGCCAGAGCGTGGTTGGTGCCGACGAAGGCGTTCGAGAAGGCGAGTCCGGCCAAGGTGGCGGCGTTGGACATATCGGTTCGTGCGGCCAGATCGTGCGGGTCGTCGTAGGCGCGGGGAAGCGCCTCGAAGATCAGCCGTGCGGCCTGCACACAAAAGGCATCAGTATAGGGCGAGGCGAAGATCGAGGCCAGCGCTTCGAGCGCGTGGGTGAGCGCGTCGATGCCGGTGTCGACGGTCAGGGTGCGCGGCATCGAGATGGAGAGCAGCGGGTCCACTATCGCCATGTCGGGCACCAGGGAGTAGTCGACCAGGGTCTCCTTGTGATCGCCCACGGTCAGTACCGCCGCGGGCGAGACTTCCGAACCGGTGCCCGCGGTGGTCGGCACCGCCACCAGCCGCACCATGTGCGGGCTCTGGGGATAGTCGGCCATGCGCTTGCGGGGATCGAGGAACGGCAGCGTGAGGTCCGCGAGATTCGTCTCGGGGTGCTCGTAGAACAGGCGGATCGCCTTCGCGGCGTCGATCACCGATCCACCGCCCGCGGCGATGAGCACATCGGGCCCGAACGCCTCGAGCATCGCGACGCCGCGGCGGATGGCGGCCTCGCCCGGCTCCGGCTCGACCTCGCTGAATATCTTGACGTGCTGAGCGCGCAGCTTGCCGCGTAACTCCTCGACCACGCCGCGCTGTTCGCTCAGCGCGTCAGTGACGATCACGACGCTGTCGCACTCGACGTCGCGCAGGTTCTCCAGCGCGCCCGCGTTGAAGAACGTGTTGGACGGAACCCGGAACCACTGCGGTGGGCTGCGCCGGTAGGACACCGTCTTGATGTTCAACAGCTGTTCGTAGTTGACGTTCTCGGTGGTGCCCGAGCCGCCCCAGGTGCCACAGCCGAGGGAGAACGTCGGGGTGAGGTTGTTGTAGATCCCGCCGAGTGCTCCCACCGCCGTAGGCGCGTTGACCAGGATGCGCCCGGTGCGCACGGCCAGGCTGTAGGCGTCGACGACCGCCTGGTCGTGCGCATAGATGGCCGAGGTGTGTCCCAGGCCACCGCGTTCGGTGACCAGGACGGCGGCGTCGATGCCGTGCTGGACGTCGCGGGCGCGCACCAGCCCGAGCACGGGCATCAGCTTCTCGCGCACCAGCGGATGCTCGGCGAGCCGGTCGAGATCTGCGGGCAGCGGAGCGAGCAGCACCTTGATCGACGGGTCCACGGTGAATCCCGCGCGGGCGGCCAGGTCGGGCGCCGCACGGCCTACTGCCTCGAGATTGGCCTTCTCGCCGCACCCGAAGGCAAAATCGGCGAGCGACTCGGCCTGCTCGGCGGTGATCAGGTATGCGCCCATCCGTTCGAATTCGGCGACGGTCTCGTCGTAGATCGCGTCGTCGATGATGCAGGTCTGCTCGGCCGGGCAGATCACCGACGCGTCGAAGGTCTTGGAGATGAGGATGTCGACGACGGCGGCCTTGATGTCGGCCGTTCGATGCAGGTAGATGGGCGCGTTGCCGGGCCCGACGCTGAGCGTGGGCTTTCCGGCCGCGTTGGCCAGAGCGACGATCTTCTGGCCGCCGGTCACCCAGATGAAGTCGACCCCGGGGTGTCCGAACAGATAATGGGTCACCTCATGGGCGGCGTCGGGGACGACCTGCAACGCGCCCGCGGGCATGCCCGCCGCCTCGGCTGCAGCGCGCAGGATCTCGACGGTGCGCTCGCATGATTGGACAGCGAACGGCGAGGGCCGGAATAGCACCGCGTTGCGCGTCTTCGCCGCCACGATCGCCTTGTACAGCACGGTGGAGGTCGGATTGGTAACCGGGGTGATGGCCAGTACCACGCCGATCGGTTCTGCGACCCGCGTGATGCTGCGCTCGACGTCCTCGTCGATAACTCCCACGGACTTCTTGTCACGCAGGTAGTCGTAGAGGAACTCGGTGGCGATGTAGTTCTTCACGACCTTGTCCTCGAAGACGCCGAAGCCGGTTTCCTCGATAGCGACCCGCGCCAGTTCGGCGGCCGACCGGATCCCGGCGCGCACCATCGCCGCCACGATCGCGTCGACCTGCTGCTGGTCGAGTTTGCGGAATGCCTTCGCCGCGACGGACGCCGCGTCGACCATCGCGTCCACCTCGTGGTACCGGGAGATGCCGGTGTCGCCCGGCGCGATGGCGTCGGCGGTGGCGGTCTCACCGCTGCGATGCACGGCTTGGGAGGCTGGGCTGCTCCGGGTATCGGTCATGAGATCTCCTCGCGTGGAGATGCCGGTGTCCTCGGTATCCGAGGCGCATGTTCGCGACGGTACTCCCGCTCGGCGGCGTTGACTGCGGTCTTTGTGCCCTGCTATCGGCAATGCCGCGCCGCGACGGCACTCACCCGGCTGCCGCTGGGCCGAGGCCATCACCACGATCGCTCGTCGCATCCCGGCCGGTCGTTTGCTCGTCTTCGTGATCTTCTGCAACCGCCGCGGACGATCGGAGCCCCCGAGAGTCTGAGATGCCCTCATCTTGGCGAGCGGCCGCCCCGCGTCGGCGATATTGCGGACGCAGGGCACCACTTCGTCACGGGCGGCTGCCCGTAACCGTTGCCGGTCCACAGGACCATCTCGACGAGACCGAGCCAATTGCCGTCCGCGAGGCGGGCCCGCGCATGCTGCGTGAACGGGGTGCGGCTGTCGCCCCGGCGGAACCTTAGCCACGGCGGCAATGTCGAATAGCGTGTGACTACACATCAACCTCACCCCGACGTCGCCGAGCGTTGGACGCAGGCGCATGCGGATCATGTTGGCGCGTATGTACGGCCGTCCGCAATCGTGGTGATGGCTTCGGCGCAGCGGCAACCGGTTCCGATGATCGCGAAGCTCATGCGAGGGCCGACATCAGCCCGCTGTCGGATTCGGCTGCGTCCGGCCGACAGTTGGCCCACTGGGCAAGCGGTCTTCTGAGCGGAATTCGTTGTCGAGGATCAGCGTTCGTCGCGGAACCGCGCCGCGACCAGCGCCCCTACCTCGGCGATCGCCGCACGCCCTCGCGCGACCGATGGCGCCTGCATGGCGAATCCGTGGCCCACTCCCGGGTAACGCAGCTGCACAGTCGGCACGCCTGCCTCCCGGAGCCGGTCGCCGTAGGCTTCGACGCCGTCGCGGATCGGGTCCGCGTAGCCTACGGCGATGATCGCGGGTGGCAGATCGGCGAGCGAATTCGCTAGTGCCGGAACGCCATAGGCGTCGTCGGTCGAGGGATCGGGGCCGAGGTAGAGACTTTTCATCCAGTCGATGTCCTCGGCGGTGAGGAAGGGGGACGAGCCGAACTCGCGCATCGAGGGGCGGTCGGTGCGGCGCTCGACGCCGGGGTAGAACAGCACCTGCTGCGCGATCGCGGGGCCGTTGTCGTCGCGGCTGCGCAATGTCGTGGCGGCGGCGAGTCCGCCGCCGGCGCTGTCTCCGCCGACGCCGATCCTGGTCGCGTCGACGCCCCAGTTCGATGCGGTGTCGACGGCCCAGCACAGCGCCGCGTAAGCCTCGTCGTTGGCGACGGGGTAGCGGTACTCCGGGGCGAGGCGGTAGTCGACGTTGAACAACACCGCTCCGGTCGCGTCGGCGATATCGCGGGCGAGGCGGTCGAAGGACCGCAACGTGCCCATGATCATGCCGCCGCCGTGGAACCACACCAGGGCGGGCGCATCGGATTCCGGTGCGGTCAGCGGATGGTAGACCCGCACCGGGACGGCGCCGTGCGGGCCGTCGAAGGTGGTGTCGCGAACGGTGCGCATGTCGGGGCCGGGGGGACGCACGATGGATTCGAGGGACCGGCGTGCGGCTTCGACTCCGGCGGCGTGCATGGGGCCGGTCTTGTTCGCGCGGACTCGCTCGAGAATCACTTCGACGTCGGGATCCCAGGCGAACTGGTAGGGCTTGTACCCGCTTGATGCGGTCACGGTTCACTCCTCGAGAGGTACGGGAGGCGCGTCGGTTCGCGTGGCGCGCAGCATCATCCCGGTGCTGGTCTCTCCGCCGCGGCGGTGCTCGTTCATCAGCTCGACGAGCCGTTCGTTGTCGTGGCGGGTCAACGCTTCGATCATCTGGTCGTGTTCGGCCACCACGCGGGCGCGCGCGGCCGGGTCGTACAGGTAGGCGGCGTGGTAGGGCATCGCGAGAGTCCACAGCCGGCGGATCTCTGCGACGATGAGATTCAGTGGGGATCGCTCGAAGATCACGAAGTGGAAGGCGTGATTGTGCATCCGCATCGCGAGTACATCACCCCGTTCGGCTGCTTCGACCACCTGTTGTGCGGTGTGGGTGGCTTCCGCGAGGGCGTCGGCGGGAAACGCGGGCAGCGACAGCAGCACCTCACGTTCCAAGGCCGCGCGCATCAGATAGATCTGGTCGAAATCCGACTGTTGCAGCCGCGCGACCGTATAGCCCACATTGGGTTCGTGTGCCACCAGGCCCTCAGCGGTCAGATGGCGCAGTGCTTCGCGGATCGGCAACCGGCTGACACCGAGGCGTTCGGCCATCAGGACTTGGCGGATCGGCTGGCCGGGAAGCAACTCCCCGGTCACGATCAGGCGTTCCAGTTCCGCGACCACCCGCCCGGCGGCGCGGCCGACGTCGCGGCTCGTCGGTGCGGGACTTTCAGTCGGTCTGCTCACGGGTCCCCGAAGATACCAGCCGAGCGCCAGGCGCCGATTCGATCGGCGGGGTAACCCATCGCGGTCAGCACCGATGCCGTGTCGGCGCCACGGGCGACCGCAGGGCGGGGGCGGCGGTGCGGCGATCGGCTGAGCGAGATCGGTACACCGACGCCGCGATAGTCCGGCGCTTCGATGAACAGCTCGCGGTGCCTGGCCTGCGCCGACTGCAGAGCCTCGTCGACGGTGTTCACCGAGCTCGCCGCGACACCTGCCTCCTCCAGCCGGGCGGCGAGTTCGGCTCGGGGCCAGGCCGCGATCAGTTCGCCGAGCAGTGCTACGAGTTCCTCCCGATGTGCGTGCCGCTGCGCGTTGGATGCGAAGCGTGGTTCGTCGGCGAGCTCCGGTACACCGAGTGTCTTTGTCAGCGAACGGAATTGGCGGTCGTTGGCGGCGCTGACGAAGAAGTCGCCGTCGGCGGCCCGGAACACCTGATAGGGGACCACGGTCGGATGGAAATCGCCGGTTCGCTGGGGGACGCGTCCGCTGGCGATCCAGTTGGCCGCGTGCGGATGCAGGAGGGAGATGACCGCGTCCAGCAACGCCATATCGACCAGTTGCCCGTGCCCGCTGCGGTCGCGCTCGAGCAGCGACAGCAGGATGCCGTTCACGGCGAGATTGGCGGTGACGATATCGACGATCGGCACGCCGACACGCAGGGGGTTGCCGTCGGGATAGCCGTTGATACTCATCAGGCCGCCGAAGGATTGCAGGACCGCGTCGTAGCCGGGAAGCCCGCCCATCGGGCCGTCGACGCCGAATCCGGTGATGCGGCAGTAGATCAGTCGCGGATACAGCCGACTGAGCACGGTGTCGAAATCGAATCCCCAGCGAGCCATCGTGCCGGCCTTGAAGTTCTCGATGATCACGTCGGCGCCGGCGATGAGGTGACCGAGGATCTCGCGTCCTTCGGTGGTGCGCAGATCCAGGCAGATGTTGTCTTTGCTGTGGTTGAGGCTGCCGTAGTAGGCACTCGTACCGGAATCCACGAACGGTGGCCCCCAGCCGCGGGTTTCGTCGCCCGCCGGCGCCTCCACCTTGATGACCTCGGCGCCCTGGTCGGCCAGCATCTGCGCCGTATACGGGCCGGCCAGGACGCGGCTCAGGTCCAGGACGCGCAGTCCGGTGAGCACGCCGTTGCCGGTGGCGGTGTCGGCGCCGCGCCATGCCGCCCGGCCGTCGATGCGCAACTCGTCACCGGCCTCGGCCGGTGCGGGTGGGGTGATGCTCATCGGGAATTCCCTTCTGCGACAGTGGGTTCGCCGGCCGACTCGGCGCCGACGACGACATCCCACAGGTCCGTGCCCTCGTCGAGGATCTGCCCGGCGAGGACGTCGGCCCAGTAATCTTCGGACCCGTAACGGTCCCGCCAGGCCCACAGCGCCGTGGTGAATCGTCCCAGGCTGTGTTCGGTGGTGAATCCGATCGCCCCGTGGATCTGGTGCCCCGCGGCTGCGACTTCGCGGGCCGATGCCGAGGTCACCGCCTTCGCGGCGGCAATCGAGGCCCGGCGTAGGTGCGGGTTGGCCACGGCTGCCTCGGTCGCGGCAGTGGCTGCCGTCTGCATCAGTGCGGCGCGGGCGGCGAGCCCGGCGAGGCGTTGCTGAATGGCTTGGAATTTCGCGAGTGGACGTCCGAACTGGGTGCGTTCGCCGGCGTAGCGCAGCGTTGCGTCGCGCACCGAACCGGCTGCGGCGGCCAGGGCGACCGTATAGGACAGCGCGCCGCGCTGCTCGAGTTCCGTTGCGCCGACCGGTGATTCGGTATAGAGATCGACGGGTGTCGCGTCGAACCGGTAGTCGTCGAGTGCGGCGCCGAGCAGATCGGTGCCGGGCTGCACCTGCACGCCCGGGGCATCGGTGGCGACGATCGCGATCGACGGGAGCGCGGCCGGGGTCGGCGGCTCGAGCAGGACGACCAAACGGGCGGCGTCACGACCGTGCACGACATCGGTGACGATGCCGTCGAGGACGGTGGTGCCGTCCACTTCGCGTGTGCTGCAACGATCGTCGGCGATCACCACGGTGCTCGGCTCGGCTGCCGCCGTACCGGTGCAGTGCGCGAGCAGCGGACTCGCCAGCAGGCTGTGCTCGATCAGGAGGGTGATCGCGCCGCGCTCCGCTGCGGCGTACGCTACCGACAAGGCATCGGCGGATGTGCCGCCGCTTCCGCCCTGGGTCTCGGGAATGCCGATCTCGGTGAAGCCCGCTTCGGCCAGTGCGTCCCAGACAGCGCGGTCGGATGCGATGGCGGGCGTGGTCGTATCGATGCCGATGCGGTCGATCATGTCCGCGACCGCCGCGACCAGTTCGGTATTCGGATAGGTCATCGCAATCCCATTCCGCGCGCGACGATTCCGCGCAAGATCTCGTTGGTGCCGCCGCGCAGCGTGAATGCCGGGGTATGCAGCACACCGGCAGCGAGCAACCGTGCGAACCCGTCGCCGCCGCTGCGGCGCGGTTCGATATCCGTGCACGCGCGAATGGCCTCCACCACATCACCTTCGAAACTCGAGCCGAGATCTTTGACGATCGCGGCGAGCACATCGGGTTTGCGTCCGGCAGCGAGTTCGGTGGTCACGGCCAGCGACATGCGCCGCAGGGCCCAGGCCTGCGCGGTGAGCGATCCGAGGGTGGTGCGTTGCTGCGGTGTAGCTCCCGAGCGGCGCAGTTCCTCGGCCCAGGCGCGCAGCAGCGGCATGGTCGACAGATAGCGCTCGGGCCCGGAACGCTCGTAGGCCAGTTCGCTCATCACCTGCGCCCATCCCGAGCCGCGTTGTCCCAGCAACGTGTCCGCGCCGACGTGCACGTCGTGGAAGACGACCTCGTTGAAGTGCCGGCCTCCGTCGATGCTCTGCAGTGGCCGTACCTCGATGCCGGGCGTGGACAGTTCCACCAGGAACTGCGACAGTCCGCTGTGGCGGTCGCCCGGACCGCCGTCGGTGCGGGCCAGCAGGACCATGGCATGGGCGACGTGTGCGCCGGTGGTCCATACCTTCGTGCCCGAGATCGTCCACGAGCCGTCGGGGCGCTGCACCGCCTTCGTGCGGACGGCGGCCAGATCCGAACCGGCGTCGGGTTCGCTCATACCGATCGCGAAGAACAGCTCGCCGGCGGCGATTCCGGGCAGATATCGCTGCTTCTGCTCCTCGGTCCCGTTGGCGAGGATGCCCGGCGCCATCTGCCGGTCGGCGATCCAATGCGCCGCGACGGGCGCGCCGTGGGCCAGCAGTTCCTCGGTGACGACGAAACGCTCGAGCAATGAACGGCCATGTCCCCCATAGTGTTCGGGCATCGTCATGCCGAGCCAGCCGCGACGACCGAGTTCGGCGCTGAAGGCGGGATCGAATCCGCTCATCCAGTTGTCGGGCGCCGGGGTGAACACGCCGGTGTCGAGTTGTTCGCGCAGAAACGCGCGCACCTCGGCGCGCAACTGCGCCACCTCGGCGGGACCGGCCTGTGACCGGCTGCCGGTAGCGGCGGTCATCGGCCCGGTCCCCGCGATGACCAGGACGCTTCGCCCTTGCGCGACATGGACCACATCTGCACGCCCCGTTCGATTTCCAGCGCCGAGGCCCAGCTCACCGCGGGGGGCCCGAGTTCCAGGCGGGCGCTGGCCATGATGCGGCGGGTGAGTTCGGGATCCGCGGCCGCCGGCCCGGTGAGTTCGGCGATCCGGCCGTCGAGATCGGCTTCCTCCGCCACCAGGTGGGCGAGCCCGCGCTCGACCGCTTCGGTCCCCGTGAGCGAGTGTCCGCACGCCGCCAGTGCAATGGTGCCCGACCATCCGACCGCGCGGCCGAGCAAGGCGAGATGTCCACCGCCGGGGTGGATTCCGCGAGCCAGGAAACCGCTGTCGAGGCGGGCCTGTGGAGTGACGGCCATGAGATCGGTGGCGAGAGCGAGATTCAAGCCCGCGCCGACGGCGCCGCCGGCCACCCGCGAGATGGTGGGAACCGGCAGCGAGCCCACCCGGACGAAGGATCCGTAGACCGCGGAGGTGCGGCGCACCGCGTCCGGGGAGGCGGGATCGGCCGATGACGCCGCCAGATCTCGGGTATCGGCACCGCTACAGAAATACGCGCCGGCCGCGCGCACCACGACCGCACCGATGTCGGTGTCGGTCTCCACGCGCGCGCAGAAGTCGTCGATGAGGGCGGCCATCTCCAGGCTGATCGCATTCTTGCGCCGCGGATTGTTCAGGGTCACAGTGGCGACCCCGTCGGTGAACTCGGTGCGGACCGGCGGTTCGGACGGGGTGCCGACGGGAGTGTCGGACGTCATGCGGCACACGCTAGCAGATTGGATCCAAAATAAAATCCAATAATGATTGACAATCTGCACCAGGCTCGGCGAGTGTGCAAGGGCAGGTCGCCATCCCTGCGATGTGATGGCGCAATCAAGGGAAAGGTGCATTCGTGTTCGAGTTGGATGGACGGATCGCCCTGGTCACCGGTGCTGGCCAGAGCGTGGGCGAGGGGATCGCGACGGTCCTCGCGCGTCAGGGTGCGACGGTTGTGGTGAACGACCTGCACGCCGACCGCGCCGAGCGGGTGGCCGCGGCCATCGCCGGGGAAGGTAATAAGGCGATCGTGCGGGCGTTCGACGTCACCGACTATCGGGCCACGGTCGATGCGGTGCGTTCGGCCGAGGCCGAGCTGGGCGGGCACGTGGACATCCTGGTCAACAACGCCGGCATCGCCGAGGACCGGGTCAGCAAGCCGTTTCGGGAGCTGACGCCGGACCAGTGGGCGCCGTCGATCGACCTCAACATCTACGGCGCGATGAACTGCATCAAAGCGGTCATCGACGGTATGTGCGATGCCGGCTGGGGACGCGTCGTGCAGATTTCTTCGGGTAGTGCGCGCACCGGACAGAACATCAACGTGTCGATGTACGCGACCGGTAAGAGCGGTATCGAGGGCTTCATCCGCCACCTCGCCGCCGAGACCGGTCAGTACGGCGTCACCGCCAACATCGTGGCGCTCGGCCTGCAAGCCAACCTGGTGGACAAGATGCCGCCGGAGCAGATCGAGCGACTCATCGCCGGAGTGCCGATCGGGCGACTCGGCGACCCGATCGAGGTCGGCGCGTTCTGTGCCTACCTCGCCTCGAACGAGGCGGGCGGGATGACCGGACAGACCCTGGACTTCAACGGCGGATCGCAGACCCGATGACCGTTGCGCCGACCACCCTGTCGCTCACCGCGATCCGGGTATCGGATCTGCCCGCCGCTACCGAGTTCTACACCGCCGGTTGCGGATTCACCGAGGAACGATCGATTGCCACCGATGCCTTCGATGCGGTGATTGTGCGTGCCGGGACGGCCGGGATCCAGTTGATCGCGCCGCGCGCGAATGCCACGGCACCCGACCACGGCAACATGCTGGTGAAGCTGGTGCTCAACACCGCCGACGTCGCCGCACTGCTGGCCCGTGGGTGCGCACACGGTGGCACCCAGGAAATGCCCGCCACCGTGCTGACGGAATTCGGTTGCACGATCGGCAAACTCCGTGACCCCGACGGTTACCTCATCGAGGTTGTCGGGCCCGCCGAACTACAGGACCGCTGAGCGGGAAGTCCGGGCGTGGTGGCGATCCACGGCATTTAGCGTGGCGCCGTTCACGCCCGGACCGGAGAATGGAGCAATGCGGCGATGACCTGGGATAATTCATACGACGTCATAGTGGTGGGCTCGGGTGGCGCCGCCCTCGCGGGCGCGCTCGCCGCGGCCCATCGCGGTCTGTCGACCTGCGTAATCGAGAAGACCGATCGCTTCGGCGGCACCTCGGCGTATTCGGGCGGTAGCGTGTGGCTGCCCGGCAACCATGTGCTCGAGCGGCAGGGCGTCGAAGACTCGGTCGGCGCGGGACTGACCTACTTCAGCTCGCTCGTAGGTGAACACACCCGCCCGGAGGTACAGCGCGCCTACCTCGAAACCGGCCCGGTCGTCGCCGACTTCCTCGAGAACACCGTCGGTATCCCGCTCGAACACCGACCCTTCCCCGACTATTTCGACGCGCCCGGACGAAGTGCCAACGGGCGCAGTATCTTCGCCGGCGCGATATCCGCCGAAGAGGTCGGCGATCGACTGACCGACATCCGGCCGATGGTGGCGGCCGACCAGTTCGGCATCGAGCTGGACCGGTCGATGCTCGACGGCGGTCAGGCCTGGATCGCGCGCATGGTCCTCGCCCTCGACGCGACCGGCAACGCCGACCTGATGCTGTCCACACGCGTCACGGAACTGGTCCAGGACGAGTCGGATCGGGTGACCGGCGTCGTGGTGGCCGGCCCGGCCGGCACTCCGACTCGGATCGAGGCGCGTGCCGGCGTTCTGCTCGCCGCGGGTGGCTACGAACGTTCGGCGGAGCTGCGCCGGACCTGGCAGGACATGCCCACCGCGGACTGGAGTTCCTCGCATCCGGACACCGGGACCGGCGACGCGGTGTCGCTCGCACAAGCGGCAGGCGCCGCCCTCGACCTGCTCGATCAGTCGTGGTGGTGTCCGGCCACGCTGTTCCCCAACGGGCACGCCGCATTCACCCTCGGGGTGCGCGCCGGAATCGTCGTCGACGAGACCGCGCAGCGCTTCGCCAACGAGATGCTGCCCTACGATCGCATGGGCCGGGAGATGCGGGAGCGGATGCGCCTGGGGCACGGTGACGGCTTCTGGTTCATCTTCGACAACCGATTCGGTGACGACCTGCCCGCCATCTGCGTCCCCGTCCCCGACCGGGCGGAGATGTCGGAGGCCGGACTGTGGCACACCGCCACCGATCTCGCCGGTCTCGCCGCGGCGATCGGCGTCGACGCCGAGCAGCTGACCGAGACGGTACGCCGGTTCAACGAATTCGCCGGGCGCGGCAAGGATGACGATTTCGGTCGCGGAGAGGATCCGTTCGGTCGCTTCTTCGTCGGCGCCGCCTCGCCCGAACCGTGTCTGCTTCCTCTCGACGGTGCACGATTCCATGCGGTGCGCCTGGTCCTCGGCGACCTCGGAACCAAGGGCGGCGCCGTGATCGATCGCGAGGGCGCAGTGCAGCGGCCCGACGGATCGGTGATCGCCGGGTTGTACGCCGCAGGTAATTCCGCGGCTTCGGTTGCGGGGCTGGTATATCCCGGTCCCGGTGTCCCCCTGGGGTCCGGCATGGTCATGGCCTATCGAGCTGTCTCGGATATGGCAGGGCGGCTCAGCGCCGCGGACGCCACCGCATCCTGATCGAGGCTCGGGCCGCGACGTACAAACCGTCGCGGCCGAGCCGCATCAATGGGAGGCCAGGTCGGCTGCTACGCAGCGATCCCAGATCTCGCGGGCCGCCATCCGCACCGGACCGACGAGTTTGCGGTAGTCGAGCGTGGTGACCGACGCGCAGACGGAGATACCGGCGAGGTTGCCGTAGATATGGTCCGCCGGGCCGATGGATACCCCGACACAGCCGAGTCCGGCGAAGGCTTCTCCGCGATCGAACGCGGCGCCGCGCTCCCGGATGACGGCGAGTTCCTCCTTCAGCCGGGCGTCGGAGGTGATGCTCTGCGTGGTGCGTCGCACGAGTTCACCGGTAGCCATGTGGTGCAGGGTCTGCACGATCTGCGGATTGTTCGCGGTCTCGCTGAATGCGATCTGTGCCTTGCCCACGGCGGTCAGGTGGGCGGGCACCCGCTGTCCCACGGCCGTCGGGGTGGGTCCTGATGCGCGTCCGTTGACCTTCGCGAGGTAGACGGTGTCACCGTGGTCGACCACACCCAGCTGGATGGTGAACCCGGTCTGCTGGGCGAACGCCTGCATCACCGGACGCGCTCCTTGCAGCAGACGATTCTGATTCAGGGCCGCCTGTCCCATTTCGTAGGCTTTGACGCCGAGTTCGTACGTCTGCTCGGGCGAGCGTGCGAGCCAGCCCGCGCTCGCGAGCTGTTCGAGCAGCCGGTGCACCGATGAGCGGGGCAGACCGGTCCGGGAGGTCACCTGGGCCAAGGTCAGCGGCCCTACTCCATTGAAAGTCTCCAGCACCAGCGATACCCGCTCGACCACCGAGACCGGGACCCCGGCAGTGCTTGTTGTTCTCACCAGACCTCCCACCAGCCACGTCGCTGTGATGCTCGCCACGGTACTACCACGTGCATGTGCACGTCGAACAGCCGTGACGAGCGCGGGCACGACGATCGCACGGATATGGGATCGGCATCGGACGACCTTCCCGATGAGCGAGATATCGCCCTTTTTCGCCGATTTTCGCGGCATAGCCTGCCGTGGCCCCCGGCTCCGGGATCCGGGCGCGTAGTGCTGACCACGATCAGGAGTGCGGATGTCCACGAAGACGAGTACCGATCCGGAGTCCCGCGCCGATGCGGCGGAAGCGACGGCGGCAACTCGCGTCGCCCGGGTCCGGATCACCGAGATCGTCGAAGAGACTGCCGAGGCGCGATCGTTCGTCGTCGAACCGCTGGCCGGCATGACGAAAACGGAGTATCGCCCGGGGCAGTTCCTCACCATCCGAGTTCCCGACATCGGTACCGGCTCGGCGCGGTGCTATTCCCTGTCGAGTTCACCGCACACCGACCCGGCGATGAAGTTCACCGTCAAACGGGTCGCGGGCGGCCACGGGTCGAACTGGCTCTGCGACACGGTGCGGATCGGTGACGAACTGGATGTGCTTCCGCCGGCCGGCACCTTCGTCCCGGCCTCCCTCGACGAGGCCGTGGTCCTGGTGGCGGGCGGCAGCGGAATCACGCCGGTCATCGCGATCGCGAAATCGATCCTGTTCGGCGGCGCGGGCGACGTGGTCTTGATCTACGCCAACCGCGACCAGGAGTCGGTCATCTTCGCCGCGGAGCTGCGTGAGCTGGAAAACCGTTTCCCCGAGAGGTTTTCGGTGATCCACATCCTGGAGTCGGTGCAGGGCTACCCCAGTCGCCGGGCGCTGTCGATACTGCTGCGCCCGCTGCGCGACCGGTCGGTCTACATCTGCGGCCCGGCACCGCTGATGGACCTCACCGCCGAAGTATGTGGACAAACGGGTTTCGCGGCCGCGCGCGTGCACTCCGAGCGGTTTCTGTCCCTGCGGCGCGACCCGTTCGCGGCCGACGATCAGAACGAGGTGTCCGGCTCTGGCGAGGTCGTCTATCAGGTGCGTGTGTCGATCGACGGCGCCGACCGTCAGGTGCCGTGGACGGCCGGGCGCAAACTCCTCGATGCCTTGCTCGCCGCCGGGATCGAGGCGCCGTATTCGTGCCGCGAGGGCGCGTGCAGCGCCTGCGTCTGTTCACTGACCGAAGGGCGAGTGACTCTGGCGCACAACGAGATTCTGACCGACGACGATCTCGCCGACGGCTACATCCTGGCGTGTCAGGCCGAACCGGTGAGCGACGAGATTTCGATCGAATACTGATCGGAGCGGCGCCGGCTCGGCGTCGCCGCCGGATCGAGGCGAAAACCCGTCCCATTCAGTAGGAGACCCACGTCACACCCTCGCTGCCGCCTGCGACGCTGATCCCACCGCGAAAGGTTGCCTACTCGCAACCGTCTGACCAGGAGGTATCGTGAATTCCGCGACCGACGCCAAAGACAAGATCCGCGTGATCGACAGCGGTGTACCGCCGCAGCGATTCGCTCGCGGCTGGCACTGTCTGGGGCTGGTCCGCCACTTCGACGACGGGCAGCCGCACCAGATCTCGGCTTTCGGCACCGAACTGGTCGTATTCCGCGGTGAGGATGGAAAACTCAACGTGCTCAACGCCTTCTGCCCGCACATGGGTGGAAATCTGGCGCGAGGCACGGTGAAGGGGAATGACATCGCCTGTCCGTTCCACGACTGGCGCTGGCGCGGCGACGGCAAGTGCGCGGGCATTCCTTATGCGCGGCGGGTTCCGCCGCTGGCGCGGACCAAGGCGTGGCCGACCAGGGAGATCAGCGGCCAGCTGTTCGTCTGGAACGACCCGCAGGGCCGCACACCGCCCGCCGAGCTCGAGGTGCCGGAGGTGCCGACCTATGGCGATCCGGGCTGGACGGACTGGGTCTGGAACCACGTGGACGTAGAAGGCTCGCACTGTCGCGAGATCGTCGACAACGTCGTCGACATGGCTCACTTCTTCTACGTCCACTACGGCATGCCGACATATTTCCGCAACGTGTTCGAGGGACACACCGCGAACCAGCTGATGCGTTCACGGCCCCGCGCCGATGCCGTCGGAGTCAGTCAGAGTACCAACTACAGCCTCGAAAGCCAGTCGGACGCAACGTATTACGGGCCGTCCTACATGGTGGACAAGTTGTGGAGCGGAGGTGTGGACCCGGACGGTGACCCGAATATCTACCTCATCAACTGCCATTACCCCGTCACCCCGACCTCGTTCCGGTTGCAGTACGGGGTGATGGTGCGCAAGCCGGTCGGAATGGACGACGAGGCCGCCGACCAGATCGCGGCCGCGGTCGCCAAGGGCGTGGCGATCGGCTTCGAGCAGGACGTCGAGATCTGGAAGAACAAGGCGCGCATCGACAATCCGCTGTTGTGCGAGGAGGACGGGCCGGTCTATCAGCTGCGCCGCTGGTACGAACAGTTCTACGTCGACGTCGAGGACATCAAGCCGGAAATGGTCAACCGATTCGAATTCGAGATCGATACCGAACGCGCACTGCAGAACTGGCAGGCCGAGGTGGACGCCAACCTCGCCGCCGGACGCAGTGCCATCGCCCCCAAGTTGTCGTCCGGCCGCTCGGAAGCGGTTACCGGTTCCTGACCCCGATTCAGCCCTTCCAGCTTCGACCAGGAGTACCTCAGATGTCCTACGCAGTGCTCGACAACATCATCGCGATCGCCGACGAAATCCGCGCCGGCGCCGAAGAAGGGGAGTCGCTCGGCCGGCTGCCCGATGATATGGCCAAGGGCCTCAAGGATGCCGGGCTGATCCGGCTGTTGCAGCGCAAGAAGTACAACGGCTTCGAAGCGCATCCGCGGGTGTTCGCCGAAACCGTGATGAAGACTGCCGGCATCTACGGTTCCGCGGGCTGGGTCGGCGGCATCGTCGGAGTTCATCCGTGGCAGTTGGCCTTCGCCGATCCGAAGGTGCAGGAGGAGGTCCTCGGCGCCGACGGTGACACATGGCAGGCGTCGCCGTATATGCCCGGCGGTGTGGCGGTGCCTCGCGACGGTGGCTATGTCCTCAACGGCCGGTGGCAGTTCTCCTCCGGCACCGATCATTGCGACTGGATCTTCCTCGGTGCGCTGGTCGGAGGGGACGACGGAAAACCACTGATGCCGCCGCGGGGACTGCATGTGATCCTGCCCCGCTCGGACTACGAAATCGTTCCGGACTCCTGGGACGTGGTCGGGCTGCGTGGCACCGGCAGCAAAGACATCATCGTCAAGGACGCGTTCGTTCCGGACTACCGGGTGATGGATTCGGCGAAGGTCATCGACGGCACCGCGGCCAAGGAGTACGGGGTCACCGAGACGTTGTACAAGATGCCGTGGTCCACCATGTTCCCGCTGGGCATCACGTCGGCGACGATCGGTATCTGCGAGGGACTGCTGGCGGCCGGGATCGAGTATCAGCGCGATCGGGTCGGTGCGGCAGGCACGCTCGTCAAGGACGATCCCTATGTGCTGCACGCACTTGCGGAATCGGCGTCCGAGATCGACGCCGCCCGCCAGCAGCTGCTGGCCAACGTCGACCGCATCTACGACATGGTGGATCTCGGCGAGGAGATCGACTTCGAGACTCGGGCCAGGGTGCGGCGGGACCAGGTACGTGCTGCCTGGCGCGCCGTTCGTGCCGCCGACGAGATTTTCGACAGGGCCGGCGGCAACGCCCTTCGTATGGACAAGCCGCTGCAGCGGTTCTGGCGGGATGCACATGCCGGCCTCCATCACGCGATCCACGTCAGCAGCACCACCTATCACGCGGCGGCGATGGCCTCCCTGGGAGTCGAGGTGCCGCAGGGCCCGCTTCGCGTGATGATCTGATTCGTTCCCGAAAGGAACACCTGCACCGATGACCGAAATCGAGGGACTCGGATACGTCCGAGTGCTCGCCACCGATATCGACCGCTGGCGCGAAGTGGGTTTCGAGGTACTGGGATTGGATGCGGTAGGGCGCGCCTACGACCAGGTGATGGCCCGCGACTGCCCGGTGTCCTCCACGCTGGGCCGGCACACCAACGACAAGATGGTCTCGTTCTACGGGCGGGTGCCCGGCGGCTGGGATATCGAGTACGGCACTGGTGGCGTGCCGGTCGACGAGAACTATTACACCGCCGAGGAGATCACCGCCGATAGCTACTGGGGCCACGAATGGATGTGGGCCCGGCAGCTGAAGCAGGCGCAGCAGGCCGAAGCGCAGCAGGCGTCCGTCGCCGTCTGACCAGCCGCGACCGGCGTTCGCCGGTCGAAGTCGCACAACTCGATCCCACTCAGCGGTGTTGCGGGCCCGGCCGGCCCGCTGGGTGGGAACGCGTCGTTTCCGGGGGAAATACGCCACTTACGGTGTGGCTCAATCGATCACCTCATCGAGGGAAGTGAATCCAGTGACAAATCAGGACAGCGAATTCGACGCCGTGGTCGTCGGGGCGGGGATCTCCGGGCTCTACGCGGTGTACAAACTGCGCGGCCGCGGCATGCGCGTGCACGGCTTCGAATCCGCCGAGGGTGTGGGCGGAACGTGGTACCACAACCGATACCCGGGTGCGCGCTGCGATGTCGAAAGTATCGACTACTCATACTCTTTCGACGACGAACTGCAACAGGAGTGGACCTGGTCGGAAAGGTTCGCCACGCAGGCGGAGATCCTGCGCTATCTCGAGCACGTCGCAGACCGGCACGATCTGCGCTCGGCCTACGACTTCCTGACTCGAGTGACCGCGACCGTCTACGACGAGCAGGCCCAGCGCTGGACCATCTCCACCGACACCGGCCGCACCGTGACCGCGCGCTTCTGCATTCTGGCGACAGGAGTGCTGTCGGCGACGAACAAGCCCGACATCCCGGGCCGCGACACGTTCGCCGGGGAGAGCTACCACACCGGCGAATGGCCGCACGATCCGGTCGATTTCACCGGTAAGCGGATCGGCGTCATCGGCACCGGCTCCTCGGGTATCCAGGCCATCCCGGTGCTCGCCGAGCAGGCCGAACACCTCTATGTCTTCCAGCGCACCCCGAACTATTCGATTCCGGCAGGTAATCGGCCACTGGACCCGGAGTTCGTGGCCGAGGTGAAGGCCAACTACGCCGAACGGCGGCGACTGTCGCGCCGCAGCGGTGGCGGCACACCCAACAGTCCGCACCCGAAAGGGGCACTCGAGGTCGACGCCGCGGAGCGGACCAGGATCTACGACGAGTGGTGGCAGCGCGGGGGTTACCTGTTCGCCAAGGCCTTCCCGGACCAGACGACGAGCCTGGCCGCCAACGACACCGCGCGCGAGTACGTCGAGGCGAAGATCCGTGAGATGGTGCGCGATCCGCAGGTCGCCGATCAGCTCATCCCGAACGACCATCCCATCGGCACCAAGCGGATCGTCACCGACGACGGCTACTTCCACACCTACAACCGCGACAACGTCACCCTGGTGAATCTACGCACCACCCCGATCGCCGAGATCACCGAGACCGGCGTGCGCACCGCGGAGGCGTCCTACGACCTCGACGTGCTGATCTTCGCCACCGGTTTCGACGCGATGACGGGTTCTTTGTCGCGCATCGATATCCGGGGCCGCGGCGGGCGTGAACTGCGCGAGGAGTGGGCGGCGGGACCGCGCACCTACCTCGGGCTGGCCATGGCCGGATTCCCGAACATGTTCATTCTCGCCGGGCCCGGAAGTCCCAGCGTGCTGGCCAATATGGTGTTGATGGCCGAACAGCACGTCGACTGGATCAGCGACTGCCTGGACTACCTCGACGAGCATGGTTTCACCACGATCGAGGCCGATGAGGAATCGGTCGGCGAATGGGTGACCGAGTGCAACGAGGTCGCCGCGCGCACGTTGTTCCCCACTGCCAACTCCTGGTACATGGGCGCCAACATCCCCGGCAAGCCTCGCGTTTTCATGCCCTACATCGGCGGTTTCGGCAAATACAACGAGATCTGCGCGGAGGTCGCCGCGGCCGGCTACAAGGGCTTCGAACTGAGCGGCACCCCGGCACCGGCCGCCCCCTGATTCCGGCCGCAATTCCCGCGGACGGCGTGAGCGTGCCGTCGCGTACCCATCGAACGAAGTAAGGACGTGGTCTCTATGGGCGGACAACGACGGTCCGACCTGCATCCCGATGTCGAGGCGATGCTGTCGGCACTGGAATCGTTTCCGGATGTCACCGAGCACGACCCCGCCGAATTGCGCGAGATCATCGTGTCCCGGCGGGCTCCGCTGACACATATGCCCGCCATGCGTCTGGCGGAGGACCGGGTGATCGCGGGACCGGGTGGAGACCTGGCGCTGCGCCTGTACGTGCCGGAAATCCATGTGCCGAAACTGCTTCCGGTAGTCGTGTTCGCCCACGGCGGTGGTTTCGTCTTCTGCGATCTCGACAGTCACGACGAGTTCTGCCGATCGATGGCGCAAGCCGTCGGTGTCGCCGTGGTGTCGGTGGACTATCGGCGTGCTCCCGAGCACCCCGGCCCCGCGGCGATGGAGGACATGTACGCGGCGGTGCAGTGGGCCGCCGCCCATGCCGGCGAATTCGGCGGTGACGCAACTCGACTCGTTGTCGCCGGAGACAGCGCGGGCGGCAATCTGGCGGCGACGGTGAGCCTGGCCGCGCGCGATCGCGGCGGTCCGCGGATCGCGGGGCAGGTCCTGCTCTACCCGGTGATCGACGACGATTTCGGTACCGAGTCCTACCAGCGCTACGGCGAGGGGTACTACAACACGACCACGGCCATGCGCTGGTATTGGCAGCAGTACGCGCCGCAGGGCACCGACAGTCCGTATCTTGTGCCCAGCCGGGCCGAGTCCCTGGCCGGATTGCCGCCGGCGGTGGTGGCCACCGCCGAGTTGGATCCGCCGTGCTCGGCCGGTGAGGATTACGCGCGCCGTCTCGCCGATGCCGGGAACGCGGTAACCGCCCACCGCTTCGATGGGCTGTTCCACGGATTTCTGACCTTCCCGAGCCTGTCACTGACCGAGCCTGCGCGCCAGCACCTTTGGCACATGATGCGTGAGCTTCTCGCCTCGGCGGCGGTGCCCGATTCACTGTCCCAGTGATGCCCGATTCACTGTCCCATTGAGCGGAAGCGGTGGCCGAGCGGGACTGGTCGGCAGCCCACGATGGATGCGGGTGTGAACCCGGACACAGCGAATGCGGAAGGTAAGCATGACACAGCGACTCAGTGGCAAGAAAGCCCTGGTCACCGGTAGTAGCCGCGGAATCGGACGAGCGATCGCGCAGCGTCTGGCGGCTGAGGGCGCGACGGTGGTGGTCACCGCGCGCTCACATGCGCCGAGCCCTGCGGTGCGTGCGGGCGCGACCCATCTGCTGGCCGGTTCGCTGGACGAAACCGTGCAGTTGATCGAGGCCGCGGGTGGCCGCGCGGTGGCGATCCCGGCCGACCTCGAGGACGCCGAACAACGCGGCCGGCTGATCGACACAGTCGTCGCGGAACTCGGCGGCATCGACATCCTGGTCAACAACGCCGGTTTCGCCGATTACAGCTCGATCGAGCAGATGAGCGACGCGACGTTCCATCGGACCGTGCAGCACTATCTCGAAGTGCCGTTCGTACTGAGCCGGGCGGCGATTCCCCATCTGCGCAAACAGGGGGCGGGCTGGATCGTCAACATCGGTTCCTCGACCGGGCTGAGTCCGATCCGGCCGTTCCGGGAGTACAACAAGACCTCCGGGGATGTCGTCTACGCCTCGGCCAAGGCCGCGCTGCATCGTTTCACGCAAGGCCTGGCGGCGGAGCTGCTCGACGACGGAATCGCGGTCAACGCGGTCGGCCCGTCGACGGCGATCATGACTCCGGGTGCGTCGGCACTACTGCCCGAGGGCTACGAGACCGAGCCGGTGGAGTACCTGGCGCAAACCGTGCTCGAGATGTGCACGGTGCCGGCGGCCGACCGCACCGGCCTGGTGGCCTTCAGCCTCCATTACCCGTATACGACGCACACTCCGGTGATGTCGCTGGACGGCAGCGCCGAATTGCCACGGCGAGAACCACCTTCGTGGGCGAACCCGAACATTCTTCCGGAGGGCGTGTGATGACCGCGGCCGCCCGGGAACGATTCTCGCGGGGCACCGCGGTGGTGACCGGCGCTGCAGCCGGTATCGGCCGTGGCCTGGCTCGACATCTCGGCAGCCTCGGCATGACCGTGGTCGTCGCCGATATCGATGCCGGTCGTGCGGCAGAGGTCGCGGCCGAGATCGTCGCCGAGGGCGGCGGTGCCGAGGGGTACGGGGTAGATGTGGCCGACGAGGCCGCCGTCGACACCATGGCGGCGGCGATCTTCGACCGGCACGGCAGCGTCGAGCTGCTGATCAACAATGCCGGAGTGGAGTCCTCGGGACTGCTCTGGGAGATCGACCCGGCCCGATGGCGGCGGGTGATGCAGATCAACGTCGACGGCGTCTTCTACTGCCTGAAGTCCTTTGTGCCGCATATGATTCGAGCCGGATCCCCGTCGTGCATCGCGAACCTGTCCTCGGTGGGCGGCCTCAACACCGTCGCCGTGCAGTCGCCGTACATCGTGAGCAAATTCGCGGTGCAGGCGATGACGGAATGCCTGCATCAGGATCTGTCGATCATCGGCGCGCCGATCCAGGTCAGTGCCGTGGTGCCGCATTCGATCCGCAGCGAGATCTTCCTCGCCGCGCAGCGCGAAGCACCCACGTCCGATCCCACCGCCAATGCGGTGTTCGCCGCCATGCAGCGCGACAACGTCGAAAAGGGACTCGACCCGCTCGCGGCAGCCGAGCACATGGTCGAACAGATCGCCCGCGGGCAGTTCTGGGTCTTCTCCGACGACGAGATGTGCACGGCGTCGGCGACCAGGCGTGGCGACCAACTGCTGAATCTGCGCCCGCCCGCGAATCCACGAGACATGCTCGCCCGGATGGGCGTGCCACTCCCGGAAGGTAACTCATGACAGAGACCATCGTCACCGGCGTCCCATCTTCCTCCGACGCTACCGCCGCCTCCGATCCGGAGGCCGCACTCCACCGGGCCATCGACGAGTGCGAGGTGGCGCCGCTGCTCATGTCGATGGTGCACGTAACCGGCGACGTGGGACTGCTCGACGAATTCGGTCCGCGCCTGACGATCGAGGAGCCGGGCAATCACTACCGCACCGGCACGCGTCCGACGGTCCCGCCCGGCACCTATCCCGACGATGTCGCCGCGGACATCCGCGCCCGCGCGCGCGAGGTCTTGACGCCCGATTCGGTTGCAACCCTGGATGTTCCGGACGACGAGCTGTTCCAACGCATGGCGACGGTCTGCACCGCGCAGCGGGTGGACGACGAATTCGTGCCGATACTGCTGGAACAGGCCGGATTCACCAAGGATCGGCGCCATGTCCCGGTGACGGTCACCCCGCCCGCGGACTTCGACGTCGTCGTGATCGGCGCCGGGATCGTCGGCATCAACGCCGGAATCAAGTTGGCGGAAGCGGGTTTTCCGTTCACCATCTTCGAGGAGCGCGACGATATCGGCGGCACCTGGCAGCGCAACACCTATCCCGGCGCGGCTGTGGACACCCCGAGTCACTACTACTCCTACTCGTTCGAGCTGAACCCGAACTGGTCGCGGTATTACCCGACCGGACCGGAATATCAGGAATACCTGCTCGGTGTAGTCGAGAAATACCGGCTGCGCGAGCACATTCGATTCGGCACCCGCGTGCGATCGGCCACCTGGCTGGACCAGGAGAACCGCTGGGAGGTCGTCACCGAGGATCGCGACGGTGAGCTGACCCACCACCGCGCCCGCGCGGTGATCACCGCGCTCGGCATGCTCAATTCCCCCAACATTCCGGATGTGCCGGGTATGGACACCTTCGCCGGGACGCTCGTGCACACCGCCGAATGGGATACCGAGATCGATCTGCGCGGCAAGCGCGTGGTCGTTCTCGGTACCGGCTGCACCTCGGTGCAGGTCGTAGCGAGCATCGTCGACGAGGTCGACACCCTTGACGTGGTCGTGCGCAGTCCGCACTGGCTGGTCCCGGAGAAGACGGTCGGCGGCGACGTCCCGGCCGGCGAGAAGTGGGCGATGGCCCATCTGCCCTTCTACGACAAGTGGTTCCGGCTGCGCACCTATTGGTTCGCCTCCGACAACCTTTATCCGCTGCCGCGTATCGACAAGGAATGGGCGGCCACCCACCTGTCCGCATCGCCGGCCAACGACATGGTCCTGCGCACCGCGCAGGAGTATCTGCGCAACAGCTTCCCGGACCGGCCGGATATGGTCGAAAAGCTGACTCCCGATTTCCGCCCCTACGCGAAGCGGATCGTCAAAGACCCCGGATTCTTCAAAGCGCTGAACCGCGACCACGTACACCTGCACAGGGCCTCGTTCGAGCGAATCACACCCGACGGTGTCGTGACCACCGAGGGCACCGTCATACCCGCCGACGTGATCATCCTCGCGACCGGATTCGAACTGCAGTTCACCACCACGATCGACATCGCCGGCCGCGACGGCGCGACGCTGGCGCAGATCTGGAAAGGCGGCGAGGACCCGCGGGCGTACCTGGGAGTACAGGTTTCCGGATTCCCGAACCTGTTCATCACCGCCGGGCCGAACTCCGCGCCCAATCACGGTGCTGGACACAACATCACCGGTGAGGAGCAGGTCCACTACATCATCGAGTGCCTGCAGTACTTGCTCGAGAACGACCACGCCGCGATGGATGTCGAGCAGCGGGCGCAGGACGAGTACAACGAGCGCGTCGACGAGGCGCTCGACGAGACCGTATGGGTGCACCCCGGCGCGCAGGTCAACGGGTACTACCGCAATTCCGCGGGGCGTGCGGTCGTGCCGTGCCCGTGGCGGCTCGTCGACTACTGGACCATGCTGCGCGCCCCGCACCCCGAGGATCTGACCTTCCTGCCGCATCGAAAGGCATTGTCGTGACCGCGAATTCGATTCCCGATGTTCTCGCCCCGGCTCGGCTGGGCCCGGTGACGCTGCGCAACCGAACCATCAAATCCGCGACCTTCGAGCACATGGCCCCGGGTGCGCTGGTCAGTGATCAGCTCATCGAATTCCACCGGCAGGTGGCTGCCGGGGGAGTCGGGATGACGACGGTCGCCTATTGCGCGGTGGCGCCGGAAGGTCGTACCGAGGCCGATCAGCTCTGGATGCGCGACGAGGCGATACCCGGCCTGCGCCGGCTCACCGACGCTGTCCATGCCGAGGGGGCGGCAGCGTCGGCCCAGATCGGTCACGCCGGACCGGTGGCGAACGCGAAATCCAACGGCTACCCGGCGTTGTCGGCGTCGCGGCGGATCAGCCCGATGGGTCCGCAGCTCACCCATGCCGCGACACTCGCCGATATCGCCCGGATCCGCACCGCTCACGGCACCGCGACCCGGCTGGCGATCGAATCGGGATTCGATGCCGTGGAAATCCATTTCGGCCACAACTACTTCGCGAGTTCGTTCCTGAGCCCGGCCCTGAACCGGCGCAAGGATTCCTACGGTGGCTCACTGCGCAATCGCGCTCGCCTCGTTCGCGAGGTCGCCGCGGAGGTGCGCGAGGCCGCAGGGGACCGCATCGCGGTACTGGCCAAACTGAACATGGACGACGGTGTGCCGGGCGGGTTCTGGCTCGACGAGGCAATCCAGGTCGCGCAGTGGCTGGAAGCCGACGGCAGTCTGGACGCCATCGAACTCACCATCGGCAGTTCCCTGCTTAATCCGATGTATTTGTTCAAAGGCGAGGCACCGCTGAACGAATTCGCCGCGGTCATGTCACCGCTGATGCGGTTCGGCGTGAAGGTCGCGGGCAAATTCTTCCTGCACGACTATCCGTACGAAGATCTGTTCATGCTCGACGCGGCGCGCCAGATCCGGGCGAACGTGTCGATGCCGCTCGTGTTGCTGGGCGGCATCACGGACAAGGCTGCTATGGACACCGCGATGGCCGAGGGATTCGAATTCGTCGCGATGGCTCGTGCCCTGCTGCGCGAGCCGGATCTGATCAACCGGATCGCGAAGGATAACCAGACGAAGTCGTTGTGCATCCATTGCAACAAGTGCATGCCGACGATCTTCTACGACACGCACTGCGTATTGGCCGTGCCGCAATCGGCCGCGCGATGACCATGCGTCCGCTCGACTGCGAGCAGTGCGGCCAGCGCGTGCTGATCGAGAAATTCAGTGCGGCGCATACGTCTGTCCAGTGGACCGGCGAGGCCGGACGATGCCCGGTGATCGCGGCCCAGGGCCGGGGTGTGGGGCATCAGGAACGCGGCTGCGATGTCCTGCGTCGCCGGATCGACCGCGCGGTGCGCGAACACGCCCTGCCGGAATCCAGAATTCAACTGCCGACCGGTGACGATATCCCGCGGCTGCACTGAGAAACGCGCGCCGGGTGAGCCCGCGACCACGCGGGCGCACCCGGCCTGAGCGCTTACGAGACGGAGTCCGATTCTGCTGCGGGCAGCGCCTGTTTGCACCATGCCAGCTCGGCTTCGCCGAGAGTGCCGAGTTCCATGGCACGTCGGCACCACTCGGGAACGAGCCGGACGAATTCGGCGGGATCGTAGATATCTTCCTCTTTGGAAAACTTTCCATTCCCGGCGTAGGTCAGAATGCTGATGTTGTCGGCGCCCATCTGTGAGCCGTCACCCGGATCGCGCATCAGATTGTTCAGCTTCACCACGATCACACCGTTGACATCGTCGATCAGATGCCAATAATCGGGAAACGAGGTCATCGCGGAACCCGGAAACTGCGCGAGGGTCGGCTCGGCCCACGCCCAGATGGCGTCGGGTCCTTTCAGAACTCCGACCATTTGCTCGTGATATTCGGCGTCGGGGGTGAACAGGTCGACGAATTCGCGCCAGCTGCCCGTGCCCGAGGCCGCGCGGGTGACCGTCGCATGCCAGGTCTGAAACGCCGATTCCAGTTCTTCTCTGCTCCACGTGTTACTCATGTCCGGACGCTAACCGGGCACCGGACGGTGCGACAGAAGCCGTTTCCGCTCAGCGGAATTCGCGGGCTCTCCCACTGAATGGAAGACCACGTTCGACTGCCGTTCGCGCGAATCTAGGTTGGGGCAATCCGTCCCACCCCTGAGAGTGGAGTTCCGAATCATGGCGAAGAAGCCGATGCCCCCGCTCACGACCGCCCACGAGGTGATCGTCGACCTACTGGTCGTTGGTTCCGGCACCGGTATGGCCGCGGCGCTGGCGGCCCACGAACAGGGGCTGTCGAGTGTGATCGTCGAGAAAACCGCTTATGTGGGTGGTTCGACCGCGCGGTCCGGTGGTGCGTTCTGGATTCCGGGTAACTCCAGCCTGCCCGATTCGGACCCCGATCTGGCCGAGGCGCGCGCATATTTGCGGTCGGTCGTTGGTGATACCGCTCCTGCCGAGCGTGGGCAGGCTTTCCTCGATGCCGGTGCCGCGGCGGTCGAGATGCTCGAGCGGACCACGCCGATGCGATTCTTCTGGGCGAAGGGCTATTCGGACTACCACCCGGAGGAGCCCGGCGGCCGGGCAGAGGGCCGGACGTGCGAGTGCCGCCCGTTCGATGCCTCGATCCTGGGGGAGCAGCGTCCGCGGCTGCGTCCCGGTGTGATGGAGGCACCGGTGCCGATGCCGGTCACCGGCGCGGACTACAAGTGGATGAATCTTGTTGCGCGCAAACCGATCAAGGCGTTCTCGCGCATTCTGCGGCGGGCGGCCCTCGGTATCGGCGGCATGGTGATCGGACGCGAATATCTGGCCGGGGGACAGGCTTTGGCAGCGGGTCTGTTCGCGGGCGTGCTGCGAGCGGGAATTCCGGTGTGGACCGAGACCAGCCTGGTCCGGCTGATTCGTGACGGCGACCGGGTCGCCGGCGCGGTGGTGCGCCAAGGTGATCGTGAGGTCACGGTGACCGCGCGGCGAGGGGTGGTGCTGGCCGCCGGAGGCTTCGATCACGATATGGCCGCGCGGTACAAGTTCCAGTCGCCGCGGCTCGATGCCGACGCCAGTCTGGGATCCGAGGGCAACACCGGTGACGCCATCACTGCGGCCCAGGAACTCGGTGCCGGGACCGCGCTGATGGATCAGGCATGGTGGTTTCCCGCTTTCGCGCCACTGCCCGGCGCGGCGCCGCTGGTCATGCTCGCCGAACGCTCGCTGCCGGGCTCGTTCGTCGTCGACCAGACCGGCCGGCGCTTCGTGAACGAGGCGATGGACTACATGTCGTTCGGACAGGCCCTGCTGTCGCGGGAGCGGCGAGGAGATCCGGCCGAACAGATGTGGCTGGTATTCGATCAGCGTTACCGCAACAATTACATCCCTGCCGGACAGTACTTTCCCCGCCAGCCCCTTCCGCAGGCCTGGTTCGAGTCCGGTATCGCCCACCGTGCCGACGATCCCGCTGCACTCGCGCGGGCTATCGGGGTACCCGAGGACGCGTTCACCGAGACCTTCCAGAATATGAACCGCTACGCCGAGACCGGAACCGATCCGGAATTCGCGCGCGGCGCAAGCGCCTACGACCGTTATTACGGCGATCCCACCGTTTCGCCGAACCCGAATCTGGCACCGCTGCGGAAAGCCCCGTACTACGCGGTCAAGATGATTCTCAGCGATCTGGGCACCTGCGGTGGGGTGGTCGCCGACCAGGACGCGCGGGTCCTGCGTGAAGACGGCGGCGTCATCGAAGGGCTGTACGCGATCGGCAACACCGCCGCGAACGCCTTCGGCGCCAGCTATCCCGGAGCCGGGGCGACCATCGGCCAGGGGCTGGTCTTCGGGTACATCGCCGCGCGCCACGCCGCGCAGGAGACGACCGAGCCGGCCTAGACGACAATGGTGAAAAGCGCTCCACTCCAACGCATATCGATGAAGACGATCGGCGCCGGCAGCCAGCACGGGCCGCCGTCGACCGATCCGGAGGCGGCATGAACGACACGACCGAAGAGTGGCTGGGACTACAAGACAAGGTTGTGCTCATCACCGGAGCGGGCCGCGGCCGAAGTGCCGCACACGCGCACCGATTCTCGATGCCCGGCGCCCGGGTCGTACCGGGCGACACCGGACAGGAGCAGCAGTAGTGGCCCGCGCATCGGAAAACAACGGACTGGGGGCCTCGGACTACAAGGCGGTGCTGGGCCATTTCTGCAGCGGGGTCACCGTGATCACAGCGATCTCCGCCGGCAAACCCGTCGGATTTACTTGCCAGTCGTTTTCGTCACTGTCCCTGGATCCGCCGCTGATCTGTTTCTGCCCGGCCCGCACCTCCTCGACCTGGCCACATATCCGGGAATCCGGACAGTTCTGTGTGAACATCCTCGCTGCCGACCAGCAAGGGTTGTGCCGGCAGTTCGCGATGAGCGGCGCCGACAAATTCGCCGGAATCACCTGGCATCCCGCGGCGAACGGCGCCCCCAGGCTGGAGGGAGCGATCGCGTCACTGACCTGCGCGCTGGAGCGTGAGGTCGACGGCGGTGATCACACCATCGTGATCGGCCGGGTGATCGAAGCGGATGTGCAGCATGCGGGCCCTCCGCTGCTGTTTCATCGCTCCGCATTCAAACAGCTGGCCCCCGAACCCGATCCACGGTCCAGCACATGGATGCCACTGGACACCTGGCGGTGGGGGTGAGGCAGCACGGTTTTCGAGGAATCGAACTATGCATGCCTCATCGACGGTGTCGAACACCGGACTCTGCAACGCATCGGTCTGTCCGACGCACACCGCATGCGCGCGGTACCGAATTCTCCTGTGCGGCAATCAGGTTCACGTATCCATCACCTCGGATTCGTGGTCGACGACCTCGCGTCGCCTACTCGATGGCCTCTGACGAGGACAACAGCGTCGCGGGGATGGATACGACCGCGCTGATACCGCCGTACTCGGATTCGGTCAGCCGCACCGACAGTCCGTGCTGTCCGGCGAGTGCGGCCACCACGAACAGGCCTAGACGGAAGTCGCCTGTCAGTGCGGCGATGCCGAAATCCGGTGCCGCCGAGAGAAGCTCGTTGCGCCGCCCCAATTCTGCGGGATCCATGCCGAGCCCTTGGTCGCACACCGCCAAGCGCACATCGCCACCGATCACGCGGCCGTCGACGCGCACCCGCGACTGTGGCGGGGAGAACGCGGTGGCGTTGTCCATCAGCTCCGCCAGCAGGTGAACGACGTCGGCGACCACATGACCGGCGATTCGCACATCGGGCAGTCGGGTGATGTCCACGCGCTGGTAGTCGGTGGTTTCGGCCGCGGCGCTGCGCACGATGTCGAACAGCGACACCGGATTGCGCCAGCGCCGGGCGGGGCGTTCCCCACCGAGGATGATCAGGTTTTCGGCATTGCGTCTGGCGCGGGTCGCCAGGTGGTCCAGTGCGAACAGGGTCTGCAGATAGCTCGGATCATCGGCGTCACGTTCTGCCTGGTCGAGCACCTCGAGTTGCCGGTGCACCACGAGCTGGCTCCGATGGGCGATGTTGACGAAGACAGCCCGGACGCCGTTACGGGTGACAGCCTCCGAAGCGGCAGCCGATATCGCCGCGAACTGTGCCTGGTTGAAGGCGGCGGCCACATCCCCGATCTCGTCGGCGCCCGGATCGAGTCGGACGACTTCATTGTCGATCTGCACCTGCTCTCCACGGCGTAAACGGCTCATGATGGCGGGCAGGCGTCGCTCGGCCAGGTCGGTGGTGTCGGTGCGCAGGCGCACCAGCCGGCGAGCCAGCCGGTCCGCGGCGACGAGCGCGGCCGCGACCGCGATCACCGCGATGGCAACCGCCGCGAAAGCGGCGAGCATCGAGCGGTGCGAGATCCGGTCACCGGCCGCTTGCGCCGACACCCCGGCGGCGGCATTCTGCGCGCGCCAGAGTTCGAGTAGTCCGGATGTTGCGTGCGCGGCTGCTTCCGATGCGGCGTCGCCGACGATGCCGGCTCCGGGCGCGGCGACGATCAGCGCATCTTCGGCGGCGATGGTCGTGCGCCAGTCGCCGCTGTCGGACAACGCGCGCAGCCGATCTCGCTGCGGACCGGAAAGCTGCCATGCCAAGTGGTCCAGCGCGATCCGGTAGTAGCCGACCTCACGGGTGAAACGCTGCAGCTGTTCGGCGGTGAATCCGCGGGGTGTGGCCGCTGCGGCCAGCGCATGAGCCCGGGACATCGCCTCTACCGCGCGAAACATGGACAGCCCGGTACTCAATTCCCGCGCGGTGGCCGTATCGGGTGCGCGCTGCGCCGCGACGGCCGATCCGGTGGTGATGACCTCGACTGCTCGGTTGTAGTAATCGTAGGCATCGTCGGCGTTCAGCGTGCCGGCATCGATGCCCGAGCGGGTGGCGGGCAGCTTCGCGAGTACCGTCACGGAGTTGCCGAGGACGTCGCGGAATCCGGTGGGATCGATAGCGGCCAGCGCCTCGCCCATAGGAGTGAGGTCGGCAAGCGCGTGGTCGACGTGCGCGCGTGCCGATGCAAGAGTCGGGACCGGCTGTCCCCGCTGGGCGGCCACCATGGTCAGCTGCCGTTCCTGTTGCATCGCTTCGACCATGGTGACCACCGGCTCGAGTGCGCGACGGTTCTGGGCCGCCCAATCACGGGCGTGCTGGCCGGTTTGCAGGAAGTGACCTGCGGCGCCTACGGCGACGAGCAACAACGACATGCAGGGAATGGCCGCCACCGCGACGACGCGGGTGCGGATGCCGATCCGGGGCCTGAACACGGCCGAACGCTAAGGTGGCCACGTCTGCTTCCGGAGCCGGAATCCCGTTGAGCGGAAGTATTTTCGAAATCGCTTCCGGAATTGCTTCCGACCGCCTGTCACATGTGTGAGCCGCCGTCGATGCGGACTTCGGCGCCGGTGATGAAGTATGCGTCGGCGGAGGCGAGCATCGCGACCACCGCGGCCACCGCGTCCGGCTGGGCGAAAATGGCGCCGTCGGGAAGCGGCAGCATCGGCGCGGTCTTGCCGAACAGGGCGAAGTCGGCGTCGGCGGGTAGGCCAGGGCCCACGCTCTGCTTGGCTTCGCCGGTGCCGTCGGTCATGCCCGACGAGATCGAGCCCGGCTGAACGGAATTGAAGCGGATACCCTGCTTGCTGAATTCCATGGCCAGCGCGTGGGGCATCGCCTGGACACCGCCCTTCGAGGCCGCGTAGGCCGACATGTACGGGTGAGCGAACTGCGCCGAGGTGGAGCTGAAGTTCACCACCGCCGGGCCGGTACCCTCGCGCAGCGCCGGCAGGGCTTCCCGGATCACCACGAAGGTGCCGATGAGATTGATTCGGATCACCTGTTCGAAGTCGGCCACGGTGGTCTGCTCGAAGTGTGCCGAGCGCAGAATCCCTGCCGCGTTCACCAGTGCGTCGAGGCCGCCGAGCTCCCGGACCGCTTCGGCTACACCGGTTTTCACCGATTCCTCGGCACCGATGTCCATGACGACGGTGGTCAGGCGCTCTGCGTCGCCGCCTGCTTTGGCGTGCGTATCCTTCAGGCCGTCGGCGCTGATGTCCGCGGCCGCGACCCGGCCGCCCTCGGACAGGATGCGCAGAACCGTCGCCTGTCCGATTCCGGATCCGGCCCCCGTCACCAGGACTCGGCGATCGGCGTAGCGCTGCAGCGTAGTCATTGTGGTGGTACTCCTTTGTTCGTCACCGATGCGCTCAGCATGCTCAGGCGCAGCGATTGTTCAACAGGGTGATTTCACTGGCCGGGATACTGGTTGCGATGCGCCGCGATCCGGTCGGTGATTGTGCGTATCGTCGCAGCGAAGGCGGGATGGTCCGGCCGGTGTACTCGGTATTGCCGATGCTGTAAGCGACCGAAAGCGTTGAGCTGCGGAGAGGGTCGTCGTCCCAGTCGTAGGCGTATGACTTCCTGCCCCGGAGGACTTGCAGGTCGATAATGGTGACCACTCTTCCGCTGAGCGGGAAATTCGCTCAGCGCCTTCGTATCACGCCGGTAACGTCCGCCGGGCGAACAGATTCGGGAGGTCGCGAAACGCCGCACCCTGTCCGAGAGAAGCGCAGTAGAGCCGGCCGAAGGTCGCGCGGACACCTTGCGGGCCCGACATGTGATTCGCCCTGCCGCGCCGGGCGATGCGCAGCGACAGATGGAAGGAACTCCGATGGGCACGTCGACACAGCAGCACCCCCTGGAGACCGTTTTCGACATGCTGCTTGCCGATCTGCGTACCCGTGGGATCGCCTGCAGCGAACCGACGGACCCGATCACCGACCCGGCATTCATCGCGCTGCTCACCGAAACCTATGCGATGGCGCCGCACGAGTATCCGGCCGATGCGCCGCTCGACGTCCCCGCCTCCCAGCCGTGATCGCATTACCGCCGGATGTCGCCGAAACTGCGCTGCTGCCGACCTTCCGGATAGGCGTTGCCGAGAGTCCGCTCTTCTCGCCTGACACTCACACCGGACCGAGTCGGACTCCGCTCGCGCAACTGCTGCGCCAGCCGAGACGCTTGCGGGCTGGATCTCGCTGTGCCTTGAACGAAGGAGATTGCCGATGAGTATCGTTCAGAAGATTTCCACCCCCGCAATGGCACCGGAAAATCCGGATGCGGGACCGTTGGTGGTCGACGGCTTGGAAGGTCTGCGTGGTGCAGCCGGCGCTGTGCTCGGCCCTACGAATTGGGTCCTGATCGACCAGCAACGGATCGACGGCTTCGCCGAAGTGACGGGCGATCACCAATGGATTCATGTCGACGTCGAACGCGCGAAAAGCTCACCGTTCGGGTCGACGATCGCGCATGGATATCTCACGCTGGCGCTGTGCAATCTCTTTCTGCCGCAACTGATCAACGTTCGGAACGTCTCCATGGGGGTGAACTACGGTGCCGACCGCGTCCGGTTCCCGGCTCCCGTGCCGGCGGGGTCGCGCGTGCGTGGTAGCGGCGAAATCCTGGCGTGCACCGACGTGCCAGGAGGGGTGCAGGCCACTATCCGAGTGACTGTGGAAATCGAAGGATCAGCAAAGCCGGCATGTGTAGTCGACAAACTGAGCCGCTGGATCGAATGACGGCGCGTTGCGCAACCGACGACCGCGGCAGGTGCGAGACCGGCGAAAAAGGATTCGGCAAGAAGTGAGGATGTATGCGGCTAGGTGGAAAAGTCGTTGCGGTCACCGGGGCCGGCAACGGGATCGGGCGGCAGGTCGTCCTGCGGCTGCTCGAACGCGGCGCCAGGGTCGCTCTGGTCGATCTGAACGGTGACTGGCTACAGCAGACCCGAGCGCTCGCCGCGGACCACGCCGATCGGATCTCAGTACACATCGTCGATGTCACCGACGTGGCGGCGGTGAACGCGCTGCCGGCGGCTGTCATCGCCGAGCACGGGCAGGTCGACGGGCTGATCAACGTCGCGGGTGTGATCCACCGGTTCGTTCCGGTCTCCGCCCTGGAACGCGGCGAGATCGAGCGCGTCGTACAGGTCAATTTCTGGGGCACGGTGAACATGTGCCTGGCGTTTCTCCCCGAGCTGCGGCAGCGGCCTCAGGCCGGACTCGTCAACGTGGCGAGTTTGGCAGGCCTGCTGCCCTTCGCGGGGCAGACGATTTACAGCGCGACGAAGGGTGCGGTCAAACAATTCAGCGAAGGGCTGTACCAAGAGCTCGCCGACACGGACGTCGCTGTCACCACCGTCTTCCCGGGCAACATCAGCACCGACCTCAGCCGTAATTCGGGAGTCGCGATGATCGACCCGGGTAACCGTAAAGTGCCGGCCACGACTCCGGAGCACACCGCCCGGCGCATCGTCGGCGGCATGGAGAAGGGGAAGTTCCGCGTCGTGGTCGGCCGGGACGCCGGCCTCCTGGACAGGCTGGTACGGCTTTCGCCGCGCTGGACGACGGATCTGATTTCCCGACAGATGAAGACCGTGCTCTGAGCCCAGTACCCGCGATCGACGATCTTCATCCATACGAATAGCGGTAACCCCCGCGGGCAGCCGACATTCCGACGGCGATTACGGTGAGAGACGGGAGGAAGACGGGAGCGCCGCCGCATCCTGCCCCCCGGAAACCGCCTCTCACCAGGCAATCTACAAGCTACGCCCGATAATCAATTTCATGATCTCGTTCGTCCCGCCATAGATCTTCTGGATCCGAGCATCCGTGAACACCCGTGAGATCGGGTATTCCGCCATGTACCCATATCCGCCGAACAGCTGGAGGCATTCGTCGGCGACGCGGCATTGTTGTTCTGTCAGCCACCATTTCGCTTTGGCGGCGGTGGGGATGTCGAGCTCGGCGCGGAGGTGTTTGGCGACGCAGTCGTCGAGGAAGGCCCAGGCGACCGAGGCGATGGTGTCGCATTCGGCGAGGGTGAATTGGGTGTTCTGGAAGTTGAAGATGGGTTTGCCGAAGGCCTGGCGTTCCTTGGTGTAGGCGACGGTCATCTCGACGGTCTTCTCGATCGCTGCCGCGGCGGCGACGGCCAGGATCAGACGCTCCTGCGGTAGTTGCTGCATGAGCTGGATGAAGCCGGTGCCCTCGGTGGCGCCGAGGAGGTTGGTCTTCGGGACGCGCACGGCGTCGAAGAACAGTTCGCAGGTGTCCTGGCCGTGCTGGCCGACCTTCTCGAGGTTGCGGCCGCGCCGGAAGCCGTCTCGGTCGGTCTCGACGGCGATCAGCGAAACCGATTCCGCGCCTTTGCCTTCGGAGGTCTTGGCGGCGACGATCACCAGATCGGCGAGCAGGCCGTTGGAGATGAAGGTCTTGGCGCCGTCGATGACGTAGTGGTCACCGTCGGCGACCGCGCGGGTGCGGATGCCCTGCAGGTCGGAACCGGTGCCGGGTTCGGTCATGGCGATGGCGGCGACGATCTCGCCGGAGGCCATCTTCGGCAGCCATGCCTGCTTCTGTTCCTCGGTGCCGTAGGCGTTGATGTAGTGCGCGACGATCGTGGAATGCACCGGGTTGCCGAGGCTGGGCGCCATGGTGCGGGTCTGCTCGATCGCGATCACGGCCTCGTGGGCGAAGGTGCCGCCGCCACCGCCGTACTCCTCGGGGATGGAGATGCACAGCAGACCCAATTCGCCTGCGCGGTTCCAGATTTCGCGGTCGACGTGGTGCTGGCGGCCCCAGCGATCCTCGTTCGGTGCGCACTCCTTCTCGAAGAAGCGGCGCGCCAAATCGGTGAGCGCGTCGAGATCTTCGTCCATCCACGGGGACCGATGCACCGGCACGGGGAAACTCCTCTGGTCGAATACGGTGTTCGTTCGCCAAGGTAGGAGCGCGCCGCGCGGCAGCCAATGACCGCAGCGCTCGATCTTGTGACCGGATCGCTCAGGGCGCGGCGGCGGGACCGCGATAGGAACCGGGGGAGCTGCCGGTCCAGCGCCGGAACGCGCGGGAGAAGGCGCTGGGTTCGGAGAATCCGAGCCGGCGCGATATCGCTGTCACCGTCTCGCCGCGCACCAGCGCCGCGATCGCGGCATCGCGCAGGATCTGTTCGCGGATGCGGCTGGGCGAGGTATGTTCCTCGCTCAATTTGCGCCGCAGTGTCGCGGGGCTGACGGACAGTTCGCCGGCGATCTGTTCGACACCGGGCCAGTGCCGTGGTCCGCCGCGCTCCAGGATCCGGCGCACCTGCGCCGCGGTGGACACCGAATCGTCGCCGCGGCCGATCACGGCCTCGGGGGCGTTGCGCAGGAAGCGCAGCAGATCGTCCTCGTCGCGCACGAGGGGTGCGGTGAGCAGGGCGGCATCGAACACCAGGGCCGGATGGGGCGCCGAAAAGCGCACGGGCGCATCGAAGATCAGGTCGTAGTCGTCGAGATCGTTGGGCGGATAGGGGACTTCGACGCGCAGCAGTCGCAGCGAGCCGCCCACCGACCAGTCCAGGAAGCGGTAGACGACCATCAGCATGGTGTCGATGATCAGGCTGTGTGGATGACGGATATCGCTGAGGTCGAACGCGATTCGCGCCTCGCGGGCGTCGGTGCTCAGCTGTAGCGGCGGAAATCCCGGCAGGGCCTTCTGGAACATCCGGAACCGGAGCAGTGCGGTGGCGAGATCGCGGGAACCGAGCAGGGCGAAGCACACCAGCCGGAAGGTGCCGCGCGGCATCGGGTGACGGCCCAATCCGAGTAGTTCGTCGTCGGTGCTGCGCCACAGTTGCTGCACCAGATGCACGGCTTGCCCGACGGTGACGCGGGCGCGGCCCTGGTTCAGCAGTTGCGGCGCGATGCCGGCTTCGGCGAGCAGTTCCCCGGTGTCCCACCCGCGCCGGCGCGCCAGGTCGACGATCGCGTGCACGCGCCCGATGGGCAGCGTGAAGGCGGTCGACGGTGGGGGCACTCGGCGACGCTATCAACGCCGCGTTCCGGCGCTCGTGACCGCCTCGGCGGCCGGATGTGCCGGGTTCGTCCGCGTGCACGACTACCATCGATCTTCCCGCCGTGGCGCGGGCGTTCCGGTGTCGGAAGGAGTGCGATGAGCCCTGCGACGATGGCCGCCTGGCAGGTGGTGCGGCCCGGTCCGATCGACGAATCCCCGCCGGTCCGCGCCCGGATCCCGATTCCCGAGCCGGCCGCGGGAGAGGTGCTGGTGCGAGTGCTGGCCTGCGGCGTGTGCCGCACCGATCTGCATGTCGCCGAGGGTGATCTGCCGGTGCACCGGCAGCGGGTGGTGCCCGGTCACGAGGTCGTGGGGGAGGTGGTGGCTGCGGGTGCCGGAGCGACGGCTGTCGCGCCCGGTGACCGGGTCGGTATCGCGTGGTTGCGCAGCACGTGCGGGGTGTGCGCGTACTGCCGCCGCGGCGCGGAGAATCTGTGCCCGAATTCGCGCTACACCGGATGGGACGCCGACGGTGGTTACGCCGAATATGCCACGGCGCCTGCCGATTACGTGTATCCGCTGCCTTCCGGGTATGCCGACGCGGAATTGGCCCCCTTGCTCTGCGCGGGCATCATCGGCTACCGGGCGCTGCGACGGGCCTCACTGCCGCCGGGGGGACGGCTCGGTATCTACGGTTTCGGCGGCAGCGCGCATCTGGCCGCCCAGGTCGCCCTGGCACAGGGCGCCGAGGTGCACGTGATGACCCGCGACGCCGCCGCGCGGGAGTTGGCCCTGGCGCTGGGCGCGGCCTCGGCGCAGGGCGCGGCCGACCCGCCGCCGGTGCCGCTGGATTCGGCGATCCTGTTCGCGCCGGTCGGGGACCTCGTGCTGCCCGCGTTGGAGGGGCTGGACCGCGGTGGTGTGCTGTCGATCGCGGGTATCCACCTCACGGACATCCCGGTGCTGAACTATCAGCGCCATCTGTTCCAGGAGCGCGAGATCCGTTCGGTCACGGCCAACACGCGCGCGGACGGCCGCGAATTCCTGGAATTCTGCGCTCGGCACCGGATGCAGGTTCGCATCAACCCCTATCCGCTCGAATCCGCCGACCGGGCCCTGGCCGACCTGGCACACGGCCGATTCGCCGGGGCGGCTGTGCTGCTGCCCGGAGCCCGCTGACCGCACCCGGTACCATCGAATTGGAACGCGTTCTAATTCATGACCGGGCCGGCGGTGCAGGAGGTTGCGATGGCGGCGGAGCGGCAGACGGCGGGCAATGGTCGCGGGGCGGCCGGCGGGCGCTTCGGTACGCGCGTATCGGGCACGACCTCGGTGCCCGCGGGGCGAATGGTGGATCTGCCCGGGCGCGGGCGGACCTATCTGGTCGATATTCCGGGGCCCGAGGGCGCACCGACGGTGATCCTGTTGCACGGTCTGGTGACCACGGCGATGCTGAACTGGTTTCCGGCCCTGGCGGAGTTGTCCGAGCACTATCGGGTGGTGCTGTTCGACCAACGCTGGCACGGGCACGGAATCCGTTCGCCGCGTTTCGATCTCGACGAACTGGCCGACGACGTCGTCGCTGTCGCGGAGGTGACCGGCGTGGACCGGCCGATCCTGGCGGGGTACTCCATGGGCGGCATCGTCGCCCAAACGGTCGCGCACCGGCGCCCGGACCTCGTCGGCGGCCTGGTGCTGTGCGCGACGACTTACCGTTTCCGGGAGAAATGGCGGGAACGGCTGTTCCACGGCGGGATGGCGCTGCTCGCCGGGGTGATGACCGAGACGGCGGGTCGTAGAGTGGCGGAGGCGGCGACCAAACTGCCGCATGTGCCCGAAATATCCTGGGAGACAGGGCGAATGGATCGCTGGGCGCTGGCGGAGCTGCGCACTACCAGCGGGTGGGCGATGACTCAGGCGATCGCCGAATTGGGGCGCTTCGATTCCTCGCCGTGGCTGTCGAGCCTGCGGGTGCCCACGGGCGTGGTGATCACGACACACGACCGGGCGCTGCCGGTCTATCGGCAGCTGGAGATGGCGACAATGATCGCCGGCGCGGAGATTTTCCTCGTATCGGCCGGACATGCGGCATGTGTACTCGAGGCGGACGCCTTTGTCCCTGTGCTCCTCGAGGCCTGCGCGGCGGTGGCCGCTCGGCGGGAGAGCTGAGGCGCTCAGCGCTGGGTCTGAGCCGCCTTCAGTAGCGCGGAGATGCTGTCGTGTACGGCGTCGGCCATCCGGTCCGGATCGGGAACCAGTTCACGGCAGGCGATGAAGCCGAAATCGAGATCGCCGTTGGCCGACAGCACCGTGACGTTGAGGCCGGCGCCGTGGAAGACCGGGCCGAACGGGAACAGCGCGTCGATGCGGTAGCCGAGGAAGTACAGCGGCTGCTGCGGTCCGGGCACATTGGAGATCACCAGGTTGTGCACCACCGGATGCCGTTCGGCGAGTTTGAACGACGAATAGGCGCGCACCGCGATCCGGAAGGTGTTCGGCGGCGCGTATTCGGCCCAATCCTGCAGGAAGTCCGCGCCCAGGACTTCGTGTTCCTCCTTGGCGCCGACGTTGGCCTCCGCAATGAGCCGCAGCCGTTCCACCGGATCCTCGACGTCGGTGTAGAGCTGGGCGAACAGCGTCGACACCTTGTTGACGCCGCGTTCGTGCCGTGTCGTCTCGTGGGTGGAGACGGGCACCGAGGCGATCAGCGAGGTGTCCGGTAATTCGTCGTGTTCGCTCAGGTATTGCCGGAGCGCCCCCGCGATGACGGTGAGGACGACATCGTTGATCTTCACGCCGAACGCCGCCCGGATCTCCTTGATATCGGCGAGCGGGGCGGTGGTGAAGGCGACGCTGCGATGACGGGTGATGGTGCGGTTGAACGGCGTGCGCGGCGCGGTGAACGGAATTGCCATGCCCTGTTTGTCGGCACGCCTGCGCTGCACCATCCCGCCGAGCTTGCCCAGCGTCTTGGGCACCATGCCGACCACGCCGAGTTTCGCCGGCATCCGCACCAGCCCTTCGGCCGCGAGGGCGAGATCGTTGGGTTCGGCGGACTTCGTGTCGGTCTCGGCCGGCGGATCGGGGTAGTGCACACCCGGCTCGGCATCGCACAGATAGGCCATCATGTTGGCGCCGGTGACGCCGTCGACGGCGGCGTGATGGTATTTCGACACCACGGCGACCTTGCCGTCGGCCAGGCCCTCGATCACCCACATCTCCCACAGCGGCCGGGCGCGGTCCATCGGCTGCGCGGCGATGTCGCCGACGAGTTCGGCCAGTTCCTTCGGGCCGCCGGGGGAGGGCAGCCCGAGGCGGCGGACGTGCCGGTCGAGGTCGAAGTCGTTATCGGTGACCCAGACCGGGTGGTCGAGGTCGAACGGGACCCGATGGACGCGGCGGCGCATGGAGGGGATCAGGTGCAGGCGGCGGCCCAGTTCCTCCTTCAGCGCGGTGAATTCGTAGTCGGTCCCGTCGGCGGGCGGGTCGAGAATCAGCAGCGCGCACACGTGCAGTAGTTGGGTGTCGGTCTCCAGGTACAGAAAGCTGGCATCCAGCCCGGTCAGTCGCTCCATACCTACAGACTATTAGAACACGTTCTAGTTTTGGCCGAAACGGCCGGGGAGTTCGGTCACATTCCGGTGGGTTTCGTGCCAGCGATCAGTTGCGAGACGGTCACGAAACCGTAACCGCGCGAACGGAGTTCCGCGACGATGCGCGGAATCGCTGCCGCCGCGGCCGACTGGTACATCGCATGCAACAGAATGATCGAACCCGGCCGGGCGCGGTTCACCGTCTTCGAGACTATGGCATCGGTGCTCGCCCCACCGGCGGAATCGGATTCGACATCCCACATCACGGTGGTGCGGTCGTGGTGCGACAGATACCAGGGGAGTGCGACCAGCTTCTTTCCGTAGGGCGGGCGGAAGGTCACCGGGCCGTGGTATCCGGTGCGCTCGATTTCGGCGTCGGTGCGCTCGACCTCGTCGCGGACCGTGGCCGGGGTGACGAAGACCAGCCGCCGGTGGGTGTAGCTGTGGTTACCGAGCTCGTGCCCGGCCGCCGCGATCTGCGCCCCGTAGTCGCGATGGGCCGCCAGGTCGCGGCCGACGAGGTAGAACGTGGCCGGAACATGTTCGGCGGCAAGGGTTTCCAGAATCGCGGGGGTGCGGTCGGTGGGGCCGTCGTCGATGGTCAGCGCGACGACCTTTGCGCTGGTGTCGACGCGGTGGACCAAGCGGCCGGCGACCTGGAAGGTCCGCGAATTCATCAGGACGTAGGTGCCGATCGACAGCACTGCCGCGAGGACGACGACGATCGCGCCGCCGAGCAGAAGCCTGCGTTTCACCGGCGAAACCTACCACCGGACACCGGGTCCGGTGGTAGGTGCGGATCACCAGTGCAGGCCGGGCAGCCGGTTGACGATACGAGCCGCGGGGGTGGGCAAACCCATCAGCGGCTGCACCACCGGCGCGAGCGCGAGCAGCGGACTGCGGCCGCCGGTCTCGCCCGTATCGGCGGCGGCGCGGCCGTGCTTGGCCGCGGTGGATTCGCCCGTCCGCCGGAAGCCTTGGTGCAGAATGGCCTTCTTCACCGAGGGCATGACCGTGTCGATGACCTGGGCGAAGGTGCCGATCGGAGTGTCGATGCGCGCGGGCCGCTCCTCGAGTGCGCGCACCACGATCGCCGCCGCCTGTTCAGGGCTGTGCACCGGCAGTGACCGGTACATCTCGGTCGGGGCGATCATCGGCGTGCGCACCAACGGCATCCGCACCGAGGTGAAGGTGATGCCGGCGTCGGCGTTCTCGACCGCCGCGATCTCGCTGAAGGTGTCCAGTGCCGATTTGCTCGCCACGTACGCGGCGAAGCGCGGCAGTTTGGTCTGCACCGCGATCGAGGAGATGTTGACCACGTGGCCGAATCGGCGCTCCCGCATCGCCGGCAGCAGCGCCAGGATCAGCCGCACCGCTCCGAAGTAGTTGACGGCCATCGTCCGCTCGAAGTCGTGCATGCGGTCGGTGGAGTTCAGCACCGAGCGGCGGATCGAACGCCCGGCGTTGTTCACCACGTAGTCGACATGGTGATGGTCGGCGAGCACCTGCTTGACCAGCAGTTCGACCGCCTTCTCGTCGGTGATGTCGCACGAATAGCTGTAGGCGTCGCCGCCCTGCTCGCGCACCTGGGCGGCCGCCGCCTCGAGCTCGTCGACCCCGCGCGCCACCATCAGCACCGTCGCGCCGCGCTGCGCCACCGCGTGCGCGGTCGCCAGGCCGATCCCGGAGGAAGCGCCGGTGATGAGCACGATGCGGTCGCGCAGCCGGTCGCCGCCGCCGTGGCGGCGCGCCCGGTCGGGATCCAGGTGGGCGCGCCAGTACCGCCACAGATTCTCGGCGTAGGTGTCGAAGGCGGGGACCTCGAGATCGGTGCGGCGCAGCAGCGCCCGGGTGGAATCGGAAACGAATTCCGACGCGAACGAGGTGTGCGGGGCGACCTCGGCGGGAATGCCGAACTGGCTCAACAGGAAATCGCGCGCCGCGGTGACACCGGGCAGCCGGTTCAGCGTTGCCATTGCGGTGTGGCTGCCCGGCACCGGGCCCATGCCACCGGGTGCGCCGGCTGCTCGCGACAGCGCGCCGTAGATTTCGGTGAACGGCTGCGGACGCGGGTTGACCAGGTGGAAGGTGCGCTTGTTCAGCCCCGGGCGGCCGATGAGCTCAACCATGGCCTGGGCGACGTAGTCGACCGGGACGATATTGGTCGCGCCGAGATCCGGCAGCGGCAGCGGCAGCCCACCCGGGAGCGCGGCCAGCCGCGCGATCGCGGGGAAGAAGTAGTACGGACCGTCGATCTTGTCCATCTCGCCGGTGCGGGAATCGCCGACCACGATGGCCGGGCGATACACCCGCCAGCGCAGCCCCGCGCTTTCGCGGACCAGTCGCTCGGCGGCGAATTTCGTTCGGTGGTAAGGAGATTCGAGATTCTGGCCGAGGTCGAAATCGTCTTCGAAGAATTTGCCGCGATGGTCACCGGCCACCGCCACCGACGACACGTGGTGCAGCATCGCATCCAGTTCGGTGGCGAGCGCGATCACCGCGCGGGTGCCGTTCACATTCGCCGCGTAGGCGGATTCCTCATCGGCGGTCATGTCGTAGACCGCGCCCAGATGCACCACATGCTGTGCGGCCGGCGGTTCGTCCACCAGCCCCAGTCCCTCGGCCGTCAGGTCTCCGACCAGCGGAAACACCCGGTCGGTGGCATTCCATCGGGCCGCGAGTTCGGCCAGTTTGGCCGCCGAGGCCTCGCGTACGAGCACGTGCACCACGGCATCGGAATCGGAGGTGAGCAATCCCTCCACCACGCGACGTCCCAGAAAACCCGTTCCACCGGTCACGATATAGGTGGCCATAACCCCTCCTTGCATGTCGAACATGTTGTCGCACAACGTTGTTCGTCCGACATGCGTCGGTGGATGCGGACTGAACGAATCGGCCTCTATCAGAATCGAGGTCGCTGTAGGAACCCCTGCGTGCCTAACTGGTGAGTAACTTTAGCTGGCGGCGAGTTGTGCCCGCAACCAAACGGCGCCCCCTGTGGTGTGGGACTTGTCACCACGTGGGAGCGCCGATCGGTATGTGTAACAACGATTTTGATGTAACTCGGAGACGCATCTGGCTACTTATTGGCAACCTTCCGGTCGATTGTCCAAGAGCGTCGGAGGTCGGTTCAGCCTTCGCGGCGGACCGGGAATTCGCTTGCCAGATCCGCGAATACGGCACTGTTGAGATCGAAGGCGTGCCGGCACTCGCCGAGTACTCGCTGCTTCTCCAGATCGTCGACGGCCAGTTCGTCGAGCAGGGTGCGGTAGCCGCGCTTGAATGCGGCCGGGCTCGCGATCTGATCGAACACGTAGAAGCGCACCCCGTCGCCACGCTTGGGCAGCTGCCACAGCTTCGCCGCGGTGCCGCGAATGACCTGACCGCCGGACAGATCACCCAGATAGCGGGTGTAGTGATGGGCCACATAGCCCGCGGGCCAGGTCTGTGCGCACTCGGTGATGCGGGTGGCGTACTCGGCGGTGGCGGGCAGGGCGTCGATGTCGTCGCGCCACTGCGGCCCGCCCAGATGCGCCAGATCGTCCTCGAGATGCGCCAGGCGCGCGAGTTCGGGCCGGATGAACGGACCGGCGACCGGATCGTCGGCGAGGGTGTCCCAGTGCGCCTCGAGCGCCCGGTAGATGTGCCAGAGCTGGCCGGTGTAGCGATAGAAGGCCCGGACGTCCAGGGCGCCGCCCAGCATGTCGCTCATGAAGGTGGAGTTCTCGGCGCGTTCGTGCTGTTCGGCGGTGGCGGAGCGGATCTGCGCGGAGAACGGCACGGGCTGCTCGGTGGAGGTGGCGTCCGGCATGATCGGAGATTTCCTCGCTTCGTGGGGCGACAAGTATGGGTAACCTAACTTCGCCTCCGACGATACCGGTCGACAAGCGTGACGGAATCAAACTTTCGGACGAGAAACCCACGCGCGGCCGTGTGCGCGGCGACCGGTGGATGTCGATGAACTGCCGTTTCGTCGCCGGCGGCGGACGGGGTGAACAAATCGTGCAAACCTCGCCGACTTTGCGAGTTTTCTCGCAGTCTGGTGGAGGTTTGCACGAAAAGTTCAGCACAACCGCCCCCGACCGTGTTCCCTGCGGGTCTGCGGGCGGTCCCGGCCTCGGACGTGGATCGTTCGTGGGCGCGGTCTTCCCGCTCGAGCATGGCGAACATGCGATGCTGGTGGCGCGGCAGAACCCTTGTAGGTCAATCGCTTTGGGGCGGGCGGTCGAACTTCTCGATCGTGGCTTTCGATGTCGATCGGTCTTGCAGGACCAGCTCCCACGGGCCCACGTTCACGTCGAAGTTCTTGCCGAACCCCACCCATTTGCCTGCTAGCCGGGTCGCCGTCAGTTCGGACAGCAGTTGGATCGCCCCGAAATACCGCGCGCCTTTGTAGTAGCCGCTGGGGGCCGTGGTTTCCGACCAGGTGCCCGTCGCGATATGCCCGTCGAGGGTGAGGTCGAGTTCGAGTGTGCCCGCCGCCGACTTCGGCAGGCTGCGTACGGTGAGCCGCTGCTCGTGCTGGAGCACGACCACGTAATGCGAGGACGTAAAGGTCTGTTCGCGGCCGGAGGAGTAGAACTCGTAGCGGGACAACCAGATTCCGGAGTACGTGCCGGAATTGGGCTGCGGTGCGGACTGGCCGGGATGGCGTTCCCGGGGGACGTCACCGATGGCTGAGTGGACTTCGTGGCCGGCCGTGTCGTCGCCGGACAGGCTGCGTCCGGCCATCACGGCGCCGAATCCGAGGCTTTCGATGGGCAGGCGCATCACCTGTTCCAACGCCCGCGCATGCGACGGGCGGGGATTGGCGGTCGCGCCGGATTCCCATCGCTGCACGAGTCGTTTCGTCGCACTGGCGCATCCGGCCTCGCGCAGCATGCGGGCGAGATCATCTTGGCTCAGCAGCCGCGCCGTGCGGGCGGCGCGCAACGCGACGTTCGGCGTTCTCATGCGCCCACCGTAGAGCAATGACGCCTGAATGTCGCCCCGTTTGTGTGCTGATTGACGCCGTTTTCGTCGTCGCCCGGCGGCGGTGGTCCGCGCGAATCTGTCCGTAGTTCCGGCGCCGGGAGCTTCGGTTCCGGGCGCCGGGGGATTCCGAACCGAACAGCGAGGGGTGTGTGCGATGTGGGTCTTGTTCCTGCTCACCGTGGGATTGCTCGTGTTGACTGTCGCGCTGGTGCGCCTTCCGCTGCGCGGCGAGGTGCGTCGCCGGGATCGGCGGTCGTGAGGGATGCGTGCCCGGTCGCGCTGGGGTGGGTGCATCCGGAGTCGCCGTGTCTCGACTGGGATATCGCTCAGGTACGGCGGCTGGCGGTGCGGCTGGGCTATCGGCTGGTGTGGGCGCCGGAGACGAGTCGGATACCGCTCGCCGATCAGGCTCGAGCGGCCGGTGCCGACGTCGTAATTGCGCCGTCGACAGAGCATTTCGACTTTCTCGCCCTGAATTCTGTGATGGCCGTCGCCGACGTCGCAACCGTGAATCCGCGGTTGTTGTTCGCGCGGTGGGCTACCGGTGGGCAACCCAACTGAGAGCCGTTGTGGGGGCGGGGTGACGATGGGGGTGGTGGCGCGTTTCGGACGGTGTGGTCCGGTGCGGCGAAACGTGTTTCCGGACGTTCGCCCGCCGCGGGCGAACCGAACTGTTCGGGCGAAAGCGACGAGTTCGGACAAGCTCGGACAAGTCGGACGCCTGGTGGCGCGCGCGAGACTCCTTGTGTTACAACGGTTTTACGGATAGTTCCCTAAGCTAATTAATTATTGAGAGGCGGCGGAATGTGCGGAATCGCGGGCTGGGTGGCGTTCTCGGACGACCTCACCCGGCAGCAGGGGGTTGTCGACGCGATGACCGAAACCATGGCCTGTCGCGGGCCGGACGGGCGGGGCACCTTCGTTCGTACACACGCGGCACTGGGGCACCGACGGCTGGCCATCATCGACCTGCCGGGCGGGACGCAGCCGATGACCGTACCGACCCCGGCCGGCGACGTAGCGATGGTGTACTCGGGGGAGGCCTACAACTTCCGTGAACTGCGCGAGGAGCTGCGCGGACTCGGGCACCGCTTCGACACCGACAGCGACACCGAGGTGGTATTGCACGGCTATCTGCAATGGGGTGAGTCCGTCGTCGACCACCTCAACGGCATGTACGCCTTCGCGATCTGGGACCAGCGCGACCAGAAGCTGGTGATGGTGCGCGACCGGATGGGGATCAAACCGTTCTACTACTACCCGACCCCCGACGGTGTGCTGTTCGGCTCCGAGCCGAAGGCCATCCTCGCCAACCCGCTGGCGGCCGCGACCGTCGACCTGGACGGTCTGCGCGAGCTGTTCGCCATGACCAAACAGCCCGGTTGGTCGCTGTGGAAGGGGATGGAAGAGGTGCTGCCGGGCACGCTGGTCACGGTGGACCGCAACGGAATTCGCACCCGCACCTACTGGCGGCTGCATGCCGTCGAGCACACCGACAGCCAGGAACGGACCGTCGCCCGGGTGCGTGAGCTGCTGACCGACATCGTCGATCGCCAGCTCATCTCCGATGTGCCGCGCTGCGTGCTGCTCTCGGGCGGACTGGACTCGAGCGCGATCACAGGCCTGGCCGCGGCCCGGCTCGCCCGCGACGGCGAGCAATTGCGCACGTTCTCGGTGGATTTCGCCAACCAGGAGCAGAACTTCGTTCCCGACGAGATGCGCGACACCCCGGATTCGCCGTTCGTGCGGGAGGTGGCAGCCCTTGTGCGCTCGGCCCATCGCGACGTGATGTTGAATCCGGCGGATCTGGCCGATCCGGCGGCGCGGCGCGCGGTCGTCACCGCCCGCGACATCCCTGTCGGTTTCGGCGATATGGACACCTCGCTGTATCTGCTGTTCGCGGCGATCCGGCAGCAATCGACCGTGGCGCTGTCGGGGGAGTCGGCCGACGAGGTGTTCGGCGGGTATCGCTGGTTCCACGACGAGGTGGCACTGAAGGAGGACAACTTTCCGTGGCTCGCGTTCAACAGCGCCCTGACCGGCGACTCCCGCTGGCAGATCCTGAACCCGGCCCTGCGTGAACGGCTCCGGCTCGAGGAGTTCGTCGCCGACCAATACAGCGCGGCGGTGGCCGAGGTCGAGCACCTCGACGGCGAATCCGAGGTCGAACACCGGATGCGGACTGTTTGCCACCTGCACCTGACCCGGTTTGTCCGCACGTTGCTCGACCGCAAGGACCGCGCGTCGATGGCGGTCGGCCTCGAGGTGCGGGTGCCGTTCTGCGACCACCGCCTGGTCGAATACGTCTACAACACCCCGTGGTCGCTGAAGACGTTCGACGGCCGGGAGAAGAGCCTGCTGCGGCATGCGGCCGAGCATGTGCTGCCGGAATCGGTCGTGCGGCGCGTCAAGAGCCCGTACCCGTCGACGCAGGATCCGGGCTACGCGGCGGTGCTGCAGCAGCAGGCGAAACATGTTCTCGCCGAGAGTGATTCACGGCTGTTCGACCTCATCGACCGGCAGTGGCTGCAGCGGGCGGTTGCCCTCGACCCGGCGGGCATCGACAGCGCCGTGCGCGCCGGATTGGACCGCATCATCGATCTGCACACCTGGCTGGAGCTGTATTCTCCGCAACTGCAGCTGGATTGAGCGCTCGTCCGGGCCGGCCCCGTCCCCCCTCGGAGCCGGCCCGGACGCTGTCCATGCTGGTCAAATACCTTGCCAGCCGTTTGCTCGCGCGCCGGAACAAGCACGTGAACATTATTTACTAATAGGTGTTCACAAAACGGGTGTGGTGTGGTTCACTCCATAGGAACGTGTTCCAAAGGAGGTACCGTGTCCGCGCCGTCTCTGCCGTCCATCAGTCACGATTTCGATTTCACCGACCCCGATCTGCTGTCGCAGCGCCTGCCCGTGGCCGAATGGGCCGAACTGCGCCGCACCGCCCCGGTGTGGTGGGTCGACCAGCCCAACGGAGTGAGTGGATTCGACGACGGCGGCTACTGGGTGGTGAGCCGGCTCGACGACATCAAGGAGATCTCGAAGAACTCCGAGGTCTTCTCCACCCACGAGAACACCGCGGTGATCCGTTTCAAGGGCGACATCACCCGCGAGGAGATCGAGATCCAGCGGGCCATGCTGGTCAACACCGATCCGCCTGCGCACGACAAGCTGCGCCGCATCATTTCGCGCGGCTTCACCCCGCGTGCGGTGGAGAGCCTGCGGGCCGCGCTGCGCGAGCGGGCCGAGCGGATCGTGCACGAGGCGAAGAAGACCGGCGGCGGCGACTTCGTCCAGCAGGTGGCCTGTGAGCTGCCGCTGCAGGCCATCGCCGAACTGCTCGGCGTGCCGCAGGAGGATCGCGTCAAGCTGTTCGAGTGGTCCAACCAGATGATGGGCTACGACGACCCCGAGTACGCCGACAGCTACAAGATGGCCAACGCCCAGGTCATGGGCTACGCGTGGAACCTCGCCGAGGAGAAGCGCAAATGCCCGGCCGACGACATCGTCTCCCAGCTGCTCAACGCCGATATCGAGGGTGAGGCGCTGGGCTCGGAGGAGTTCGCGTGGTTCGTCATCCTGCTGGCCGTGGCCGGTAACGAGACCACGCGCAACGCCACCACCCACGGCATGAAGGCCTTCGTGGACAACCCGGCGCAGTGGGAGCTCTATAAGGCCGAGCGGCCGCGCACCGCGCCCGACGAGATCGTGCGCTGGGCGACCCCGGTCATCGCGTTCCAGCGAACCGCGTTGTCGGACACCGAAATCGGCGGTCAGGCCATCAAGAAGGGCCAGCGGGTCGGCCTGTTCTACTCCTCGGCGAACTTCGACGAGGAACGTTTCGACAAGCCGTTCGACTTCGACATCATGCGAAACCCGAACCCGCACGTGGGTTTCGGCGGCACCGGCACCCACTACTGCGTCGGCGCCAACCTGGCCCGGCTGCAGCTGGATCTGATCTTCAACGCCATCGCCGACGTGATGCCCAACCTGCGTGAGGTTTCCGAGCCGGTCCGGCTACGCTCGGGCTGGTTGAACGGAATCAAGAGCTGGCAGGTCGCCTACGAGTGAGCGCCGCGGCCGCCGGGGCAGCGCCCTCGGCGTCCCCGGTCTCCGGCGGCCCAGGACACAGCGTGCGTACCGGCCTCGACGTACCCGTGACGTCGGGGCCGGTGCGCATGCGACGAAGGACGACGCATGACAGCCGCACGACGGGGCCGGATGCCCGCGGTCAGCGACGCCGACATCCGGCGCGTGGCCCGCACGCTCCTGGTGGAGCAGGGACCCGAGGCGGTGACCCTGCGCGCCATCGCGCGTGAGCTGGGTATCACCGCACCCGCGTTGTATCGGTACTACGCCTCCCGCGACGACCTGGTGGGTGCGCTGCGCAGCGATATCTGCGCCGACCTGGCCCAGGAGCTCGCCGAACAGGTGGCCGAGTTGCCCGAGGACGGCATGGTCCAGCTGTTCGCCATCTGCAAGGGTTTCCGGCAGTGGGCCCTGGCTCACGCCCACGAGTTCACGCTCGTCTTCGCCTCGCCGGCCGGGGGGTCGGCCAGCGCCATGCGGCAATTCGACGAACCGTTCGGCCGCATCTTCCTGGAGGCCGCGGGCCGGCTGCTGACCACCTACGACATCGTCACCCCGCCGACCGATGTGATCCCGCACGCGCTGCGCGAAGACCTCATCGGATTCCAGACCGAACTGCTCACCGTGCTCGCCGAATCGGGGCAGAAATTCCCGGCCGAGAAGCTGGACCTGGGTGTCACCTATCTGATGATCCAGTTCTGGGCTCGGCTGTACGGGCATGTCACCCTCGAAGTCTTCGGCAACTACCCGATGCCGGTCGGCAACCCTGATGCGCTGTTCGATGCGACGCTGGCCGATCTGGCCCGCTCCATCGGGTTCGCGGCCTGAGGCATCCCGGGCCGCGAACCCGGCGGTCTCAGGTGAAGTCGTCGGGGCGCACCCCGGTGACCCGCCGCAGGATCCGCGGCCGGCGCAGCCACCGGGCGAACCACTCGCCGAGCGTGATACCGCCGCCGAGGGCACAGCCGACTACCAGCGCGGCGAACATCTGATTCAGCCCGACCAGCAGATCGTCGTTGATCAGGGCGAACAGGCCGCGATAGACCTTGAGACCGGGAAGCAGCGGAGTGATGCCCGCGATGGCGACGACCAGCGGGGGCGTCACCGCGCGGCGGGCCAGCAGACCACCGGCGAGACCGATCGCGGTCGCCGAGACCGCGGCCGCGATCACCGGCCCGAAACCGGCGTGCTGCACGAACAGGTAGCACACGGTGATCCCCGCACCGCTGATGGCGGCGACGGCGAGGGCCCGGCGCTCGGCATAACAGGCGAGCGCGAACGCCGCCGCCGCCACCGCACCGGCGGTGATCTTCAACGGCAGATTGGTGATGTCGTAGGACGGCGACATGTCGATCGGCGGCACCTGGGCGCCGAAGGCTTGCGCTCCGCGCAGTGCCAAACCGACCCCGCCGATGATCGCACCGGTCATGACCAGCACTTCCAGCATGCGGGCGGCGGCCGTGATCGGTGCGCCGGTGATCGCGTCCTCGACCGCACCGACCAGCTGTAAACCACTGAGCAGCACGGTGATCCCGGCCGCGACGATCACGCTGGGATTGGTCTCCAACCCCTCGGCGAAGGTCTGCAGCAGTATTGCGGGCAGGGTCGCGATGATGCCGCCCATCATGTTCTGGAAGAAGAAGGGCAGGCCGCGCTTGTTCAGCTCGCGGTTGCATCGGTCGATCAGCAACGTCGTGGCGAAACTCACGGCCGCGACCAGCACGCCACCACCCAGCAACAGCGCGATGGACGCCGCCAGCAACGACCAGCCGAAGGTGGCGACCCACCGGTTGTAGGGGTGCGGGGCGGTGGTGATCGCGTCGAGGGCGGCGTGCGCCTCCTGAGGCGGCACCACCTCGCGGCGGATCCGCCGGGTCAGGCGGTCGACGGCCGACAGGCGAGTGAAGTCCAGCGAGCGGTACTGCACCACCCGCATGGTGCTGGCGGGCGGCAGCGACGGACCCCGATCGGCGGAGATGCGAATCGAGTTGTAGGTCACATCGATATCGCACTGCGCCAAACCGTATGTCGCGGCGATGAATTCGACCTGTGTGCTGGTGTCGGTCACGGCGGTGCCCGACGCGAGCACCACCTCGCCGACTCGCTCGGCCAGGTCGAGCACCTCGGTTACCGCGGCGTCGTCGGTGAGATCGATCGGCTTCAGCGGGGCCGGTGCCTCGACCACCGAGTCCACCGTGGCGCGCCGCTGGGCGACCAGCCGATCGGTTACCGCTCCCATCGCCCGATGCCACAACGAACTCGGCCGGGTTTCCGGCCCCGTGCGGACGAGTTCGGGCTCCAACTCATCTGTCACACTGCACACGGTAGCCGGAGTCGCCGCGCGGCCCGGGGTCAGCTCCCTCACGCCGCCGGAAGCGGCGAATAGAGCAAACCGCTGGTTATCGTCGGTGCTTCCCAGTCCCGCTACAGTCGATAACCATGGGCACCGATACGGCTACGGGTACTGAAGCAGCAGATTCCGTGAGATCGGACTCCGCGCAGTCGGAGGCCGGGACATCGAGCACCGGGATATCGAAGAACGGGAAGTCGACCGCCGACCATCTGCGGGCCGCGCTCGACGGCCCGTGGCGCGAGGTCCGCGAACAGGCGCGAAGGCAGTTGGTCGACGACCGGTTGTTCGGTGATCCCTACCTCGACTACCGCCAGGCTCGCGCGCGAGTACTGGACCAGATGCGCCTCATCGCCGAATTCGGTTATGCGGAAAAAGGTTTCAGTCTGGAGCACGGTGGCACCGGCGATCCCGGCGGGGCCGTGACCGGCCTGGAGATGCTCGCCTACACCGATCTGTCGCTGTGGGTGAAGGCCGGCGTGCAGTGGGGTCTGTTCGGCGGCGCGGTGGAAAACCTCGGCACCGACCGCCACACCGACATCGTCAAACGGCTGCTGTCGCTGGATCTGCTCGGCTGTTTCGCGATGACCGAATCCGGGCACGGCAGCGACGTGGCGAATCTGGAGACCACCGCCACCTACGACCCGGCGACCGGTGAGTTCGTGGTGCACAGCCCGACCGCCTCCGCCCGCAAGGACTACATCGGCGGCGCCGCCGAACACGCCCGGATGGCGGCCGTCTTCGCCCAGCTGATCACCGGCGGCGAGAGCAAGGGCGTGCACTGCTTCCTCGTCCCGATCCGCGACGAGGAGGGCAACGACCTGCCCGGGGTCACCACCTCGGACTGCGGTCTCAAGGGCGGTCTGCCCGGCGTCGACAACGGTCGCATCGAATTCGACCACGTCCGGATCCCGCGGGAGAACCTGCTCAACCGCTACGCCGACGTCGAACCCGACGGGACCTACCGCTCCGATATCGAGAACCCGAGCCGCCGGTTCTTCACCACGCTGGGCACACTGGTGCGCGGACGGATCAGTGTCGGCGGCGCGGCCGCCGCCGGTGCGCGGGTGGCGTTGAGTATCGCGCTGCGCTACGGCGACAAGCGCCGCCAGTTCTCCGATCCGGACGACGGCAGCGAAATCCTGCTGCTGGACTATCGCAGCCATCAGCGCCGGCTGTTCCCGCATGTCGCGCGCGCGTTCGCGCTGGCGTTCGCCCAGAACGATCTGGTGCGGCGCATGCACCTGGTGCAGACCGGGCAGAATCTGGACCCGGAGGCGCAGCGCGCGCTGGAGAAGCGGGCCGCCGGCCTGAAGGTCGCCCAGACCCGCCACGCCACCCGATCCATCCAGGAATGTCGCGAATGCTGCGGCGGCGCAGGCTATCTCACCGAGAACCGGCTGGTCACCCTGAAGGCCGACACCGACGTGTTCACCACCTTCGAAGGTGACAACGTGGTGCTGACCCAGCTGGTGGCCAAGGAGCTGCTCACCGCCTACTCCGACGAGGTGCGCGATCTCGACGCGCTCGGCTGGGTGAAATTCGCGGCCACCATGGCCCGCGACGTGGTGCGTGAGACCTCGGGTGTGCGCCAGCTCATCCAGCGCCTGCGCGACCGCTCCGACGACGGCGTCGACGAGGGCGATCTGTCCCGGCGTTCGGTGCAGCTGCAGCTGTTCGCCGACCGCGAGGACTATCTGACCCGCACCGCCGCGCACCGGCTGCGCGCGCGGGCCGAGGAGACCGGGCCGTTCGAGGCGTTCAACAACGCACAGGACCACATCCTCGCCGCCGGTGAGGCGCATATCGACCGGCTGGTGCTGGAGGCGTTCATCGAGGGCATCGCCGATATCGAGGATCCCGACGCGCGAGCGCTGGCCGACACCGTCTGCGATCTGTTCGTGTACTCCACCATCGAACAGAATCAGGCCTGGTACATCATGCACCGCTTCATGTCGGTGGATCGGGCCAAGTCGGTGCGCCGCGGTGTCAACGAACTCGTGGACCGATTGCGGCCGGAGTCGGCCACACTCGTCGAAGCGCTCGGCGTGCCCGAGGCCATGCTGCGCGCGGCGATGCTCGACGACGCGAGCGCGCATCAGGGCGCGTGAACCCACGCTCGATATCGGCGGCCGGTGACGGTGGGGCGGTGGCCGGGCGCGGCTATGGTCGACAGGTGCCCGCTCCACCGCCGGTCGCTCGATATCGAGCGCATGTCGTTGCCGCCGCCGTCACCCTGATCGGCCTGCTGATCACCGTGACGGTTCCGCTGAGCTTCCCCGCCGGCGGGGGGCCGACGGCGTTCGATCGCGCGATCGACGATCGCGTGCACGAGGGGTTGGACGCGCATCGTGGCGTCTACGACGCGCTGGTGGTACCGAGCGACGCCTATATCATGTTGCCGCTGTTGCTGATCGGTGTGCTCTACTGCGCCCGCCGGCGCGACTGGTGGGGTGCCGGATTTCTGGTGCTCGTCCCGGAGCTGGTGGTCGCGATCAACACCTGGGCTTTGAAACCGCTGTGGGACAGGCATTTACAGCACTATCTCGCCTACCCGAGTGGGCACTCCGTCCAATTCGTCGCCATCGCAACGGGTTTGCTGCTCGTCGCCGCCACCGTGCGCTTGCGCCTCGTCCTCGGCGTGGTCGCCGTACTCGCGCTGGCGGCCGTGGCGGTGGGCATGGTGGGTCTCGGCTATCACTATCCGACCGATGTCGTCGGCGGCACCGCGTTCGCCGTCGCGGCGGTGACCGCATGCTGGGCGGTGACGACGGCACTGCGCACGCGGTTCGAGACCCGGCCGCTCCGGGCGGAGGCCGCCGGCGAGTCCGGTGCCGGTGCACAGGCGGAGTCGGGCGAGGATGCCGCGGGGGGCAGCGATCGTACGGCGGGCACGCCCGCGGCCTGAGGGATGCCCGCGGCGGGCGCCGCCGGTCCGGCTCAGCCGGGGCCGAAGTTCAGGACCAGCGAGATCACGAACCAGACCACCCAGGCAGCGCCGACGAGCATGCCGATCGCGAGCAGGATGCGCAGCACCGCCCGGCCGGGATCGATGCGGTCCGCCTCCTTCGGATACAGGTTCCACGGGCTGTACCAGGGCATCGTGATCGCGACGGGGCGCCCGTAGGACTGATCGGCGTGGGCCTGTTCCTCCAGGAACGCTTCCGCCTGCGCCTGTTGCGGGCCGCCGTACCACAGCGTGGTGTCCACCGGTCCGCCGAAACCCTCGGCGACGAGATCCTGCGGGGCGGGCAGATACGGCAGAATGCCCAATCCGCGGAAGGTCAGCGCGACCTCGTTGACCGTCCACTGCGCCCTGCCCTGCGAGGTGAGCGCGGTCAGGCAATCGGCCAGCCGCCTGGGATCGTCGCCGAGCACCACCTGGAAGCCGGGATCGTTCCACAGCTGGCGGATCGTCGGCTGGGCCCCGTGCGGCGGCACCACCACGACCACGCCCTGCACCACGCGCTGGCCCAGGCCCCGTTCGGCCAGCCAGTTCTGCAGTGCGTGGGTGTGCTCGCGGGAGCGGTCCAGCGGTGTGCCGCGATCGCCGCCCTCGAAACTCACCACGTGCCCGCCGACCCGCCACGGCCCGTTCAACGGGACCTCGAGGTCGCCGCTCACCCGCTCGACCAAGGCCTCGGCCTCGATCACCACGCAGGTGGTCGGCGTCCAGATCACCGCATCGAACTGATGCAGCCGGTCGGCGTAGAACAGGCTGCAGTTGACCGTTGCCACACCCTGCGGGTCACCCGGCCCCTTCCAGGTACGCAACCAGTCGATGAGGACCCGCTCGGCCAGGGTCCCGGCCGCGTTCTGCACTCGCACGAGCATTGGCGACCGCCCTTCCGTCGACACCCGATACCGGAAAGCATAAGGGGCACTACGGGTCCGGGGGAGACTTCGACGCGCCGGTGTCGGCATATCGCGCCTTCGCCGCCCGGCGGGGCAGTGGCGAAGGCGCCCGGTATGCAGACCGTCAGCGCTCGGCGGGCGCGGGATCGATCGGCGCGATGGGCAGCCGAAGCGCTCCGGGCGCGGTATCGGGCACGGTGGCGTAGTGGGGGGCGACCGGGTCGATGCGGCGGTAGCCCGCGCCCAGTTCCGGCCGCGGATCGGGTTCACCCTTGTTGGGCCAGAACGCCATCGCGCGTTCGGCCTGCGCGGTGATCGTCAGCGACGGGTTCACCCCGAGGTTCGCGGTGACGGCGGATCCGTCGGCGATATGCAGTCCGGGATGGCCGAATACGCGCTGATACGGGTCCACCACACCGCTTTCGGGTCCTTCGCCGATCACGCAGCCGCCGATGTAGTGCGCGGTGGCGGGGATGTTGAACACGTCCATGACCAGGCCGTGCACGTCGCCGTCGACCTTCTCCCCGAACCGGCGGCCGACCTCGTGAGCCAGCGGAATCCAGGTCGGATTCGGTTGTCCGGTGCCCTGTCTGGTCTTCAGCTGCCCCCAGCGGCGGAACGAGGTCAGCGAATTGTCCAGCGACTGCATCACCAGCAGGATCACCGACTTCTCCGAGGCGTGGCGGGCGTTGAGGCTGCGCGCGAACACCAGCGGGTGCAGCACGATGGCCAGCAGGAAGCGCAGGAACCGGAACGCGCCGCCGTCGACGATCGGCACCGACATCGGGAACAGCGCGTTCTGCCCCTTGCCGTAGTGGCAGACCTCGACGTGGGTGTCGGGTTCGGGATGGATCGAGGAGGTGATGGCGATGCCCTCGGCGAAATCGCTGCGCTGCCGGCTGACCACATTGAGAATGGCCTCGGAGTTGCTGCGGGTCAGCTCGCCCAGCCGGGGCGACAGGTTCGGCAGCACCTCGTCGTCGCGCATCTTGTGCAACAGCTTCTGGGTGCCCAGCGCCGCGGCGGCGAAGACGACCTGTTCGGCGGTGAAAGTCTTGCGGCCCTTGCGAACCCAGCGATCCGAACGCTGCGTCTCGATGGCGTAGCCGCCGCCCACCATCGGACGCACGCGCGTCGCCGTGGTCAGCTCGAACACTTTCGCACCGGCCTGTTCGGCGAGGTACAGGTAGTTGGTGGGGGTGGTGTTCTTGGCGTTGTGCGGGCAGCCGGTGAAGCAGCGCGCGCAGTGGATGCAGCCGCTGCGGCGCGGGCCGGCGCCGCCGAAGTAGGGGTCGTCGACCTCGACGCCGGGCTGCTCCTCGTTGAAGAACACGCCGACGTTGGTGGGGTGATAGGTATCACCCACGCCGAGATCGTCTGCGATGGAACGGATCACCTCGTCGGCGGGCGTGACGCGCGGATTGGGCGCCACGCCCAGCATCCGCTTGGCCTGGTCGTAGTAGGGGGACAGTTCACTGCGCCAGTCGGCGATATGGGCCCACTGCTTGTCGGTGTAGAAGTTCGGCAGCGGTTCGTAGAGGGTGTTGCCGTAGATCAGCGAGCCACCGCCCACACCGGCGGCGGAGAACACCGCGCACTTGCCGAGCACGCTGATCCGCTGCGGCCCGGTCAGGCCCAGGCGCGGCGCCCAGATCGACTTGCGCACATTCCAATTCGAATTCGGAATGGCCTCCGCGGGCCAGCGCCGGCCGGATTCCAGAACGGCCACCCGATAGCCCTTCTCGGTGAGGCGCAGCGCACTGACGCTGCCACCGAAGCCGGAGCCGATCACCACCACGTCGTAGTCGAAGTCGGGCATGTCTTCCTCTCGTCACCGCGTTCACAATGAAACGGTTTACGACTCATTGTGTCACTCGCTAGTGTGCCATCCGGGCGGATGCGACCGGTAAACCTATCGTGCCGCCGTACCCGTCGCGGCGTGCCCGAATGGCGCGGCGGGATCGGTTCGGGTAAGCAACAGGCGTGAGCAACCGACCGGCCGGCGGGTCCGGCCCCGACCATCAGGCCTCCGAGCCCCCGGAGCCCGCGCGCGAGTCCGCGGACGCCGCGGTCGGCACGGAGACCGACCGCATTCTCACCGTGCCGAACGTGCTGAGTGTGCTGCGGCTGATCGGCGTGCCGGTCTTCCTCTGGCTGCTGCTGGTCCTGCATGCCGACGGCTGGGCGTTCGCGCTGTTGGTCGCCAGTGGCGTCACCGACTACCTCGACGGAAAGCTGGCGCGGCTGCTCGATCAGTACTCGCGGCTGGGCGCGCTGCTGGACCCGTTGGTGGATCGGTTGTATCTCATCGCCACCGTGCTCGGCCTGCTGGTGCGCGGAATCCTGCCGTGGCCGTTCGTCGTCGTATTGATCGGCCGCGACCTGATCCTGAGCGCGACGCTGCCGATCTATCGCCGCCGCAACCTCGATCCGCCGGAGGTCATCTACCTCGGCAAGGCGGCCACCTTCGCGCTGATGTCGGCGCTGCCGTGGCTGCTGGCCGGCCAGATGGATTGGGCGGCGGCCGGTTTCGGCCGGGCCTTCGGCTGGGCGCTGCTGTGGTGGGGTACGGCGGTCTACGTGTGGACGGGTCTGCTGTATCTGCGCAAGGCCTTCGCCGTCGCCCGGACCATACCTGTTGCGCCGCGAGCAACTTCGTAGCGGGTGTGGCGATCCGACGTGTCGGCACGGGTCGATAGAGTTGTGCCGAACGCCGGTCGGCCGACACCCGTGAAAGGACGCCCCGTGAGAGGAATCAGCCTGTGACCAACCTTCCCGAGGATCTTCGCTACACCGAGGAACACGAGTGGGTGCAGCGGATCGCGCCGAACCGCGTGCGGGTCGGTATCACCGATTTCGCGCAGTCGCAGCTCGGTGATGTGGTGTTCGTGCAGCTGCCGGCAGTCGACACCGTGGTGTCGGCCGGCGAGGCGATCGCCGAGGTCGAATCGACCAAGAGCGTCTCGGAGATCTACGCTCCGCTGAACGCGAAAGTCGTTGCGGCGAACGAAGATCTCGACTCCGAGCCGGAATCGCTGAACACCGATCCCTACGGCGACGGATGGATGTTCGAGCTGCAGATCGACGACGCCGAGGCACTCGATACCGCCCTCGGTGCATTGCTCGATGCCGCAGGTTACCAAGGAGTTATCGAGGGCTGAGTCAGCCTTCCCAGTTCTACCTGCACGGGTGCGGCCCAGCAGGGTACGGTCAATGCCAACAGATGTGCCGGCGGCCGGTGCCGGGAACTCTGCCGGAACTTGCCGGTGACACCTGACAGCGCGACAGCCTGTCGCGATGGGTGGCGACGGTGAGGGCAGTGCGCTCGGAATTGGCGCCGGATACCGGTACGGAAAATCGGTTCGAGGAGGAGAGCAAGGGTGAGCGAGAACAAAGACCCGGGATACGGGGAGAGCGCGGCCGAAACGACTTCGGTGTTCCGCGCTGACTTCCTCAACGAGGTCGACGCGTCGCGCTCCGGTGAGCAGACCGGCGAGCAGCCGGTGCAAGGGGTCGAGGGGCTGCCCGCGGGTGCTGCCCTGCTGGTGGTCAAGCGCGGTCCCAACGCGGGGTCGCGGTTCCTGTTGGATCAGCCCACCACGTCGGCGGGCCGTCACCCCGACAGCGACATCTTTCTCGACGATGTCACCGTGTCCCGTCGGCACGCGGAGTTCCGGCAGGACGAGGACACCTTCCAGGTCGTCGACGTGGGCAGCCTGAACGGCACCTACGTCAACCGGGAGCCGGTGGATTCCTCGGAGCTGCAGAACGGGGACGAGGTGCAGATCGGCAAGTTCCGGCTGGTCTTCCTGACCGGACCGCGACCGCAGGTCAACGAGCCGAGCGCATAACGGCCGAGGCGGATTCCACTGATGACTGGCGCAGCGCAATGGACACGCGGAGGAATGTCGATCGGCTCCGTGCTGGACCTGCTGCGTCCGGATTTTCCGGACATCACCATTTCCAAGATCCGCTTCCTCGAATCGGAGGGGCTGATCCGCCCGGAGCGCACGCCTTCGGGATATCGCAGATTCTCGGTCGCCGATGTCGAGCGGCTGAAATTCGTGCTGACCGCGCAGCGGGATCAGTATCTGCCGCTGAAGGTGATCAAGGAGCAGCTCGAAGCGATCGACCGCGGCGCGGCGACCCTGGGTGTGCGCGAGGCGCGGGCCCGGGCCGACGGCGCCGGTGTGGACGGCTCGGGGCGTGCGCCCGAGTCCACCCGCACGGTGGGCGCCCCCGCGGCGCCCCGGCGGCTGGGTGTGGTGTCCGGCGAGGTGTCGCCGGACGAATTGCGTCTCGATCACGAAATGCGCGTCACGCGTGCCGATCTGCTGGAGCAGGCCGGGATAGATGAGAAATTTCTCACCGAACTGATACGCGCCGGGCTCATCACGCCCGGCGCTGCCGGATTCTTCGACGCCGAGGCCGTCACCTTGGCTCGCACCGCCCAGGCGCTGAGCGAATTCGGTTTGGAGGCACGGCATCTGCGGGCGTTCAAGCTGGCAGCGGACCGGGAGGCGGCCATGATCGCCCAGATCGCCGCGCCGATAGCCAAGAGCCGCGACGCCGATGCCCGGGCCCGCGCCGAGGAGACCGTACGCGAGTTGGCGGCGTTGTCGCTGACGCTGCATACCAGCTTGGTGAAGACGTCGGTGCGGGCTTCCCTCGGCGGCTGAATTCTTCGCCTAGACTCGGTGATACGGCCTGCCCAGCTGGGCTCGTGCGGGCGGCCGGCGAGTATGGGAGGCCAGTGCGATGAGTGAAATGCGTGTGATCGGCATCCGGGTCGAGCAGCCCCAGAACCAGCCCGTGTTGCTGCTGCGTGAAGAGTCGGGCGACCGTTATCTGCCCATTTGGATCGGTCAGGCCGAGGCGACCGCCATCGTGCTCGAGCAGGAGGGGGTGACCCCGATCCGGCCCCTGACCCACGACCTGATCAAGATCCTGATCCACGACCTCGGCCACACCTTGAAAGAGGTGCGAATCGTGGATTTGCAGGAGGGAACCTTCTACGCCGACCTCGTCTTCGACAACGACGTGCGGATCTCCGCACGTCCGTCGGATTCGATAGCTATCGCCTTGCGGGTCGGTTGCCCGATCTACGCGGAGGAACCGGTCCTCGAGGAAGCCGGGCTGGTGATGCCCGACGAACGCGAGGACGAGGTGGAGAAGTTCAAGGAGTTCCTGGAGTCGGTGTCACCGGACGATTTCAAGGCCACCGACAGCTGAGCTTCTCGCCCGGGTTACCGGCGACCGCGTATGACGGTCAGGTGATCTCGACTGTGCTCTATACCTCACGTAGAGGGTGAGAAACACGCCGCACGCGGAGTTTGGCTCCATGCCCGTGCTGCCGAGACAATCGACAGAGTAGCCTCGACAGTTAGGCCGTTGTTCTTCTTCGGCGATGCAGTGAGGGAGTAGCAGTGGGAGACCGACCGCAGCAACCAGCACCCGACCCGCGGCCCACCGCGGTCGTGCAGCCAGGGCTGTTCCCTGACGACACGGTGCCCGACGAGCTGGTCGGTTACCGCGTTCCCAGCGCCTGCCAGGTGGCCGGTATCACCTACCGGCAGCTCGACTACTGGGCCCGCACCGGGCTCGTCGTCCCCTCGATTCGCAGCGCCACCGGTTCCGGCAGTCAGCGCCTGTACTCCTTCAAGGACATCCTGGTTCTCAAGATCGTCAAGCGGCTGCTCGACGCCGGGATCTCACTGCAGAACATCCGCATCGCCGTCGATCATCTGCGCAGCCGCGGGGTCGAGGATCTGGCCGGGATCACGCTGTTCTCCGACGGCACCACCGTCTACGAATGTTCCTCGCCGGAAGAGGTCGTCGATTTACTGCAGGGCGGTCAGGGCGTCTTCGGTATCGCCGTCAGCGGGGCCATGCGCGAGCTGACCGGCGCGATCGCCAACTTCCCGGCCGAACGCGCCGAGACCCACGAGGCGAGCGACCGGCCCGAGGACGAATTGGCCTACCGGCGCAAGGCACGCGAGAACCGCAAGACCGGATAGTCGTCGCTCGCCGAATGTGATGCAGCCGACTGCGTGCTGAGCTGGGTCGGAAACATGGCGTTTACCGCGCACCGCTTAGACTGAGGGTGCGTCGCCGCCGTGCGGGAGAGTTCCGGGTTTCGTCCCGGACGCCGAAGGAGCAGCACCTCCCCGTCAATCTCTCAGGCATCAGGGACCGTACGGAGTTCGACGCCTCTGGAAAGCGGCGGCCGCACACAATGCGGGCCGCCCGCCCATGGGGAAAGGGATCGCGCGCGACCCCGAATCTCTCAGGCGCCACGACAGAGGGGGAGGGCCGACAGTCGTCGACGGTGGCACCCGGGGTGCCGGTCGACCCGCCCGAGCCTTGGAGCTGCCGTGACCCGTAGTTTCGCCGAGCGCCACATCGGACCCGACACCACCGAACTGGATCGGATCCTCGATACCGTCGGCGTCGGGTCGATGGACGAACTCGCCGCACGTGCCGTGCCCGCGAGCATTCTGGACGCCGCCGGCGAGACCGGACTGGACGCGCTGCCGACCGCGGTCTCCGAACACGACGCTCTCACCGAACTTGCGGCGCTGGCGCATTCGAACACCGTCGCCACGTCGATGATCGGCCTCGGTTACTACGACACCCTGACCCCGCCGGTGCTGGTCCGCAACCTGCTGGAAAACCCCGCCTGGTACACCGCGTACACGCCGTATCAGCCCGAGATCAGCCAGGGCCGGCTCGAAGCGCTGCTGAACTTCCAGACCATGGTCTCCGATCTGACCGGGATGGAGGTGGCCAACGCCTCCATGCTGGACGAGGCCACCGCCGCGGCCGAGGCGATGACGCTGCTGCAGCGCGCCAACCGCAAGAGCACCTCCCAGCGCCTGCTCATCGATGCCGACCTGTTCCCGCAGACCCGAACCGTGCTGACCACCCGGGCCGAACCGCTCGGCATCACGCTGGTCGAGGCGGATCTGAGTTCCGGCGAACTGCCCGAGGGCGACTTCTTCGGCGTGGTCCTGCAGACTCCGGGCGCCTCCGGCCGGATCGCGGACCCGACCGCGGTGATCGCCGCGGCGCACGCGCGGGGTGCGCTGGTCGCGGTCGGCGCCGACCTGCTGGCGCTGACGCTCATCGCCCCGCCCGGGGAGCAGGGCGCCGACGTATGCTTCGGCACCACCCAGCGGTTCGGTGTCCCGCTCGGCTTCGGCGGTCCGCACGCCGGATATCTCGCGGTGCGCACCGCACACGCGCGGCAACTGCCCGGCCGGCTGGTCGGCGTTTCGGTCGACGCCGACGGGGACCGCGCCTACCGGCTCGCGCTGCAGACCCGCGAACAGCACATCCGCCGCGAGAAGGCGACCTCGAACATCTGCACCGCGCAGGTGCTGCTCGCGATCGTGGCCGCGATGTATGCCTCCTACCACGGCGCCGACGGGCTGCGCGCGATCGCGCGGCGGGTGCACGGTCACGCCGAGCGGCTCGCCACCGGGCTCGGCGACGCGGTCGTGCACGAACGCTTCTTCGACACCGTCCTGGTGTCGGTGCCCGGTGGCGCCGAGGCCGTGGTCGCCAAGGCGAAGGGGCGCGGTATCAACCTGCGTCTCGTCGACGCCGACCATGTGGCGGTGGCCTGTGACGAGGCGACCACCGAGGCCCAAGTGGCAATCGTGCTGGAATGTTTCGGCGCCGACGGGGTGCCGGAGACGGCCACGCTGCCCTCGATCGAAACCCGGACCTCGGCCTATCTGACGCATCCGGCGTTCACCCGTTATCACACCGAAACCGCGATGCTGCGGTATCTGCGGCAGCTGTCGGACAAGGATATCGCCTTGGACCGCAGCATGATTCCGCTCGGTTCGTGCACCATGAAGCTCAACGCCACCGCCGAGATGGAGCCCATCACCTGGCCCGGTTTCGCGCGCCTGCACCCGTACGCGCCGCTGGAGGACGCGCCCGGCATGCTGCGGGTGATCGAGGATCTCGAGCACTGGCTGGCCGCGGTCACCGGGTACGACCGGGTGAGCCTGCAGCCCAATGCCGGTAGTCAGGGCGAGTACGCGGGATTGCTCGCGATCCGCCGCTATCACCTCGACCGCGGCGACACCCACCGCGACACCTGCCTGATTCCCTCCAGTGCGCACGGCACCAACGCCGCGTCGGCGGCGATGGCCGGGCTGCGGGTGGAGGTCGTGAAATGCCGGGACAACGGCGACGTCGATCTGGACGATCTGCGCGCCAAGATCGCCGATCACGCCGATCGGCTGGCCTGCATCATGATCACCTATCCGTCCACCCACGGCGTGTACGAACACGAGGTGGCCGAGTTGTGCGCGCTTGTGCACGATGCGGGCGGACAGGTGTACGTCGACGGCGCGAATCTGAATGCTCTTGTGGGACTTGCCCGCCCGGGGCGCTTCGGCGGCGACGTCTCGCACCTGAACCTGCACAAGACCTTCTGTATCCCGCACGGCGGCGGAGGTCCCGGCGTGGGCCCGGTCGCGGTGCGCGAACATCTGGCGCCCTACCTCCCCGGCGATCCGCTGCAGCCGGATTCGCACGCGGTGTCCGCGGCGCGGTACGGTTCGGCCTCGATCCTGCCGATCACCTGGGCCTATATCCGGATGATGGGCGCCGACGGCCTGCGCCGGGCCACGCTGACCGCGATCGCCTCGGCCAATTACCTTGCGCGGCGGCTGGATTCGCATTTCCCGGTGCTCTACACCGGGGAGAACGGCATGGTCGCCCACGAGTGCATCCTGGATCTGCGCGAGATCACCAAGCGCACCGGCGTGACCGTCGACGATGTGGCAAAACGCCTGGCCGACTACGGATTCCACGCCCCGACCATGAGTTTCCCGGTCGCCGGGACGCTGATGGTCGAGCCCACCGAAAGTGAGAACCTCGAAGAGCTCGACGCCTTCGCCGACGCGATGATCGCGATCAAGGGTGAGATCGACGAGGTTGCCGCCGGCACCTGGCCGGTCGAGCAGAGCCCGCTGCGCGGCGCCCCGCATACCGCCGCTTCGCTCGTCGGCGAGTGGGACTATCCCTACAGCCGCGAGACCGCCGTTTACCCGCTGGGTGTGCACTCCGGCCGGGCCAAGGTATGGCCTGCGGTCCGGCGCATCGACGGAGCCTTCGGTGACCGCAATCTGGTGTGCTCGTGCCCGCCCCTCGAGGCCTACACCGACTGAGTTATCTGCCGAGCGCGGGCGGGTCACGCTTCGGCGGCGACCGCCTGCGCGTAGGCCTCGGCGAGGCGTTCGGTGGCGGTCGGCTTGCCGGTATCCGGGCGCGCGATGCCGAGGTGGCGTTCGCGCAGCTCGTCCATGAATTCCGCCCACAGTTGCGGGCCGCCGGCCTCGAGCAGTTCCGCGCGGACGCGCAATTCGGGGGTTGTCGGACGGTGTCGCAGGCCCCAGGAGGCGAGGGCGGCCAGGACCGGAACCAGCTGGATCGCGGGTTCGGTGAGGCTGTAGGCGGCGCGCTGTCCGCGGCGGACCTCGTCGCGGGTCAGCAGTCCGGCGTCGACGAGGGTTTTGAGCCGGTCGGCGAGGATATTGGAGGCGATGCCCTCCTCCGACCGGGACTGCAGCTGCCGGAAATGACGGCGGTCGCCGAACATGATGTCGCGCAGCACCAGCATCGTCCACCGATCGCCGACCACCTCGACGGCGGCGTTGATCGGGCAGCCCGACCGCTGTTCCGAAAGCTGTTCCTCGGACACCACACCTCCTTCGCCAACTGCTTGCATCTTACTAGCACTAGCGGCTGTGACGGTGCCCGAGATCCGCTGGCTGGTGAAGCCGGCGGCGAACGGCCCTACGGCGTGGTCAGCGCGTGGTTGACCGCGGTGCCGAAGGTCATGTCGTCGGAGGTGCTGACCTTGGTGTAGGTGCCGCCGGTCTTCTGAGCCAGATTCTGCAGGGTCTGCGCCCCCTGGCCGCCCACGACGATCACATCCACCCGCACCGGATGCGCGGCATCGGCGACGCCGGTGATATCGGTGATCAGCTGATCCCCGGTCACCGAGGAATTGTCGTTGGGGCCGCCGGTGATGAGCAGCACCGAATTCGTCTTACCCGGGGAATAGTTCTTCACCGCGCTGCGGTAGGCGGCCTCGAGCGACGGGTAAGTGCGGTCGGTGCTCGAACCGGCCAGCGTGACGTTGCCCAGGGCAGTGGACAATTCGGAGCGGTGTTGCGGTGTGAGCGCCTGGGTGGGCGCGACCATTCGATACGGATTGCCGTCGGTCAATTGATTGGCGTAGATCCAGGCGCCGGCACCGAAATCCGGCGGCATCGTGTCGAGGGTCGACTGGACCGCGGCGAGAGCGTTGTTCAACCGCGACATCGAACCGTCGCTGGGCGCCATCGACGCCGAGGTGTCGATGAGAATGGTGGCCTGCACGCCCAGGACCGGATGGGCGAGCACCGACTGCACCCGATCGAGGACCGACTTCGCCGGCACCGCGGTGGGTGTGGCGGCCGCGGCGCCGAATCCGTTGTCGGTGAACAGCTTCTGTTGTTCGGGAGCGCGCAGGAAGTCGGCGAACATGCCGGCCGCCAGGTTCTGGGTCTTGTCGACCCAGCTTCCGGTGAGCATCGCGGCGGGATGATCGGCGACCGGCGCGGCACCGGTCGGATGGAACAGCGCGACGCTCGGCCGGGTCTTGGCTTGCTGCTCGGTAACTGCTACCGCGTGGATCGGGGAGTTGGGGCCTTGCGCGGAATCGGCGACCGCCGCCAGCGCGGAGGCGGTGTCCCCGGATTCCGGTGCGTCGGCGGCCAATCCGGAGATGGCGGCGATGACCTGACCGGACGCGGCGGATTCATCGGTCAGCGGATCGGAGCCGGAGACGGCCGACCCGACCGCGACCGCGGCGGCCAGCGAATCGTCACCTGGTGGCATCGCCATCCGCAGCGGACCCCAGCTGCCGAGGCCGATATCGCCGAGCGACCCGCGCTGCAGGCGCGCCAGATCCGACCAGCTGAGGTTGGCCTTCTCCATCGCTTGCGCCAGGGTGCCGGGGGCGGCCACCGCGATCGGGCTGACGGCGATCGAGGCGGGCGTGCCCTGCACCAGTCCCGGAACCCGCATCTGCTCGACCGCCCGCGAAGAACTCGGAATCCAGAGACCGGGTTGTGGGCCGAGCTTGGCGTCCCAGTTCGGGGCGGTGAGCCCGGTCACCATCGCGGCGGTGGTCCGTTCGGTGACGGAGACCTTCGCGCAGTGATCGCGGACCTGGGGGTGGGTGGCGTTGTAGCGGTCGGCGGCGGCGCGCACGGGAGCGGCGATATCGGGATCGACGGTGACCGCGAGCGTCACCGGGCCCTCGATGCACTGGCCGGCGGCGCTGCGGTTCTCCGATGCCGAACGATTGCTGAGCCAGAACCAACCGGCGACCGCCACGATCAGCAGCAGGACCGCCACCACGGTGATAACCAAACCTTTGCTGACGCCCCGTGATCCGTCCGCGCTGCGATGTGTGCCCACGATTTTCCAGTGTATGGTCACGCGAAAACCGGCGCTCGACCAGGATCGGTCGAGCGCCGGGCTCGGATCGTGCGAGTGACGCGGACCACTCGCACGTGTCGTTCTCAGTCGCGGATCAGCTTGCCGCGGTCGAATTCGTGACCGCCCCACACACCGGACTGGCCGGTGCCGGCCGCGAACTCCGCGCACTGCCGGCGAATGGGGCAGCCGGCGCAGATTCCGCGCGCGTAGTCGAAGTCCTGCGACGGGTACGGGAACCAGGCATCGTGGTTCGGGTCACCCTTGCATGCGGCCTGGTCCCAGCTCTGTGTATCCGAGACCGGGAGCAGATCCACCAGGGTGAGTGCCGGAGTCGTAGTTGTCATATCGGATCCCTCCTTCCTCGGGATGTGCGGGTGTTCACTGTGCGCCGGTGGCTGTTCACTGTGCGCCCGTGGCGACGAGGTCCTTCCAGATCCGCCGTTGCCGCCGCTGCATGTCGGTGGGCGCCTTGGGTTCCCAGAGCAGTCGCATCCCGGCCTCGTCCGGGGTGCGGTCGGCCTTGCGGGTGTTGCACGGTCCGCAGGCGGCGACCAGGTTGTTCCAGGTATTGGGTCCGCCCCGGCTGCGCGGGCGGATGTGGTCGACGGTGCGGGCCCAGCCGGCGCAGTATCCGCACCGGTGACGGTCCCGCCGCAGCACACCCGCGAGGGTGGCCCGGCTCTCGTCGTGCACGAGCACGCTGTGCTCGAGATAGACGTAGCGCAGCAACCGGATCGTCTGCGGCAGAGCGATTTCCAGATGCTTGGAGCGAATCGGGAAATGCGGTTGCCGCTCGGCCACGGTCTCGGCGGTCCCGCTGATCACCAGCACGACCGCGCGATCCGCGCCGATATCGGTCAGCGCCTCGTAGGACGCGTTGAGGACCAGTACCTGGGCGTGTATCCAGTTGTCGGGAGCGAGGGTTCTTTCGGCGTGACGAGACAGCATGGGGGTCACCATGTTTCGTGAAAAAGTGGAACGAGGAGAGGAGGGGGAGCCGATCAGGCCTGCCGGAAGAGGCGACCGGATTCCCGCTCGGCTTGCCGCAGAATGCTCTGCGACTGCTCGACGCCGGTCGAATGTCGCTGCCCGGCAAGATCGTTCATCTCGTCGCGCATACTCTTCGGATACATCGGCCACCTCCTCCTTCCCGTTACTCGTCGAATGGCCCCGCTGTGCGGCGGGACCGGTTGATCATCGTTGTCATGGTGACACAGCGTTACCGCCGTTGTCGGGTCATTTTTTCGTCGCCGCAACCGATCCGGCGGGCGACGCTAACCCCCGTTGCCGCAGTTACAGCGCTGGGGGTGTTCGAACTATTCCCTGACCTCGCGGAGTCGTGTGTGTGTTCGGCCACGCCGCGACCGGCGTAGGGCGATCGGATCTGTGGGTTCGGTCTTCAGCCTGGTGCGCATCTCAGCCTGCGCAGTGCAGCCCGAATCCGGTCGCGTCGCAGCCCAAGCCGTCCCGCAGTCGCAGGCTGCGGTCGTAATCGCCGCCGGCCTGGGTGCGGTACGGGATCGGCTCGATCGCGTCGATCCGCGACAATCGCGCCCGCAGGTCGTCGGCGATGGCGGAGAAACGTTCGGAGTCGACCCGGATGGTGCCGTGGACGAGGAACGGGGGCAGCACATCCATGCCGGGGTAGTAGAGGATGCCGTGGTGGATGGGAAAGAGCAGGTCGTCGATGTGGCCGTTGATGCCACGTTCGGAGTAGGCCGGCTCCCGTCCGCCGATGGAGACCACCAGCATGGCTCGCCGCCCACTCAGCGCGCCCGCACCGTATCGGGGCAGCGCCGTGCTGCCGGATCCGTAGGCGAAGCCGTTGGTGAACACCCGGTCCACCCAGCCCTTGAGGATGGCGGGCATCGAGTACCACCACAGCGGAAAGTGCAGCAGCACCGCGTCGGCCCACCGCAGTTTGTCCTGTTCAGCCGTGATATCGGCGGTCAGCGTGCCGTTGCTGTACGCCTCGCCGGAGGCCTGCATGAAGGTGCCCGTACCGGACTCACCGAAATCGGCGGCATCGGCCTGCGCCTTCCAGCCCATCGCATACAGATCGCTGACCACGACCTCATGTCCTGCGCCGCGAAGGTGTTCCACCGCAACATCTTTGAGAGCTCCGGTGAGCGAATCGGGTTCGGGATGCGCATACACGATCAGAATTCGCATATGTGGCGACAACGGTTCGATACCGCCGCGCATTCCCGCGCCCGAGCGCCCGGATGTGTCGCCGACAGGACCGGAATGTGAGATTTGCGTGACAAACTGGTTGAAAAATATTGCGCGGCAATCGAATTGTGGGAGCGGGCGTGCTGATACTCTGTGGCCGAGGGGTCGCCGCAGATCTCCGTCACGACATCTTGGGGGAGTGATATGTCGACAGATCGACGAGTGCTCGAAAACTTGGAGACCGCCACCGTGACGGGCGGGGAGGGCGCATTCGCGCCTTCCAGCGCGGTCGCCGGCAAGCTGGAGGCCATTCGTGCCGAGGCGGGTCTTCCCGCGCTCGCGGCGGCGGTGTGGCGCGGGGGCACCCTGATCGGCTCATGGGCGAGCGGGGTGCGGAAACTGGGAGATCCGACGCCGGTGACGACGGCCGACGAATGGCATCTGGGGTCCGACACCAAGGCGATGACCGCGACGTTGATCGGTCTCCTCGTCGATCGCGGACAACTCGCTTTCTCCGATCGCCTCGACACCGTGCTCGCCGGTGAGACGATCGACCCCGGTTATCGCGCCACCACCATCGAACAGCTGCTCCAGCATCGCGGCGGCGCCCCGGCCGCCATGCCCGCCGACATCAAGCAGCGGATGTGGTCCGACGGCGATGACCCCGGCGCCCGGATCCGAGCCGTGCGGTCGCTGCTGAGCCGCCCGCCCGCACAGGCACCCGGCACGTACGCCTATGCGAATGCCGGCTATCTGATCCTCGGCATCGTGCTGGAACGGATCGCGAAGACGCCGTGGGAGAACATGATTCGGACCGAGCTGTTCGCGAAGCTCGGCATGACGTCGGCCGGCTTCGGACCGCCCGGCAACGGCACCGCCGTCGATCAGCCGTGGGGGCATACGAATGCTGGGAACGCGCTCGAACCCGGTGCGGGGAACACGCTCGAACCCATTGCACCCGCGGATCCGCGCGCGGACAACCCACCGGCCTACGGACCGGCGGGACGGGTCCATGTCGGTCTCGCGGACTGGGGGAAATTCCTCACCATGCACGTCCGGGGTGCTCGCGGTGAGCCGACCTTGCTGTCCGCGGCGACGATGGCGCGTCTGCATCAACCGCCGCCGGGTGGCGACTACGCCGCCGGTTGGCGCGTCACGACCAGGGACTGGGCCGGCGGTGTCGCGCTGACCCATACCGGTAGCAATTTGCTGTGGCTGGCGACCACCTGGTTGGGGCCGGCGCGCGATGTGGCCTTCGCGACGGCGACCAACTGCTGTGCCGACTCCGCCGACAAGGCGCTGGACGACGCGACCTGCGTGCTGATAGAGGCCTTCGTCGGCGGGTGATCGTCGGCGCGTGCGATCGACGGGACCTCCGCGGCGAAGCCGCACGGACGCCGGCCGCCGAAGAGTGTTCCGAGCGCGAAGCAGCCCCGGTCGTTCGATACGACCGGGGCTGCGACGTCACGGTTCGCCGCGACAGGGTCACGACGAGTTTCGGATCAGCCCTTCGCGGCGAGCGCCTTGGCCTCGCGGCGGCGGCGGTGCAGGATGGGCTCGGTGTAGCCGTTGGGCTGGCAGGCACCTTCGAGGATCAGTTCCTTGGCGGCCTGGAAGGCGACGCTGCCGGCGAAGTCGGGGGCCATCGGCTTGTAGGCGGCGTCACCGGCGTTCTGCCGGTCGACGACGGGCGCCATCCGCTCCAGGCTCTCGACGATCTGCGCCTCGGTGACGATGCCGTGGCGCAGCCAGTTCGCCATCAGCTGGCTCGAAATGCGCAGGGTCGCACGGTCTTCCATGAGCGCGACATCGTTGATGTCGGGCACCTTGGAGCAGCCGACGCCCTGATCGATCCAGCGGACCACGTAGCCCAGGATGGACTGCGAGTTGTTGTCCAGCTCGTTGCGGATCTCCTCGGCCGACCAGTTGGTGTCGGCGGCCAGCGGGATCTCCAGGATCTGGTCGACGGTGGCGCGCGGGCCGCCCTTGGCGATCTCGGCCTGCCGCTTGAACACGTCCACCAGGTGGTAGTGGGTGGCGTGCAGGGTGGCGGCGGTCGGGGAGGGCACCCAGGCGGTGGTGGCGCCGGCGCGCGGGTGGCCGATCTTCTGCTCGAGCATGTCGTGCATCAGATCCGGCATGGCCCACATGCCCTTACCGATCTGCGCCTTGTGCTGTAGGCCGGTGGCCAGGCCCTTGTCGACGTTCCAGTCCTCGTAGGCCAGGATCCACTGCTGCTTCTTCATCTCGGCCTTGCGGATCATCGCGCCGGCCTCCATGGAGGTGTGGATCTCGTCGCCGGTGCGGTCCAGGAAGCCGGTGTTGATGAACACCACGCGGTCCTTCGCGGCCGCGATGCAGGCCTTGAGGTTGACGGTGGTGCGGCGCTCCTCGTCCATGATGCCGACCTTGAGGGTGTTGCGGGGCAGGCCCAGCACATCCTCGACCCGGCCGAACAGCTCGTTGGCGAAGGCGACCTCGTCGGGGCCGTGCATCTTCGGCTTCACGATGTACACCGAACCGGTGCGCGAGTTGCTGACCTTGGCGTTGCCGTTGAGCGAGTGCACCGCGATCAGCGAGGTGATCAGGCCGTCGAGGATGCCCTCGGGCACCTCGTTGCCCTGCGCGTCGAGGATCGCGTCGGAGGTCATCAGGTGGCCCACGTTGCGGACGAACAGCAGCGAGCGGCCGTGCAGGACCACGTCGTTGCCGTCGAGGCCGGTGTACACCCGGTCCGGGTTCATGGTGCGGGTGAAGGTCTTGCCGCCCTTGCTGACCTCTTCGGCCAGATCGCCCTTCATCAGGCCCAGCCAGTTGTGGTAGCAGAGCACCTTGTCCTCGGCGTCGACCGCGGCGACCGAGTCCTCGAAGTCCATGATCGTGGTGACCGCGGACTCGAGCACGACGTCCTTGACGCCCGCGTCGTCGGTCTTGCCGATCGGCGATTCCGGGTCGATCTGGATGTCGATGTGCAAACCGTTGTGGCGCAGCAGGATCGAGCTCGGCGCGGACGGATCGCCCAGGTAGCCGACCAGGGCCGAGGAATCGGCCAGCCCGATGTCGGTGCCGTCCTCGAGGGTGACCTCGAGTTCACCGTCGACGATCTTGTAGGCCTTGGAGCCGACGTGCGAGCCGGTGATCAGCGGCACGGCGTCGTCGAGGAAGTTGCGCGCCCATTCGATGACCTTGTCGCCGCGGACCTTGTTGTAGCTGGTGCCCTTCTCCGCGCCGTTGGCCTCGGAGATGGCGTCGGTGCCGTAGAGCGCGTCGTAGAGCGAGCCCCAGCGCGCGTTGGCGGCGTTGATGGCGAAGCGCGCGTTGCTCACCGGCACGACCAGCTGCGGGCCGGCGGTGGTCGCGATCTCGTCGTCGACGTTCTGGGTGCCGATGGCGAAATCGGCGGGCTCTTCGCGCAGGTAGCCGATCTCGGCGAGGAACTTCTTGTAGGCGGCCTTGTCGTAGCCCTTGCCCGGGTTCTCGGCGTGCCAGGCGTCGAGTTTGCCCTGGATCTCGTCGCGTTCGGCCAGCAGGGCGCGGTTGCGGGGAGCGAGGTCGTTGATGACGCTCTCCGCACCGGTCCAGAACGCGGCGGAATCTACGCCGGAGCCGGGGAGCGCCTCGTTCTCCACGAAGTCGTGAAGAACCTTGGCCACCTGGAGCCCGCCGACCTGAATCCGCTCTGTCATCTACTGCCTCATTTCGAGAAAGCCGGATGGAAAAAGTACGCCTGTCATGTTACCCATGGGTAGTTGCGTGGTCGCGGTCGGCATCGATTGAGCAGGCCCGATTGTATCGTGGGCCACAACTGGGGTCGGCTGCCCCGGGTCGTCTCCGGGGCGATCAGGCCGTCCGGGCGAGCTGTGCGGTTTCGGTGTCGTGCGCCGGCTCGGGAAGGTGGCGGGTGCGCTGGGGGACAGTCGCCAGCAACAAGCCGCCCACGGCCCAGCAGCTCAGCACCGCCAGTGCCGCTGCCGAGCCCGCACCGCCGAAATAGGCGGTCGAGCGCAGCGCGGTGGCGGCCGCGCCGGGCGGGAGCAGTGTTCCCAGGGTGCCCCAGCCGGTCGGCAGCAGTTCCGGTGCGGACATGGCGCCGGAGAGTGGAATGCCCAGTGCGACAAAGGTTGCCGCGCCCACACCGAGTCCGGCGAGGCCGAGCACGGCACGCAGGCCGAGGAGTGCGAGTGCGATCGCGCCGATGGCCAGGGCGACCACTCCCGCGTTGGCGAGATAATTTCCGGTCAGCACGTCGAGCCAGGTGTGCAGTACGGCCGTGACGGCGAATCCGGCGATGAGCGCGACGGCTACGGCCGCGCCGATCCGGGCGGTGCGGCCCAGCGCCAGCAGCGACAGGGCGGCGCCGGTCAACAGGCCGCCGATGACCATGGGGACCAGGGTGAGGCCGAATACCGCGCCGTGCGGGTCGGCGGCAGGCGTGGCGACGACATCGGTGACCACCGGCGCCGGCGAAAGCTGTTGCGGCATCGGGGTGCTGGGTGCGGGTTGGCCCGCGGCAGGACTACCGGGCTGCGGCGACTGCCCGGAATTCGTCTGCGGCGCAGCGGATCGGCTCATGCTCCGGGCGGCTTCGGTCAGGGCTTGGGCGACGGCCGGGCCGGCGGCGGAGGCGGTCAACACCTCCGGTCCGTTCGCGCCGATCACGATGGCGCCGTAGATATCGCGATCCTCGATGGCCTGAACGGCCGTCGTGCGGTCGGGATATGTCGTCGTGTCGATCGCCGAATCGCCGAGCGCGCCGAGGCCCTGGCGCACCTGTTCGACGGCGGGGGCCGGGCCGGCCAGCCCGACCGGGAGGTGACGTGGGGCCAGGTTGGAGGTCGGCCAGGCGAAGGCCGTGACCAGCACGGTGATCAGGGCGGACAGGGCCAGAACCGGTCCGAGAACGGTGGCGGGCGACGGTCGCATCGCAACTCCAAAGAGAAGGAACGTTCTTTTTGCATTTCGAGCATGCGCCCGCGGCCGGGAGATTGTCAAGAACGAACGTTCTTTTTATGATGCGGACATGCCGCGACTGACCGAACAGCGTCGCACCGCCCGGCGAAACCAGCTGATCGCTGCCGCCGTGCGCTGTGTGGCCCGGGAGGGATTCCACAAGACGACGATGTCGGCGGTGATCGCCGAATCGGGGATGTCGGCGGGGGCGGTCTACGGCTATTTCGCATCCAAGAACGACATCATCCGCGCGATCGCCGACTCCGTGCTCGGCCGGATGACGGCGAATCTGGCTCGGCTCACCGAGGGGGCGACGCCGGTGGCGCCGATCGATGCGCTGGAGTCGGTGCTCGGGCAGATCGCGGATCTGGCTCGCGACGGCGATATTCCGCGCGTCGCGGTGCAGGCGTGGGCGGAGGCCGGGCGGGACGAGGTGGTGGCCGGGATCGTCCGTGAACGCCTGGCTCAAGTCCGGAATGCCTGGCGGGAATTGCTCCTGCGCGCCCGTGAGGCCGGATTGCTCTCCGCCGCAGCCGATATCGACGCGCTCGCCCAGGTCATGCTCGGCGCGATGATGGGCTTCCTGCAGCAGTACCTGTTGATGGGCGACGTACGCCCGGATTCCTACGCTGCCGCCTATCGCAGTCTGGCGGGCGCCGGAGAGTAGGCGAACCGATCGCGAGATTCGTCGGCACGGTGCCGGGAGCTCGCGGTATGCCATCGTGAGCCGCCGGGTTTCGGGTCAGGCGGGAAGCTGACCACTGCCGTCGTGCAGCCAGGAGTTGCCGGACTGACCGGCAGGGGAGATTACCGCCGGGGCTCGACCCACAGCGCTTCGGCCAGGACCCGCAGATCGCCCTTCGGCGTCGACATGGCCACGCCGACAGTGTGTTTGCGCCCGGAGGCGGCGATCGGCCAGGACCAGACCAGGTACTTCTCCCCGGCGCGAACCGGTCCGATGCGACGGGTGGTGAGGGCGGCCGTGACGCCCCCTGGCCGCATTCCGAACAGTTCGATGGCTGCCCAGCCGCCGGGGCAGTCGACGGCCGACCAGATGTTCTCCGTGGTCAGATGCCCTCCGGGCCCGGCCAATTCGGCATCGGGAACCCAGGCGGCCGCGACGAGATCGTGGTCGCGCATCCGCCAGGGATACAGTCGCAGGCCTCGGCCCGGTGCATTCGCGGTGCCGCAGCCGTAGCAGTCGGGAATGGGCCGGCCCGCGGCGAACGAGTCGCGAGACGCGACAACCGCCTCTTCCCATGCGGGTGGCGGGGTGACGGCTAATTCCACCGAACCCGGGCTCGCCTCGGCGAGGATTGTGCCGTCGGAATCGGTGAGCACACTGCCGGATTCGGAATCGGTGATCAGGACCGGGGTGCGCACCGGAACACCGCGCCGGAAGTCGACGCGCACCTCACCGCCGACGCGATCGGCGAGCATGCCCGCCACGTAGCCGCCGAACGCCAGATCCGGATAACCGTGGATATGCGTGGGAATGGTGATCGCCGTACCGACAGTCATCCGCGTCCGAACCTCTCGATTGTGTGCCGACCCAGGGACCATAGCGGCACCCACCGACATCCTCGGGTCCGCCGGACGATCCGCACCGGACCGGCCCTCTCGCCGCGGCCGCCGAACCTGCGGACAAGGAAGTGTCGACCATGGCCGCCGGAATCGGCCTAGGGGAGTGGTTGCGCGCCGCGCTGGTTCAGCATCAGCGCGATCAACCCGGTCTCCTGGCTCTGGGCGACGAGCATGGCCCGGGCCTGCTCTTTCACCGGGCCGGAGGCGATCTGCCGGTCGGCGGCGCGAGCCATCGCGATACCGCCCTCGTGATGGCGGTACATCAGTTGCAGGAAAAGGATTTCCGCGTCACGCCCCCGGGCGGCCGAGAGCCGGTCCAGTTCGGCCGTGCTCGCCATTCCCGGCATGCCGGCCGCCGACGCGGTGGTGGCGGGCCCGCTCGCCGCGTGATGGTGTGCGGAAACCGTATCCGCGCTCATCCATGCCATCGGGTGATCCGACATCGGGGCGGCGTTCGCCAGGCGCAGCCATCCGAGCATCGTGCCGATCTCCACCCGCTGCGACTGGTCGATCTGCTGTGCCAGCCGCGGTACCTGTGGGTCGACCCCGGGGTCCAGACGCTGCACCATCTGGATCGCCTGCTGATGGTGAGCGGTCATATCCTGGGCGAATCCGATTTCGGTGGCGTCGAGAACCGGTGCGGCGGTGTGGTTCTCGGGCAGGACGACCGGCCGCAGCGCAGCGCCGATCACCAACAGGATCAACGCCGCCGCCGCAGAGGAGCCCCAGCGCAGCCATCGCGACATCTAGGACCCCACGATCGAATGCTGGTCGGCCGGTGGTGAATACACGTCGTTGTCCAGCTGCAACACCATGAATCCGTTGTCGTTGCAGGAGGTCCACAGCTGGCTGCCGTGCCATTCCGGAGGCGCGAAACACCAGTCGGAGGACACGTCACCGAAGGCCAGCATCCCGGCGCGCGGTGACAGGGCCTGGGCCGGATCGAATTTCCCGTCCAGAATGGCGCGCGCCACCGAAAAGCCTTCCAGCGCCGGTGGTCCGATCAGCGAACCCAGTGCGTGCGGCGAGTTCCACAGTTGCAGATTCTGTCCGGTGCGGGCGGGCGGATTGAAGTAGGCGATCTCGTGCACCTGGAACGGATCGCGCACATCGAACACCCGGATGCCGGACGATTCCCGCCCGCAGGCCAGTGCCGTCGGATTCTCGGGACGGTCGGCCGCGCAGTAGTGCGGGTCGTAGGAGAACACCGAACCGCCCATCGAGGAGGCGAGCATGCTGTCCTGATTCTCCGGCAGATCGATCCGCAACTTGATCTTCTCGACCACCTTGGGGTTGTTCTCGTCGGAGATGTCGACCAGTTTCACCCCGCCGGCTCCCGCCTCGTCGACGGTGAACAGATACGGTGTGCCGTCGTAGCTCACCGGCACGCTGTGCTGGGTTGCCCAGCCGTCGGTCCAGAACACCCGGCCGATGTGGTTGACCTGCGGATTCGGATCGCGCCGCTGAACCGCGCTGATATCGAGCACCGTGAATCCGCCCAGCGCCGACAGATACATGCGGTTGCCGTCGGGACTGATGCCGAAGCCGTGCGCCTCGATGCCGGTGAGCCCCTGCCAGATCACGTGCGGATTCGCCGGATCGGTGAGGTCGACCGCGCTGACGAAGCCGGGTGCGATGCCCGAGGCCCAATAGGTCCGGCCGTCGGGGGAGAAGCCGCCCTCGTGGGTGGTGATGGGCAGGGGCATGGCCAGGTTGGTGCCCGGCCCCGGATTGAGCAGCCGCGGATGCGCGCAGTCGGAGATGTCGTAGACCGACAGGTAGCCGGTACCCTCCAGGAACGGAACTCCGGTGCCCACCAGCAGTTTTCGCGCGGTGTTGACCTTCAGGCTCTCCCAGGTTCCGGCCATCATCGCCGGTTCGGTGAGGGTGGTGCTCAACACCGGATGCGCCGGATCGGAGGCGTCGATCACCTGCACGCCCTGGGCGGGACCGAGCAGATCGCCGGGGAAGAACGAGCCGGTGTAGGAGCAGTGGTCGTAGGTGGTCGAGGTGATGCCGGCGCCGTGGCCGGCATATCCGCCGACGAACGACATATTGCAGCTGTAGCCCTGTGTGCTGCGGCCGGAGGCGCGGTCGGCGGCCGGAACATCGCCCTGCATACCGGTTTCCGGTCGCGAGCCCGGGCCGCAGTCGGCCGGGGGCACCGCGACCTTGCCGATATCGAGGAATTGCTGCACCTGGGTGGCGATATCGGATTGCAGATCCGCCGACGCGCCGCCGACCGGCAGAATCGCGGCCGCGAGTAGGGCCGCGGCCGCGGCGATGAGTGGTTTGGGCGTGCGCCTGCTCGACCTCCGCGCCATTGCGGGACCCCCACCTTCCACAGTGAAACGGGTTAAGCGTCCCGCGCGCGGAGGTAGTCGGTACCGCCGGTTGCGGGCAATGCATCGAAACGGTAACCCACCCACCTTCTCATCGGGTCCGTTTTCGGGGAAAGCCGTCCGGGGCCACCGAGCTGTTGCGCCACAGCAACACGTGAGACAAACTCTGCGAATGGGAATGAAACACGTTGCAGTCATATCGGGTGCGGTGGCTGCCGCGTTGAACGCCGGAGTGGGAATGGCTGCGGCAGCACCGAATCCGGCCGATACGCCCCGGCAGGCCGTCGCCCGCGCGTATATCGATGCGCTGGTCTCACACGATGCGAGCGCGGTGCCGTTCGCGCCGGACGCCACCCGTGTCGAAGCCGGGTTGAAGACGGGCTATTCGGGCCCGCAATTGACACAGGAACTGAATCACGGCGTCCAGTATTCGGTGATTCAGGACATTCGCGATCTGCGGATGACCGAATGCGGTGATGTGGTGACCGCGCGCTATCTGCTCGACTCCGGTGTCGCCGGGGTGCGGTTGATGACCGTCGACATCACCGAAACCTTCGTCATTCCCGACGGCACCATTCACACCATCAACGCCACCATCGACCCGGTGGTGTAACCGCGCCCGGCGCGGGACCGGAAAGCAACCGGAAATCCGGAGAGCGAGGAAAAGGTATGTCCGACAACGATGATCCGCGCGCGGTCGTGCGGCGGCTGTGGGCGGCGCTGGCCCGGCGCGACTGGGACGCAGTGGCCGCATCGCTCACCGAGGACTGCATCTACCTCGACGTGCCGACCGGTCCCACGCTGGCCGCGAAGGGGCCGGCCGATACCGTCAAACGCCTGCGCATCGGACTGGCCGGGCTGTCCGAATACACCAATCACGACGGGCTGCTGGTCGCCGACGGCCCGGACGTGATCTACGAGCACTCCGAAACCTGGGTGTGGCCGACGGGCGAGCGCGCCGAGCTGCCGTTCGTCTCCGTGCACCGGGTCCGCGACGGGCGCGTCTCGCTGTGGAAGGACTACTGGAACTTCGAAACCCTTACCGCGGCAGCGCCGCCCACGTGGCTGGCGGATTTCGCGGCGGCGGATATGTCGTGGATCTACGACGCCACGGCGGAATTGAGTATCCGCCGCGCGAACTGAGCCGCTCGGCGCCGTCCGCTCAGGACGGCCCGAGCAGTGCCCGGCAACGGCCGAGCAGTTCGGTGCGCAACGGCTCCGCCCGCCGGGCCAGCTCGGACTGGGCGCGAACGTATTCGGCACGGCCGCCGGGGGTTTCGATGGCGATCGGCCGGTAGCCGTAGTCGGTGAGGTCGTACGGGCTGGCGCGCATATCGATTTCGCGGGCGGCGCAGGCCAGGGCGAAGCAGTCCAGCAGCAGATCCGAATCGATCAGCGGGACCAGCTTGAATGCCCACTTGTACAGATCCATTCCCGCGTGCAGGCAGCCGGGCTGTTCCCGGCGGATCTGGTCGTCGCGGTTGAGTTGTTCGATATTATGCGGCGCCGCCTCGGGGGTGAAGAAGCGGAAGGCGTCGAAGTGCGTGCAGCGCAACGACATCGAATCGACCACGGCGTCGGTGCCGGCACGGCCGAGCCGCAGCGGGACCTGCCGGTGGCGCACATCGTCGCTGCGGTAGACCATCGCCCATTCGTGTAATCCGAAGCAGGACAGTTGCGCCGGCCGTGCTGCGGTGGCTGCCAGCAGGGCCGCGACGAATTCGACGGTGTCGCGGCGGCGGTCGAGAAAGGCCGGGTCGGCGGTATGGACAGGGCCGGCGGCCGTCTCGACGCGGTGATAGCCGCGGCGCTGCGCGTACTCCTCGGCATCGGCCAGAGCCACGCCGAAACCCGGATGCCAGCGGCGCAACTGGGCCGGTTTGTGCCCGTAATAGGTGAACAGGAAGTCGATCACCGGATGTTTGCGGCCGTCGGCGCGTTGCCGCAGGTACGGGCCGACCATCTCGTCGACCCGGTCCCTGTGCGCCTGTGCCCGGTTCCGCCACTGCGTCGGCGGCAGCACCCGAAGGTCCTGCGCCGCAGCCGGTGTCGCGTCCACGGTCATTCCGCCACCCGGTGGGTGGCATCGCGCACGGTGCCCACGAACTCTTCCACCAGATCCTCGAGGGCGACGATGCCGACGGTATTGCCGCGGGTGTCGATGACCCGGCCCAGATGGCTGTTGGTGCGGCGCAACCGGGCCAGCGCCTCGTAGAGCGTGGTGCCCATGCTCAGCGTCGGCAGCGGCCGGATATCGGTGCGCGGGATCGGGGTCGACGGCCCGGCCGAATCGTCGGCCACCTTGTCCAGCACGTCCTTGACGTGCAGATAGCCCACCAGGGAGCCGTCGCCGGCGCGCACCGGATAGCGGGAGAAGCCGGTCTCGGCGACCGCGGATTCGATATCGCCCAGGGTGGTGCCGTCGCCGCGCAGCGGCACGCAGCGCGTCGTGGCCAGCGGCACCATCACATCGGCGACGATGCGGTCGGTGGTGCCCAGCGCCTGGGTGAGACGGCGATGCTCTTCCTCGTCGATGAGACCTTCCGAGCGGGATTCGCCGATCATCTCCGCCAGCTCCACCGACGACACGGTCGCGTCGAGCTCGTCCTTGGGCTCGATGCGCAGCGCGCGCAGGGTGAGATTGGCCGCCAGGTTGTACAGGCCGATCAGGGGACGGGCCAGGCGCAACCACCACAGCATGATCGGCACCAGCAGCAACGCCACCCGCTCCGGCCCGGCCAGGGCGATGTTCTTCGGAATCATCTCGCCCATCAGCATGTGCAGGATCACCACGAGGCCCAGGGCCAGCGCGAATCCCACCGGATGCAGCAGCTGATCCGGCACGCCGACCAGGTCGAACGGGCGCTCGAGCAGATGCGCGATCGCCGGTTCGCCGATGCGGCCCAGCAGCAGCGAACAGATGGTGATGCCCAGCTGGGCGGCGGCCAGCATCATCGACAGATGCTCGGCCGCGCCGATCACCGTGCCGGCTCCCCGTTTACCTTGGGCGGCAAGGGTTTCCAGCCGGTCACGGCGGGCGGAGATGAGCGCGAACTCCGCGCCGACGAAGAAGGCGTTGGCGCCGAGCAGGACGACGGTGAGCAACAGTCCGAACAGATCACCCATGGCTGAGCTCCCACGTCGTCATCGCATCGGCGTCCACCGGCTGCAGCAGCACCCGGTCGATGCGTCGTCCGTCCATGCGTTCCACCCGGGCCAGCCAGCCGCCGTGGGTGTGCGGCTGCATCGCGTGCCCGTTGGTCGCGCTCGGGGTGGGCAGCAGCACCTCGTCGCCGGCCAGCGGAATCCGGCCCAGGGTGGTCAGGACCAGTCCGCCGAGGGTGTCGTATTCGCCCTCGGGCGCGTCGTAGCCGGTGGCCCGGGACACCTCGTCGATGCGCAGCAGCCCGGAACAGTTCCAGCCCAGGGCGGTGCGGCGCACGTCGAGTTCCTCCTCGTCGTGCTCGTCGCGGACGTCGCCGAGGATCTCCTCGATGATGTCCTCCATGGTCACCAGGCCCGCGGTGCCGCCGTATTCGTCGACGACCAGCGCGAGCTGCATCCCGTCCGCCCGCACCCGTTCCAGCACGGTGTCGCCGTCGAGGCTGGCGGGCACGATCGGCACCGGCCGCGCGATCGAGGACAGCGCGATGGTGCCGCGCTGCGCGACCGGATACAGGAATGTCTGTTTGACGTGCACGATGCCGAGGGTGTTGTCCAGATCGCCGTCGATGACCGGGAAACGGGACAGGCCGGTGCGGCCGGCGGCGGCGATGAGGTCGCTGATGGTGTCGTTCTGATCCAGCGTTTCGATCTTCACCCGCGGCGTCATCAGATCCTCGGCGCTGCGCTCACCGAACAGCAGCGAGCGGTCCACCACGAGGGCGGTGCGCTGATCGAGCGAGCCCCGCATCGCGGAGGTGCGCACCAGCGAACCCAGCTCCTGCGGCGAGCGTGCCGACCGCAGTTCCTCGGCCGGTTCGATGCCCAGCCGGCGCACCGCCCAGTTCGCGGCTCCGTTGAGCAGTTTGATCAGCCAGGAGAAGACGGTGGTGAACACGATCATCGGACCGGCCGTCCAGCGCGCGGTCGTCAGCGGTTTGGCGATCGCGATGTTCTTGGGGACCAGCTCGCCGTAGGTCATCGACAGCGAGGTCGCCAGCACCAGCGCGATGAACAGGGAAACGCCCTGCGCGGTCCCGGGGCCCGCGCCGAGCGCGGTGCAGATCGGCTCGATGAGCCGGGCCAGCACCGGTTCGGCGATATAACCGGTGACCAGGGTGGTGATGGTGATGCCGAGCTGGGAGCCCGACAGCTGGAACGACAGGGTGCGGTGCGCGTGGCGGACCTGGCGCGCGCGACGGTCGCCCTCGCGGGCGTGCGCTTCGACGGTGCTGCGCTCGAGTGCGGTGAGCGAGAATTCGGCAGCGACGAAGATCGCCGTGCCCGCGGTGAGTGCGATGAATCCCAGCAGGCTGACGATGGTGAGCACTACGGACACGATCGGCACCGCCCACCGGGTAACGGAGGATCTGCGGAGACGGAGGCGCCGGGTTGGTCACCCGGCTCGGTAGAGGAGCCCTCCTGTGTGGCGCCCTCGGACGCGGGTGACAACTGGTTCCTTTCGCAAGTGGACGAGCCGAACTAAACGCAATGCCGGTCGGCGGAGGTCCGCCGGTCGGCACAGCCTATGTTACCGGGATCTTCGCGGCGACCGAGCGGCGCGGCGCGCCGCGACCCCTCCGGTGCGGCGGATCGGGCTCGCGGCGAACGCGGAGACGCCCGGTGTGTGCCGGATCCTGCCGGATCGCCCTCCGCGAGCCGCGCCGAGTGTGGTGAGCCTCACCACCCCGAGGGCAGCGGGCGTCCTTCCGCGAAACCGGCGGCCGACTGCACGCCGAGCACCGCCTTCTCGTGCAGTTCGGCGAGCGTGCGGGCCCCGGCGTAGGTGCAGGCGCTGCGCACACCCGAGCAGATGTGGTCGATGAGGTCCTCGACGCCGGGACGTTCCGGGTCCAGTCGCATCCGGGAGGAGGAGATGCCCTCTTCGAACAGCGCCTTGCGGGCGCGATCGAATCCACTGTCGGCGGCGGTGCGGGCGGCCACGGCGCGCTTGGAGGCCATGCCGAAGCTCTCCTTGTAGGCGTTGCCGTCGCGGTCCATGCGCAGATCACCGGGCGATTCATAGGTACCGGCGAACCAGGAGCCGATCATCACGTTCGACGCGCCCGCGGCCAGCGCGAGCGCCACGTCGCGGGGATGGCGGACTCCGCCGTCGGCCCAGATGTGCACGCCGAGATCCTTTGCGGCCGTGGCACATTCGGCGACCGCGGAAAACTGCGGGCGGCCGACACCGGTCATCATGCGGGTGGTGCACATGGCGCCCGGGCCCACGCCGACCTTGACGATGTCGGCCCCGGCCTCGGCCAGATCGCGGGTTCCGGCCGCGGAGACCACATTGCCCGCCACCAGCGGCACGCCTAGTTTCAGGTCCGCCACCGCGCGCAGGGACTCGAGCATCTTCTCCTGGTGACCGTGGGCGGTATCGATGACCAGGACGTCTGCGCCGGCGTCGACCAGAGCCTTCGCCTTGCCCGGGATATCGCCGTTCACACCGACCGCGGCCGCGATGCGCAGCGTGCCGTTCCGGTCCACGGCCGGGGTGTAGATGCCGTCGCGGACCGCGCCGGTGCGCGTCATGACACCGGCCAGGGTGCCGTCGTCGTGGACCAGCACCGCGAGGGTCGCGTGCGCGGCCTCGAGCAGGCCGAAGATCTCACGCGGGGAGGTGGTCGCGGCGGCGCTGACGAAATCGGCGTCGGCGACCGTGCGCAACCGCGCGAATCGGTCGACATCGGCACAGGCGGATTCGGTGACGACGCCGACCGGCTTGTCGTTCTCGACGATGACCACGGCGCGATGGGCGCGCTTGTGGATCAGGGCCAGCGCGTCCGACACCGAATGATCCGGCCCGAGGGTGACCGGGGTGTCGGCGGTGAGCGAACGGCTCTTGACGAAGGAAATGGTGTCGGAGGCCGCGCTGATCGGCAGATCCTGCGGCAGCACCACGATGCCGCCGCGGCGCGCGACCGTTTCGGCCATGCGGCGTCCGGCGACCGCGGTCATGTTCGCGACCACGATGGGGATGGTAGTGCCGGTTCCATCGCTGGTGGACAGGTCCACATCGAACCGCGACGACACATCGGTGCGATTGGGTACGAGGAACAGATCGTCGTAGGTGAGGTCGTACGGCGGCGTGTGTCCTGGGAGAAACTGCACTCCGGCCATTGTAGGGGAATCGATCATGGCAGGGTGGTTGCGAGAGGACCGTCGAGAAAGGATCGCCCATGCCACGGATCGCGACCGCCACGGAGGTCGACCGGACCGAACTGCTCGACTTCGCCCGCCAGCGTCATCGCGGTGTCCTGGTCACCACGCGCGCCGACGGCGCCCCGCAGATGTCGCCGGTGACCTGCGGCGTCGACGAGGCGGGCCGGATCGTGATCTCCACCTACCCCGGACGGGCCAAGACCCGCAACGCGCGCCGCGATCCGCAGGTGTCGATCTGTGTGCTGTCCGACGACTGGGACGGTCCGTACGTCCAGATCGACGGGCGTGCCGAGGTACTCGACATGCCGGAAGCGCTGGACGGGCTGGTGGACTACTACCGCTGTATCGCGGGCGAGCATCCCGATTGGGAGGACTACCGCGCGGCGATGGCGCGGCAGAACAAATCGCTGATCCGCATCGAGGTCGAGCGGTGGGGGCCGGTCGCCACCGGTGGATTCCCGCCGTCTCAGGACTAGGCGGCGCCGGGGCGGTCGCGGCGGAGCAGTCGGCGCCACCACCGCGGGTGGCCGTCCCGGCGCCGCGTGGAAGTGGTTGCGAGAGAGTCTTTTCCGCTGGGGGCGGCCGTTCGTTGCCGGGTGTGCCGGTCGGCGCGCCAGCGCGCGACGACCTCGTCGGCTCGGGCGGGTGCGAGGCGGACGTGGGGGCCGTGCGGCATCCGGATCCATTCCACGATGCGGATGTTGAGATCGGACACATAGGCGCGGACCTCGGCCTCGGAATCCATCTCCGCGACCCGCTCGGGTAACCGCTCCAGATCGCGGCGCAGCACCAATGAGGTCGGCAGCAGCGCCTCGCCGCCCACACCTTCGCGGCGCAGGTAGTTGTTCAGCCACCAGTTCTCGTCGTAGGGCTCGCCCACGCCGGGCAGCGGTTTGCCGGTTCCGGCCAGATTGTCGAATTCACCGCGTTCGGTGGCCTCGCGGATCTGCTTGTCGATCCAGGATTCGAAACCCATGCCGGCCGGTTTGCGTTCGGTCAAGTGCGCCTCCTCGCAGTGCCGGAGTGCTTACCCGATCGTAACGCGTTGGGACATAACGGACATCGAGGGGTGTGGGTGCGGCGGTACGCTGGCAGCCACCACCGGCGGTGAGGGTGGACAGGACGCCGATCCGGAGGAGACCGATGACGCGGTATCAGCAGACCCTCCACGGCCGGACCTACGCCTTCGACGGGCTGGCCGACCTGCTGGCCAAGGCGACACCGCTGCGCAGCGGTGACGAACTCGCCGGGTGCGCGGCGAGTTCGGACGCGGAGCGCGCCGCGGCGCAGTGGGCGCTGGCCGAGGTGCCGCTGCGCGACTTCCTGAACGACCCGGTGGTGCCCTACGAGACCGACGAGGTCACCCGGCTGATTCTCGACACGCATGATCGCGCGACCTTCGCGCCGATCGCGCAGCTGTCGGTCGGCGGCCTGCGGGACTGGCTGCTCGCGGTGGCCGCCGGATCGGAGGCGGATCCACCGGCAGCGGTATTGCGTTCCGTGGCATCGGGTTTGACGCCGGAGATGGTCGCGGCGGTGAGCAAACTGATGCGCAATCAGGATCTGATCGCGGTCGCGCGGGCCGCCGAGGTGCGCTCCGGTTTCCGCACCACCATCGGACTGCCGGGCCGGCTGGCCACCCGGCTGCAGCCGAATCACCCCACCGACGATCCGCGCGGTATCGCCGCGGCGGTGCTCGACGGATTGCTGCTCGGCTGCGGGGATGCGGTGATCGGCGTGAATCCGGCCACCGACTCGCCGCGGGCCGCCGCTGAGCTGCTGACGCTGCTCGACGAGGTGCGGACCCGATTCGACATTCCGGTCCAGTCCTGCGTGCTCGCCCATGTGACCACCACGCTGGGGTTGATCGAGGCGGGGGCGCCGGTGGATCTCGTCTTTCAGTCCGTCGCCGGGACGGAAGCGGCGAATGCGAGCTTCGGGGTGAATCTGTCGCTGCTGCGCGAGGCCAACGAGGCCGGACGATCGTTGGGGCGCGGAACCGTCGGGAACAACGTGATGTATCTGGAAACCGGGCAGGGCTCGGCGCTGTCGGCGGGCGCGCATTTCGGTACCGGCGGCAGGCCCGTCGATCAGCAGACGCTCGAGGCGCGTGCGTACGCCGTCGCGCGCGAACTGGCGCCGTTACTGGTCAACACGGTCGTCGGCTTCATCGGCCCGGAATATCTGTACGACGGCAAACAGATCGTCCGGGCGGGGCTGGAGGATCACTTCTGCGGCAAACTGCTCGGCCTGCCGATGGGCGTCGACGTCTGCTACACCAACCACGCCGAGGCCGATCAGGACGATATGGACACCCTGCTGACGCTGCTCGGCGCGGCCGGTGTCGCCTTCGTGATCGCGGTGCCGGGGGCCGACGACGTGATGCTCGGCTACCAGAGCCTCAGTTTCCACGACGCGCTGTACGTGCGCCGCCTGCTGGGCCTGGCGCCCGCGCCGGAGTTCGAGCAGTGGCTCGCGCGACTGGGCATGCTCGACGCCGCGGGCGGTATCGCCGCGGTGGAACCGCTGACCTCGCCGCTGCGGGAATTGGCGGGGCCGCGATGAGCGCCATCGGGACGAATCCGACCGGAGCCGGACAGGCGCGCGATGGGCGTCGATCAGGTGCGGACAGCGAGTTGTTCTGGCGGGAATTGCGTGGGACGACGCAGGCGCGGATCGGGCTCGGGCGAACCGGTGACGCACTGCCCACCGCGCGCGTACTGGAATTCCGGGCCGCGCATGCGGCGGCGCGCGACGCGGTGCACACCTGCGTGGACGTGGATGCGCTGTGCGAACGGGTCGCCGCGCTGGACGTCGGGACGCCGATCCGGGTACGCAGCCGGGCCCGAGACCGTGCGGAGTATCTGCGCCGGCCCGATCTCGGACGAGAACCCGAGGACTCCTCGGCGGTACGAAAGCCTCTGTCGCCCAGTGCTTTCGATGTGGGAATCGTTCTGGCCGACGGTTTGTCCCCGAGTGCGCTCGCGACACACGGACCGGATCTGCTCGCGGCCCTGGTCGACGAACTCGCCCCGCACTACACGCTGGCCCCGCCGGTGATCGCGACGCAGGCGCGGGTGGCGATCGGTGACCATCTCGGCGCCGCGCTCGGCGTGCGCACCGTGCTGGTGCTGATCGGCGAACGCCCCGGTCTGTCGGTGGCCGACAGTCTCGGCATCTACCTCACCCACCGCCCCCGACCGGGCCGCACCGACGCCGAACGCAACTGCGTGTCGAATATTCACCCGCCCGAGGGTCTGGGGTATCGACAGGCGGCCACCGTCGTCGCGGGTCTGGTAGCGGGTGCGCGTGCACTGGGACGATCCGGCGTGGACCTGAAGGACGGGTCTGCCGCCGATGCGGTGAAAACCACTGTGGTGGAAGCCATTCCGGAGCGCTGACAGCGAAAGCGACGCTGCACGGTCGAAAGTGCGCCATACCGAGAGGTGCGGTAGGAGCGAACCGTGCCCTTCTCGCCGGTTCCGTCCGGTGCGGATGCGGGCGCGGGGGACGAGGGGCGTGGTCGGTGATGATGGCACGGTAGGCCGAATCAACGGTTCGCAGTCGGAAACCGGGACCGACGTCGGTCGCCGGGCACGCTGCCGCGTCGACGGGGTTGAGTTGTCCCGGTAGGTGATTCAGTTGGCGCGGCGGTTGCGGGAGTGTGGCGGCCGGGTGTTTCGCCGGGGCCTTGCGCGTGTGTCGGCTTCTTGCGTGTCGACCGTCCGAGGCGGGGCGGCGGCCGGATCCGGGACTGGGCGTCCAGTCGGCGGGCGGGCCCCGGCCAAGACGGCGAGCCGGGGGTCGCCGGGGCGGATGCGCACGTGCTCGAATACCACCGCGGCTTCGCGGAGCACGGTGTCCGCGCTCGTATCGGTGCCGATCGTGACCACGGTGCCGCTCGCGCCCGCGCGGCCCGTGCGGCCGGAGCGGTGCAGATAGTCCTTGGCATCGGCGGCGGGATCGACGTGGACCACCAGCGTGACGTCGTCGACGTGGATGCCGCGTGCGGCCACGTCGGTGGCGACGAGAACCGGTGCCGCACCGGAGGAGAACGCGGCCAAGGTGCGCGTACGCTGCGCTTGGCTCAGCCCGCCGTGCAGCGCGACGGCGCCGACGCCCGCTTCCCGCAGCCGCCCGGCGAGTTTGTCCGCACCGTACTGGGTGCGCACGAACAGCAGAGTGCGCCCGTCGCGCGCTGCGATCTCCGCGACCACTGCGCGCTTGTCGGTCGCTCGCACCTGGAGGAGGTAGTGGGAGGGTTTCGCCGTACCGGAAGAGGAGAGCCCGCTGAAATCATTTCCGGTGGGCGGTCTGCCGATCCCATCGGCGGGAGTGGGTTCGACAGTCGACGTCGTCGGCGAGCTCGCCACTTGCGGCCGGGCTTCCCGGCCGGTCCCGGCAGCCGGGTGCGGTGAATTCTCTTGTCTTTCAGCGTATTTGCGTGCCGGGGGCGTTCCGGCCGCAATGGCAGCTGGAGCATCGGCACTCTCCGCAGCAACCACCGAATCGGTTGCCTGCGAGCCCGGGCGGGCCGCGGCGTGCCCGGGAGAAGGCGCCCGCGTTTCCGCGGTGGTCGTGACGTCGTGATGGACGGGGTCGTTCAGATAGGTGTGCACCAGCGTGTCGACGGCGGCATCCAAGGTCGCGGAGAAGAGCAGGTGCTGAGTGCCGGCGGGCAAGCGGTCGAGGATCGTGCGGATCTGGTCGACGAAGCCCAGTTCGGCCATGTGGTCGGCCTCGTCGATCGCGACCACGCGGATCGCGTCCAGGCCGACCTTGTCTTGGTCGATGAGGTCGGTGAGCCGGCCGGGGGTCGCTACCAGCAGGTCCACGCCGCGGCTCAGGCGATCGGCCTGCCGTTTGATCGGCACACCGCCGACGGCCGTCGCCACCCGCAGGCCCAGCGACAGCGCGGTCTCGTCGAGGGCCGTCTCGATCTGCAGGGCCAACTCGCGGGTCGGGGCGAGGACGAGCGCACGGGGGCGGCGCGGTGCGGACGCGCCGCGCCGCAGCCGGACCAGCATCGGCAGGCCGAAGGCCAGGGTCTTGCCGGAACCGGTGGCCGCGCGTCCCAGCACATCGCGACCGGCGAGCACATCCGGAATGGCCGCCGCCTGAATGGGAAATGCGGTCTCGAGGCGCTCCCGCCGCAACGCCTGCACCAGTTCGACCGGCAGGCCGAGTTCCGCGAATCCGGGCCCCGCGGCCGGACCGCGAGAAGCTTCGCCGCCCGGCGATGAGGTCGAGAGTTCGGAGCGCCCGGCTCGGCGACGGTCCTTCGGCGCCCGGTCTCCGGCATCCGGTGTGCGGTCCGATCGTCCCGTGCGCTCGCCCGCCGGCCGGCCGGACCCGGCCCGCCCGGAAGCTTCCGAGGATCGCGCGCCCCGGGGGCCGCCGCGTCCGAAAGGCTTGTCCCCGCGATTGTTCGCGTGCCGGCCGTGAGCTCCCGGGGAACGCCGCCGCTCAGGCACTCAGCAACCGGTTCAATTCGACCAGCCACGGAATCGCCACCGCGAGGGTCGGCACCACCAGGATCGCGGCGGCCGTCGCGTAGGCCGCGGTCGCGATGCGCAGATCGCCGAGCGGACCGGTCAGGCGCTGGATGCGGATGAGTGTGGTGGGCCCGCCGGCGGCCATGGCTCCCTGCGGGGCGGTGGAATTCGAGCACGTCACCAGCGCGCGGGCCAGCGGGGTGGGTCCGGTGACCTTGACGGCGGAATCGTCGGCGAGCAGTTCGATCAGCAGCTTCACCGAATCCAGCGCGGATTTGCTGCGTACCACCCGCGGGAATGCCTCGTGCGCGGCGGTGAACGCCTCCAGCACCAGGTCGTGGCGCGCCCGCAGATGCGAACGCTCGTGGCTGACGATCGCGGTCAGTTCGGATTTCGACAGGTTCGCGAACGTTCCCTGGCTGAGCACCACGCGCTGGCGCAGACCGGGCAGGCAATAGGCGATGGGCTCGGCGGCGGCGAGGACGCGGATATCCGCGGCACGGGTACCGGCCAGCGGCGAGGCCGCGATCAGATCGCCGTGCCCGATGTCGCCGCCTTGGTCGAGCAGGTCGACCAGCATCCGGTGCCGGGCCCGGCGGCGGCGGGTGTGCACGCCGACCCGGATCGCGGCGTAGATCAGGCGTGCGCCGACCAGCAGGGTCAGCGCGAAGACCACGACGTAGATCAGCCAGAGGCCCAGGCCGAGCGCGTCGATCTCCTTGGTCGGGGAGGTGGTGGGGCGACCGTCGGGTCCCGGGACCAGCAGCAGACTGGCGATGGCCAGCCCGGATCCGAACGCCGACAACACCGCTGCCAGCGCGACCGCCTGCCACAACACCAGCGCCGCGCGGGGAGTCCGGTACGGCCAGGTGGCTCGGCTGAGCAGAGCCGGGACCGGTCCCGCGAGAAGCAAGGCGAGACCGGCGAAGACCGGCGCTGTTGCGTTCATACTCAGCTCACTGCGTTGTGGGGCCAGGGGCCCGAGATCGCGGCGCCGGAGAGCACCACGCAGCTACTGCGGCGGGGCGACTCCGTTGTCGTCGGATGCGGTGTTCTCGTCCTCGGACGGGTTGCGCGCGGTCTCGGTTGCTTCGAGCTTAGCGAGTGCATCGCGGAGTGCGGCAGCCTCATCCTTTCCGACCTGTTCGACGAAGTGCACGAGCGCGGCGCGGCGGGACCCGACTTCGTCGGCCTGCTGCAGCGCGTCGACCATCAGACTGGCCACGAGTTCGTCGCGCGTGTGCACGGGCGCGTACCGATGTGCCCGGTCGTCGCGCTGTTGCACGACCAGATTCTTCTTCGCCAGTCGCTGGAGCACCGTCATCACCGTGGTGTACGCGAGCTCGCGGCGCGCGGCGAGGGCTTCATGGACCTGCCGTACCGTCTGCGGTTCATCGGCCGACCACAACTGGTCCATGACCGCTTTCTCGAGTTCACCAAGACCTGCCATCCCTCCAGCTTACGGAGGCAACGACACAAATGCGTACTACAGTTCGTCGTAACCGGTGGGTAGCTATGTGGGATTTTTCATAAACCGGTCGGGGAACTCGTTGCGGCATCGTCCGGGCGCGGTCCGCCGACGGCGCCGACGACGTGCCGCGCGCCGATGGGCACGATCATCGGGCGCTCCGACACCGGATCGGTGTGCACCTCGGCACGCAGGCCGAAGACCGTCCGCAACAGTTCGGTGTCGATCACCTCGCTCGGCGCGCCCTGGGCGACGATGCGGCCCTCACGCATGACGATCAGCCGGTCGCTGTAGCGGATGGCCAGATTCAGATCGTGCAACACCATGACCACGGTCCGGCCCAGATCGTCGTGCAGCCGGTCGACGAGGTCGAGCACTTCCAGCGAGTGGGCCAGATCCAGATAGGTGGTGGGCTCGTCGAGCAGCAGGATGTCGGTGCCCTGGGCCAGTGCCATGGAAATCCACGCCCGCTGGCGCTGCCCGCCCGACAGTTCGTCGAGGGTGCGGTCGGCCAGTTCCGACACGCCGGTCTGGGCGAGGGCGTGCGCGACCTCGGTTTCGTCGTCGGCCGACCATTGGCGCAGCCAGGACTGATGCGGGTGGCGGCCGCGCGCGACCAGATCGGCCACGGTCAGGCCCTCCGGCGCGACCGGTGTCTGCGGCAGCATGCCGACGATGCGGGCGACGTCGCGGGTCTTCATGGTGGCGATCGCCTTGCCGTCCAACAGGACTCGGCCCGCGTTCGGCCGCAGCAGCCGGCCCAGTCCGCGCAGCAGTGTGGATTTGCCGCAGCCGTTCGGGCCGATCACCGTGGTGATGAGGCCGGGTTCGATATCGACGCTGAGGCCGTCGACGATGACACGGCCGCCGTAGCCGAGGGTGATGTTCTCCGCGGCGAGGCGGTGGGCGTCGTTGCCGGTGTTCCGGTGCGGGGTTCGGGTGCTCACAATGTCGCCTTCCGGTTCACGCGTATCAGCAGCAACAGCAGGAACGGTCCGCCGAACGCGGCGGTGACCAGGCCGACCGGCAAGTCGACCGGTACGACGGTTCGGGCCGCGACATCGGCGGCGATCACGATCAGCGCCCCGGTCAGCGCCGAGCCGATGACCGGCTCCCCGGGGGTGCGCAGCAGCCGGCGGGCGATCTGCGGCGCG
>NZ_BDBN01000026.1 GCF_001613005.1 Nocardia nova NBRC 15556 | reverse complement strand
AATCTGCTCGTCGGTGGGCCGGCGGTCGACCGGCAGTTCGGCCACCCCGCGGGTGTTCGGACCGGGCAGGACGACCTGGGCGATGCCGTAGATCGACAGATCGCGCTCACCCCGGGAGATGTTGCGGGCGGCCACCTCGAGCAGGGCGGGCAGCAGCGTGGTCGCCAGTTCCGCCTTCTCCACGTCGAGCGGGTTCAGCACGCGCATCGTGTCGCGGCGCGGATCGTCGGCGTCCAGACCCCAGGTGTCGAAGACCCCGGCGGTCATGAAGATCGGCGCGGGCACCTCCACACATCCGGAGAAGGCGAGCGCACGGCTCACGGCGCGGCGACGGCGCTGCACGGCGGTGAGGCCGCGCCCGGCCGGAGCGGTCGGCAGCACCGACGGAATCTGCTCCAGGCCCTCGAGCCGCAGCACCTCCTCCACCAGATCGGCGGGCTGGACGAGGTCCGGCCGCCAGCTCGGCGGGGTCACCACCAGCTGACCGTGGCCGGTCTCGCTGACGCTCACCTCGACCGCGCAGCCGATCTGCGCGAGCCGGCGCGCCGAGGTGCCGGTGGGATAGACCACGCCCGCGGTGCGGTCGGCCAGATCGATATCCATCCGGATCGGTTCGACGGCAGGCACCGGGAGCCGCACGTCGGTCAGCACGGGTTCCACTGTGCCACCGGCGATTTCGGCCAACAGCGTGGCGGCGCGGTCGAGCGCTGCGACGTTGATCTCGGGATCGACGACGCGCTCGTAGCGTTTACCCGCCTCCGACACCAGCTTGTGCCGGCGCGCGGTGCGGTAGACCGCCAGCGGATTCCAGGTCGCCGCCTCCAGCAGGATGTCGGTGGTGGCGTCGCCGACCTCGGTGCTCGCGCCACCCATGATGCCGGCCAGCGAGATCACGCCCGAATCGTCGGTGATGACGACATCTTCGGCGTCCAGCACCCGCTCGACCTCGTCGAGCGTGCGCAACGTCTCACCGGTGTGCGCGCGCCGGATCACCAGCGGCCCGGTCACTTTCGCCGCATCGAAGGCGTGCAGCGGCTGGCCCAGTTCGAGCATGACGTAGTTGGTGACATCCACCGCGGGCGAGATCGGCCGCACACCCGCCAGCAGCAGCCGGCGCTGCAACCACCACGGGCTCACCGCGTTCGGGTCGACGCCGGTGACCTTGCGCACCGCGAAGCGGGTGCAGCCGGATTCCGGTTCGACGGTCACCGAATACGCGTCGGCCTCGTCGTCGGGCAGCGTGCGCACCGCGGGATCGGCGTAATCGAGATCGAAGCCGCAGGCGAGTTCGCGCGCCAGGCCACGCACCGAGAAGCAGTAGCCACGGTCCGGGGTGATGTTGAGTTCGATCACCGTGTCGTCGAGGCCGAGCAGTTCGTTGGCGTCGGCGCCCGGTTCGGCGGTGCCCGGCTCCAGCACCAGAATGCCCGAATGGTCCTTGCCGATACCGAGTTCGGCGACCGAGCAGATCATGCCGTTGGAGACGTGGCCGTAGGTCTTGCGCGAGCTGATCGCGAATCCGCCCGGCAGCACGCCGCCCGGCAGCACCACCACCACCAGGTCACCGACCGCGAAATTGCGCGCGCCGCAGACGATCTCCTGCAGTTCCGGCTTGCCGATATCGACCTTGCAGAAGCGGATCGGCTTCTTGAACTCGGTCAGCTCGGTGATCTCGGCGACCCGGCCGACCACCAGCGGGTGCTCGATATCGCCGGTGACCGGCGCGAGGGTGTCGAGTTCCTCGACCTCGAGGCCCACGCGGACGAAACCGGCGTCGAGCTCCTCGGGGGTCAGCGACCAGCCGGGGGTGGTCCGCTGCAGGGTTTCCGTCAGCCAGGACTGCGCTACTCGCACGTGACGTTTCGCTTCCTCGTATGAAGGTTCTCGGGTGGTGGATTGAGGGCCGGACTCAGGCGCGGATGCCGAACGGCAGCGTGAAGCGCACATCGCCCTCGACGATGTCGCGCATATCCGGAATGCCGTTGCGGAACTGCAGGGTGCGTTCGAGTCCCATACCGAAGGCGAATCCGCTGTAGACCTCGGGATCGATACCGCTGGCGATCAGCACCTTCGGGTTGACCATGCCGCAGCCGCCCCATTCGACCCAGCCGGCGCCGCCCTTCTTGTCCGGGAACCACACATCGACCTCGGCGGAGGGCTCGGTGAACGGGAAGTAGTTGGGCCGCATGCGAGTTCGCGTGTCGGGACCGAACAGCGCCCGCGCGAACGCGTCCAGGGTGCCGCGCAGATGCGCCATGGTCAGTCCCTTGTCCACCGCCAGACCCTCGACCTGGGAGAAGACCGGGGTGTGGGTGGCGTCGAGTTCGTCGGTGCGGAAGGTGCGGCCCGGGCAGACCACGTAGATCGGCAGCTCGCGCGACAGCATCGAGCGCACCTGGACCGGGGAGGTGTGGGTGCGCAGGACCTGGCGGGAGCCTTCCGGCGCTACGTGGAAGGTGTCCTGCATGGTGCGGGCCGGGTGGTCGGGCAGGAAGTTCAGCGCGTCGAAGTTGAAGTGCTCGGTCTCGACCTCGGGGCCCTCGGCGACCTCCCAGCCCATGCCGACGAAGACGTCCTCGATCTGCTCGGAGATCACCGTGATGGGATGACGTGCGCCGATCGCACCGCGCCGGGCCGGCAGCGTCACGTCGATCGCCTCGGCGACCAGGACGGCGGCGTCGCGTTCGGCGAGTAGCTCGGCGCGGCGGGCCTCGAAGGCGTCCGAGACCCGGCCGCGGGCCACGTTCACGCGCTTACCGGCGTCGGCCTTGTCCTGCTTGGGCAGCCCGCCCATCGCCCGCTGAGCCAGGGCGATCGGCGATTTGCCGCCCATATGCTCCGTCTTGGCGGTGGCGAGCGCATCCAGGTCGGCCGCGGCCGCGAACGCCTTCTCCGCGGCGGCGGCAGCAGCGGAGAGAGCCTCTTCGCTGAGCGCCTCCGCCGGCGTCGCTGACTGCTCGGCTGCATCCTTCTCGTCGGCCACGATGGTTCGTCTCTCCCCTGGGCTGGTCGGGTCCGTGCGGTTGCCTGCATCCGCACATCGGGCATCGGCACATGCGATACACGACTATGCGATGCCAACTATTGTCGCTGGTCGAATCGTAGGCGATGTCGGCAGGCCGCCTCACACGGATATTTCCGGCGTTCGGACGTTCCGCGGCATCGGCCCGAACACCGGCAATCGGTCCATCGGAGGCGGCGACAGGGAAAGGCGCGCCGCCCGAGATCCGGGCGACGCGCCTGAGCAGGCTGTCCTGCGAGCCGATATATGGGGTACGCATTCCCCGGCGTCCGGCCCGGCCTCGCCGATCGATGCGGACCGGGCCTACCGCTCACCGACGGCGCGCCGGGCCCGATGTCATGCGTCGGCCGATACGGTCACAGCGTCGCGGTCCGATTCCCGCGCGCCGGCCGGCGCCTCGATCGCGACGAGGTGCCGGGGCAACCGCAGCAGGACGATCACCGCCCCGGCCGCCACGATCACCGCGCCGGTCCACACGGCCGGGACCAGCCCGTCGACGAATCCCTGCGGACTCGCATACGACCCGTGCGAGGCGAAGATCGAGGCCAGAATCGCCACACCGATCGCGACGCCCACTTCGCGCACGGTGTTGTTCGTTCCCGAGGCCATGGCCCGATCCTCGGCGGCGGCACTCGCCATCACGACGGTCGCGCTGGGCGCGAAGGTCAAGCCCATGCCGACCCCGCCGAGCACCATGGCGCCGATGAACGAGCCGTAGCCGGCGTCGACCGTGCTCACCGTCGCCATCCAGGCCAGGGCCCCGGCGAGCATCGCCTGCCCGGCCACCAGCAGGGTGCGGGCGCCGATCCGGCCGACGACGAGGCCCGCCAGGGGCGCCACGACCATCGGCGCGGCGGTCCAGGGAAGCGTGCGCAGACCGGATTCGAAGGGGCTGTAGCCGCGCACGACCTGGAAGTACTGCGAGATCAGGAAGATCGCGCCGAAAACGCCGACCGCGAAGGTGAAGCTGGTGATGTTGCTGACCCGGAAGGCACGCGACCGGAACAGTCGCAGCGGCAGCATCGGGGCCGGGGTTCGCATTTCCCAGGCGATGAAGGCGGCCAGCAGCGCGGCCCCGCCGAGCAGTCCGCTCAGCACCGGCGCGGAGGTCCAGCCGTCGTCGGCGCCGTGCACGACCGCCCACACGATCGCCAGCACCCCGCCCGCCGACAGGACCAGCCCGAGCGGATCGAAACGTCGTGCGCCGCCGAAGGATTCACCGAGCACCCGGGCCGCGAAGGGCAGTACCGCGATGCCGATCGGCACGTTCAGCCAGAAGATCCACTGCCAGCTCAGGCCGCCGACGACAGCGCCGCCGACCACCGGTCCCACCGCGATGCCCAGTCCGGAGATGCCGCCCCAGATGCCGATGGCGGCACTACGCATCTTCTCCGGCACCGCGTCGGACAGCAGCGTCAGCGACAGCGGCATGACCGCCGCGCCGCCGAATCCCTGGATCGCGCGGGCGGCGACCAGCATCCACGGCTCGGTGGCCAGGGCGCAGGCCGCCGACGCGGCGGTGAACAGCGCGATGCCGGCGAGGAATATCCGGCGCCGGCCGAAGCGGTCGCCGAGCGCGGAGGCCGTGAGCAGCAGCGACGCGAAGGACAAGGTGTAGGCGTTGACGAACCATTGCAGGTCGCTCAGCGAGGCGTTCAGTTCGGTGCGAATCACCGGCAGCGCGTTGGTGACGACCAGGTTGTCCAGGGCGACCATGAACATCGGGATGCCGACGGCGGCCAGGACCGCGCCCAGCGGTCGGCGGAGGGAGCCGGCCGTGCCGGCACGGGGGGTGGTTTCGAGGGTGGAGGTCATCGCAGATCCTTTGTTGTTATCGACTGATAACTTGATGCCGAAAGAGTATGCATCCACTGATAACATGTCAACAGGTAGCGATGCCGGGCTCGATTCCCGCCCGCACCGCGCTACCGTGACCGTCGGACGATCGCGAGGAGGACCATGGCGGACTCGACCCGCACGCGGCTGACCGCAGCCGAGCGCAGCGAGCAGGTACTGGCCGCTGCGGTCACCGCATTCGCCGAAACCGGTTACGCCGCAACGAAAACCGACGAGATCGCCCGCCTCGCCGGTGTGTCGCAGCCCTATGTGATCCGGCTGTTCGGCACCAAGGAACGCTTGTTCGTCGCCGCGGTCAATCGGTCCTGCGCGCGGATCGAAGAGGTTTTCCGCGCCGCGCGCGCCGACGCACCGGCGAACGCGACCCCACAGGAAGCACTGAAGGCGCTCGGCCAGGGCTACGAGACCTTCCTCGCCGAACGGGAACTGCCGCTCCTGCTGCTGCACGGCTTCTCCGCCAGCGCCGATCCCGCGATCGGCGACCACGTCCGCGAGCGGTTCGGGCGCATCTACGACCTGGTCCGCGAACTCACCGGCGCCGACGCCGACGATGCCCGCCAGTTCATGGCCACCGGCATGCTCATCACCGTGATGACCGCCATGCAGGTGATCGGACCCGATGCGGTGCCGACCCGCTGGGCCGAGGAAATCAACGCCTGCTTCGAGGACGACTGACCAGCCGTTTCGCCCGCCGCGCCCGGATGTGATCGAACACACCAGGCGTTCGGCCTTTGCGCAGCGTTCTCCCAGGATTATAGTTACTTTCGTTAATCAACTTGTTTGATATCCCCCGAACACTTGTGATGCGGCGACATCGGCGACCGGCCGACCGCCGCATCAACGCTTCCGGAAAGAGAACGATGGCAATCACCTCTGCGAACGACGCCGCGCGCAGATCCCCAGAATCGGGTGAGACGGCGGCGATGACGCACCGGCAGATCATGGAGGCCCTCTCCGGTCTGCTGCTGGGCATGTTCGTCGCGATCATCTCCTCCACGATCGTGACCAATGCGCTGCCGAAGATCATCGGCACGCTGGGCGGCGGACAGTCCGCCTACACCTGGGTCGTCACCGCCTCCCTGCTCGCGATGACGGCCACCACCCCGCTGTGGGGCAAACTCGCCGACCTGTTCAGCAAGAAGGCACTCGTCCAGATCGCACTGCTGATCTACGTGGCCGGCTCGGTGGTCGCGGGTCTGTCGCAGAACCCGGGCATGCTGATCGCCTGCCGCGCGGTGCAGGGCATCGGCGCCGGCGGTCTGTCCGCGCTGGCCCAGATCGTGATGGCCGCGATGATCTCCCCGCGCGAACGCGGCCGCTACAGCGGCTACCTGGGCGCGGTGTTCGCGGTGGCGACCGTCGGCGGCCCGTTGCTCGGCGGTGTCATCACCGACACCAGCTGGCTGGGCTGGCGCTGGTGCTTCTACGTCGGTGTGCCGTTCGCGGTGGTCGCGCTGATCGTGCTGCAGCGCACGCTGCGCCTGCCCGTCACCCGGCGCGAGGTGAAGGTCGACTGGCTGGGCGCCTTCCTGGTCACCGCGGCGGTGTGCCTGCTGCTGGTGTGGGTCACCTTCGCCGGCGACAAGTACGCATGGGCTTCCTGGCAGACCCTGACGATGGTGCTCGGCGCCGTCGCGCTGGCTCTGCTGTTCGTCTTCGCCGAACTGCGGGCCGCCGAGCCGATCGTGCCGATGCACCTGTTCGCCAACCGCACCATCAGCCTCGCCTCGGCCGCCTCGCTGTTCATCGGTGTCGCGATGTTCGCGGGCACCGTGTTCTTCAGCCAGTACTTCCAGCTGGCGCGCGGCGAATCGCCCACGATGTCGGGCATCATGACCATCCCGATGATCGGCGGCCTGTTCATCTCCTCGACGGTGTCGGGCCAGATCATCACCCGCACCGGCCGGTGGAAGGCATGGCTGGTCACCGGCGGCTTGCTGGTGACCGCCGGTCTGGGCCTGCTCGGCACCATCCGCTACGACACCAACTACTGGCTGGTCGCGATCTACATGGCGATGATGGGCCTGGGCATCGGTATGACGATGCAGAACCTGGTGCTGTGCACCCAGAACCAGGTGGCGCCGCACGAACTCGGCGCGGCCAGCTCGCTGGTGACGTTCTTCCGCAGCCTCGGCGGTGCGATCGGCGTCTCGGCGCTCGGCGCGGTGATGGCCGAGCGGGTGAAGGACTACATCAGCGACGGTCTGAGCCACCTGAACCCGGCCGCGGCGCAGGCCATGGGCGGCGGCAGCCGGATTCCGGACATCGCCGCGCTGCCCGGTCCGGTCCGCACGGTCGTCGAGGACGGCTACGGTCACGGCATCGCCGACGTGTTCCTCATCGCGGCGCCCATCGCGCTCGTCGCCTTCCTGCTGACGCTGTTCATCAAGGAGGTCGCGCTGCGGACCACCGGCGCGCTGGCGCAGGCCGCCGAGTCGGGGCCGGAACCGGTGCTCTCGGCCCAGGTCATGGCCGAGGACGCCTCGGGCCTGGTCCCGGAGGAGTTCGTGAGCACCGGAATCATGGTCCACGGCCGTGTCCTCGCCGGTGACGGCACGCCGGTGACGCGCACCGCGCTCACCCTGATCTCCCCCACCGGCCGCCAGATCGGCCGTGCGATCGCCCGCGGCGACGGGCACTACGCGCTCGACGCCCCGGAACCCGGTTCCTATGTGCTGATCGCCTCGGCCGACGGATTCCAGCCGCAGGCCACGCCGATCACGGTGGGCACGCGGCCGCTGGAACACGATGTGCGGCTGAGCGGTATGAGCGGATTGGCCGGCACCGTGCGGGCGGCCGACGACGGCACGCCGGTGGCCGATGCGCTGGTGATCGTCACCGACAGCCGCGGCGATGTGCTGGCGGCGGGCGCGTCCGGGCCCGCGGGCGACTACGCGCTGACCGAACTGGTTCCCGGACCGGTGACCGTCGCGGTGAACGCCGCCAGGTTCCAGCCGGTGGCGTTGCCGGCGGAGGTCGCGGGCCAGGGCATCACCCAGCTCGACGTGGTGCTGTCGCGCGGCGCGCAGCTGCGCGGTGTCGTGCACGGTGCGCACGGTCCGCTGCGCGATGCCCGGGTGACCCTCGTCGACGCGGCGGGCGCGGTGATCGACAGCACCACCACCGACGCCGACGGCAGCTATCTGTTCGCCAACCTCGCGGTCGGCGACTACACGGTGGTGGCGTCCGGCTACCCGGAAACCACCTCCACGCTGACCCTGGCCGCGGGCACCGGCGACAACCACGTGATCGAGCTGGCGCACCCGCGCGACTGATCGACGTGAGTGTGGGCGCCGGATTCGGAAATCCGGCGCCCACAGCCATATTCGAGGCACGAGGTCAGCGGTGGCGGACCCGCGCGTCGGCGTAGAGGCAGATCGCCGCGGCGGCGGCCAGATTCAGGCTTTCCGCGCGGCCGTGGATGGGAATGCGGACGCGGTGGTCGGCGCGGGCCGCGACCGCTGGGTCCAAGCCGTGCGCCTCGTTGCCGAAAAGCCATGCGGTGCCGCCGGATTCGCCCGCGGTACGCAGCAGGTCGTCGGCATCGTCGAGATCGACCTCACCGCGCGCGGTGGTCGCGAGCACGGTGATGTCGTTGTCGCGCAGCGCGTTCAGCACGGCGTCGATATCGCGGTCGCGCGCGATCGGCACATGGAACAGGCTGCCCGCGCAGGCGCGCACACATTTGCCGTTGTGCGGATCCACCGAATCACCGGCCAGCACCACACCATCGGCGCCGACCGCGTCGGCCACGCGAATCAGGGTGCCGGCATTGCCGGGGTCGGCGATCTCGACCGGGACGGCGAGCAGGCGGGCGCCCGAGGCGAGTCCCGGCACGCCATCTGCTGCCGCCGATGCATCCTCATGCCGCGGCGAAACGACTTGCGACAGTGACACATCCACGAGGCGGCAGACCGCGACCAAACCGGGCGGGGTGACCGTCTCACCCAGATGCTCGGCGGCCCGCTCGCTCACCAGCGTGGTGCGGACCCCGAGCGCGGCGGCCGTCGCCACCAGTTCGTGCTCGCGTTCGGCGGCGCGATTCGAGTAGAACAACTCCTCGACCCGCTCGGTATCCAGCGCCGCGGCCACGGAATTGGCGCCCTCGGCCAGGAAGAGGCCGGTCTTGCGGCGGGATGCCGAGCGGTGCAGCTTGACAGCGGAAACGACCCGCGGATTGCGTTCCGACAGTTCCGGATTCGTCCGGTCGTCGGAGCCGCGCTCCGCGGGTCGTTTCGACGTGTTGGTCAACTGGTCGCAGCTCAGGCGGCCGGGGCGTTGACATCCTCCGGCAGGGCGGCCTTGGCCACCGCCACCAGGCCGGCGAACGCCTCGGCGTCGGAGACGGCGAGCTCGGCGAGGATCTTGCGGTCGACCTCGACACCCGCGGCCTTCAGGCCCTGGATGAAGCGGTTGTAGGTGATGTCGTTGAGCCGAGCCGCGGCGTTGATGCGCGCGATCCACAGCTTGCGGAAGTCACCCTTGCGAGCCCGGCGGTCCCGGTAGGCGTAGGTGAGCGAGTGCAGCTGCTGTTCCTTGGCCTTGCGGTACAGCCGCGAGCGCTGCCCACGGTAGCCCTTGGAGGCCTCGAGCACGGAACGGCGCTTCTTCTGAGCGTTGACGGCCCTTTTGACGCGTGCCACTGGTCAGTCCTTGTTCGATCGAGGGGCGCGGCGGCGCCCACAGGTTGGGAGAGGGAACGGTGCGCGAGTGCGCTCAGATACCGAGCAGCTTCTTCACGCGACGGACGTCAGCGGGCGCGACGACCTCCGTGCCGTCCAGACGACGAGTCCGGCGGCTGGACTTGTGCTCGAGCAGGTGGCGACGGTTCGCCTGCTGGCGCAGCAGCTTGCCGCGACCGGACACCTTGAATCGCTTCGAGGTGCCGCTGTGGCTCTTCATCTTCGGCATGGATTCCTCAATCTTGTCTCGTTCCGGCGGCATCGCATCGTGCGATACCGCCGGTGCTGTATCGGTTTACTGCGGGCTGGCCGCTTCGGCTTCCGGCGCGGGCGCCGAACCGGCCGCAGCGTCGCCCCCAGCGGGCGCGGAACTGCCGGGCGCCGCACCACGCTGCGCGGTCTGCTGCGCGGCGGTCTGCGCCTTGACCCGGGTCTTCGCACCCTTGTGAGGCGCGAGGACCATCGTCATGTTCCGGCCGTCCTGCTTGGCGGAGGTCTCCACGAAGCCGAGGTCGGCGACGTCGGAGGCCAGCCGCTGCAGCAGCCGGAAACCGAGTTCGGGACGCGACTGCTCGCGACCACGGAACATGATGGTGACCTTGACCTTCGACCCGGCCTCGAGGAACCGCATCACGTGTCCCCGTTTGGTCGCGTAGTCGTGGTCATCGATCTTCGGGCGGAGCTTCTGCTCCTTGATCACGGTCTGCTGCTGGTTCTTGCGGGACTCGCGCGCCTTCTGCGCGGTCTCGTACTTGAACTTGCCGTAGTCCATGATCTTGCAGACCGGTGGACGCGCGTCCGGTGCGACCTCGACGAGGTCGAGGTCAGCCTCTTGGGCGACGCGTAGTGCATCTTCAACACGCACGATCCCCACCTGCTCACCACCCGGTCCGATGAGTCGGACCTCGGGCACGCGGATGCGATCGTTGATGCGGGTCTCAGTGCTGATGGGGCCTCCTAGGTCAAGCGGTGTCATCCAACGACCGCGAGCAACAACTGCAACCCCATACCCAACACGAAAGCCCCGTTGCGGTATTTCACCGCCACGGGGCCCGAATGTCGACCGGTCGCCGCGGGCGTCCACCAACAGGACTGCCACCTCGACCTCGCCACGGACGGATCCGAGCGAGAAACCCGCCGCATACGGCGGGTGACCGGACCATCGAACCTGGCACGCAGGCCGGCCGATGGTGGGAGTCGGGCTCCACTTACAGCCCCGAGCCGGTGCGCTGGATCGGTTCCAGCACGGGACCGGGGCGGTCGTCGCCGACCACTTTAACACCGGAGGCGCCCCTACTCCCAATCGGCCGCCCCCGCAACCCGGCGACGCGAACCCGATGACATGCTACGGATATGAGCGAGCATGCCGGCGACCCGTCGGCCCTGAGTGAGTCCGCGGATCCGGAAACGGTGCGGGAGTTGGCCGATATCCCCGCCGTCGAGGTGATCAGCCGGGCCGCGGTAATGCTGATGAGCTCGGCCGCCGAGAAGCTGGGCCTCGCCGACGAGGACCCCGATTCCAGCCCGCGTCGCGATCTGGACGAGGCCCGGCGCGTGATCACGGCCCTCGCCGGACTGGTGACGGCGTCGGTCGAATATCTGGGCCCCCACGCCGGACCCATCCGCGAGGGTCTGCAGTCGCTGCAGCGCGCGTTCCGGGAGTCGTCGGCACATCCGGACGCGCCGGGTGCGGGACCGGGCGAGAAGTACACCGGGCCGGTGTACTGAGCTCGGGCGTGCGCCGCGCGGATCACCGCACGGCGATCCCCGACAGCAGAGTGGCGACGACGGCGTCGACCGGGGGCGGCGCGAACGGACGCGGCGTTCCCGAGAGCAACGACGAGAGCACCGCGTCGTGGCAGATGCCGACCAGGACCGCGGCGGCCGCATCGACATCCGCGTCGGCCGCCAGTCGGCCCAGATCGCGTTCGGCGCGCAGATAGACCACCAATTCCTCGCGCCAGATTCGCTGCCGGCCTTCGGTTTCGGCGAATCTGGCGAGGACCGCGGGCTGGGTGATCAGGCCCGCGAACACCGGCAATACCGCCTGATGCAGCGCCAGCCCCTGGCGCAGGCACACCGCCAGATTCTCCGCGAGATCGCCGCTACCGGCGGCGGGCAGCGGCGGGAAGCTCCGATCCACCGATTCCACGTGGGCCCGCAGCGCCGCGGCGAGCAGTTCCTCCTTGTCGGCGAAATGGTTGTAGAGCACCCCGTCGGACACCCCGGCCGCCCGCGCGATGGCACGCACGGTGAGCCCGGCGCTGCCCTGTTCGGCGAACAGTTTCTCGGCCGTGGCGATCAGATGGGCGCGCAGATCGCGATCGTCGCGGTCGTGCAGCGCCGCCGCCCGTCGGGGTGACATGGGACCTACGGTAGTGCGACGGTGGCGGTGACGAGCCGGGAGGCCGAGCGCAACCGGATCGGACCGTCGCCCGCGAACGGCGCGAGAGCGGCGGCGACGGCGGTACGCACCTCGGCATCGGTGGCGAAGTCGTTGCGCATCCGGTGGTACCGCACCGGCCCCCAGCCCACGACGAATTCGGTGGCATCGTCGACATCCGCGCCCCAGACGCTGTCGGTGACGACGAGTTCGTTCGCGACATCGGCGAACCCCGCCGCGCCGAGCAGATCGGCGGTGGCCGCGGGATCGGCGAAGGCGTTGAAGCCGTGCCCCACCTCGAATCCGGGCAGATGTGTTGCCGCCGCGGCGAATACGGCACTGACGTCGGAATCCGACATCCCCGGTACGGCGATCGCGAGCCGCCCGCCCGGCCCCAGCGCGCGGGCGATATTGGTGAACGCCGCCACCGGGTCGGCGAAGAACATGATGCCGAACCGGCTCACCGCCACATCGAAGGAGCCGGGCGCGAACTCGAACACCTGCGCATCGCCCTGATGAAACGAAACATTGTGCACGCCTTCGACTTCGGCGAGTGAGCGCGCCCGCGCGAGCATCGGCCCGGAGAGGTCGACTCCGGTCGCCGAGGCCGCCCGCCGGGCCGCCTCGCGCGTCAATTGACCGTTACCGCAGCCGATATCGAGGACCCGATCTCCCGCCGCGATACCGGCCGCGGCCAGCAACGGCTCGTTGATCCCCGAGTTCACCGCGTCGTAGCGGTCGGCGTTCCCGGCCCAGTGTTCACCCTCGTACCCGTTCCACGCCTCCGATTGGGCGGTATTGACGATCGCGGTCATGGGAGTCTCCTTCGAGTCATTATGAACGTCTGTTCATGAACGTGTGTTCATAATGATGGACGCGTCGCCCTGTGGTCAAGGTCCAGGCGGATTTCGGCCCGATAGTGAACGGCGCTAGGACAGCGGCGCCGTCGTCGAACTCAGTCCTCGCGCACCGTGATTCGGCGCAGCGCCGCTTCGGTTTCGGCGGCGAGCACACCCACCAGTTCGGTGGCCGAAGCGATCGAGGTGATCCGGTCGACGGCCTGGCCCGCCCACACCGGAACGGCGGTGACGTCGTTGCGGGCGGCGGCTTCGCGGTAGTCGCGCAGGGCCGCCTCGTCGTTGCGCAGTTCGTCGTCGCGGCCGCGCCAGTGGTCGAGGAAGGTGTTGCGCAGGGTGCGGGCCGGATATTTCTCCGGCCACGGTGCGCCGCGAGCGATGTCGAGCGTCCAGTTCACCTCGGTATCGGCGCCGGCGGCGCCCACCAGAGCCTTGCCCAGTTCGGCGGGCACGAGAGCCTCGTGGGTCGCCTGGAAGCGGGTGCCCACCATCGCCCCGGCCGCGCCGAGCGCCAGCGCGGCCGCGATCGCACGACCGTCGGCGATGCCACCGGCCGCGAGCACCGGCACGGCACCCGCCAGATCGACGATCGTCGGCACGAACGACAGCGTCCCGATGCCCTGGGCCGCACAGTGACCACCGGCGTCGCTGCCCTGCGCCACCAGCACGTCCGCGCCCGCGTCCAGCGCCCGCCGCGCCTCGTCGGCATCGGTGACCTGCACGATCAACACCGCACCCGCGTCCCGGACGGCGGCCGCGAGCGGCATCGGGTCCCCGAAGGACAGCACCACCGCGGCTGGATCGAACGACAGCGCGTGGTCGAGTACGGCTCGGTCGATCGCCCAGCTCAGGAAGCCGACTCCCCATGGCGCGGTGGTGTTCTCGCGCACCAGTCGCAGTTCGCGCTCGACCCATTCCCGGTCGCCGCGACCACCACCGACGAGCCCCAGACCGCCCCCCTCGGAGACCGCGGCGGCCAGGGCCCCGCCCGCTTCGCCACCCATGGGCGCGGACACGATCGGGTGGCGGACGGAGAGGATTTCGGTGAATGCGGTCGGAATCGCCATGCCCCGATCGTCGCAGGTGTGCGCGGCGGACACGACGGCGGCGTGCGGACCGGCCGGTCGTTGTCGTGCTCGAGCACTCGCCGCTTTTCGCGGTGACTTACCCCAATGCGGGCATTTCCGCCCTCGCCGCGCGGTAGCCGGCTTCTATGATTCGCCGGATGTCTTCATGGGTACGTTCCAGCGGAAGACGTGACGAATACCGGGGTGCAGCATGACCGCCAGAAGAGATCTGGACCACGAACTCGGCGGGCCGATCGCCGCCACGGATCTACTGACCGATCACGAGTGCGCGGACCTGTTGTCGCTGTTCACGCAGGCACGTCGTGAGGAGGCGCAGGCGCTGTCGCAGTCGGTGGACTCGATGATCAGCGCCCTGCCGCGGCCGCTGCGGGCGCCGGCGAAGAAGATCATGTTCGGGAACCTGCTGGACTGATGACGGATCCGGTAACCCGCGCCCAGCTCATCCTGCTCGCCCGCACGTTGCACGTTCCACCGGAACGGCTCGCTCATCTGGAGCGCCTCGGCGCCCGGAATCTGCACGAACTGCAGCAGCGGATGGCCGCGATCGTCTTCGATCAGCATGCCGAAACCTTCAAGCGGATCAGCAGATTGGTGCCGATCATTCCGCTCGGCATCTCGATGCCGCTGGTACAGAAGCTGGTGCCGCCGGCGCTGACCGGGCGCGCGGCCGGCGCGGTGGGCGTCGATCACCCGAAGAAGGCCGCCGAAACCGTCGCACTGCTCGGCATCGGCTACGCGGCCGACTGTGCGCCGTACCTGGACCCGCGCACGGTCGGTGAACTGGCCGATATCGCGCCGCCGGAACCGATCGTGCAGATCGTCAACGAGGTGCTGCGCCGGCGCGACTACATCACCGCGGGGCCGTTTCTCGGCTACGCGTCACCCCGGCTGATCGAAGCCGTGGAGCGCGGCGTTCCCGACGACGAAGGCCTGATCTTCTCGGCGTCGTTCGCCTTCTCCACCAGCGCCCTGACCTCCGTGCTGCGCCAGTTGCTCAACGGCCCGGCGCGCCGGATGCCGCGCATGATCCAGACCGTCCTGCACGGGTCACCGGAGTTGCGGCTGGCGGCGTTGTCGATCTTCGCGCGCTGCGATACCGATGTCGTCGCCGACGTGGGAGATATCGTGCTGGGCGTCGGGACGCCCGCCCTCCTGGGCAATCTGGTGACGACCGCGATCCACGGCCGGGCGGTGCGCGATATGGCTGTCTTCTTCGACACCTTGCGCCCGCCCGCCCTGGCGGCGATGGCGGCACTGCCGATTTTCACCGATACCGCGGTGGCCGCCGCCCTGCTGCAGGGCCTGGAGGGCTGCTCCGATCCGGCGCCCTGGCGCGGGTTGTTCGCCCTGCTGGCACTGCTCGATCCCGCGATGCGGCCGGCGCTGGCCGATATGCTCGCCCAGCAGTCCGACGCCACCATCGCGGCGCTGCCCTCGCATGCCACCGAGGCCGATCTGTGGCCCGTCCTGCTGGAAATCATTGCGGCGGGCGATCATTCGGTCCAGGCGCGGATCGGCGGCCGCTGGGCGATGCTGCCGCCGGAACGCCGCGCGGGCGTGCAATGGCATCTGGACGAACGCAGTGAGGACCCGCGGCTGACCACGGTGGCCGGCGCGGTGGCTGCCAGTTCGGTGTCGGTGGAAGAGGTCTTCTTCCGGCGCCGGCAGCTCGGCCGCCGCCGCGGCGCCGACAGCTGGGACGCGGTCTGATCGAGCGCGGCCTACCGGGGCCGCTGATACCGATCGACATCGTTGAGAGACGGACCCGCCGGAAACCAGCGGGTCCGCCGCGCGCTGCTCAGCCGACGGCAGCCGTCTTGCGACGCCCGGCCGGCTTCGCAGCCGCCGACTTGGCGGCCGTCGCCTTCTTGGTCTTCGTCGCCTTCGCCGGTGCGGCGGGCTTGTCGAGGACCTCGCGCAGGAACTGGCCGGTGTAGCTGTCGGCAACGGCCGCAACGTCTTCCGGGGTGCCCTGTGCGATCACGGTGCCACCGCCGGAGCCGCCCTCGGGACCCATGTCGATCACCCAGTCGGAGGTCTTGATGACGTCGAGGTTGTGTTCGATGACGATGACGGTGTTGCCCTTGTCGACCAATCCGTTGATCACCGCGAGCAGTTTGCGAATGTCCTCGAAGTGCAGGCCGGTGGTCGGCTCATCGAGGATGTAGACCGTGCGCCCGGTCGAGCGTTTCTGCAGTTCTGCGGCCAGCTTCACGCGCTGCGCCTCACCACCGGACAGCGTCGGGGCGCTCTGCCCCAGCCGCACATACCCCAGGCCGACATCGACCAGGGTCTTGAGGTATCGGTGGATCGAGGTGACCGGTTCGAAGAAGTCGGCCGCCTCCTCGATCGACATGTCGAGCACCTCGGCGATGGTCTTGCCCTTGTAGTGCACCTCGAGGGTTTCCCGGTTGTACCGGGCGCCGTGGCACACCTCGCAGGGCACGTACACATCCGGCAGGAAGTTCATCTCGATCTTCAATGTGCCGTCGCCGGAACAGGCCTCGCACCGGCCGCCCTTGACGTTGAAGGAGAACCGGCCCGGCTGATAGCCGCGCACCTTGGCCTCGGTGGTGGCCGCGAACAGGGTGCGGATCTTGTCGAAGACGCCGGTGTAGGTGGCCGGGTTCGAGCGCGGGGTGCGCCCGATCGGGGACTGGTCGACCTGCACCAGCTTGTCGAGGTGGTCGAGACCATTGATCCGGGTGTGCCGGCCGGGCACCTGCCGCGCACCGTTCAGCTTGTTCGCCAGCACGGTCGCCAGGATGTCGTTGACCAGCGTCGACTTGCCGGAACCGGAGACGCCCGTGACCGAGGTCAGCACGCCGAGCGGGAAGGCCACATCGATGCCGCGCAGATTGTGCTCGTTCGCGCCGACCACGGTGAGCTGCTTCTTCTTCGACACCGGCCGGCGTACCAGCGGCACCTCGATCACTTCGCGGCCCGAAAGATAGGCGCCGGTCAGCGAATTCGGATCCTCGAGCAGCCCCGGGTAGGGGCCGCTGTAGACGACCTGGCCGCCGTGCTCACCGGCCAGCGGGCCGATGTCGACCACCCAATCCGAGGAGTGGATGGTGTCCTCGTCGTGTTCGACCACGATCAGCGTATTGCCGAGATTCCGCAGCCGCGTGAGGGTTTCGATCAGGCGCCGGTTGTCGCGCTGATGCAGGCCGATGGACGGCTCGTCGAGCACGTACAGCACGCCGACCAGTCCCGAACCGATCTGGGTGGCCAGCCGGATGCGCTGCGCCTCACCGCCGGACAGCGTCGCCGCCGCCCGCGACAGCGTCAGATATTCCAAGCCCACGTCGAGCAGGAAGCCCAGCCGGGCCTGAATCTCCTTGAGTACCTGACCGGCGATCGCGGCCTCCCGCTCCCCCAGCTCGAGCGAGTTCAGGAAGCGCGAGCAGTCGCGGATCGAGAGATCGCACACCTCGGCGATGGAACGGCGTCCGGCTTCGGCGTTGAGGGTGACGGCCAGGATCTCCGGGCGCAGCCGCGCACCGCTACAGACCGGGCACGGCACATCGCGCATGTACCCGTCGTAGTGCTCCTTCATCTGCTCGGACTCGGTGCTCTCCAACCGCCGCTGCAGGAACGGCATCACGCCCTCGAAGTCGGCGTAGTAGGACCGCTTGCGGCCGTAGCGGTTGGTGTAGGACACGTGCACCTGATCGGAGCTGCCCTCGAGCACCGCCTTACGGGCCTTGAGCGGCAACGTATTCCACGGCGCGTCCATCGAGAAGCCGATCGCCTCGGACAGCCCGGACAGCAGCCGGTTGAAGTATTCGGCGGTCTGCCCGCGCGACCACGGGGCGATCGCGCCGTCGTTGAGGCTCAGTTCCGGGTCGGGCACCACCAGATCCGGATCGACCTCCTTGCGAATGCCGAGACCGGTGCAGTCCGGGCAGGCGCCGTACGGCGAGTTGAAGGAGAACGACCGCGGTTCCAGATCCTCGATATCCAGCGGATGACCGTTCGGGCAGGCCAGTTTCTCCGAGAACCGCCGCTCGCGGTCGTGGGCGTGTTCGTCGCGGTCGACGAAGTCCAGCACCACGATGCCGTCGGCCAGCCGCAGCGCCGTCTCGATCGAATCCGTCAGCCGCTGTTTGGAAGTCGGCTTGACGGCCAGCCGGTCGATCACGACCTCGATGTCGTGCTTCTCCTGCTTCTTCAGCTTCGGCGGCTCGGTGAGCGGATACACCACACCGTCGACCCGCACCCGGGAGTAGCCCTGGGTGTTCAGCTGGTCGAACAGGTCCACGAATTCGCCCTTGCGGGTCCGCACCACCGGGGCCAGCACCTGGAAGCGGGTGCCGGGCTCCATCTCCAGCACCTGATCCACGATCTGCTGCGGGGTCTGCTTGGCGATCAGCTCACCGCAGACCGGGCAGTGCGGGGTTCCGGCGCGGGCGTACAGCAGGCGCAGGTAGTCGTAGACCTCGGTGATGGTGCCAACGGTCGAGCGCGGATTGCGGTTGGTCGACTTCTGGTCGATCGACACCGCCGGGGAGAGTCCCTCGATGAAATCCACATCGGGCTTGTCCATCTGCCCCAAGAACTGGCGGGCGTACGCCGACAGCGATTCGACGTAGCGACGCTGGCCCTCGGCGAAGATGGTGTCGAAGGCGAGGCTGGATTTACCGGACCCGGACAGTCCGGTGAACACGATCAGGCTGTCGCGTGGCAGGTCGAGGTCCACTCCCTTCAGGTTGTGCTCCCGAGCTCCGCGCACGGTCAACAGATCCGCCACCGGCTGTCCCTTCTCGATCGAAATTCGGCATCCAGAATCTCCCCAGACGCCATGCTAAGCACACCCACCGACAAGTTCGGTGACACGACCGCGAGCGGCCCCGTTCCGCGACCCGAGCGGTCCCGGCGCTCACGCCGGGCCGAGCACCACCACGGAGTTGTGCCCGCCCATTCCGAGCGAGGTCTTCACCGTGAATCCGCCGTCGAACGGGGTGGGTCCGTCCAGCAGGCGAGGATGCGCCTCGGCCACGATGGGCGGCGCCACCACGACGCCGCGTTCGTACCCCAGCGCCGTCGCCGCGATCTCGACGCCGGCCGCCGCACCCATGCAATGTCCGGTCAGCGGCTTGATCGAATAGACCTGCGGGCGGTCGTCGAAGATCCGCGCCAGTACGGCCCGTTCGGCCACATCGCACTGCCGGGTCCCCGGTCCGTGGGCGTTGTAGTAGCTCACGTCCCCGGAGCGCACCCCGGCCCGGTCCAGGGCCTGGCGCGTACAGTCCAGTATCCGCTCCAGACCGGGGTCGACGGACACGACGTGATAAGCGTCATTGGTCATCGCCCCGCCCAGCATCGCGCAGTACGGCCGCTCCACCTGCCGGGAGACCACGAACGCCACCGACGCCTCACCGAAGCTGAATCCGCGGCTGCCCTCCTGGAACGGCCGGCACGCCTCCAGCGGATCGGCGTCGATCACGGCCGCGCCCATCTGCACGAAGTGGTGGACCATGTCGGGGCTCGCCGACAGGTCGGTGGTCACGCAGATCACGTCGTCGGCGAAACCCTGATCCAGCCACATCTGCGCGGTGATCAGCGCGACGTTGGCCGAACTGCAAGCCGCCGAGACGTTCATCGAGGGGCCGTGGAAGGCGAATTCCTGCATCAGCAGCGAGATCGGAGTCGACGGCAGCAGGCGCAGATAGTCGCGGGAGCGGCGGCGGCTGTCGTCGGCGAGGTAGAAGTCCTCCCAATCCCGGACGTCGCCGAGCACGATCGCGTGAATCACCCCGACGGTGCGGCCCGGCCGCCAGCCTCGTTCGGTCGCGTCGGCGATCGCCTCGCGCGCGGCCTCCTGAACCGCCCGGGCGTAGCGGCTCGGGCTCAGCGACTCGTCGCCGCCGTCGGGCACCAGGGCGATCCACGCGTATTCGTCGCGGTCGGCGCCGTAGCCGGGATAGAGCCCGGCGGCCGCCTTACCGGTGTGCAGACCGCGCCACAGCGTCTCCCTGCCCCAGCCGTAACCGCTGACGACGCCGATACCTGCGATCGGCATACGATCTTGATATTCTCGAGTTGACATCGGGGTTGTGTTCGGCATTCGCGCTCCTACACCCGGCCTGGGCAGCTGCCTCCGGCGTAACACCCGGTCCGGCCCCCCGACCGGACCGAACCCGAACCCGACAGCGTACCGTCCGCCGATACCGCGGGAACGGGCACCTGTCATGATCACTCACAGGCCCGATAAGAACCTGAACTGTGACCGAACCAATACCGTCCGCGCTGTGATCCGCGGTACGTCACCATCAGAATGATCCCGTGCGCCAATTGACCTGAACAGACCATGATCAGGGGGTTACATGTGGTTGAGGCAGGTGAGAACCGGCCCGAGGCCGTGATGGACGCCGAACTGCTCGCCCAGCGGTACCGCACCCTGGTCGAGCACAGTCCCGATGGCGTCGTCGTGCACGAGGACGGCATGGTCGTCTACGCCAATCCGGCGATCGTGCGGCTGCTGGCCGTCCCCGGAGTGGACGAGGTGGTCGGGCATCCGGTCACCCAGTTCGTGGCGCATCACGACGTGCCCGCGATGCTCGAGCGCATCGACCGGCTGCACCAGACCGGCGACGCGTCCGAGACAGCGGAAATGACCCTGATCCGCAGCGACGGCCAGGCGGTCGACGTCGAGACGGTCTCGGTGCTCACCGTCTGGCAGAACCGGCTGGCCTATCAGGTGGTGATCCACGACCTCACCGCTCAGCGCCGCGCCGAGGCCGCCCAGCGCCGGGCCGAACACCATTTCACGGCCGTGGTGTCGCAACTCGAGGAGGGTGTGGTCGTCATCGACCGCGAGGGCCGGATCGAATCGATCAACCCGGCAGCGCTGCGCATCTTCGGTCAGGAAGGCGACAATCTGGTCGGCCGCCGCATCGATTCGCTGCCGTTGGCGCTGCTCGACGCGAACGCCCAGCCGCTGGCCCCGAGCCATCACCCGGTGGCACGAACCCTCGCCACGGGAGAAACCATCTCCCGCTACGTGTTCGGCGTGGACCGCCCGGACGGGCAGCGGCGCTGGCTGTCGGGTTCGAGCCGGTTGCTCAACCCGGGCGCAGCCGACTCGCCGGCCGTCTCCTCGTTCAACGACGTCACCGAATTCCGTGCCAGCCGAAGGCAATTGGAATATCAGGCGACCCACGATCCGCTCACCGGGCTGGCCAACCGATCGCTGGTGCTCTCGCGGCTGGCGACCGCGCTAGGGGTCGACGAACAGTCGCCGGTATCGAACGTTTTGTTCATCGACCTCGACGGATTCAAGGCCATCAACGACACCCTGGGCCACGCGATAGGCGATACCGTGCTGCAGATCGTGGCCCAGCGACTGCAGCGCGGCCTGCGCACCGACGATGTGGTCGGCCGCATCGGCGGCGACGAATTCCTGGTACTGCTGTCCGGCCGCACCCAGCCGGACGACCTGGACGGCCTGATCGCCCGGTTGCGCCAGACTATGGCCGAGCCGATCATCGCCCGCGGCCACCGCATCCACATCGAGGCGTCGATCGGCGTCACCGCGCTGCGCCCGGGTGATCCGCGCACCCCCGAAGCGGTGCTGCACGACGCCGATCTGGCGATGTACCGTGCCAAACCGGCCACCTCCGAGAGCAACGCCCTGGGACGGCGGCCGAACAACACTCACGCCTCCTGAAAGATCCGCGATGATCCTCGAACACGCGCTGCTGCCCGTCCGGCCCGATCGCACGGCCGAGTTCGAGGCGACGTTCGACGACCCGGTAGTGCAACATTTCACTACCGTGGTCGCGACGCGTTCACCTGCGACTACGGCGAGTCCCGCGAACCCGAACTAGACTCGACGATTCCGTTCTCTTCGCGCGCGGCCCGCTCGGCCCCTGTGGTGACAAGGAGTTCCGTTTTGCCCGACCGCCTCACCGAGGATCGCCCCGCCACCGATCGCGCTGCCGAACTGGAGCGGGAGCAGAGCTATCTCACCCTGCTGTATCAGCGGCTCGACGGCATGCGGGAGTACGCGCAGCGCCGGTTGAAGACGGTGCTGCTCGAGACGGGCGGCACGCCGCAGGCCCGCAGCGAACGCGAATCGTTCACCCAGCTCTACTCCGAGGACCTCGCCAAATACGACGCCGCCGAGAACGGGCTCTGCTTCGGCCGGATCGATCTGGCCGCGAACGACACCGGCGACGACGGCGCCGAGGGCGAGTACCGCTACATCGGCCGCCTCGGCATCCTCGACGAGGACGACGACTACAACACCCTGCTGCTGGACTGGCGGGCCCCGCTGGCCCGCCCGTTCTACCTCGCCACCACCGCCGCCCCCGACGGCGTGACCCGGCGCCGGCACATCCGCTCACGCAACCGCAACGTGACCGGTATCAGCGACGAATATCTCGATCTGGAGATGGCACGGCGGGCCGGCGCGATCGACTCCGACGACGGCGGCGTCGGCAGTGAGAGCGCCCTGCTCACCGCGTTGAACGCGGCGCGCACCGGCCACATGACCGATATCGTCGAGACGATTCAGAGCGAGCAGGACGCCATCATCCGCTCCGAACACCGCAGCGTGCTGGTGGTCCAGGGCGGTCCGGGTACCGGGAAGACCGCGGTCGCGCTGCATCGTGCGGCGTATCTGCTCTACACCTACCGCCAGCAGCTCGACAAGGCCGGCGTACTGATCATCGGGCCCAATTCCACCTTCCTCGACTACATCGGCCAAGTGCTGCCGTCGCTGGGCGAGACCGGCGTGCTGCTGTCCACGATCGGCAATCTGTATCCGGGAGTCGAAGCGACACTGGAGGATTCGCTGCGCGCGGGCGAACTCAAGGGTTCGCTCGACATGATCGATGTGCTGAAGAAGGCGGTGCGCGACCGGCAGGAGGTACCGCGCGACCCGGTCCGCCTCGACTTCGACGGGTACGAGCTGACGCTGGATCGCAAGATCGCCACCCGTGCGCGCGGCCGGGCGCGCTCCTCGCGCCGCCCGCACAACCTCGCCCGCCCGATCTTCGCCGCCTCGGTGGTCGACGCGCTGACCGACCAGCTGGCACAGATCATCGGCAAGGACCAGTTCGCCGACACCGTCGACGAGGCGGATGTCGCCGCGGGCCGGCGGCCGTCGAGTTCCGGGCGCAATCTGCTGAGCCAGGCCGACCTCACCGAGATTCGCGACGAGATGCGTGCCGACGCCGGCATTCAGCGCGCGATCGCGCAGTTGTGGCCGATCCTGACCCCGCAGCAGGTGCTCGCCGACCTGTGGGCCGAGCCGGAGCGGCTCGCGCACGCCGCGGACCGGCTCAGCGCCGAGGACCGCAAGGAGCTGTTCCGCGCGCTCGACGCGGCGAGTGGGCCCGCTTTCGCGGCGGCGGACGCGCCGCTGCTCGACGAGCTGGCGGAATTGCTGGGCATCGACGACGCGGAGGAGCGGGAACGCTCGCGGCGGCGGTGGCGCGCGCAGCTGGCCGAGGCGCAGGAGGCGCTCGACATCCTGACCGGTTCGGCGCCGCAGGATCTCGAAGACGACCTGGATCCGGAAATCCTCATGGCCTACGACCTGATCGACGCCGGACAGCTCGCCGAACGCCAGCATGTGCGCAACCGCCAGACGACCGCCGAGCGGGCTGCCGGCGATCGCAGCTGGACCTACGGACACGTGATCATCGACGAGGCGCAGGAACTGTCGGAGATGGCGTGGCGAATGGTGATGCGGCGCATTCCGAATCGCTGGGTGACGGTGGTCGGCGATGTCGCGCAGACCGGAGATCCGGCGGGCGCCTCGTCCTGGCAGCGCATGCTGGAACCCTATGTCGCACAGCGCTGGAAGCTCACCGAGCTGACGGTCAACTATCGCACGCCCGCCGAGATCATGGCGGTCGCTGCCGATGTGCTGGCCGCGATCGACCCGGAGGCGACCATTCCCCGCTCCGTCCGGGAATCCGGCTCTGCGCCGCGGGCCGTGCAGGTCGCGGCCGGCGGCTCGCTGGCCGCGGTCACCGAACTCGTCGACGCCGAGGCCGGCGAGCCGGGAATCACCGCCGTGCTCGCCCCACATGCGACGGTGAGCGAATTCGCCTCGCTGGCGGGCGAATCCGTGCAGGTGCTGACGGTGGCGGAGGTGAAGGGCCTGGAGTTCGACGCGGTCGTGCTGGTGGAGCCGCAGGCCATCCTGGACGAGTCGCCGCGCGGACTCAACGACCTCTACGTGGCGCTCACCCGTGCCACACAGCGATTATCGGTGGTTCACACCGGCACACTGCCCCAGGTCCTCGGCGCATTGCGCTGAGGACCCGGGCGGCAGGTCGGGCGAACGTCAGCGCACGGTGTGCACGATCAGGACGTCGCTGCGCGACTTGCGCGCGACGTCGGAGGGCACCGAGCCGAGCAAGCGCCCCGTCAGGGTGTTGAGGCCGCGGTTACCGACGACCAGCAGATCGGCCTCCACCTCCTTGACCAGGTTCAGCAGCGACTCGACGGGTTCGCCCACGACGGCCCGCTCCACGATGTTGGTCGCACCGGCGGCGACGGCCTTGTCCCGCGCGACGCGCAGGATCTCGTTGGTGGGCGCCGAGCCGCGCACCTGGTAGGCCTCGTCCTTGAGGACGTCGGCCGCAGCGGCCACATCGCGGTCGTCGGTCGGGTAGTACGCGCATGCGACGTACAGGGTGGCGCCCGCGTCGCCGGCCAGCGCGGCAGCCTTCTCGACAGCGACATACGACGAATCCGAGCCATCGGTACCGACGACAATGGACCGGTAGGCGGTCATCTTTCCTCCAAACATACAAGTGGGCGGATGCCTGCGCGCAATTCCGGAGCAGAAACCCGCGCGGGCAACTGCGCTAGACCATAACCGTTATCGCGCCGGAATCATCGACAATCGCAATACATCACATCGGTGCGCCTCGCGATCCCCACGCCACATTAGCCGGCCGGATGGCCGCACGAGCCGTCTCACCAGCGCGGATCCCGACCGCAGACCCATCTCGCTGCGATCGTTGTCGCAGTTGCGAACCCGCTTGTGGCCCTGGGATTTTCGTCACAGAAGGGGGTATTCCCCAATTGCGCCGACCTCGATTGCCCGGGTGCACAACGACACCCGGGCGCGATGGTGAGAACTCACAATTCCGGGCAGCGGGAACCGATTCGGGCGCTTACCGGATATGCGAGGTAATAAACGGAATGCCGAATGCGGCCGTTCGCGATCATCCGAGGTGGAATAGCGGTCCGGTGATTGTGGCGCCGAGATCGTCGACATGAGCGAAGAAGGCGAACAGCATGAGCGCCGCACCGGCCAATGCCAGATCCTTGTTGAAATGAATCATCTCCCCCTGTTTGGCCTGAGCATCGGATTCCTTCCAGAAGGGATGCATGAGGAATGCGGTCGGCAGCAGGAATACGAACAGCAGCAGTGAACCCAGATCGGCCCACACCCCGAGCAGCACGCTCGAGGCCCCGAGCAGCAGCACCACCCCCGAGCCCAGCACCGCCTCCTTCGCCATCGGAACACCCTTGCTGCGGGCGTAACCGGTCATCGCATCGGCCTGCGTCAGATGCCCGATCGCCGAACTCGCGAACAATATGACGAACAGAATGCGCCCGATCAGCACCAGAACACTCATCGCCAACTCCTCTGTCGGCCGGCAGCACCGCCGCCGGGCTGGTAGTACAGCATTCAACTACTTATGTGTTCGGTTATTCCCGGAACCGGTTCGGCCGAAACGAATCAGCGATCCGGCGCCGAGTCCCGCGGTGAGGCGTGGTGCGACAGTAGCGATGCGCGCGCGTATTCCAGCGGCGCCATTCCGATCTCGTTCGCGAATTCGCGACTGAAATGGGCTTGATCGAAATAGCCGAGTTCCAGTGCCAGAGTGGCCAGATCGTCGGTGCGGCCCTGCGCCAGCAGTTGTGCGCCGTCCTGAAGCCGGTAGCGGCGCAGCACCCACTTCGGGCCCGCTCCGACGTAGCGGCGGAACAGGCGTTGCAGGGTGCGGATCGGGATGTCGAAACGGGCGGTGACCTGGTCGACGCGGGTCAGGTCCGGATCGGCTTCCATCGCGGCGATGATGCGCAGCACCAGGAGATAGTTGTCGTCGGGCGTGCGGCGGCGCGCGGCGCGGGCGAAGTATGCGTCGACGATGTCGCGGCGGTCGCCGGCGCTGTCGGCCGCCAGCACGCGTTCGGTCAGGCCTGCAGCCTCCGGCAGCACCTCGGCCAGTTCGATCGCGGTATCGCGCAGGGCGCCCACATCGATTCCGGTGAAGGCGCCGAAGCCACCGGGACGGAACTTCGCGGCGAAGGTTTCACCCTCCCCCGCCAGTTCGCGGACGAATTTGCCGGTGGTCACGCCGTTGACGAACCCGCCGGTGCGGGTGACGGACCGCTCGAAGCTGACATTGACCGAGGGAAACGGCAGCACCTGCGCCTGGTAAGGCGGCCTGCCGCGCAGATCCCAGGAGACCGACCAATACCATTCGACGAATTCGGCGGTGCCCGGACCGGCCGGCAAGCGGATCAGCCGACGGTGTCGCTCCTGCTCGCGGGGATGCAGGATGCCCTTGGTCACTTCCGGTGGTGGTACCGGAACCGGTTGCAGTGCAGCGCCTTTCGCGCGCCCGTCACCGGTCGGCACGGACCGTCTCCCGCCGCGGACGAGATTGTCGCCTTCTTCCAAGATCTTCTCCGCGCAACGGCCGAGAGTTGTCCCTATGAGCCACGACGTCAATCCCATTCCCGAGGGTTATCACTCCATCAACTGTTTCCTGGCCGTACCCGACGGCAACAAGGCCATCGAGTTCTACTCCGCGGTCTTCGGCGCGAAGGTGCTCAGCCGCAACGACCTCCCCGACGGGCAACCGGCGCACGCCGAACTGGCGATCGGCGATTCCACCATCCAGATGGGTATGCCCATCCCCGATCACGGGGTGCGCGCACCCGAATCGGGCTGGGTACACACCAGCATCGTGCACTACTGCCCCGATGTCGACGCGGTCGTCGCCCGCGCCGCCGAACACGGCGCAGCTCGGGTCGAGGAGCCGCAGACGTTCGTCACCGGCGACCGCTACGGGCTGGTGATGGATCCGTTCGGACATCGCTGGGTGATCATGACCCGGGTCGAGGACGTCTCGCGCGAGGAGGGCGAGCGCCGGGTCAACGAGTGGATGGCCACGCAGAGCTGAAGCGGGCCGCGCGGGTGCCCCGGTCCGGCCGGGGCACCGCCGCATCCGCGGGAAAGATGCTGTGCGGGAACTCATTTCAGCCCGGCAGCGTCCATACCCCGCAACTCCTTCTTCAGGTCGGCGATCTCGTCGCGCAATCGCCCGGCCAGCTCGAACTGCAACTCGCGGGCGGCGTTCATCATCTGATCGGTCAGCTGGGCCACCAGATCCGCCAGTTCCGCGCGCGGCATATTCGCGATGTCGCGGCCCTCGTACACGCCGGCGCTCACCGCGCGGCCGGGTTCGCCCTGGGCACGGCGTCCGCGGCTGGCATTGCGTCCGGATCCGCCGACCTCGACCTCGGTCTCGTCGGCCTCACGGTAGACCTGATCGAGGATGTCGGCGATCTTCTTGCGCAGCGGTTTCGGGTCGATACCGTTGGCTTCGTTGTAGGCGACCTGTTTGGCCCGCCGGCGTTCGGTCTCGTCGATGGCCTGGCGCATCGAATCGGTCACCTTGTCGGCGTACATGTGCACTTCGCCGGAGACGTTGCGCGCGGCGCGCCCGATCGTCTGGATGAGGCTGGTGGCACTGCGCAGGAAGCCTTCCTTGTCGGCGTCCAGAATCGCGACCAGCGACACCTCCGGCAGATCGAGGCCCTCACGCAGCAGGTTGATGCCGACCAGCACGTCGTACTCACCCAGCCGCAGCTGCCGCAGCAGTTCGACGCGGCGCAACGTGTCGATCTCCGAATGCAGGTAGCGCACCCGAACCCCCATGCCCAGCAGATAGTCGGTGAGGTCCTCGGCCATCTTCTTGGTCAGGGTGGTGACCAGGACGCGTTCGTCGCGTTCGGTGCGGGCGCGGATCTCGTGCACCAGATCGTCGATCTGGCCCTTGGTCGGCTTGACCACTACCTGCGGGTCGACCAGACCGGTCGGGCGAATCACCTGCTCGACGAATTCACCGCCGGTACTGCCCAGCTCGTACGGGCCGGGCGTGGCCGACATGTACACGGTCTGGCCGATCCGGTCGGCGAACTCCTCCCAGGTGAGCGGGCGGTTGTCGACCGCCGAGGGCAGCCGGAAGCCGTATTCGACGAGGTTGCGCTTGCGCGACATATCGCCTTCGTACATGCCGCCGATCTGCGGGACGGTCACGTGCGACTCGTCGATGATCAGCAGGAAGTCCTCGGGGAAGTAGTCCAGCAGCGTCGCCGGCGCCGACCCCGCCGGGCGGCCGTCGATATGCCGCGAATAGTTCTCGATACCGGAGCAGAACCCGACCTGCCGGATCATCTCCAGGTCGTATTGGGTGCGCATGCGCAGCCGCTGTGCCTCGAGCAGTTTGCCCTGCCGCTCCAGATCGGCCAGCCGCTGTTCGAGTTCGGTCTCGATATCGACGACCGCGCGCTCCATCCGGTCCGGCCCGGCCACGTAGTGGGTGGCCGGGAAGATGCGCAGGGTGTCGACCTGACGCACCACATCGCCGGTGAGCGGATGCAGGTAGTACAGCGCCTCGATCTCGTCGCCGAAGAATTCGATCCGGACCGCAAGCTCCTCGTAGGAGGGAATGATCTCGACGGTGTCGCCGCGCACCCGGAACGACCCGCGGGTGAAGGCCATGTCGTTGCGCGTGTACTGGACATCGACCAGCAGGCGCAGCAGCCGGTCGCGCTCGACCTCGGTACCGACCTCGAGCTGCACCGAGCGGTCCAGATAGGACTGCGGGGTACCCAGACCGTAGATACACGAGACCGAGGCGACCACCACGACATCGCGCCGCGAGAGCAGGCTCGAGGTCGCCGAATGGCGCAGCCGCTCCACGTCGTCGTTGATCGAGGAGTCCTTCTCGATGTAGGTATCGGTCTGCGCGATATAGGCCTCGGGTTGGTAGTAGTCGTAGTAGGAGACGAAGTACTCCACCGCGTTGTGCGGCAGCATCTCGCGCAGTTCGTTGGCCAGCTGGGCCGCCAGGGTCTTGTTCGGCGCCATGACCAGGGTCGGGCGCTGCACCCGCTCGATCAGCCAGGCCGCGGTGGCCGACTTGCCGGTGCCGGTGGCGCCGAGCAGCACCACGTCCTTCTCGCCGCCACGCAACCGCCGCTCCAGCTCGGCGATCGCTGCGGGCTGGTCACCGGCGGGCTGATGCTCGCTGACGACCTCGAACCGCCCGTCGGAGCGCTCGATCGCCCCGATCGGCCGGAATTCCGAATGCGCCAGCGGCTGCCCGCCGGGTGCGTCCGAATCCGCGGGGATCTCCGTTGCGAAAGCCATGGTCACCAGGGTAAGCCGCGGCACCGACAAGTTCCGGCGCCGTGACCGCGGGCACAGCCAGACACCCGGTGATCATTTTTCGGCCACGACTGTGTATCGGCGGCAGCGGCCTGCCGCCGCACGACCCTGACACCGCCTCGGCCGGTGCGGCCGCCCGGCGTGCGCAACGGCCACGCGGGGCAACCGCACGGCAAAACCGGCGGCCCTCCGGCCTTCGATGAGACGGCTGGCCCGTGTGACCCCGCCGGCGCGCCCGAACCCGCACATGCCCGGGACCGTCCACCGTGAGCCGGACCCTCCGGATCGAGCGTCGACACACCCGGCGGGCCCGCCGAGGCCGTCCCCTCCTCCGGAACATGCCGTATGCCAATCATTTCGGCCCGGCCCGCGCTACCGGTGGCGCAATTCTCCGCCGCCCCTTTCGGACATTCCGAACAATTCGAAATACGCCACCACGTTTCGGCCACTGCGGGCCGAAAATATTATCCCGCAGAGTAATTCGACAATTCCCCCAACGCGCGGCCACACTCCCGCCCACCGGCGCCTCCGGAACCCCGCCGCCGACCATTGCGACAGGCCTGGCCGGAGGTTTGCCGGGGCTGCGGGAGCATTGCTCCGGCAACCGCGCGCGCAGCATTGGATCAACCGACCAGATGCCCGAAATGTCCGGTAGCGCAAGCCGCCTCGATGATCACGGCACGGCCGAATCAGCCGAATTCCGTGTCGTTTTCACCCCGCCGGAGGGGGTTGCCCGGGTGTACGCTGATCCGGTCGGAAGTCGAGAAGGGCAAGTGTTATGGCCGGTTTCCTCGCTGAACGTGTCACCCGGACTCTGCGCACTGCCGCGCCCAATGGAGTCAGCCCAATGCCGTCGAATCGCAACATTCCGGGCCGAAAAGCACCGATTCCGGTGCCACCATCGGGTACGGCACACAGACCGCACGTCGAATATTTCGATATCGCCGATCTCACCAGAACCGATTCCCGCGGTTTCGTCCATTCGGTCGACAGTTATCACGCCGAGCCGTGGGGGCTGTATCTGGTCCGGGCCGCCGATACCCCGCCCTACCGCTACACCGAGACCTGGCTGCTGCCCAGGCAGTCGATCCGCGTCACCATGCATCACATCAACGCGGCACACGATCGCGATCCGATCTATCACATCTATATCGGCAACTTCGCCAAGATCGAGCCGAAGCGCTGGCGGGCCGAGTACCACTACATCGACATCGTCGCCCGCAACGGCCACGTCTGCGAACTGCACGGGGTCGACGAACTGTTCGCCGCGCACGCGGCCGGCCACGTATCGGCCGAGACCGCTCAGCGCGCGTTCGAGCAGGCCACCGCGGTCGTCGACGGTATCGCCTCGCACGATCACAACTTCGAACGCTGGCTCACCACCCAGGGCATCGCCCTGCACTGGCTGTAACCGCGTCACCGCCCGCTCGCGTCGATGATCATCCGGATCGCGGCGCGAGCGGGCGTTTTGCGGGCCCGCGGCGGTAGATTCGGGGCATGACGCAGGGGCATGTGGTCGATCTGCATCGGCCGAAGATCGAATACTTCGACCTCGCCGGGTCCACCAACACCGATCCGAAGGGCTTCGTGCGGCCGGTGGAGACGTATCGGACCGAACCGTGGGGGCTCTACATGGCCCGCACCGCCGATCATCCGGAATTCCACTACCTCGAATCCTGGCTGCTGCCGGAGCTGTCGCTGCGCGCCACCATCTTCCACTTCCGCCCCACCCACCGGCGCGACCAGGACTTCTACCTCGATATCGGCGATTTCGAGGCGGCGGGACCGCAGATGTGGAAGTCGGTCGACCACTACCTCGACATCGTGGTTCGCACCGGTCGCGAGGCGATTCTGCTCGACGTCGACGAGCTCCTGGCCGCTCACGCCGCCGGATATCTGAGCGCGTCGCAGGCGCAGCAGGCGATCGAGGCCGCCACCCGGGCGATCGACGGAATCGCCTCGCACGGTTACGATTTCGAGTCCTGGCTGCGCTCGCGAGGTATCGAGATCGGCTGGCGGTAACGGGCCGGGCCGAGCTACGCAACCTCGAGAACAAGGAGAGCCATGGGTGAGTCGGCTTCGCTGCGCCGGGTCGGGAACTCGGGGCTCGCGGTGTCGGTCGTCGGACTGGGCACCAACAATTTCGGGATGAAGCTCGATCTCGAGCAGAGCAGGGCGGTGCTGCACGCCGCGCTCGACCACGGCATCAACCTGATCGATACCGCCGACTCCTACGGGGAATCGGAGCGGCGAATCAGCGAGATCCTGCAGGGCACACGCGACGATGTCGTCATCGCGACCAAGTTCGGCAGCGACGTGCGCCGCCTCGGCGGGGACAACGGCGAGGACTGGGGCGCGCGTGGCTCACGCCGCTATATTCGCCGGGCGGTCGAGCAGTCACTACGCCGGCTGCGCACGGACTGGATCGATCTCTATCAACTCCATCGCCCCGATCCGGCGACACCGATCGAGGAGACGCTGTCGGCGCTGGACGATCTCGTCCACGAGGGCAAGATCCGATACCTGGGTCATTCCAACTTCACCGGCTGGCAGACCGCGGACGCCGAGTGGACCGCACGCACGCGCCGTCTCGAGCGATTCATCAGCGCGCAGAACGAGTACAGCCTGCTGCGGCGTGGGATCGAGGCCGATCTGGTGCCGGCGCTCGAGCACTACGGGATCGGACTGCTCCCCTACTTCCCCTTGGCGAGCGGTCTGCTCACCGGGAAGTACAAGCGCGGCGTGCCCGCGCCCGAAGGTAGCAGGATCCAGGCGTGGGGCCGGGAAGCCGCACTCACGGACGCGGCTTTCGACATCGTGGAACAGCTGGAGGACTTCGCGGCGCAGCGTTCGATCACCGTGCTCGACGTCGCCATCGGCGGTCTCGCCGCGCAACCCGCGGTGAGTTCGGTGATCGCCGGCGCCACCTCGCCCGAACAGGTCGAGGCCAATGTCCGGGCCGGGCGGTGGCAGCCCACCGCCGAGGACCTCGCGGAGATCGACCGGATCACCTCCGTATCGCGCTGACCGCGGTACCGGTGGTGCCTGTATCAGGCGCGAGGAACTCGCTCGTAGATCTTGTCGAACCAGGGTTCCTTCACCGACAGGTAGGCCTCGACGGCCTCGTCGCCCACCTTGCCCGCTGCCTCTGCCTCCCCGCGGCGCTTGATCCCCGAATACTCGGTACGGGCGTCGGCGTCGGCGCGCAGCCAGTCGCGGAAGTCCAACGCGAAGCGCTGCCCCGGCGAACCGTCCACGCGCACATGGATATTCGCGAGCCGCCCGGGGTCGGCATTGCCGTGCAGACGTTTCGCCCACAGTTCGGCATCGGTGCCCGCGGGATCCTGCGGCGTCGGTTTGGGGTTGTCGCCGGTGACCGAGTCGACCAGGGGAAAACCGGCGAGTGCCAATCGGTCTCGCAGTGCGTCGGCCGTCGCGAGGTCGGCGACCGTGATCTGGATGTCGATCACATCCTTGGCCGCCAGCCCCGGCACGGCGGTGGAACCGATGTGATCGATGCGGCGCGCATCGCCACCGCAGGCCAGCCACAGCCGGCCGATCAACCGCTGCGCCTGCGCCGGCCACTGCGGATCCGGCTCGACCAGCCGCACCGCCCCGGTCGAGCGCGCCGGGGTCCGGGTGCGCGCATTGTGTTCGAACGGCACCAGGCGCTGCTCCCACAGCGCCCGCACCTGCGGCGCCAGCGCCTCGGCGTCGGAGTTGTTGTCCAGGAGGACATCCGCGGCCGCCCGCCGCTGGTCGTCACTGGCCTGTGCCTTGATCCGCGCCAGCGCGTCCGCGCGGCTCACGCCGCGGAACTGCTCGAGCCGGTGAACGCGCGTCTGTTCGTCGGCCATCACCACCACGACGAGATTCATCATCGCGCCGAGATTGTTCTCGACCAGGAGCGGAACGTCCTGCACCACAATCGCGTCCGCCGGCGCGGCGGCGATCAGCTCGGCCGTGCGCCGGCCGACCAGCGGATGGGTGATCGAGTTCAGCGTCGTGCGCGACTGCTCGTCGGCGAAGGCGACCGCCGCGAGCGCGGGGCGGTTCAAACTGCCGTCCTCGGCCAGGATTTCCGGGCCGAACGCCGCGACGAGCGCGGCGAGGCCCTCGGTGCCGGGTTCGACGACCTCGCGGGCGATGGCGTCGCTGTCGACCAGAACAGCCCCGTATTCCACCAGCAGCCGCGCCACCGTCGACTTACCCGCTCCCATGCCTCCGGTGAGACCGATACGCAACATTTCCCCAGTCTCGCATCCCACCACCGCGGTCCGCGCCCGCACCCCGGCCGCGAGGCGATAGGGCTGATTACCCACCGCGTGAATACTTTTCACCTCGACCACGCGGTATTACCCATTCCGTGACGCCGGTGATATCAATTCGCAACTTTTTCCGCCCGATACCGACCTGGGGTCGGCAACTTTCCGACACGCCGGGCTCGAAGTCACGCAAAATCCGCAACCCCACACTTTTGTTCCGCTACTGTTTCGCCGCGGGCGATCCAGGCCATCCGAGCTAGCGAAGGAAGATCATTGGGCACCACAAACATCCAGTCGGGTCGCCACCGGCTGGGTATGGCAGGCACCGTGCACTGCATTCGGATTCCCGCCGTTGCGGCAGCACTGGCCGAACATCGCCGTTCGTGGTTGACCGCCCTGCTCAGCCCGGCGCGGCACAGCTTCGCGGCCATGCGCAGCCGGGGCGGGGTCACCCGCTGGATTCCCGCCACGGCGAGCTGACCAGTACATCGAACGTTCGGCGGCCCACCGCGGATTCGGTGGGCCGCCCGTTTTTCACACCAAGCCGCTCGGGGTCCGGCGCGAGCCCGGTTCCTGGCTCGGCATCGCATTCGGCGGCACCGGATAGGGAATTCCCTTACCCTCGGTACCGAGCGCGATATTCGGCCCACATTGCGCGAGTGCGGCATCCGATTTCGGTTTCGGATCGCTAATTCGCGGCGGCACGGAATCGGGCGTCGAACCGAAATCGAATGCCGAGGTCATATCGCCGGTGACGCTGCGCCGCCAGGCGGTCACATTCGGCACTTCCACGCCGAAACGACGTTCCAGCAAACGCAATTGCGAGGTGTGGTCGAAGGTCTGCGAGGCGACCAGCCCGCCGCGTGAATACGGGGAGATGACGAAGCACGGGACGCGGTAACCCAATCCGATCGGACCGGCGACCCCCTTGGCCGCCGGCACCCTGCCGAGGTCCACCGTCAGGTACTCCCCCGGTGTGCCGGGCGGCGGGGTCGGCGGGGTGACGTGATCGAAGAAGCCGCCGTTCTCGTCGTAGCTCACGATGAGCGCGGTCTTCTCCCACACCTTCGGATTGGAGGTGAGGATGTCGAGCACCTGCATGATGCCCACCGCGCCCAACGCGGGTGGCAGCGCGGGATGTTCGCAGTTGAACAGCGGCGGGATCACCCACGACACCGAGGGAAGCCGGTCGGCGGCCACGTCCGCGGCGAAGTCCTGCGGATACACCGGGGCCTTGCCGCGCTTGGCGAGTTCGGAATTCGGGTCCGCGGCCTGTGTGAAGCAACCCATCATGCCGTCGAGGATCACCGACGAGATCGGTCCGACATCGCGATTGTTGTAGATCTTCCAGTCGACACCGGCCTCCGAGAGGTTCTCCGGATAGGTGCGCCAGCTGTAGACGTTCTGCGGGATCAGCGTCGGCGTCTCCACCATCGGCCCGCCGGCCAGACCGTCGGGGTCGATGGTGGCGGAGATCCAGTACAGCCGATTCGGGTCGGTCGGGCCGAGCACCGAGCAGTGGTAGTGGTCGCAGAGGGTGAACGCATCGGCCAGCTCGTGGTGAACCGGAATATCGGCGCGGGTGTAATACCCCATGGCCGCCGGACCGTTGGCAGCGCCGACGCCGGCCACCGACATCGGCATCCAGCGGTCGTTGCGGCCGCCGTTCCACGCCTCGTGCATTCCGGCCCAGGAATGATCGGGATCGTTGATGCACTCACCGTCGAGGGTCGCGCCACGGGTGGTGTCGAGCCGGAACGGGACGATGAACCCGTCGGCGGTGGGCCCGACGCCGGGCGCGTAGCCGTACTGCTTCCACGCCGGCGAGGCGTCGTCGAAACCCCTTACACCGGACAGGGTTCCGAAGTAGTGGTCGAACGAGCGGTTCTCCTGCATGAGCAGGACGAAATGCTCGATATCGCCGAGCCCGCCCATCCCCGCCGGGTCGGCCGCATGCGCGCGCTCGATGATCGGATTCGCCCAGGCGGCCAGGGCCCCCGCTCCACCGGCCGCCATGGCCTTCGCCAGAAAATCACGCCTGTTGATGCCGTCGAACAGACCCATGCCGGTGCCGAGACCTTCCGCGTCGGTGAAATGAACAGTGCCGGTTGACAGGACAGTGCCGGCCGACAAGACCGTGCCGGCTGACAGAGGACAGTGGCAGATCCTCGCCGAGAATAATGGACCGGCGGCATCGACGCGGTGACGAGGGGCTGAACGAGTAGCCCGGAGATGGGCGAAGGCCCCGGTCCGATGGACCGGGGCCTTCGTTTCAGCTCAGCGAATTACGCGTTGCCGGACAGCTTCTCACGCAGCGCGGCGAGCTGCGCGTCGCTGGCCAGCGAACCGCCGGCCGGCTCCGACGAGGAGCTGGAGGACGAGCTCTGCGCGCCGCTCTCGGAGGAGTAGTTACCGGAGGCACCACCGTTGGCGGCCTCGGCGGCGGCGTCGGCCGCCATCTTCTCCATCTGAGCGGTGTGCATCTTGTGGCGACGCTCGGCCTCGGCGTAGCGGCCTTCCCACTCTTCCCGCTGCTTGTCGAAGCCCTCGAGCCATTCGTTGGTCTCGGGGTCGAAGCCCTCGGGGAAGATGTAGTTGCCCTGCTCGTCGTAGCTGTCGGCCATGCCGTACTTCGACGGGTCGAACTCGGCGTGGTAGTCCTCGTTCGCCTGCTTCAGCGACAGCGAGATCCGGCGACGCTCCAGGTCGATGTCGATGACCTTGACCATCGCATCGTCGCCCACGGCGACAACCTGGTCCGGCACCTCGACGTGGCGCTCGGCCAGCTCGGAGATGTGCACCAGGCCCTCGATGCCCTCTTCGACGCGCACGAACGCACCGAACGGAACCAGCTTGGTGACCTTGCCGGGCACGATCTGGCCGATGGCGTGGGTGCGGGCGAACTGACGCCACGGGTCTTCCTGGGTGGCCTTGAGCGACAGCGAAACGCGCTCGCGGTCCAGGTCGACGTCGAGAACCTCGACGGTGACCTCCATGCCGACCTCGACAACCTCGGACGGGTGGTCGATGTGCTTCCAGGACAGCTCGGAGACGTGCACCAGACCGTCGACGCCGCCGAGATCGACGAACGCACCGAAGTTGACGATCGAGGACACGACGCCCTTGCGGACCTGGCCCTTCTGCAGCTGGTGCAGGAACTCGCTGCGAACCTCCGACTGGGTCTGCTCCAGCCAGGCGCGGCGGGACAGGACCACGTTGTTGCGGTTCTTGTCCAGCTCGATGATCTTGGCCTCGATCTCCTTGCCGACGTACGGCTGCAGATCGCGGACGCGGCGCATCTCGACCAGGGAGGCCGGGAGGAAGCCACGCAGGCCGATGTCCAGGATCAGACCACCCTTGACGACCTCGATGACGGTGCCCTTGACGGCCTCGTCCTTCTCCTTGAGCTCCTCGATGGTGCCCCACGCCCGCTCGTACTGAGCCCGCTTCTTCGACAGGATCAGGCGGCCTTCCTTGTCCTCCTTGGTGAGAACGAGGGCCTCGACCTCATCGCCCACGGAAACGACCTCGGCCGGGTCGACATCGTGCTTGATGGACAGTTCGCGGGAAGGGATGACGCCTTCGGTCTTGTAACCGATGTCGAGCAGAACCTCGTCGCGGTCGACCTTGACGATCGTGCCTTCGACGATATCTCCGTCGTTGAAGTACTTGATCGTCTTGTCGATGGCGGCGAGGAAGTCCTCGGCGGAGCCGATGTCGTTGACGGCTACCTGCGGCGAGGTGACGGTGGTGGGCATATGTTGGGTTGCTCCGGACGGATTGTGGTCGGTAGTGGACATTGGAACTCTCGGTTTTGCTGTGAAGTCACAGCGGTGGAACTACGTTGACGGCCATGCACAGCACATCGCTGCGACACAGCACAACGCTGTACTCACTGCAGAAACTCACAGCACCGGCTGCGAAATCACAGCCTGCGGGCGACTTCCGAAATCCGTAACCCCTGCGCCCGGTACCGAGCGCTACAGTACCGACAGCGGCTACGCAAATGCCGAAGACACTCGCGGGAAACAGCGTACGCGACGTGAGTTACGCCAAGCAAACACGGGCCCCCGCCCGCACCATGATCATACGGCCGGCACCGAACACCGTTCCCGCACAGTGTGGTACCCGTCACGGCGGAGACGTAAGCACCCCGGTCGCGCCCGGGCCGGCCGGATCGGAGACGGCGTCCGCAGGGGCGCGGACCGGGCCGTGCCATACGCTGCGAACCATGTCCGACGACCCGCATCCGGCCCTCCTCGACGACGAGCGCCACGCCCAGGCCAATGCCCTGCTCGGCACCGCGCGGGTGACCCGCGCGACCGTCGGGTCGGCGGTCAGCGAACGCGCCAACCGGCGCTGGTGGGATGCCGATGCCGCGCAGTACCACGAGACGCACGCCGATTTCCTGGGCGTCGACTCCGAGGCCGGAGAATTCGTCTGGTGCCCGGAGGGGTTGCACGAGGGCGACTGGCATCTGCTGGGCGAGGTCGCCGGGCGGCGCGTCCTGGAGATCGGCTGCGGATCGGCGCCGTGCTCGCGCTGGCTGGCCGCCCAGGGCGCGCATCCGGTCGGACTGGATCTGTCGCGGGCGATGCTCGACCGCGGACTCGCGGCCATGGCGCGCGGCGGACCGCGGGTGCCGCTGGTGCAGGCCGGTGCCGAGGCGCTGCCGTTCGCGGACGAATCGTTCGATCTGGCCTGTTCGGCGTTCGGCGCGGTCCCGTTCGTCGCCGATGCCGCCCGGGTGATGCGGGAGGTGGCCCGGGTGCTGCGGCCGGGCGGGCGCTGGGTGTTCTCAGTGAATCACCCGATGCGGTGGATCTTCCCCGACGATCCGGGCCCGGACGGACTGCGCGCCACGATCCCCTACTTCGACCGCACGCCCTACGTCGAGGTCGACGCCGACGACGAACCGATCTACGTCGAACATCACCGCACGATCGGCGATCGGGTCCGCGACATCGTCGGCGCGGGCCTGATCCTGCTCGACATCGTCGAACCCGAATGGCCGGAGTGGCTCGAGCGCGAATGGGGCCAGTGGAGCCCGTTGCGCGGTGAGATCTTCCCCGGCACAGCCATTTTCGTTACCGAGAAGCCGTCGCGGCATTAGCCCGCGCGGCCCGCGGCAGCGGCGGCGGCGCCACCGTCGCCTTGCCGTCGGACACCGAGTTCTGCGCGGGAATGGGCGTGGTCTTGCCCGGATCGGGTTTGGCCACCGGCGCGGCGGCGGACTCCGCCTTACCGGTCGGCGGTGTCTTACCGGTCGGCGCCGCCTTACCGCTCGACGCCTCCGCGCCGGCCGGACCCGCGAACGGCGGCAGGGCCGCGAACCGCGGGTCGATACGTGCGGTCCGGCTGACGTGGGTGATCCAGCGCCGCGCGCGGGTCAGCGGATGGTCCGGGAACTGCGGATCCCAGCGCGCGTCATCGGCGATGTTGTAGGGCAGCTTGCCCTTGACCTCGGGCGCGTACGGATGCGGCGGGAACATGTTCGCGAAGCCGACCTTCGGCACGACCGCGGCCTCCCGGACGCCGGAGCGGCCGGTTTCGGGACACATGATCTTCACGATCGCGCTGCATCCGGCCTTGGGCACGACGATTCCGGCGGTGAAGCCCAGTCCGGACGCCGGATCGGCCAGCGGGAACTTCTCCAGGCGCAGCAGGGCCGGCTGGGAATCCACGGTGATGGCATGTGCCTCGATCAGGCAGCCGAACTCGGCCTGCAGTTCGGTGAGGCGGCGGCGCAATGTGTCGATGTCGGCCAGCGGGGCGGGTAAGTCCGGTACCAGATCGATATAGCTCAGCGTGATGATGTCACGGGTGGCCGGATTCCCCCACGTGGTCTGGTCAAGCTGCTGCAGTCCCCCGGTTTCGAACACGATTGGCACGCAACCAAGCTACCCATCTGTGACCTTTTCGCACTTCCTGGGGCGTTTTGTGTTCAAGGCGTGACCACCTGGTAATAAATATCGGACGAAACGGGTGTCAGGTTTGTTTTCATTCGGGGGTCTCCCCGGACCGCCGAGGGGAGCGCCCCGCCTGATCGAGCGCCATCCGCAGAGCGAACTCGATCTGAGCGTTGATGCTGCGCAGGTCGTCGGCCGCCCACTTGGCTATCGCCTCGTGGACGGCCGGATCGAGCCGGACGAGCACCTTCTTGGGCTCGCGCTTGGCCATCAGGAGTAGAGCGTTCCGGTGTTGACGACGGGCTGGGCGGATCGATCACCGCACAGCACCACCAGCAGATTCGACACCATCGAGGCCCGCCGTTCCTCGTCCAGGTCGACCATCCCCTCCTCGGTCAGCCGCTGCAGCGCCATGCCTACCATGCCGACCGCGCCCTCGACGATGCGGCTGCGCGCGGCCACCACCTGTGCGGCCTGCTGGCGGACCAGCATCGACTGGGCGATCTCCGGCGCGTACGCCAGGTGCGTGATCCGCGCTTCGAGAATCTCGATACCCGCGAGCGCGGTACGTTCGCGCAGTTCGGCGGTCAGTTCCTCGGCGACCTCGGCGCCGTTGCGCAGACTGGTCGGGGCCGGGTCGTCGGGCCCCGCGAGAGCGGGCGTCATCGCCACGGCCGCGGGCACCACGTCGGGGGCCGCGTCGTAGGGGTGCACCGTGGCCAGGTGCCGGACCGCGGCCTCGGACTGGGTCTGCACGTACTCCTCGTAGTCGTCGACGGCGAAGGCGGATTTGAAGCTGTCCACGACCCGGTAGACCACCACGGCCGCGATCTCCACCGGATTGCCGTCGAAATCGTTGACCTTCAACTTCTGCGTCTCGAAATTACGGACCCGCAACGAGATTCGCCGTTTGGTGGTCAGCGGGAGGGCCCAGAAGAAGCCGGCGTCGGCGACCGATCCGACGTAGCGGCCGAAGAACTGCAGCACCTTGGCCTCGTTCGGGCCGACCGTGGTGAGCCCGGTCAGCAGGATCACCGCGACCGCGAAGATCACGTATCCCGCGGCCGCGCCGATCGCCGCGCCGGCGCCCCCGCCCGAACCGGCGGCGCTGGAGGCGGCGACCCCGCCGATCAGTCCGGCGGTGCCGACCACCAGCAGCACCAACAGCATCAAGAACCCGTTCAGCCGGAAGGCCGGACGCAGCGACATGACATCCTCCCAATATTGAAGTGATATCACGACGATAGCGCAGAGATATCCCGGACGCCAGGGGTCCAATCGGCGGACTCCGCTCAGGCGGGCCGGATGTTGCGGTTGAAACGGAACAGGTTGGCCGGGTCGTACTCGGACTTCAGCGCCCGCAACCGCGCATAGGTCCGCGCCGAGTACCCGGCCCGGGTCTGGTTCTCATCGGTCCACTCTCCGGCGCCGTAGAGGAAGTTCAGGTTGTGGCCGATCGTCCACGGCGCCAACGTCTTCGCGACCAGATCGTGGTAGCCCCGCGGATCCGGGCCGTCCGAGTTCGGCATCGTGATCACGCGCGCGTTGTATTCGGCCTCCCGGTGATCCATCGCGATCCCCGCCGGACCCGGACGGCGCAGCGCTCCCCCGAGATGCCGGAAGCCCGCCACCGCCGCGACCGGCGCCTCGGGGCCGGTGACATCGAGGAAGGCCGAGGCCGCGTCCGCGGTCAGATCCGACAGCAGCGCGTTGGTCGCGGTGTAGGCGTGCGGGAAATTCGGGTCGCGGTAGATGCCGTGGGTGTCGATGTAGGGCATCGTTCGCAGGTCGTCGGCGATCCGGGCGCCCACCTCGCGCAGTGGCCGGACCAGCCGCTCACCATCGGCGGCCGACCCGGTGAAGGCGATGTTGACGGTGGCCAGATAGCGCCCGCGCAGCGGTTCCGGTATCGCCGCGACATCGGGCATCGTCATCATGGTGATCGCAGAGGTCATCTCCTCGGGGACCTCGGCGGTCCACTGCCGCCACCCCTCGAGGGCGGGTTCCACCAGCGGGGTGTCGAAGGTGAGCTGTCCGCCGTAGACCTCGGTGATCGGGAACAGTTCGATTTCCATGCCGGTGACCACACCGAAGTTGCCGCCCGAACCCAGTGCGGCGCCGAACAATTCGTCGCCCGGGGTGAGGCGGCGCAACCGGCCGTCGGCCGTCACCAGTTCCAGGACGCGGACCCGGTCGGCGGCGTAGCCGAAGGTGCGCGCCAGAATGCCGAGCCCGCCGCCCAGGTGATAACCGATCACGCCGACCGAGGGCGAGGAACCGTTCAGCGGCGCCAGACCGTGCGCGACCGCCGCGGCGATCAGCGCCTCGGCCTGCACGCCGGCGGCCACCCAGGCGGTGCGGGCGCCCGGATCGACGCGCACCTGGGTCATCCGGCGCGTACTGATCAGCACACCGTCGGCGGCCGGCACCGAGAGCCCGTGCCCGGTCGCCTGCACGGCGACGGGCAGCCGGTGCCGGGCGGCGAATTCCACGGCCGCGCGCACATCCTCGGCGTGGAGCGCACCGACGACCAGATCGGGCCGGTGCGTATACGCGGTCTGGAAGCCGGAGACCTCGGCGTCGTAGCCGTCGTCACCCGGACGGAATACCGGGCCGGTGACGGTGGGCAGTTCGGCGGGGAAGTTCGAGTTCGTCATGTCCTGAACTCTGCCGCCGGGCAGATGAGAAGTAAAACAGATAGTTCTTCTCGACACTAGAATCGGTAGTTATGGAACTGCGGCAGCTGCGCTACTTCGTCACCGTCGCCGAGGAGGCCAATTTCACCCGGGCGGCCCAGCGGCTGCACCTGGCCCAGCCCGGTCTCTCGGCGCAGATCCGGCAGCTGGAACGGGAATTGGGTCAGCCGCTGCTCGACCGGTCGGGACGCACCGTGACACTGACCGCCGCCGGCGCCGCCGTGCTGCCGCACGCGCGGGCGGCATTGGCAGCGGCACAACAGGTTTCCTTCACCGTCGACGAGTTCACCGGATTGTTGCGAGGGCAGGTACGAATCGGCCTGATCTCCGGGGCGGCGACCGAGGAGTTCGACGTCGCAACGGTCCTGTCGGACTTCCACCGCGATCATCCGCAGGTCGGCATCACCCTCACCGAGGACACCACCGACCGCATGCTCGCCGCGCTGACGCACGGCGAACTCGATATCGCCCTGGTCGGGCTGACCGGCGAGAAACTCGACGAACGCCTCGCCGCCGACGTCGTCTTCGAGGCGCGCCTGGCCGCTGCCGTGGCGCGCGACGACCACGCGTTCGGCTCCCGGATAGCACTGGACGAGTTGCGCGAGCGCTCCCTGATCTGCCTGCCACGAGGCACCGGAATCCGCGGCGTGCTCGAACGTTGCTGTGCCGCTGCGGGATTCACTCCGATGATCGAGTTCGAGGCCGCCGCGCCGCCGCTGCTCGTTCAGCTGGCCGCCGGAGGACTGGGAATCGCCGTGGTACCGGCCCTCGGTGCCGCCCACGCCGAGGCCGCAGGAGTCCGGATGATCGAGATCACCGACCCCGAGATGTACGGACAGCTCGCCCTGGTCTGGCGGTCGGATCGGCCGGCGGCACCGGCCGCGAAGGTACTGCTCGGGCAGTTGCGGATCGCGCTGGGCCCGCACCGATGAACGCCCACGCAAGACCCTGCTATCGACTGCCGACCACCAGGCGGCACGCCTCGATGTAGCCGCGAACCAGCGGCCGCGACTCGCCGCACCGCCACGCGAGCGCGAGCTCGCTCGGGCCGATTCCCCGCACTTCCCTGGCGACCACGCCCTCGTGCGCGACCAGCGGGAGGTTGCCCGCCGCGAGCAGGACCACCCCGTCGCCGTTCAGCAGCGCCTCGTAGGTCTCCTCCGTACTGGTGATCTCCGCGCCGACGATCGGGGCGCGTCCGCCGCGAGCGTCCACGGCGAGCCAGTAGTCGCGCAGGCCCGCCGCGGACTTCGGCAGGGCCAGGAACGGTTCGTCGAGCAGATCCGCGAAGTCGATCGCAGGTCGCGAGGCCAGGCGGTGATTTTCGGGCAGGGCCACCATGCGCGGCTCCCGCGCGACCACGATCCACTCGTAACGCTCCGGCTCGGCCAGGGGCAGCCAGACGAACGCGACATCGCAGCTCCCGTCGCCCAGTCCGGCGGACGGATCGGACCACCCCGATTGGCGCAGGACGGGTTTGGCGAGCGGGAACGCGGTGGCCAGGCGCGAGCGTATGGCCGGCAGCAGACCGCGTCCCGGACTGGTGCTGATCCCGATCGTGACGGTGGCGTGCTGACCGGCCTTCGCGGCATCCACCTCGGCACGCGCGATGTCCCAGTCCGCCAGCATCTTTCGCGCATGCGGCAGCAGGGTCCGGCCCACCGGGGTCAGGCGTACCGCCCGGCCGTCGCGAACGAACAGCGGCGCCCCGATCCGGCGTTCCAGCGCGCGGATCTGTTTCGACAGCGCGGGCTGGGAAACGAACAGCACCTCGGCCGCACGGGTGAAACTCAGCTCGTCGGCGACGGCGACGAAGTACCGCAGATCACGTCCGTGCACATCCATAACCGATGGTTATAGCGAAAGGCCTTGGACTTCACCACTGGGGACAGACAAAGATTTCTCTCGTACCCCGAACTACCGAGGAGAGTTTCCGTGAGCACAGGCAAGGTCTGGCTGATCACCGGCGCCAGTAGCGGTTTCGGCCGCGCGATCGCCCAGAACGCGATCGATGCCGGCGATATCGTCGTCGCGGTCGCCCGCCGCACCGCCGCGCTGGACGATCTGGTCGCCGCCCACCCCGATCGCATCGAGGCCGTCGCCCTCGATGTCACCGACACCGCCCACGTCGACGCGGTCGTCACCGATGTGATCGCCCGGTACGGCCGCATCGACGTGCTGGTCAACAATGCCGGACGCACCCAGGTCGGCGCGGTGGAGGAAACCACCGACCGGGAGTTGCGGGACCTGTTCGACCTGCACGTCTTCGGTCCCGCCGCGCTCACCCGCGCCGTCCTGCCGCAGATGCGCGCCCAGGGCAGCGGGGCGATCGTCATGATGAGCAGTGTGGGCGGCCAGATGTCGTTCGCCGGCTTCTCCGCCTACAGCGCAACCAAATTCGCGCTGGAAGGGTTGTCGGAGGCGCTGGCCGACGAGGTGGCGCCGTTCGGCATCCGGGTGCTCGTCGTGGAGCCGGGCGCCTTCCGCACCGGCCTGTTCGGTTCCGGCGCAGCCTATTTCAGCGCCGAATCCGATGTCTACGCCGACACCGCGGGCAAGACCCGCCGCATGATCGAGGGCGGCGACGGCACCCAGCCCGGCGACCCGGTCAAGGCCGCGGCCGCCATCCGCGCCGCCCTCGAGGCCGAGCGCACCCCGTTGCGGCTGCCGCTGGGCAGCGATTCGGTCGACACGCTGCTCGGACACCTCGACTCCGTGCGCGCCGAGATCCGCGAATGGGAAAAGGTCTCGCGCGCAACGGCGTTCGACGAGAACTGAGCCTCGATCGCGTTCTACAGGATGCGGGACAGGAAGGCCTGGGTTCGCTCGTGTTGCGGATTCGCCAGCACCTCGCGCGGATCTCCGGCCTCCACCACCACGCCCCCGTCCATGAACACCAGCTGGTCGGCGACCTCGCGGGCGAAACCCATTTCGTGCGTGACGACCACCATCGTCATGCCCGATTGCGCCAATTCGCGCATGACCGTGAGGACTTCGCCGACCAGCTCGGGATCCAGGGCCGAGGTGGGCTCGTCGAACAGCATCAGCTTCGGATCCATCGCCAGGGCGCGGGCGATCGCGACCCGCTGCTGCTGGCCGCCCGACAGCTGCGCCGGATAGGCATCGGCCTTGTCCGCCAAGCCGACTCGATCGAGCAGTTCCCGCGCCCGGGCGACCGCCTTGGCGCGGGAGAGCTTCTTCACATGGATCGGCGCCTCGATGACATTCGCCAGCGCGGTGCGATGGGGAAACAGATTGAAGTGCTGGAACACCATGCCGACGTCGCGGCGCTGGCGAGCCGACTCCCGCGGACGCAGTTCGTAGAGTTTGCCCCCGCGCTCGCGATAGCCGACCAGATCGCCGTCGACGTAGAGGCGCCCGGCGTTCACCCGTTCCAAATGGTTGATGCAACGCAGAAAGGTCGATTTGCCGGATCCGGACGGGCCGATCAGGCACATCACCTGCCCGCGCGCGACCTCGAGCGACACTCCCTGCAACACCTGCAACGCACCGAAGTTCTTGCATACCCGCTCGGCCCGGATCATCGGAACGTCGGCCGAGGCTGCCACGGCGCTGCTCATTTGCCGACCTCCGTCGTCTGCTGGGTGGTGGCCAGTGCGCGCAGCTGCCGGCCGGTCAACTGCCGCGTCACCCCGCGCGAGTAGTACCGCTCGAGATAGAACTGGCCGACCATCAGCACACTGGTGATCGCCAGATACCAGGTCGCGCTGACCAGCAGCAGCGGAATCGGCTGGAAGTTGATGCCGTAGATATCGCGGGCGCGGCCGTACAGATCGGTGGTCAGCGGGATCGCGGTGACCAGTGAGGTGGTCTTCAACATGGAGATCAGCTCGTTGCCGGTGGGCGGGATGATCACCCGCATCGCCTGCGGCAGCACCGTGCGCCGCATGGTCTGTCCCCACGACATGCCGAGCGCCACCGACGCCTCGCGCTGCCCCTCACCCACCGAATTGACTCCGGCACGCACGATCTCGGCCATGTAGGCGGCCTCGTTCAGGCCCAGGCCGATCATGGCGAAGATGAACGGCTGCGACCAGTCCTGCACATCCCACTGCACGAAACTGGGCCCGCCGAAAGGGATTCCGAGCTGAATCGATTTGTACAGCGCCGGGAAGAGGCCCCAGAAGACGAGTTGGATGTATACCGGGGTGCCGCGGAAGATCCACAGATACACCCACGACACCGACCGCAGCACCGGATTCGGCGACAGCCGCATCACCGCGAGGATCACGCCGAGAATCACGCCGATCGCCATCGCCAGCACGGTCAGTTCGAGGGTGACCACCGCCCCCTCGGAAATCCGCCGATCGAACAGATACTTCCAGTAGGTGTCCCAGCGATAGGCCGGGTTGGTGGCGGCGCCGTAGACGAACAGCCCGAGCAGGATCAGCAGGATCGCTGCGGCGATCCAGCGCCCGGGCCGCCGCAGCGGTACGGCCTCGATCGGCTCCGGCATGGACGCCTCGGGCGGCCCGGCCTGCGAGACGGCGGGGGGTTGCGCGGACATGTGCACTCAGCCTTTCGCACCGTTGATGACCGAGGTGGTGATCGCACCGGCCTCCACGCCCCAGTTCTCGGCGATGGTGCGGTAGACGCCGGAATCGATCAGATGCTGCAGCGCCGCTTGCAGTACCGGGCCCAGCGGCGAACCCTTCGGTACCGGCCAGCCGTAGGGTTCGGCCTCGAAGACCGGGCCCGCGGCCTCGATGGTGTCGGGATTGCGCTTGATCGCATACGCGGTGACCGGGGAATCGGCGGACATGGCGTCGACCTGGCCGAGGACCAGGGCGGTCGCCGCCGCACTCTGTTCGTCGTAGGACATCTTGTGGATCTCGGGCTTGCCAACATCGGTGCAGGCCTTCGATTTCGCGGGGATCTCGTCGATGTCCTCGGTCGTGGTGCGCTGCACCGCGACCTTCTTGCCGCAGGCGTTGTTCGGATCGATCGGACGGCCCTTGCGCTGTGCCCACTGAATGCCGGCGGAGAAGTAGTCGACGAAGTCGACGGTCTTCTCCCGCGTCAGGTTGTCGGTGAACGACGACATTCCCACGTCGACGGTGCCGGCCTCGATCGCGGGGATGATCTTCTCGAAGTCGGCTTCCTGGTAGTCGGCGCGCACACCGAGCACAGCGGCGACCGCATCCATCAGATCGACGTCGAATCCGATGATCTGTCCGGTGTGCGGATCCCGGTACTCGTTGGGCTGGTACGGAACGTTCACACCGACCACGAGCCGTCCCGCCCGCGCGATCTTCGGCGGCAGCTGCGCGGCGATCGATTCGACCTTCGTCACCGGCACCTTGGGCACCTTGGGCGATTCGTCCTCGGTGTTGTCCGCGCATCCCGCTGCCAGCACCGCCGCACCGACGATCACGCACGCGGCTCGCAGGATGTACCCGCGGGCGCCGAGTCGAACTGACACGCGGCCCTCCGTATTCGCGCGACCCGCCACCGTGAGCGGGTCGCCGTGTAGCAATGCAGCCATTCGAAAATGTAGGCGATCGGCACGAGATGCGCCGGTCGGTTACCGAAGGTTAATGCGCGCCACGACCGGCGGCAGGGGTACACGCCGATTCACCGGCGATGCACGCGAGCCCGGACCTGCTCGGTGAATTCACTGGTCGAGGCCAGTCCGCCGAGGTCGGCGGTGGCGATACCGGCCGCCAGGGTCGCCGCCACCGCGCGCTCGATCCGGTCGGCGGCGCCCAGCAGCGCCGGATCGCCGTCGCGGGTGCCCAGCCAGCGCAACAGCATCGCGGCCGACAGTTGCAGTGCGCCCGGATTCGCCCGGTTGCGGCCCGCCAGCGTCGGAGCCGCGCCGTGCACCGCCTGAGCCATCGCCTTGTCGTCCGAGCAGTTCAGCGAGGCCGCCAAGCCCAGTGACCCGGCGAGTTCCCCCGCGAGGTCGGAGAGGATGTCGCCGAACAGGTTCTCGGTCACCAGCACGTCGTAGTCACCGGGCGCGCGAACCAGGTGGGCCGCGGCGGCGTCGACGTGTTCGTCGTCGACCTCGATTCCGGAATATCCCGCGGCCACCTCCGCGCAGACCTCGCGGAACAGTCCCATCGTCATCGGCAGCACATTCGCCTTGTGCACGATCGTCAACCGGCCGCGTCGCGCTGCCGCGAGCGTGCAGGCCTGATGCGCGATGCGTTCGCAGGCGGCCCGGGTGATCACGGCCACGGCCATCGCCACATCGGCGGTGGGCCGGAATTCGCCCGAACCGGCGAACATGTTGCGGTCGGCGTAGAAGCCCTCGCTGTTCTCGCGCACGATCACCAGATCGATGTCCTTCGCCGCCGCCCGCACGCCCGGAAAGGCCCGGGCCGGGCGGATATTCGCGTACAGGCCGAAGCGTTTGCGGATCGCCCCGCCCGGCGGGGCCCCGACGCGGTGATGCGGCGCGTAGGAGGCGTTGTCGTGCGGACCGAGGATCCAGGCATCGAGATCGGCGAGTGCGGACAGCGTGGTCTCCGGCAGCGGTTCCCCGCATTCGGCGATGGCCGCATGCCCGATCGGCAGCTCGACCCATTCCGGCGTCGCCGCACCGGCCGCGGTGAGAGCCTCGTCCACCACGGCCCGGGTCGCCCGCACCACCTCCGGCCCGATGCCGTCGCCCTCGATCAGCCCGAGCCGCACCGCCCGCCGCGCATCCACCGCGCTCACTCCTCTGCTCGCACCCCGTCCCGGCCGGTCCGCGGCCCGGCACACCGGGTCACCCTATTGGGTGCCGGATCGTCGAGCCGACCGCGGGCCCGGCCTGCCCGGCAACTCGGGTAATCGGCGCACCGGGCCCGGCCCGCGCGCGTAAGTTGTCCTGCACCATGGTGCAGTCGGTGGAACTGGTACTCGACGAGGCGGCGGAGGCCGAGGTCCGCCGGCAGTGGGGTGCGCTGGCCACGGCCGGAATGCACAGTCCCACACCGGAACACCGGCCGCACATCACCGTCGCGGTCGCCCGCGAGATCTGGCCCCGGATGGACAAGACGCTGGCCGCCCTGCCGTTCCGGCCGCTCCCGATCCGGCTGGGGGGGCTGCTGATATTCGGCGCCCGCCATCCGATTCTGGTACGGCTGGTGGTGCCCACCGAGGACCTGCTGACGATGCAACGGCGCATCGCGGCGGTCGTCGACGCGTGCCCCGGCGTTCCGGCGAACATGTGCCCGGACGCGTGGACCCCGCACGTCACGCTGGCACGGCGGCTGAAACCGGAGCACTGGCCCGCGGCGATCGACGCGGTGGCCGCCGAGCGGGATTTTGCGGCTACCGTGGTGGGTATTCGGCGGTGGGACGGTGATCGGCGGATCGAGTGGCCGATCGCCCCAGGGGGTGGGGTCCACGGTTGAGCCGCGGACACCGGCCGCGCGGAAGATATGCACAGCGTCCCGCGTTGCACCGCATACAACGACACGAGAGGAAGTCATGGCCACCCAGACCCTGACCGCGCAGAACTTCGACGAGATTGTGACCGGAAACGACGTCGTCCTCGTCGATTTCTGGGCCGATTGGTGCGGGCCCTGCAAGGCGTTCGCGCCCACCTTCGAGGCATCCTCGGAACAGCATCCCGATGTCGTCCACGGCAAGGTCGACACCGAGGCCGAGCAGAGCCTCGCCGCCGCCGCCAACATCCGCTCCATCCCCACGATCATGGCCTTCCGCGAGGGTGTCCTGGTCTTCGCGCAGCCCGGCGCACTGCCGCCGGCCGCGCTGGAAGATCTGGTCTCCCAGGTGAAGGCGCTCGATATGGAAGAGGTGCGCAAGCAGCTCGCCGAACAGCAGCAGGGCTGACCCGCACGAACCGGTGCCGCATCCCGACTCTTCACGAAAGGGGATGCGGCACTGTGGTTTTCGCGTGTCGGCTCGGTTGCCGAACCGGCTCAGTTCCCGAGTTTGTTGATGCCGGCGATCATGGCCCGAACGGTCGACTCCGGCCCGTCCCCGGCGAGCGCGGCGCCCCAGCCTCGGCGGCCGTTGCATTCGCACTGCACGAAGGTGGCGGTGCCGGCGCCGGTACGCCGCTGGTGGAACTGCAGAATCTCCACCGGGTAGCCCTCGTCGTAGAGCGCCGAGGTCAGCGCGGCGACCGGGCTGCCCGCGGACACCACGGTCCGCGCATGTCCGGCCAGTTCGATGGTCGCGGTGTAGGTCGCCCGCTGTTCGGCCCGCGCCCAGTCGCTGAGCTTGACCGGGCCGGTGTGCGCGCAGTAGCGGTCGTAGAACTCCGCGGGCGTCAGGTCGGCGGATTCGGCGCGCAGCCCCTTGGGCGCGGCCGCGATGAAGGCATGTGTATCGATAGTGATCGTCATTGGACTAGGTCTTCCCGAAGCTTTGTCGTTGGTCGGATGACAGAGGGGACCAGCGCAAACACTTGTCAACGGCCGCAGCGAGGGGGCCGGTCCGAATCAGCTCCCGCTACGGCGAGGTACTACGAGAAGTCGCGCCGCAGCCACCATCGCGGTAAGCGGAAGGCGCACCACGCGGTCGCGGTCGGCGACGTTGCGCGCGGCGCTGTGGCTTGCGGCGGGATTCGGCACGGCTTCGAGAATATGGACTCACCGCGTCGATGGCAACAATATTGCGGCGGAACCAACGAGTAACTTCGTCACATTTTCGAGTGAACGGCATGCCAACGGGCAGTGCCGTGGTGAACGCCGCATTCACGCAGGCCACAGCGGGTTCACAGGATGCGCCCCGGACAGGTCCGGCGTGTCGTCACCGGGTTTGCCCGGGTTTGTCCCACCGCAACAGATAGCGCCAGAACACCAGCCGCCGCACGCGCGCGCCCGGCAGGATGCCGCCCGCCCGGCGCGCGACCTCGCGTGTGGTCAGTGGCGGATCGAGCACGACCGGCATCACCGCATGCGTGGGTTCGTGCGCGTACCAGGCGCCGCGGCCCGTGGCACGCAGCATCGCGAACGTCGCGCCGAAGAGGCGATGGCCGAGTACGCCCGCGATCTCCGCGGGCAGTTCACGCAGCGGGTCGGCCCGCGGCAGCGCGATCACCGCGAGCACCCCGCCCGGCCGCAGCGTCTGCGCGAGCCGCGGCAGCACCCGTTCCAGGGGCAGGTGATGGAGCGTGGTGAGCGAGACGACGGCGTCGTAGGCGGCTTCCGGCAGCGGGTACTCGAGAATGTCGGCCCGGGTGCATTCGACGTTGCCCGGGACGACACCGCGGGCCGCCTCGATCATCTCCGGCGAGCGGTCCACCGCGTCGACCCGGTAGGCACGCCGCGCCAGCTCGACCGCCAAAGCGCCTGCCCCGCAACCGACTTCGAGGATCCGCTCACAGCGCTGCGGCAGCTGCCGCAGCAGCGTCCGGTGGTAGAAGGCGTTGTGATCCCAGTCCACTGCACCCATCGCGCCACCCTACGATGCGGCGGGTCGACCGCGCACCGACCGCCGGGGAGCGATTTCCCGCACCGTGCGCGGCACAACCCGTCTGTGGCGCCATACGCCGCGCGAGACCGGGCCGGCCGGCGCCTTCGGCGCCCCGGTCAGTGGGCGGCCGAGTCCCAGCTGCGGCCGACGCCGACGGAGACCTCGAGCGGTACCGACAGGTCGATGGCGCTCGACATCTGTTCGCGGGCAAGCGATTCCAGCGCCTCCCGCTCACCGGACGCGACCTCGAAGACGAGTTCGTCGTGGATCTGCAGCAGCATGCGCGAACGTAACCCGGCCTCGGCGATGGCGGCCTGGGTGTTGATCATCGCGACCTTGATGATGTCGGCGGCGGTGCCCTGGATGGGCGCGTTGAGCGCCATCCGCTCGGCGGCCTCGCGGCGCTGGCGATTGCTGGAATCCAGATCGGGCAGGTAGCGGCGGCGGCCGAACAGCGTCTCGGTGTAGCCCACCTTGCGCGCCTGATCCACGGCGTCGCGCAGGTAGTCGCGAATCGCGCCGAAGCGGGAGAAGTAGACCTCCATCTGCGCCTTCGCCTCTTCGGCACTGATCCGCAGCTGCTGCGAGAGTCCGTAGGCGGACAGGCCGTAGGCCAGACCGTAGGACATCGCCTTGATGCGGCGGCGCATCTCCGGATGCACGTCGGCGATCGGGATGTCGAACGCCTTGGACGCGACGAAACTGTGCAGGTCCTCGCCGGAATTGAACGCCTCGATCAGCCCGGCGTCCTTGGACAGGTGCGCCATGATCCGCATCTCGATCTGGCTGTAGTCCGCCGTCATCAGCGACTCGTAGCCGGGGCCGACGACGAAGGTGTCGCGGATGCGCCGGCCGGTGTCGGTGCGGATCGGGATGTTCTGCAGATTCGGCTCGGTCGAGGACAACCGGCCGGTGGCGGCGATGGTCTGGTTGAACGTGGTGTGGATGCGGCCGTCGTCGGCCACCGACTTCAGCAGCCCGTCCACGGTGACCTTGAGGCGGGTGGCGTCGCGGTGCGCGAGCAGATGTTCGAGGAAGGGATGCTGGGTCTTCTCGAACAGCGACTCCAGCGCGTCGGCATCGGTGGTGTAGCCGGTCTTGGTCCGCTTCGTCTTGGGCATATCCAGTTTGTCGAACAGCACCACCTGCAGCTGCTTCGGCGAACCGAGGTTGATCTGCTCACCGATCACCTCGTAGGCCGCCTCCGCGGCCGAGGCCACCCGGTCGGCGAATTCGCGCTGCAACTGGTCCAGTTTGTCGCAGTCGACGGCGATGCCGGCGTGCTCCAGTTCGGCCAGCACACCCAGTAGCGGCAGTTCCATCTCGGTGAGCAGCGGCACGGATTCGATGCGGTCGAGTTCGGCATCGAACGCCTCGGCCAGATCGGCCACCGCGCGGGCGCGCAGAATCTCGGCCTGGGCCAGTTCGGTGTCGACCTGGTCCTCGTCGTCGAGCAGCGACAGCTGGGCGTCCTCGGCGGCCTCGACCCGCAACTCCCGCGACAGGTACCGCAGCGACAGATCGTCGAGGTTGAAGGTGCGCTGCCCGGGGCGGACCAGATAGGCCGCGAGCGCGGTATCGCTGGTGAGCCCCGCCAGCCGCCAGCCGCGCCCGCGCAGAGCGTGGATGGCGGCCTTGGCCTCGTGCACCGCCTTCGGGGTGCCGGCGTCGGCGAGCCAGCGGCCGAGGGCGAGCTCGTCCTCCGGGGTCAGCGCGACCACGTCGAAGTAGCCACCCTCTCCGTCGGCGGCGGCGATCGCGATCGCCTTCACATCCCCCTGGACGGGCGTGGTCGTGCCCACGATCGACACACCGTGGCGCACACCGGCTTTCGCGTGTTCGGCCAGCCAGTCGGCGACGGCGCCGGGCGCGACCGGACCGCCGCTGATCTCGAAACCGCTCTCGGCCTCCGGCTCCGGCGGCGCCAGCGTCTCGAACAGCCGGTCCCGCAGCACCCGGAATTCGAGATCGTCGAACAGGCGGTGGATCTTGTCGCGGTCCCACGGCTGCTGCGCCAGCTGCTCCGGGGTGTACGGCAGCGGAACATCCTTGACCATCTCGGTGAGCTGCCGGTTGAGCACCACACTGGACAGGTTCGCGCGCAGGGCGTCGCCGACCTTGCCGCGCACCTCGTCGACCCGCTCGACCAGGGTGGGCAGATCGCCGAATTCGCGAATCCACTTGGTGGCGGTCTTCTCCCCCACGCCCGGGATGCCGGGCAGGTTGTCGCTCGGGTCGCCGCGCAGAGCCGCGAAATCCGGGTACTGGGCGGGGGTCAGGCCGTACTTCTCCTCGACCGCCTCCGGCGTGAAACGGGTGAGTTCGGAGACGCCCTTCTTCGGGTACAGCACGGTGACGTCGGGGTTGACCAGCTGCAGCGAATCCCGGTCGCCGGTGACGATGAGCACCCGGAAGCCTTGCGGCACAGCCTGAGTCGCGAGGGTGGCGATGATGTCGTCGGCCTCGTAGCCTTCGATGGCCATCACCGGGATGCCGAGCGCGCCCAGCACCTCCTGGGTGATCTCCACCTGCCCGCGGAATTCGTCGGGGGTGGTGATGCGGTTGGCCTTGTACTCCGGATAGGCCTCGACCCGGAAGGTCTTCCGGCTGACGTCGAACGCGGCCGCCACATGGGTGGGCCGTTCGTCGCGCAGCAGGTTGATCAGCATGGCGGTGAAGCCGTAGACGGCGTTGGTGGTCTGCCCGGTGACGGTTTTGAAGTTCTCCGCCGGTAGCGCGTAGAAGGCGCGGTAGGCCAGGGAATGGCCGTCCAGCAACAACAGCGTGGGCCGCTCGCCGGGAGCACCCGGCGCCGTACTGCCGGCTTTCGGCGCGGCCGCTGCGGCGGTGGTGGACGACACACTGCCCTGACGCTGATCGGTGGAGGCTGGAGTCACGGCACAGAGTCTAGGGATATCCACCGACATCCCCGGCCACCGGGCACGGACCGACATGTGTCGCGTTCGAATTCGCGCACGCGGATACGGTGCCCGCTTTCACGCCGGCCACATCCGCCCCACCGGACCGGCAGCGAGGTCGTGCACAAGCTCGCCGAGGTCCGCGGTTTTCCCGCGTCGGTGCCGGAGTTCGCCCGGGGAGCTCACCCGAAGCCCACGAGCGAGCCCGCCGACGGCGCGGGCCGCGACCCGACCACTCCCGCGCTCGACCGGCACGCGAGCCGCGGCCGACCACAGGGGCGATCAGGACTTCGGCGCGAGATTCTCCAGGACGACCTCCGCGACCGCCTTCATGGTGGTGCGACGATCCATCGCGGTGCGCTGGATCCATTTGAACGCCTGCGGTTCCGACAGCCCCTGCGTCTGCATCAGCACGCCCTTGGCACGCTCGACCAGTTTGCGGGTCTCCAGGCGGTCGGACAGATTCGCGACCTCCTGTTCCAGCGCCGAGATCTCGTGAAAACGGCTGGCCGCCAACTCGATCGCGGGCACCAGATCCGATTTCGTGAACGGCTTCACCAGATAGGCCATCGCACCCGCGTCGCGCGCCCGCTCGACCAGGTCACGCTGGCTGAACGCGGTCAGGATCACTACGGGCGCAACACGTTTGGAGGCGATCTCACCGGCGGCATCGATACCGTCGCGCCGCGGCATCTTCACATCCATGATGACCAGATCGGGGCGCAGTTCCACGGCCAGGTCGACCGCCTGCTGGCCGTCGCCGGCCTCACCCACCACCTGGTAGCCCTCCTCGGAGAGCATCTCCACAAGGTCCATCCGGATGAGCGCCTCGTCCTCGGCCACCACGACACGCTTCGCGGCAACCGGCGCGTCCTGCTTCGCGCCCGCGCCCCCTGCATTCGTTCCCATAGACAGACCCCTCGATATTCCGATGCCGACACCCGATGTGCGCCTCCGGTCCCACCCTGTCACCGGTCACGCACGCCGAGTGTCCTAAAGCGTACCGTTCAACTTCGCTCACAACCCATCTACCCAGCGGGAACCCGCCCGCGCGGCACCGATTCGGTAACCTGGGCACCCACCGGCTATCATTTCCTCCCGGTGCGCCGAGTTGGCGGAACTGGCAGACGCGACGGTCTCAAAAACCGTTGTCCTCACGGACGTGTGGGTTCGAGTCCCACACTCGGCACCATCGTCGGCGGTCCGATCGGGCCGCTTTTGTCGTATTCGAACCGAATCGGCAGGATGACCCGTGACTACGCGTAGGGTGGTGCACACGACCCCGGGCAGGAGGAGGTCGCGCGTATGCGGGTGAACCGGCTCACCGCGGATCTTTCGGGATATCCCGATCTGGTGGTGATCTATCTGGGGATGCGGGTGCGGACCCCGCGGGGGGTGTTGCGTCTGCTCGGCTTGGGGCCGAAACTGTATCGCTCCCATCGTGATCGGCCGGATGGCCTGTTGCGGCACGAGGACATCATCTGGTCGCTGTTCCCGCCGCACTGGGGCGCCCGCCAATACTGGCGCGACCTGGACAGCCTGGAGCGCTGGACCCGTTCCCAGCCGCATCGCGACTGGTGGCAGCGGTTTCTGCGCGACTCCGGCGGCACCGGGTTCTGGCACGAGGCCTATTTCCTGCGCGGCGGCATCGACACCATGTACGACGATATGACCACGCCCACCGGGCTGGGCGCCTTCGCTCCGACCCGGTCCATGCGCGGACCGCTGTTCAGTGCGCGCGGCCGGGCCCAGGACAACGCCACGCGCGCCGGCGCGGACAACGCGCATCTCGGCACCGAACCGACGGTCGCCCCGGTCGTCGAGGAAGCCTCCTACTATCGAAACGCTTACGGCGCCGAAGGTTCCGACACGGATCGGCAGCCGTAGCGCCTCATCCGCCGCCCAGCCGGTCAGCGAAAATTCGGCAAACGGTCGAACGTGACGCGCTACCGGCAGCTGAACATCGCGTTAAATAAGCGGTTTTCGGCCGTCCTCGGCTTCTGCCGGGGCCCGCGGCGACCTACCGTATCGGTCATGCACGTCCTGTTCGTCTGCTCCGGCAACGTCTGCCGCTCGGTGATCGCCGAACGTCTGACCCGCGCCGTCGCGGCCGAACACGGTCTCGACGACCTGACCGCCGAGAGCGCCGGTACCCGCGCGCTCGTCGGCTTCGGCGTCGATCCGCTTGCGGCACAGACCATCACAGGCCTCGGCGCGGATCCCGGCAACTTCTCAGCACGCAAGTTGAAGCCGGAGATGGTCACGCGCGCGGACCTCGTGCTGGCGATGACCGAGCAGATCCGCGACCACATCATCGACCTGGTTCCGGCCGCCCGGCCGCGGACCTTCACACTGCTCGAGGCCTACCGGGTGACGAAGGTCTCCGGCGCCCGCACGATCGCCCAGATCGACAGTGCGCGAAACGATCTCGCGCTGGTGGGCCGGGAGAACATCGCCGACCCGGTGGGATTGTCGAGCGAAAAGTACTGTGCCGTCGGCGATCGGATCGCCGAAACGCTGGTCCCGCTGCTGCTCGCCCTGCACCCCCATCGCGACGCGGGCCGCACGGAGTCCGGCCGGCCCCGGCTGGTGCTGCTGCCCGGTGGACGTATCGAAACCCCGCCCTGGGGTATCGAGCCCGTGCGAATCGGCCGCCACGCCTGAACAATCCGGCGCCGGGCATGCCGCCCTCCCGCGGAGCGGGATCCGGGGTTAGACTCCCCGCGGTAACTGCCGACGCCGATGGTTCGACACCGGAACAGGACACAGACATGCCGAAACGAATTTCGGATGTTTCACTCCATGTTTACGTCACACCGGAAACGCTCGACCGCGTCGTGCACACCGTGCGCTGCGTGGTCGACGACCACCTCGCCGAGCACGATGTTTTCGCCTGGCGCTTCACCCTGCCCGTCGACGCCGATCAACCCGGCCATACGGTCCTGGAGACCCAGTGGCGCCTGGAACACCCCCACCGCGACCCTGGCTCGCGGCGCACCTACGAGATAGCGCTCAGCCTGGTGGGCGATCCCGATCAGCTGACCGAATCCGGCCTGGCCGCACTCGAGCATCGACTGGTCCTCGGGATCGCCACCACCGCCGACGCCGTCCCCTACACGATTCACGCGCTCCATCGCGACAGTTACGACTTCGACGAGAACCGCGAACGCCTCTGATACCGGCGCTCCCGGCGCTCAGCGCTACTTGCGCGCCGGGAAGTGCCTGATCACGCCTTCCTGCACGACGGTGGCCAGCAGCTCGCCGGCCCGCGAATAGAAGTGACCGGTGGCCAGGCCGCGCGAACCGGCGGCCACCGGTGACTGCGTCGCGTACAGGGCCCAGTCGTCGAAGCGGAACGGACGGTGGAACCAGATCGAATGATTCACCGTGGCGGCCACGATCCGGTCGTGGCCCCACGACAGCCCGTGCGTGGTGATGATCGAATCCAGCACCGTGGTGTCGGACGAATAACCCAGCGTCGCCACGTGGATCAGCGGATCGTCGGGCAGTTCACCGTCGGCCTTCATCCACACGCGATTGTGGTTGAGGGTGCCGCCGGTGCCCTTGAGGATCCAGGCCGGATCGTTGGTGTAGCGCATGTCGATCGGATGCGGTGCCTGCACGAACATCTGCAGTTTGTCCTCGAACCCGGAGAAGGACTCCTCCACCCGGGGCAGGCCGTCCGGATCGGGCACCTGCGGCTGCGGGCTGGCGTGTTCCAGGCCCTTGGCCCAGTCCTGGAACGCCGCCAGCATCACGAACAGTTCCTGATCGTCCTGATACGCCGTGACCGTGCGGTTGGCGAACGCACGTCCGTCCCGATGGCGTTCGACCCGGTATTCGATCGGTTTGCGCACGTCGCCGCCGCGCACGAAATGAGCGTTGACCGCATGCACCGGGCGCCCCGGTCCGACCGTGCGGCCGGCCGCGATGATCGCCTGCGCCACCAGCTGGCCGCCGAAGGTGCGACTCCACACCTTCTCCGGATGGTGACCGAGGAAGACGTCCTCGCCGATCTCCTCGAGTTCGAGCAGGCCGAGCAGGACGGCGAGATCGCCGCCGCTCTCACGGCCGGTGCCGACCGATTCGCCCAGTGATGCACTCACCTCAGTGGTCCTCCTCGCCGATGCGATGCACGTGGATCAGGTTCGTGGAGCCGACGGTACCCGGCGGGGAGCCGGCCACGATCACCACGAGATCGCCCTTGGCGTAGCGATTCAGCGACAGCAGTTCCTTGTCGACCTGGCCGATCATCTCGTCGGTGGTACCGACCGGCGGGACGATGAAGGTTTCCACACCCCAGGTCAGCGCCAGCTGGCTGCGGACCTCCGGCAGCGGAGTGAACGCCAGCAGCGGCAGCGTGGTGTGCAGGCGGGCCAGCCGGCGCACGGTGTCACCGGACTGGGTGAAGGCCACCAGCGCCTTGGCGTTGAGCCGCTCGCCGATATCGCGGGCCGCGTAGGAGATCACGCCGCGCTTGGTCCGCGGGACGTGGGTCAGCGGCGGCACCCGGGTCGAGGATTCCGATTCCACGGCGTGCACGATGCGCGCCATCGTCCGCACCGTTTCGATCGGATACTGGCCGACCGAGGTCTCGCCGGAGAGCATGACCGCGTCGGCGCCGTCGAGCACAGCGTTGGCGACATCGGAGGCCTCGGCGCGGGTCGGGCGGGAGTTGCCGATCATCGACTCCAGCATCTGGGTGGCGACGATGACGGGTTTGGCGTTCTCCCTTGCCATCTGGATCGAGCGCTTCTGCACCAGCGGCACCTGCTCGAGCGGCAGTTCGACGCCGAGGTCGCCGCGAGCCACCATGATCGCGTCGAAGGCGAGCACGATCGCCTCGAGATTGTCGATGGCTTCGGGCTTTTCGAGTTTGCCGATCACCGGCACCCGACGGCCGACGCGATCCATGATGTCGTGGACCAGCTCGACGTCCGACGGCGACCGCACGAACGACAGGGCGATGAAGTCCACACCGAGCCGCAGGGCGAATTCCAGATCCTCGATGTCCTTCTCGGACAACGCCGGAACGGAAACGTCCATACCCGGCAGCGAGACACCCTTGTTGTTGGAGACCGGGCCGCCCTCGGTGACGCGGCACACCACGTCGTTGCCCTCGACGCGGACCACGGTCAGCCCGACCTTGCCGTCGTCGACGAGCAGCCGGTCACCGGCCTTGGCGTCCTCGGACAGCTGTTTGTAGGTGGTGGAGACGCGATCGTGGGTGCCTTCCACGTCGTCGACCGTGATCCGCACCTCCTCGCCCGTCGCCCACACGGTGCGGCCCTCGATGAACCGGCCCAAGCGGATCTTCGGCCCCTGCAGGTCGGCCAGGATGCCGACCGCACGACCCATCTGCTCGGCGGCGTGCCGCACCTTGTGATAGTTCTCGGCGTGATCGGCGTGTTCTCCGTGACTGAAATTCAACCGGGCCACGTCCATGCCACTGTCGACAAGTTCACGGATCCGGTCCTCGGTGGCGGTGGCCGGCCCGAGGGTGCACACAATCTTTGTCCGTCGCATCACGAGCCGAGCCTAGTCCTGCCGCCGCAGTGGCGCTGATCGGCACTCCCGCCACTGCCAATCGACGAAAATATGACGCACATCACATATTCGACCGGCATGGTCGTCACTCCTGCAAGGGACGGTTGTACGGATCGCGAACCTTGCCGGTCAGGATCAAAATCGCGTCGATGAACGGCCAGATTCCGCCCAGACCGCAGGTGAACAGCGTGACCAGGAGCTGGGCGACGCCGATGCCGGTGTAGCCGAGATAGAACCGGCCGATCCCGAGGCCACCGACGAACAGTTGCAGCAGCCCGGCGGTCAGCTTCGATTTGTCCGAGAACGGTTCGCCGTACATGTTGCGCCCGTACGGCGCCTCCGGGTCCATGCCGTAGGGCGCGGGCGGGTAGCCGGGGCCCGGGGCGTACGGCTGGGCGTACGGGTCTGCGGGCTGGCCGTAGGGCTGGCTGTAGCCGGCCGGCCCGTAGGGGCCCGGTTGCCCGCCTCCGTAGGGGCCGGATTGGCCGTAGCCGCCCGGATTTCCCGGCCCGGTACCCGGAGCCCCGTACTGCGGGCCGTAGCCGGGCTGCGGCTGATAGGGGTCGGTCACGAAGTCCTCCTGATTCGAGCGGTCGGCCCGCTCAGCTCTTGTCCGCCTTCTTCCGGCCCGGCTTACCCGACTCGCCCTCGGCCCGCTGATCGCTGTTCCCGGCGGTGGTGACACCGGCCGCATCCTTGTCATCGGCGGGCGGATCCAGTTCGTTGCCGGTCGCCTCGGTACCGGTCTTCACCGAATCGGACGGGCCGGCGGTGGACTCGCCCGATTCGTCGGATGCGGAGGTGGCGGGCGCGGATTCGGATTCGGCAGCTTTCTCCGTTTTCGCGTCTTCGTCCGATTTCTCGCCGGCGGCGGATTCGCCGGCCGAGGCGGCAGGTGCGCTCTCGGCGGCGGCTTCCTGTCCGGCGGCGCCGTACCGACGCAACGCACCCCACTGCCACGGCCAGGGGCGCTCACCGCCGGAGGCGAGCTGGGCGGCGGTCTCGCGACCCTTGGTGGCGAGGGCGAAATACGCCAGCGCGCAGAGGAATACGATCGCCGAGGTGTAGGAGTTGACCCGGATGCCGAAGATGTGGGTGGCCTCGTCGTCGCGCAGCAGCTCGACCCAGAAGCGGCCGAAGGTGTAGATCGCCACGTACAGGGCGAACAAGCGACCGTGGCCGATCCGCCAACGTTTGTCGACCATCACCAGCACCAGAACGCCGAGCAGATTCCAGATCAGCTCGTAGAGGAAGGTCGGCTGCACAATCTTCTCCACCACGCCGGTGGAAACGCCGTTCATCATGTCCAGCCGGCCGTCGGAATCGAACCGCAGATAGATCTCGAGGCCCCACGGCAGATCGGTCTTGCGGCCGTAGAGTTCCTGATTGAAGTAGTTGCCCAGGCGGCCGATGGCCTGCGCGAGCAGAATCGCCGGGGCGATGGCATCGCCGAAGGCGGGCAACGGAATTCGATACACCCGGCAGCCGATCCAGGCGCCGACACCGCCGAGCAGCACGGCACCCCAGATGCCGAGACCGCCCTCCCAGATCTTCAGCGCGTTGATCGGATGCCCGCCGGCGCCGAAGTACTTCTCCCAGTCGGTGGCCACGTGATAGAGCCGGCCGCCGACGAGTCCGAACGGCACCGCGAACATCGCCACGTCGAGCACCTTGCCCTGCTCGCCGCCGCGCTCGCGCCAGCGCCGCTCACCCCACCAGATCGCGACGATGATGCCGATGATGATGCAGATCGCATAGGCGCGCAGCGGGAACGGCCCCACATCCCATACGCCTCGCGGCGGACTGGGAATATAGGCCAGTATTGCCCCACCGTGCACATCGACGCCGTCTGCCAGGACTGGAAAAGTCACGGGCCCCACCGTAACGGAGGGGGCGCGCGCCGCCCAGTTCGCGTCTCCGATCAGCTGGCGACAGTCGCCGAACGCACGCCCTCGGCCAGTTCCGCGGTGAGCTTGCGGACCTGGTCCAGTCCCTGTCCCGCGGCCGTGACCAGCGCCGAGCCGACGATCACTCCGTCGGCGTAGGAAGCGATTTCGGCCGCCTGCGCACCGCTGCGCACACCGAGGCCGACACCGACCGGGATATCGGAGTGGGCACGCACCCGCGCGCACAGTTCCGGCGCGGCGGAGGACACCGCGTCGCGGGCGCCGGTGACGCCCATGGTGGAGGCGGCGTAGAGAAATCCGCTACTGGCCTCGATGGTCTTGACCAGGCGCTCCTCGGTGGAGGAGGGAGCAACCAGGAAGATGCGGTCCAGATCGTGGACGCGGGAGGCCTCGAACCACTCCCCCGCCTCCTCGGGAATCAGGTTGGGGGTGATCAGCCCGAGACCGCCGGCCGCGGCGAGATCGCGGGAGAAACGATCGACGCCGTATTGCAGCACCGGATTCCAGTAGGTCATCACCACGGCATTGCCCCCGGCGGCGGTGATCGCCTCGACGACACCGAAGACGTCCCGCACCCGCACGCCGCCGCGCAGGGCCTGCTCGGTGGCGGCCTGGATGGTGGGGCCGTCCATCACCGGATCGGAATAGGCGATACCGACTTCGATGATGTCGCAACCGGATTCGACCATCGCGGTGCACACGTCGATGGATCCGGCCAGGTCCGGGTAGCCCGCGGGCAGATATCCGATCAGCGCGGCGCGGCCCTCGCCGCGGCTGGCCGCGAAGGTCGATTCCAGACGGCTCACGAGCGATTCTCCTCCGTGGCGGCAGCGTCGTCGAACAGGCCGAACCAGCGCGCCGCGGTATCCATGTCCTTGTCGCCGCGTCCGGACAGATTCACCAGAATGATTGCGCTGGAACCCAATTCACGGCCCAGCTGCAACGCGCCGGCCACCGCGTGCGCCGATTCGATGGCCGGGATGATGCCCTCGGTGCGCGAGAGCAGCAGCAGCGCGTCCATCGCCTCGGTATCGGTGATCGGCCGGTACTCGGCGCGGCCGATGTCCTTCAGGTAGGCGTGTTCGGGGCCGACGCCGGGATAGTCCAGACCGGCGGAGATGGAATGCGATTCGATGGTCTGGCCGTCCTCGTCCTGCAGCAGGTACGAGTAGGCGCCCTGGAATGCTCCCGGCCGGCCGCCGGCGAAAGTCGCCGCGTGCCTGCCGGTTTCGACGCCGTCGCCGGCCGCCTCGTAGCCGATCAGCCGCACGCCCTCGTCGTCGAGGAACGGGTGGAAGATGCCGATCGCGTTCGATCCACCGCCCACGCACGCCACGACGGCATCGGGCAGCCGGCCGGTCTGCGCCTGCACCTGCACCCGCGCCTCGAGGCCGACGACGCGCTGGAAATCGCGCACCATCAGCGGGAACGGATGCGGGCCCGCCGCGGTGCCGAAGCAGTAGTAGGTTTCCGACGCGTTGGTGACCCAGTCGCGCAGCGCCTCGTTGATCGCGTCCTTCAACGTCTGCGAGCCGGTGGTCACCGAGACCACCTCGGCGCCGAGCAGCCGCATCCGCGCGACGTTGAGCGCCTGGCGCGCGGTGTCGACCGCGCCCATGTAGATCACGCATTCGAGGCCGAGCAGCGCACAGGCGGTGGCCGTCGCGACACCGTGCTGACCGGCGCCGGTTTCGGCGATCACCCGGGTCTTGCCCATCCGCTGGGCGAGTAGCGCCTGGCCCAGCACATTGTTGATCTTGTGCGAGCCGGTGTGGTTCAGATCCTCGCGCTTGAGCAGGATGCGAGCGCCGCCGGCGTGTTCGGAGAGCCGCTTGCATTCGAAGACCGGCGAGGGCCGGCCCGCGTAATCGCGCTGCAGCCGGTCGAGTTCGGCCAGGAAATCGGGATCCAGGCGGGACTTGTCGTATTCGGCGGTGACCTCTTCGATCACCGCCATCAGCGCCTCGGGCACGTGCCGGCCGCCGTAGACGCCGAAGTGGCCGCCGAGATCCGGTTCGTGGCTGCGGTGGGTGACGCCCTCGCTGGCCTGGGGCAGCGGCTCGTGCACGCCGGTCATCGGGTGACACCCCGCCGCAGCGGACGCGGGCAGGACGGATGGGTACCCGCGGTCACCAGCTCGGAGACGGCGGCACGCGGATCGCCGCTGGTCACGAGGCTCTCGCCGACCAGAACCGCGTCGGCGCCGGCACCGGCGTAGGCGAGCAGGTCGGCGGTGCCGCTGACGCCGGATTCGGCGACCCGGATGACCTCGGTGGGCAGTCCGGGCGCGATGCGGGCGAAGACGTCGCGATCGACCTCGAGGGTCTTCAGGTTGCGGGCGTTCACGCCGATGACCGAGGCGCCGGCGGTCAGTGCCCGATCGGCTTCCTCCTCGGTGTGCACCTCGACCAGCGCGGTCATGCCCAGCGATTCGGTGCGATCGATCAGCGAGGCCAGCACGTCCTGTTCCAGGGCGGCCACGATCAGCAGGATCACGTCCGCGCCGTGGGCGCGCGCCTCGTGGATCTGGTACGGGCCGACGACGAAGTCCTTGCGCAGGATCGGCACGTCGACGACCGCGCGGACCGCGTCCAGATCGTCGAGCGAGCCGTGGAAGCGGCGGCCCTCGGTGAGCACGCTGATGATGCGCGCGCCACCGTCCTCGTAGGACTTCGCCAGGCTGGCCGGGTCCGGGATGTCGGCGAGCTCACCCTTCGAGGGGCTGGCGCGCTTGACCTCGGCGATGACTCCGATCCCGTCCGCGTGCAGAGCGGCCAGCGCATCGCGCGGCGAGGGTACCGCGGCGGCGGCCTTCTTGACGGCCTGGAAATCCAGGAGGGCTTCCCGAGCGGCCACATCCGCACGGACCCCGTCGAGAATCGAGTCGAGTACCGTCATCTGGCTCGAATCCTTTCTGGGGAGACGGACTTGCTACCTGAGAATCCCCCCAGGTGCTGTCTCACCGATGCTGATAAAGAGTAAATGGAAGGGTAAGCCGAGCCGACGGCGGGGTGTGACGCCTGCCGCCCGGCGTGGCGTGGTAGGGCGCTCATCGGCCCGGCTCGTCGTCGGTCGGGTCGGCGCCCGCATCGAGCGCGTCCCACAGCACGCGCTGCGAGAGTTCGCCCGGCTCCGGTTCCGGGGTGTGCGGCGAGGACTTCGGCGTCGCCGTCCGCGGTGCGTCGGTGGCCGCGGCGGCCGATTCCGGATCACCCGTGCGGCGCAATTCGGCGACCTGTTCGGCGGCCGCGGCCCGGCGGAACACCGGATTGTCGTACTTACCCGACATGCGGGCGGTCGTTTCGGGCATGCGGGCCAGCAGGACTCCGGCGGCGAAGGCCGCGAGCGCACCGACGACGCTGAGTGCGGCCGGGAACGTGGCCGCCGTGGCGGCGTCGACGTGCGCGCGGGCGGGCAGTTCGGCGAGCCGGGCGGCCCGTTCGGCGATCTTGCCGTGCTGGGTCAGCAGCGCCAGGCCGGGCACCGCGGCGACGGCGGCGACCAGCGCCACCACCACCCCGATCAGCCGGCGCAGCCAGCCCTTGGTGGCGAAGACGGCCGCGATCGAGGCCAGCAGCACCAACGCCAGCGGCGTGAGCGCGCCGAACCAGAGGCCGCCGTTGAGAAGCTGGGTGCGCGGTTCGGTCAGACCGTCGGAGGACCGCAGGGTCACCCAGGTCATGCGCGAGGCGCCCCACAGCGCGGCCGCGCCGACGGCCAGCAGGAGGACCGGCAGTACCGGGCGGGCGCGTTTGCCGGGCACGCTGTCGGCGCCGCCCGCATCCGTCTCGGGGACATAGCGGTCGGGGTCACCGCCGGGAGGCACCTGCGCGGCGGCGTCGTCGAGGCGGGAGCCGCCATCGGCTTGTCCGGCACCCGACCGGACGGCCTCGCCCTCGGGGCCGCTCTGCATCGGCGCGCGCTGTGCCGCAGAGATGTCGGCATCGGACTGCCGCGGGCGCACTGCCGCATCGGCCGCAGACGCGTCGTTCGCGCCGGGCGCGGGCCTCACCTCCGGCTGGTCCTGCGAATGTCGTTGGGCTGGTTCGGATTCCGGGTTACTCATAGCAGGGTGCCGTCGGGTTCGGAGGTGAAGGTGCGTACGGTGCGGGCGGCCGCGACGGCCTTGAGAACGGCCATCGCCTTGTTGCGCGATTCCTCGTCCTCGTAGTCGGGCTGGGAATCGGCGACGATGCCGGCACCGGCCTGCACATAGGCGATGCCGTCCTTGAGCAGCGCGGTGCGGATCGCGATCGCGGTATCGGCGTCGCCGGCGAAGTCGAGGTAGCCGACGACCCCGGCGTAGACGCCGCGGCGGGTGGGCTCGTTCTCCTCGATCAACTCCATGGCCCGCACCTTGGGCGCACCCGAGAGCGTGCCGGCCGGGAAGCAGGCGCGTACGGCATCGAGGGCGATGCGACCGGCCGCCAGCCGCCCGGTCACCGTCGACACCAGATGCATCACGTGGCTGTAGCGCTCGATGTGGCGGTATTCGGTGACGCGCACGGTGCCCGGCTCGCACACCCGGCCCAGGTCGTTGCGACCCAGGTCGACGAGCATGAGGTGTTCGGCGTTCTCCTTCTCGTCGGAGAGCAGATCCTTCTCGAGCAGCACATCGTCCTCTTCGGTGGCGCCACGCCACCGGGTGCCGGCGATCGGATGTGTCGTCGCCACACCGTCTTTGACCGTCACCAGCGATTCCGGACTCGATCCGACGATGGAGAAGGCGGTGCCGCCCGCACCGTCGGGAATGTGCATCAGATACATGTACGGGCTCGGATTCGAGGCGCGCAGCATCCGGTACACATCGCGCGGTTCGCCGTCGAAGTCCATCTCGAACCGCTGCGACAACACCACCTGGAACGCCTCGCCGGCCTCGATCTCGCCGACCAGCCGCCGCACGCCCGCACCGAAGTCCTCGCTGGTGCGGCGGCGGATGTAGTCCGGTTCGGGACGATCGAAGACGGACACGGTCGATTCGGCGGGTGCGGCCAGCGCCGCGGTCATCCGGTCGAGCCGGGCGACGGCGTCGTCGTAGGCCTCGTCGACACGCTCGTCGGTGCCGTTCCAGTTCACCGCGTTGGCGATCAGGGTGATGGCGCCCTCGTGATGGTCGAAGGCGGCCAGATCCGCGGCCAGCAGCAGCACCATCTCCGGGACCCGCAGATCGTCGGCGGTCAGTTCCGGCAGGCGTTCGATACGACGCACGATGTCGTAGCCCAGATAGCCGACCAGCCCACCGGTCAGCGGCGGCAGGCCGGGCAGGCGCTCGGTGCGCAGCAGTTCCAGGGTGTCGTGCAGCGCCTCCAGCGGATCGCCGCCGGCCGGGGCGTCGGCGGGAGTGGCGCCCAGCCAGGCCGCCTGGCCGTCGACGACCGTCAGCGCGGTGGGGCTGCCGGCGCCGATGAACGACCAGCGCGACCACGAACGACCGTTCTCGGCCGACTCCAGCAGGAAGGTGCCCGGCCGGTCCGCGGCCAGCTTCCGATAGGCGGACAGCGGGGTCTCCGAATCCGCCAGCACCTTGCGCGTCACCGGCACCACCCGGTGCGCGGCCGCGAGCACGCGGAACTGGTCCCGAGTGGTGGTGGTTGCGGTTTCCGGACGGTCGAATGCGGCGCCGTGCATATCGCTCATCATTCCAGTCGGCCGCAACCGAGATTTCCTGGCCCCGCCGCGACCCCCGCGATCCGCGGCGGGTACCGGGCGACCGTGCCGCCCGGTACCCTCGCGACTGTGAAAAAAGGCCAGCGCGCACCCGGGTTCGAACTTCCCGATCAGACCGGCACCGTCCGGTCGCTCGATGCGTTGCTGGCAGACGGGCCGTTGACGCTGTTCTTCTTCCCCGCCGCCAATACTCCCGTGTGCACCGCCGAGGCCTGCCATTTCCGTGATCTGACAAGCGAATTCGCGGCCCTGGGCGCGAGTTGCGCGGGAATCAGCACCGATTCGGTCGACACCCAAGCCGGTTTCGCGCAGGCGCAGACCCTCGGCTATCCGCTGCTGTCCGATCGCGACGGCGCGGTGGCGGAACGGTTCGGCGTCAAGCGTTCCGGGGCGATCGGCGGTCTGCTCGGCAACTTCCTGCCGGTGAAGCGGCAGACCTTCGTGATCGACACCGACCGCACGGTACTCGCGGTGATCTCGGGCGAACTGCGCGCGAACGTCCACGCCGACGCCGCGCTGGCCGCCCTGCGCGAGCACCGGGCCTGAATCGACTACTGGACACACCCTGGGCCGCCTCCGGGTGCACGGCCGCCTTTGCCCTGGTGAGAGCGCACTGACGGCCTGATACGACACGATTCTCCCGGCGTCGGCGCGCGCCTCGCGCATACGCTGGATTCATGACATCGACGAGCTCCCTCACGAACTCCGGGACCAAACCCCGAGCCACCGTGTGGCGGAATCGAGCCCTCGGCCTGCTCGCGGTCATCATCGTGCTGGTCGTCGCCTATTTCGTGCTGTCGGCCTTCATTCCGCGCTGGTGGGCGCAGCGGATCGCCGGTATGTCCGGGCACGGCAGCTTCGCCCAGGGCATCTGGTCGGGCCTGGCGATCGGGTTCCTGTGCACGCTGATCCCCCTGCTGCTCCTACTGGGCGCGGTGCGGGTATGGCGCACCCGAGCCGGCAAATTCGCCGCCGGCGCCGCGGCGGTGCTGGCGTTGATCGTGGCCCTGCCCAATCTGATGACGCTGACCATCGTGCTGGGCGGTAACAGCGCCGCGCACGCCGGGGAACGCGTGCTCGACGTCGACGCGCCCGGCTTCCGCGGCGCCTCACTGGTCGGCGCCGTCGTGGCGGCCGCGATCTTCGTGGTACTGCTCGTGCTACTGCTACGCAAACAATGGCGAGCACGCTCGGCCCGCCGCGCCGAAGCCGGCGTGGTCACCGCGCCGGACACTGCTAACGACACGCGTCCACCAGGCGATATCAGGGAGTGAACCGACAGCGTCGTGATCGCGCCCCGGCGTGATCGCTGTCACGTCATCGGCAACCGGGCTGACCAGCGAGCGAAGTCGTGGCAAACTTGTTGGTCGCGAGTGACGGTGAACCGAGATTTGCGTCACTGGGCTGCAAGAGAGGGCGCGAAGTGACGGAATGGCTCAATCCCACCGAACGGCGAGCGTGGCGGACTCTGGTCGCGCTGACGACGCGATTACCGGCGGCAATGGACACCCAGCTGCAACGCGAAGCCGGTATGACGCATTTCGAGTATTTCCTCATGGCACTGCTGTCCGAGGAGCCCGGACATCGCCTGCAACTCAGCGAACTGGCCAATAGGGCAAATGCTTCGCTATCACGGCTGTCGCATGTGGTGACGAAGCTGGAACGGCTGGGCTGGGCGCGCCGCGACGTGGTGCGCGGCCGCCGCGGCGCCTATGCGGTGCTCACCGACGAGGGTTTCGAACAGGTACAGAAGGCCACCCCGGCCTACCTGGAAGGCGTGCGGGGGCTGGTGTTCGACGGCATCGACGACGAGCAGGTCGAACAGCTGCTCACTCTCGGTGAGGCGCTGGTAGCGCAGCTCGACGCGGGCCTGTCCCGGGGCATCGGGCGCGCCGACGGACTCCCCGACCCGCCGGCCACCGAGGCGACGGCCGGCGCCGCCCGCTGACCGGTTCAGCTCGCGTCGGCGAGCAGCAGATCCCCGTCCCAGCAGGTGTGGGTGCCGGTGTGGCAAGCCGCGCCCTGCTGGTCGACGATCAGCAGCACGGCATCGCCGTCACAGTCCAGCCGCACCTCGTGCACGTATTGCGTATGTCCCGAGGTCTCGCCCTTGACCCAGTACTGCTGCCGCGAGCGCGAATAGTAGGTGGCCTTGCGGGTGGCGAGGGTGCGGGCCAGGGCCTCGTCGTCCATCCACGCCATCATCAGCACATCGCCGGTGCCGCGTTCCTGCGCGATCGCCGCGACCAGCCCCGCCTCGTTGCGCTTGAGCCGGGCGGCGACGGCGGGATCCAAACTCATAGCCATTGTTATACCTGTCCTGTCGGAACTGAGCGTGCTGGGCGGAGGATGCCGTCCGGCCTCAGCGGACGGTGATGCCCTCGGCCCGCATCGCGGATTTGACCTGAGGAATCGTCAGATCGCCGAAGTGGAAGACGCTCGCGGCCAGTACCGCGTCGGCGCCCGTCCGCACCGCGGGCGCGAAATGGTCGACCTCGCCGGCGCCGCCGCTGGCGATGATCGGCACCGAGACCGCGGCCCGCACCGCGCTGATCATCGGCAGGTCGAAACCGCCCTTGGTGCCGTCGGCGTCCATCGAGTTGAGCAGGATCTCGCCGACACCGAGTTCGGCGCCGCGCACCGCCCACTCGACCGCATCGATGCCGGTGCCGCGTTTACCGCCGTGAGTGGTCACCTCCCAGCCGGACGGGGTGGGCGAGCCGGTGTCGGGCACGCGGCGCGCGTCGACCGACAGCACGATGCACTGCGAACCGAAGCGCTGCGACATCTCGCGCAGGATCTCCGGGTTCGCGATCGCCGCGGTGTTCACCGATACCTTGTCCGCGCCCGCGCGCAGCAGCCGGTCCACATCCTCGACGGTGCGCACGCCACCGCCCACGGTGAGCGGGATGAAGATCTGCTCGGCGGTGCGGGTCACCACGTCGATCATGGTGCCGCGATCACCGCTCGAGGCCGTGACGTCGAGGAAGGTCAACTCGTCGGCGCCCTGGGCGTCGTAGGCGGCGGCCAGTTCCACCGGGTCGCCCGCATCGCGCAGATTCTCGAAGTTCACGCCCTTGACCACCCGGCCGGCGTCGACGTCCAGGCACGGAATCACGCGTACCGCCAGTGTCATTGCGTCCCTTCCGAATTCTCGTTGCGCTCGGAGGCGCGGTCGACGGCGCTGTCGATCATGTCCAGTAGCTCTTCGTGCACCCCGGGCGCGGCGGCCAGCACCGACCGCGAGGTGATCGACCATTCGTCGCCGCGCAGATCGGTCACCACACCGCCCGCGGCGCGTACCAGCGCCACTCCGGCGGCGTTGTCCCACGGATGGTGCCCGAAGACGACCGCGCCGCCGAGCACCCCGGACGCGGTGTAGGCCAGGTCGATGCCGGTGGATCCGTGCATGCGCACCCGGCTCGACAGCCGGCTCAGCGCGCCCAGCAGGTCGAAGCGGAACCGGCCCGGGATCCGGCCGTGGGCGTCGATGTTGAACGCGCCGAAGCCGATCATCGCCTCCGCGAGCCGGCCGGGTTCCAAGGGCGGCAACGGTTTTCCGTTGAGCAGCAGCGGCCCGCCGGCCGCCGCGGCGTACCGGCGGTCCAGCAGCGGCAGCCAGGTCAGACCGAGAACGGGCTGTCCGTCGGCCACCAGCGCCAACAGCATCGCCGACAGCGGATGGCCCGCAGAGTAGTTGAAGGTGCCGTCGATGGGATCGAGCACCCAGGCGGTGCCCGAGCTCAGTTCCGGCCCGCCGAATTCCTCGCCGTGCACCGGGATTCCGGTGCGGTCGGCCAGCTGCTGCGACAGGGTGCGCTCGAGTTCCAGATCCAGTGCGGTGGCGAAGTCGCCGCGGCCCTTCTGGACCGCGCTCGGCGCCCCCAACCCTTCGACGAAACGCGGTGCCGCACCGTCCAATATCTCGCTCGCCGTCGCGAGCAGCGCGGCCGGGTCGGAGACGGCGGAGGTCACGTCAGCGAACCGCGTCCAGCGCCTCGGGCAGCGTGAAACGCCCGGCGTACAAAGCTTTTCCGACGATCGCGCCTTCCACCCCGTCGGACACCAGCCCGGAGATGGCACGCAGATCGTCGAGAGTGGAGACACCGCCGGAGGCGATCACCGGCGCCTCGGTGGCCGCGCACACCTGCCGCAGAATGTCGAGGTTGGGCCCCTGCAGCGTGCCGTCCTTGCTCACGTCGGTGACCACGTAGCGGGCGCAGCCGTCGCGCTCCAGGCGCTCGAGCACCTCCCACAGGTCACCGCCGTCGCTGACCCAGCCACGGCCCCGCAACCGGTAGTCGCCGTCGATGATCCGCACGTCCAGCCCGACCGCGACCCGATCGCCGTATTCGGCGATGGCGCGGGCGCACCACTGCGGATCCTCGAGTGCCGCGGTACCCAGGTTGACCCGGGCGCAGCCGGTGGCCATCGCGGCCTTCAGCGAGTCGTCGTCGCGGATGCCGCCGGACAGCTCGACCTTCACATCCAGCTCACCGACGACCTCGGCGAGCAGTTCGCGGTTGGAGCCGCGCCCGAAGGCCGCGTCCAGATCCACCAGATGCACCCATTCGGCGCCCGCCTCCTGCCAGGCCAGCGCGGCATCGCGGGGCGCGCCGTAGCTGGTTTCGCTGCCGGCCTCCCCCTGAACCAGGCGCACGGCCTCACCATTGGCGACATCGACGGCGGGTAGCAGCACAAGACTCACGTGTGCAGCCTACTGGCTACCGGTTGGCGTCGCGGTGCCGGGATGGCGCAAATGGGACGCCGGTCACTGCCTGCGAGGAGGCGCATCACACGTTTGAACTGGACAACGCCGGGCAATCCGAAGACTGCGTGTGTCACTGTGCGCAGGAGGTCCGGACCGACGGTCTCCGCGTACGTACCCTGGGTCGGGGGCACGTACTGCCATCGTTGTCGACGAAGAGGATCTTCACCCATGTCGCGGATCACGTTGCGGCCCATCATGTTCGCGTTGTCGTGCGGGGCCGCAGGCGCCGCGATGCTCGTGCCCCCGACGGCAGTGGCCGCGCCCACCGACCCGATTCAGTTGGCGGCCTGCGACTTCGGGCGACAGTTCACCACCTACGACTGGGCGGGCTACGACGATTACGACCGCCGTGTGCTGGAGTTGTCCACCGGCGCGTTCCACGACCAGTTCGCCGCGTCGGCGCCCGATCGGCAGGCGCACGTGACCTCGGTGCACGTCCGCTCCGAGGCCAACTCGGTGGAATGCCGCACCGATGTGGCCGACCCCGAACATTCGCAGGTCGTGGTGACCGTGGATCGATCCGAACGTAGCGATGCCACGCTGGGCCTGCCCCGCCCCGAACGGTCCAAGCTGCGGGTGTTCCTGGACAACGTCGACGGCCGCTGGCTCGCCGGGCGGGTCGACACCCTGCCGCCGCAGACGTAGCTCTACAGCCCCTACAGCGAGCCGACCCAGTTGCGCAGCAGCTGCGCACCCGCGTCGCCGGACTTCTCCGGGTGGAACTGGGTGGCGCACAACGGCCCGTTCTCCACCGCGGCGAGGAACGGCCCGCCGTGTTCGGCCCAGATCAGCTTCGCCGGGGCGATGGTGCCGTTGTCGTCCCATTCCCACTTCTGCGCCGCGTAGGAGTGCACGAAGTAGAAGCGCGTCTCGGGATCCATCCCGGCGAACAGGACGCTGTCGGCGGGCGCCTGCACGGTGTTCCAACCCATATGCGGAAGTATCTGCGCCGGAAGCCGTTCCACCGTGCCCGGCCACTGCCCGCAGCCCTCGGACTCGACCCCGAATTCGACGCCGCGCTCGAACATGATCTGCATGCCCACACAGATGCCGAGCACCGGACGGCCGCCGGCGAGCCGGGTGCCGATGATCCGCTCCCCGCGCACCTGGGTCAGTCCGGCCATGCACGCGGCGAAGGCGCCGACACCGGGTACGACCAGGCCGTCGGCATCGAGCGCGGCCTGGGGATCGGCGGTGACGGTGACCTCCGCGCCGGTGCGGGCCAGCGCGCGCGCCGCGGAATGCAGATTGCCGGAGCCGTAGTCCAGCAGCACAACCGATTTCACAGCGTTCCCTTCGTGGACGGCACACCGGTGACCCGGGGATCCGGTTCGACGGCGGCGCGCAAAGCCCGTGCGACTGCCTTGAATTCGGCCTCGGTGATGTGGTGCTGGTCGCGGCCGTACAGCACGCGCACGTGCAGCGCGATACGGGCGTTGAGGGCGATCGATTCGAAGACGTGCCGGTTCAGCACCGTGGAATACGAGGCACCGGGACCGGCGCTGGGAATCACGGTGTGCAGCAGCCGTTCCGGCTCGCCGTCGTGGACGCAGTACGGGCGGCCGGACACGTCGACGACGGCGTGGGCGAGGGTTTCGTCCATCGGGATGTAGCAGTCGCCGAAGCGGCGGATGCCCTTCTTGTCGCCCAGCGCCTCACCGAGCGCCTGCCCGATGACGATGGCGGTGTCCTCGACCGTGTGATGGGCCTCGATCTCGATATCACCCTTGGCCTGCACGGTCAGATCGAAGCTGCCGTGCTGGCCGAAGGCGGTGAGCATGTGGTCGTAGAACGGGACGCCGGTGGAGATGTCGGTCCGGCCCGTGCCGTCGAGATTCAGCTCGACCACGATGCTGGATTCGCGGGTGGTGCGTTCCACCCGGGCGGTTCGATTCATACTCGCTTCCGTACTCATCGGGAGATCACCTCGGTGGCCACCAGCATCTCGCTCACGCGCAGGAATTCGTCGTTCTCGGCGGCCAGTCCGATGGTGGTGCGCAGATAGCCGGGAATGCCGACGTCGCGGATCAGCACGCCCTCGTTCAGATAGCGCTGCCAGGTGCGGGATGCGTCGGCGAAGTAGCCGAACAGCAGGAAGTTCGCATCCGAGGTCACCACCTCGAACCCCATCTCGCGCAACGCCGTCGCCACCCGTTCCCGCTGCGCGGCGAGTTCGGCGACACTGGCCAGAGTTTCGTCGGCGTGGCGCAGCGCGGCGCGGGCGGCGGCCTGGGTGACCACCGACAGGTGGTACGGCAGTCGCACGAGCAGCATCGCCTCGATCACCGCGGGCGCGGCCACCAGATAGCCGAGCCGCCCACCGGCGAAGGCGAAGGCCTTGCTCATGGTGCGGCTGACCACCAGCTTCGCCGGATATCGGTCGATGAGCGCGAGCGCGCTGGGCGCGGCGGAGAACTCGCCGTACGCCTCGTCGACCACCACGATGCCCGGCGCCGCCTCGAGCAGACGCTCCAGATCGGCGAGGGCGATCGAATGTCCGGTCGGGTTGTTCGGACTCGTCACGAACACCACATCGGGGCGGCGGTCGGCGATCACCGCGGCGGCGTAGTCGATGTCGAGGGAGAAGTCGCTGTTGCGCTCGGCCTCGATCCACTCGGTGTCGATGCCCTCGGAGATGATCGGGTGCATCGAATACGAGGGCACGAAGCCGAGTGCGCTGCGGCCGGGACCACCGAAGGCCTGCAGCAGCTGCTGCAGAATCTCGTTGGATCCGTTGGCCGCCCACACGTTCGCCGTCTGCACGGCGACGCCGGTCTGACGGGTCAGGTACGCGGCCAGGTCGGTGCGCAGCGCGACCGCGTCGCGATCGGGGTAGCGGTGCAGGTCGGCGGCGGCGGCGCGAATGGATTCGGCCACGTCGTCGATCAGCGCGCGGCTCGGCGGATGCGGATTCTCGTTGGTGTTCAGCTGAACCGGCACCGCCAGTTGCGGTGCGCCGTACGGGCTCTTGCCGCGCAGGTTCTCGCGCAGCGGCAGATCGTCGAGGGTCGCCGCGGCGCCCGGGATATCGGCGGTGGCGGTCATGACAGGGCCTCGAAACGCACCTGCACGGCTTGCCCGTGGGCGGGCAGATCCTCGGCGTTGGCCAGGGAGACCACGTGTCCGGCAACATCTTTCAGCGCGGCTTCGCTGTATTCGACGACATGGATACCGCGCAGGAAGGTCTGCACGCTCAGCCCCGAGGAGTGGCGCGCGCACCCGGCGGTGGGCAGCACGTGGTTCGATCCGGCGCAGTAGTCGCCGAGGCTCACCGGCGACCACGCGCCGACGAACACCGCACCCGCGCTGCGGACCCGTCCGGCGACGGCGGCCGCGTCGGCGGTCTGGATCTCGAGGTGTTCGGCGGCGTAGGCGTTGACCACCCGCAACCCCTGCTCGACATCGTCGACGAGCACGACGCCGGACTGCTTGCCGGACAGCGCCTCCGACACCCGCTGCCGGTGCTTGACCACCTCGAGCTGGGTCGTGATCGCGGCGTCGACCGCATCGGCCAGCGCCGCGCTGTCGGTGACGAGCACGCTGGCGGCGAGCACATCGTGTTCGGCCTGGGAGATCAGATCGGCGGCCACGTGCGCCGGGTCGGCGGTGGCGTCGGCGAGGATCGCGATCTCGGTGGGGCCGGCTTCGGCGTCGATGCCGACGAGGCCGCGGCACAGCCGCTTGGCGGCGGTGACATAGATGTTGCCCGGGCCGGTGATCATGTCGACGGGCGCGAGCTGCGCGCCGTCGGTGTCGGTGCCGCCGTAGGACAGCAACGCGACCGCCTGGGCGCCGCCGACGGCCCACACCTCCTCGACGCCGAGCAGTTTCGCGGCGGCGAGAATCGTCGGATGCGGCAGTCCGCCGAACTGCGCCTGCGGCGGCGAGGCCACCACCAGCGAGTCCACGCCCGCGGCCTGCGCGGGGACGACGTTCATGACGACACTGGACGGGTAGACGGCATTGCCGCCGGGCACGTAGAGACCGACGCGCTCGACCGGCACCCAGCGTTCGGTGACGGTACCGCCGGGCACCACCTCGGTGGTGGTGTCGGTGCGGCGCTGATCGGCATGCACCTTGCGGGTGCGTTCGATGGCCACCTCGAGCGCCGCGCGCACGGCCGGATCCAGCTCGGCGAGGGCTGTGTCGAGTTCGGCGGCCGGGACGCGCACGCTCGCCGGGGCGATGCCGTCGAATTTCGCGCTGAATTCCTGCGCCGCCTCGACCCCGCGATCACGGATCGCCTCCACCACCGGCCGCACATGATGCAGCACCGAGTCCACGTCCACTCCCCCGCGCGGCAGGGCCGCGCGCAGTTCGGCAGCGGAGGGCGTACGTCCGCGCAGATCCACGCGGGCGAGCTCGATGCGGCTAGTCATAGCGGTGTGAAATCCTTGTCTGTCCGGCCGGTCTGTGCTGGTCATCACATCGAAGCGAAAGCTCCGGACCGCCTACCAGCCTATCGGGTCGGCGCCAGTGGATATCCGCCGCCCGAGCCGGACGCGGCGGCACGCCCCCACCTCCGGCCGCGGCCGCGGCGACTCGTTTCGGCACCAGGCGATACGGCGGCACCGGCCCGGCCAGGATCACGTCCGGGACCTCGGCGATATGGCGGAAGGGCGGCGTGGCGAAACGGGCCTCGAGGGCGTCGGGCCCATGCCGGCGCTCCACAACCACCATGCGGGCCGGCCGCACAACACGTACGGCCCGGTCTTCGCCGACTGCCCGACGACTTCGATCAGGCGTCGATCACTTACACGGTCGAGCCCGACTCGCCGAGCGCGACCGCTCCGCGCCTACTCGCCGACTGGCCGGCCGAGACCGAAACCGCTGCGCGACAGCGGCATTCGCGGTCGGCGGTCGCTGCGGCGGATCACACGCCGTGACGGCGGCGCAGCGTGGCCACTCCCTCACCGGAGAGGTCTTCCAGGGCGACGGGGCGGCCCACTACGGCCAGCGCCAGCGCCTCGCCCGGCCCACGGACTTCCGGGCCGGTGCCGGCGGACCACTCCACGTCGGTGGCGACGAAGCGCAGGCCGCGGGTGTATTTGCGCGGGCCGGCGAACGGGTCGGGATGGCGCAGCACCGCGACCAGGCGGTCGGCGGGAATCGTGCGGGGCCGGCCGAGCGGACGGCGGATGTCCTGCTGATGCACCAGGATGTCGGCCAGGCCCAGGCTCGGCCACTTGCCGGTGATGCGCTGTCCGGAGTTCTCGAATCGCTCGATGAGCTGCGCCGGGGTGAGGTCGCGCACCCGGTCGACGAGACCGTTGTTGACCCGGTCGGTGTTCAGGCGGTAGCCGAGGGCGAAGCGGGCGTAGCCCAGCAGGGAGATCTCGTCGTAGAGCAGGTGCCCCACCACATCACGCACCCGCCACCCCGCGCACAGGGAGGGCGCCTCCCATTCGTCGTCGCTCAGATCACGCAGAAGCGTAATCAGTTCGGCCCGTTCGTCGTTCAGCAGCTGCCGAGTGCTCACGCCTCGACCCTACCGGGGGCACACCGGAGGTGACAGCTACCGCGGACGGATCGACGCCTCCGCCCGTGGGCGGAGGCACCGCGCGCGGCGGAATCAGTGGGTGTCGCTGTCGATCAGCAGCTTCCCGCTGCTGCCCACCACGACGCGGAGTTCGATCGACTTGGACTGACCGCCGTAGGTGATGCTGGCGACCGACATATCCACCGAGCCGTCGGAATTGGCGCTGCCGCCGCCGCGTGCGCCCTCGATGGTGTTGTACGCCGTGATCTGGTTCTGCTTCCAATAGGTCGCGAACGCCTGCTGGCTGCCGTACACCTGCTGCGCCGCGGGAGTGAGCAGATTCCACGCGGTGCCGGTGTTCTGGTCGACGAGGGCGTCGTAGAAGTTCTGGATGACACCGGCCGCCGAGCCGACATCCGTCTTCCCGGCGCTCTTGGTCTGTCCCACGGCCGCGACGCTCTGCGTCGAGGTACCCGCCTGCGCGGTGGCGGTCGCCGCCGGCGAATGTGCCTGCGAGCCCGGCGATTCCGTCTTGGCGCCGCCGAACATCAGATACAGCGCCGCGGCGACGATCACCAGACCGGCGGCGAAACCACCGGCGAACACCCACGGCTTCGCATTGCGGGTCGGTGCGGGCTCGGCAGCCGGGGGCACCGGATGGGAGCGGGTGGGATGCGCGGCGGCCGCGGCGGGCCGCACCGGCTGCATCTCCGGCTCGGAGAGCACCGCCGCGGTGGCCATCATCTCCGCAGTGGAGATATCCGCCTGTGCCGCACGGCGATCCAGTGTGCGGGTGGCCTGGCGGCGACCACCGCCGCGGTGGGTGGCCAGCATCCGGGTCGATTCGGCATCGGCGGCCTGATCCGCGAAATCGGCCAGCTGATCGCGCACGTCGGTCATGCTCGGCCGGTCCTCCGGCTCGAAGCTCAGCAGATCCAGCAGCAGATCGGTGAGCGGGCCGGCGTTGCGCGGCTGGCTCAGCTGACCGTTGGCCGCGGCGTACAGCAGCGCCAGCGGATTCGGATTGGTGCCGTAGGGCGGTTCCCCTTCGAGGGCATGGAAAAGCGTTGCGCCCAGGGCGAATACGTCGGCGGCCGGGCTGGGTTCCGCCCCGCGGGCGACCTCGGGAGCCAGGTAGGCGGCGGTGCCGGAGATCAGGCCGGTGGCAGTGAGGTTGACGTCACCCTTGGCCTTCGAGATACCGAAGTCGGTGATCTTCACGGTGCCGTTGTCGCCGAGCAACACGTTGCCGGGCTTGATGTCTCGGTGCACGATGCCGGCGCGATGGGCGGCCACCAGCGCCGAGGCGATCTGCTCGCCGATGCGCGCCACCTGCAGCAGCGGCAGCGTCCCCTGCGAGGACAGCACCACGGCCAGGCTCTGCGACGGCAGATATTCCATGATCAGGCAGGGATCGCCCTCGTGGTCGGTGATATCGAAGACAACGATCGCGTTGGGGTGCTGGAAGCGGGCCGCGTTGCGGGCCTCCCGAGACGCGCGCTGACGCACGATCTCTTTCTCACCCGGCGGCAGACTGGGCTGGGTGAGGATCTGCTTGATCGCGACCGACCGTTCGAGTCGTTCGTCGACGGCACGCCAGACGACGCCTGTGCCGCCGCTACCAATCCGCTCGACCAGGCGGTAATGCCCTGCGATCACTTGGCCGGTTTCGATGGCACTACTCCGAGTTTCTCCGCGATCCGTGACTTACCGCGCGCGGGGTCAGGTCCCGCGCGTGTTCCCGGACGAGTGTAGCGGGCGTGACGGGCCGCTTTGACGCCGGAGCGAGATCTGTGCCGAATATGTGTGACCACCATGCGATGCGGTCGAGATCAATCCGCTATACAGCGAGAGTATTTGTGACGAACTTCACTTGATCGCAGGGCGTGCTACTACTGATTCCGCAGGAAACGTCCGGCCGCCTCGACCGCCGGCGTCGAGCTGCCGGCATCGGCGACGAACACCGCCAGTGCCAGATCGCCGTCGATGCCGACGAACCAGCCGTGCGCGTGGGTGTCGTCGATGTATTCGGCCGTGCCCGTCTTGCCGAGCATGCCGGGAATGTCGGCGAGGCTGGTGGCCGTGCCGTTCGTAATCGTCTCGCGCATCATGGATTTCACCTGATCGAGCACCGGCGCGGGCACCGGCTCCGGCGTCCGGTCCGCGGTCCCGGGCGATCCCGCCACGATGGTGGGCGCCGGCACCGAACCGTGAGCGACGGTCGCGGCGACCAACGCCATGCCGAACGGCGACGCCGTCACCCGGCCCTGGCCGATGCCCTCCTCGACCCGCAGCGCGGAAGTGTCTGCGGTGGGCACCTTTCCGGTCACCGTGGTCATGCCGGGGGCGGTGAAATCCACACCGAGGCCGAGTTGCGCGGCCGCGCGGGTCAGCCCATCGGGCGGCAGGTTCACCGCCAGCCGTCCCATGGTGGTGTTGCAGGACCGCGCGAAAGCGGTGTGCAAGGCGACGGTGCCGAGGTCGAAGTTGTTGTCGTTGGGGATCTGCCGGCCCTCGATGTTCTCGGTGCCGGGGCAGGCGAGCATCGTGTCGGCGGTGACCTGCCCGGCTTGCAACGCGGCCGACACGGTGACCGTCTTGAAGGTCGAACCCGGCGGGTACAGCCCGGTCAGCGCGATCGGCCCCTGCGCGTCGGCGGGCGCGTTCTGCCCCACTGCGAGAACGTCACCCGTGGACGGTCTCAGCACCACCATCGCGGCCGGAGTCGGGATCGGCGCGAGCGCGGCCTCGGCGCGGCGCAGCATTCCGGTGTCGAGAGTGGTCCTGATGTCGGCGACGGGTTTCGGGTCCTGTCCGCCCACCGTGTGGACGCCGTCGGCGGTCTGCGCGCGCACGGCCCAGCCGGCCGCGGCGTCGGTACTGTGCTGCCAGAGGTCGCTCACGCCGGACAGGGCCGGCGAGGTCAGCGTCTTGTCGACGGTGAGCAGCCGGGTCTGCGGTGCCAGCGTGACGTTCGGCAGCGCGGCGAGCCGATCCTGCACCGGGGCGAGATCATCGGCCCGCAACACGATCGCGGTGACGGGTTTGCCCTGCGCCTTGTCCATGTCCTGGCGCAGGCTCGCCGCGGTGATACTCGGATCGATCGGTCCCAGTACGGCCGCAACGGCATTCGGGTCGGCGCCGGGCGCCAGTTGCACCAGGGTGACGACCTGCTGGGTCATCAATTCCGCGCCGTCACGGTCGAGCACGCGCGCGGCCGGTTGCGGGGCCACGGTGTCGTAGGACAGCGGCCCGGTCTCGAGGCCGGGCGCCACGGTGGCCGGATTCCACCGGACCTTCCACTGGTCGCCGGATTCGTCGGCGGTGCCGGTGGTGGTGTAGGTCCACTGATTTCCGGCCGTGCCGAAGGTCCAGGTGGTGGCGAGGCCGAACGTCGCGTGGTGGTCGGACCGGTCCACCGAGCGCACGTCGACGCGCACCTTCTTGCCGAGGCTGTCGAAGAGGGCGCCGAGGGTGGTCGTGGCCTGCGCCGGATCGCTGGTCACGGCGGCCGCGGCGGCGGGATCACCGTGACTCAACGCCTCGGCGAAGGTGTGCACGCTGCGGTCGAGCCGGTCGGCGGAACTGTCTCCGGAACAGGCGGCGGCAGCGAGAATCGGGGCGGCGAGCAGGGCGAACAACTTCGATCCGGTGCGCACGCGGCCGACACTACCGCCGTGCGCCGCCGCGGTGCGGTAATCGCCCGCCCCGCGCGGGCCGCCGGTCAGCGGCGCAGCCACTCCCCCGCCGCCAGTGTCGCCGCGTCCGCGTCGTCGAGTTCGATATCGAATTCGGCCGCCAGGATCTTCGGCAGATCGGCCGGCGGCAGATCGCGGCTGTGCGAGGTGCCGTCCGGATATTCGGTGATCCAGGTGGTGTTGTCGATGACGTCGTGCCGGTCCGGCCGGAATCGCTGCACGTACGGCCGGGTCACGAACGGCGAGCGCGGGAAGGTGGAGACGAAGTGGTTGCCGACCGCGTAGTCGATGCGGTACTGCGGATTCATGGTGAAGCTGTAGCGGTCGATCCAGCCGTCGCGGGCGAAGTGATGCAGCACCCACAGTTGCGAATCGAGTTCGCCGCGCGTGCGTTCCAGCCGGAATCGCCAGTCGCCGGCGCGCACCTCCCCCGCATCGGGATTCAGCTCGAGCGGGGCCAACGGCCCGGAACCGAAACCCACATCGCACAGCCATACCCGCTCGTCGTCGGCGGTGGTCACGCGCAGCAGGGCGTGCGTCGCCGGGCGGATCTCACCGCCCGCGCCCATACTCACGCGCCCGTGTAAACCGGTGACGCCGAAGCCGATCCGTTCCAGCGCGGCGGCGAACAGGCCCACGTTCTCGTAGCAGTAGCCGCCGCGGCGGGATCGGATGATCTTGTCCTGCAACGACGGAAGATCCAGCAGCACCGGACGTTTCAGCACCGGTTCGATGTTCTCGAACGGGATGGTGGTGGTGTGCGCGTACTGCAGCGCGCGCAGGGTGTCGAGGGTCGGCGCCGGCGTTCCGGTGAAGCCGATGCGGGCGAAATACGCCGGCAGATCCAGTGCCGCACCGTCCCAGTTCGAGACCGGGGCCGGGTTTTCCGTCATGAGTTCTCCTGTGTGGTCTCGCGTCCGGAGGGCGCGCAGCCGCCCGCGTGCAGGTGCGGTCTCGGTGACTGTCGTTCGCCTCATGATCAACGACAGCGTGTCCCACATCCTTCCCACTACTGCGGGGTGCGGATGTCGTCCTCGACGCGGCCCGAGCAGGCTAGGATTCGCCCATGCGTTCGATTACGGTCGCTCAGCGACGCGCGCGGCTGGCGCGGCGGCATCGGCTCGCTGTCGAATCCCGCGGTACCGATCCCGCGGATATCGCCGATTCGATGGTCGCCCTGCACGCCACCGATCCCGCGACGGTGTTCCTCGCGGTCTGCGCCCGCACGCGTGGCCTGGCTCCGGCGGACGTGGAGCACGCCCTCTACGAGGATCGGTCGCTGCTGCGGCTGCTGGCGATGCGCCGGACCATGTTCGTCGCGCCGGTCGGCATGGTTCCCGTCCTGCAGGCCGCGGTGGCCGACGCGCTCGCGATCAAGCAGCGCCGCGCCTACGGGAAGTATCTGGCCCAGGCCGTCGAGGGCGATATCGATGCCTGGCTGGCCGACGTGGCCGACGAGACCCATCGGGAACTGCTGGCCCGAGGCAGCGCGACCGGCGCGCAACTGTCGGCCGCCGTGCCCCGGCTGCGCACCCAGGTCGACACCGCACCCGGCAAGCCGTATTCGAAACCCACCAACATCACCACCTGGGTGCTGCTCATCCTCGGGTGCGACGGGCTCATCGTGCGCGGCCGTCCCAACGGCGGCTGGACCAGCAGCCAGTACACCT
>NZ_BDBN01000025.1 GCF_001613005.1 Nocardia nova NBRC 15556 | reverse complement strand
GAGGCGTGGCTACCCGCCGACGCCGAGCCGATCGCACTCGACGCGGCGCGCGCCGAACTGGCCCGCCGCTGGCTGCGCAGCTTCGGACCGGCTCCCGTCGAGGATCTGACCTGGTGGACGGGGTGGACGAAAACGGATGTGCGCAAGACGCTTTCGAGTCTCGACCTCACCGAAGTCGACCTCGACGGCAGGCCCGGAGTGATGCTGTCCGACGATACGGATCCCGAACCCGAGACCGAACCGTGGGCGGCGCTCCTGCCGGCCCTGGATCCGACTCCGATGGGCTGGCAGTCGCGCGACTGGTTCCTCGGCCCGCACGCCCCGGCCCTGTTCGACACCAACGGCAACATCGGCCCGAGCATCTGGGTGGACGGCCGCATCGTCGGCGGCTGGGCTCAGCGCGCCGACGGCGAGATCGCCTGGCGGCTGCTGGAGGACGTCGGCGCCGATGCGAAAGCGCTGATCGACGCCGAGGTCGAGCGCACCGCCGCCTGGTACGGCGACGTGCGCGCCATCCCCCGCTTCCGCACCCCGTTGGAGCGCGAACTCACCAGCTGATCCGCCCTCACATGTCCAGGCCGAGATCCAGCACCCGCACCGAATGAGTGAGAGCGCCGACCGCCAGATAGTCGACGCCGGTGCGCGCGTAGTCGGCGGCGGACTCGAGGGAGAGCCCGCCGGAGGATTCGAGTTTCGTGCGCGGCGAGCGGCTGTTGCGGCGCTGGACGGCTGCCTGGGTGGCCCACAACGGGAAGTTGTCCAGCAGCACCAGTTCCACATCCTCGGCGAGGACGGCGTCGAGCTGATCGAGGCTGTCGACCTCGACCTCACATTCGATATCGGGATCCAGTTCGCGCACCGCACGCAGCGCGGCGACCACCGATCCGGCGGCCACGACGTGGTTGTCCTTGATCAGGGCGGCGTCGCCGAGGCCCATCCGATGGTTGACGCCACCGCCGACGCGCACCGCATACTTCTGCAGCGCACGCAGCCCCGGCAGGGTTTTGCGGCTGTCGCGTATGCGGCACTCGGTGCCCTCGACGGCGTCCACCCAGGCGGCGGTGGCGGTGGCGATTCCCGACATGTGGGTGACCAGGTTGAGCATGGTGCGCTCGGCGGTCAGCAACTGCCGGGTCGGCGCGACGACCGTCAGCACCGCGTCGCCCGGGCCGACGCGAGTGCCGTCGGCGACGCGATCGGTCACCTCGTAGTTCCCGGCGCCGATCACCTCGTCGAGCACCAGCAGCCCGACGTCGATGCCGGCCACCGTGCCCGGCTGGCGTGAGACCATCGCGGCCTTGACGGTCGCCTCGGCGGGAACCGTTGCGGCCGAGGTGATGTCGGGCCCGTAGCGCAGATCCTCGTCGAGGGCGGTGCGGATCAGGGTGCGCAGTTCCCCGGGGTCGAGTTGCGGGTCCAGTGCCATCATCTACTCCTCAGCAGGTGGTGCGTGGCGGCGGTCATCGGGTGCTCACCGCCGGCAGCGGGTCCGCGGCGGGGAGCGGATCGGCGACGACCTGCGGACGGCCGTCGTCACCGAGCCGGATCGCGACGCTGCGCCGCAACTCATCGCGCGGATCGGGGTAATCGGATCGGGTATGGCAGCCGCGGCTTTCCGCGCGGGCGGTGGCCGCGAGGAGCAGGGTCCGCGCGGTCAGGGTCAGGGCGGCGTCCTCCACCGCGGCCAGCACGCCGGCATGCTCGCCGTGGAGCCGCGAAATCGCCTGCACTGCGGCTGTTTCCGGCGCGCGGCCGCCTCCGTCGTCCGCGGGATCGGACGGCTCCGCGCCGGTAACCCCTTGTGTCACAGCGCCTTCCGTAGCATCCGCGGCCTCGGATTTCCCGGATCCGCCACCGCGCAGATGCAGGACGCGCAGCATCGCCCCGCGCAGCCCGTCACCGTCGCGCACCACGCCGGCGTGTGCCGACATCAACTGTTGCAGGGCGGTGCGGTCGATGCGCGGCAACGACATCTCCGGCACCGAGGTCACCTCCGATGCGGAAGCGCTCCGCTCGGCCGCGGCGGCACCCACTCGCTCGCCGACGACCAGGCCCTCGAGCAGGCTGTTCGATGCCAGCCGGTTCGCGCCGTGCAGACCGGTGCGCGCCACTTCGCCGGCCGCGTACAGGCCGGGGACGGCGGTACGCCCGTGGGTATCGGTGACGACCCCGCCGCACTGGAAATGCGCGGCCGGCGCGACCGGGATCAGGTCGGCACGCGGATCCAGGCCCGCGGCGCGGCACGAGGTGGTGATCGTCGGAAATCGTTGTGCGAAACCGTCGATCGCGCGAGCGTCGAGATACACATGATCGGTGCCGAGCTGTCGCATCCGGGCGGCGATGGCCTTGGAGACGATATCGCGCGGCGCCAGATCCCCCCGCGGATCGACACCGGCGGTCACCGAATCACCGTTCGAATCGACCAGCACCGCGCCCTCGCCGCGCACCGCCTCGCTGATCAGCGGTCGCCGGCCCAGCCCGCCGGGACTGAACAGCACGGTGGGGTGGAACTGCACGAATTCCAGATCGGCGACCAGCGCACCGGCCCGCAGCGCCAGCGCGATGCCGTCGGCCGTGGCCCCGGGCGGATTGGTACTGCAGGCGTAGAGCTGGCCGAGACCGCCGGTGGCCAGCAGGACAGCCGGCGTGTGCACGATGCCGAACCCCTGGTCCGACACCACGATCACACCGCGCACACCGTCGGGCCCGGTGACGATGTCGAGGGCCGCGGTGCCGAACAGCACGGGCAGGCCGGCGGCGTTGAGCGCGCGCTGCACCTCGGCGCCGGTGGCGTCACCACCGGCGTGGATGATGCGGCGAGTGCTGTGTCCACCCTCGCGGGTGCGCGACACCTGGCCGTCGCGGCCGAGATCGAAGACCGCGCCCAGGTCGGTCAGCGCCGCGACGGCATCCCGGCCGCCCGCCACGATGGAGCGCACCGCCTGCGCGTCGCACAGTCCCGCCCCGGCGTCGACGGTGTCGGCGACATGGGAGTCGACGGTGTCGCCGTCGGGCGCGACGACCGCGATCCCACCCTGTGCGTATTGCGTGGACGTATCCGTCGGGCCGCCCTTGCTCAGGGTCAGGACCCGCAACCCCCGCAGCGAGGCGGTGCGGGCCGCGGTCAAACCCGCGACACCGCCACCGATCACCACCAGATCAGCTTCGGCTTCCCAGCCGATCGAAGGCGTCATCATCATCGATCGAACCTTTCCGGCCCGCCCGGAGGCGGGTGCCGGTGCTATTCGCCGCCGCCGGGATTGCCGATGGCGATCATGCGTTGCACCGAATTGCGTGCCAGCGCTGCGGTTTCCGGATCGACGTGCACCTCGTCGACGTTGTCGGTCAGGCATCGCAACAGCGCCGCCGGGGTGATCATCTTCATGTACTTGCAGGCGGCGCGATCGTTGACCGCCTGGAAGTCGATGTCCGGCGCGGCCTTGCGCAGCTGATGCAGCATGCCGACCTCGGTCGCGACCAGCACCTGCTTCGATTGCGCGTTCTTGGCGGCGTCGATCATGCCGCCGGTGGACAGGATGTGCACCCGGTCGGCCGGGAAGGCACCCTCGCCGGCGAGGTAGAGAGCCGACGTGGCACACCCGCACTCGGGGTGCACGAACAGTTCCGCATCGGGATGGGTGCGGGCCTGTTCGGTGAGCTCGTCACCGTTGATCCCCGCGTGCACGTGGCATTCACCGGCCCAGATGTGCATGTTCTCGCGACCGGTGACGCGCTTGACGTGCGCGCCGAGGAACTGGTCGGGCAGGAACAGCACCTCGCGGCCGGGATCGATCGACGCGACCACGTCGACGGCGTTGGACGAGGTGCAGCAGATGTCGGTCAGGGCCTTCACCGCGGCGGTGGTGTTCACATACGACACCACCACGGCGCCGGGATGCTCGGCCTTCCACGCGCGCAGCTCGTCGGCGGTGATGGAGTCGGCCAGCGAACATCCGGCGCGCTGATCCGGAATCAGCACGGTCTTGTCCGGGCTCAGGATCTTCGCGGTCTCGGCCATGAAGTGCACACCGCAGAACACGATGGTGTCCTCGGGGACATCGGCGGCGATCCGCGACAGTGCGAGGGAATCGCCTACGTGATCGGCGATGTCCTGGATCTCGGGTAGTTCGTAGTTGTGCGCCAGGATGGTGGCGTTGCGCTCGCGCGCGAGTCGCTTGATCTCGGCCGCCCACTCCGGTGTGGCCTCGACTCCGCCGTAACCGGCCGGACCGTCGACGACCTGCGCTGCGAATGCCTGCGTCGGTGACGCCATGGCATGCTCCTTCCTCATGCGCCCGGCACCCTCACCGGTCGCATCACCCCGGGCCGATTAGCTTCAACCCGGTTTTCGACTTACAATCGAAAACGTGGCCCATAGTAGCACCATTCACGAATCGCTCACCGCGGTGTTCCAGGTTCGTCGCTTCATGGACACCGTCACCGCAGGTCCGGAGGGTGATCGCTCGGTGATTGCGAGCGAACCGGTGGATCCACAGAGTCCGCGCGGCAATCACGGGCGACGCACCGAACTCGGGGTGCTGCTGTGGCAGCGGGCGATGGAACCGCAGACCGGCACCTGGTCGCTGCCCGGCGGCCGGCTGCGCGACGACGAGGATCTCGACACCTCCGCCCGCCGTCAGCTGGCCGAGAAGGTCGACGTGCGGGAGCTGTGGCATATCGAGCAGCTGTCGGTCTTCAGTGATCCGCATCGCGTGCCCGGGGTGCGCCGCATCGCCTCGGCCTATCTGGGTCTGGTGCCGCTGACCGCGGACCCGCAACTGCCCGCCGACACCCGCTGGCATCCGGTTTCCGCGCTGCCGAACATGTCGTTCGACCACGGCACCGTCGTCCATCACGCCCGCACCCGGCTGGCGGCGAAGCTGTCGTACACCAATATCGCCTTCGCCCTGGCGCCTTCGACGTTCACCATGTCGACCTTGCGCGAAATCTATTGCACCGCTCTGGGTTACGAGGTCGACACCACTAATCTGCAGCGCGTGCTGAGTCGCCGCAAAGTGATCACGCCGACCGGGGAGACCGCCGCGCCCGGTAAATCGGGCGGGCGGCCGGCGGCGGTCTATCGGTTCACCGACGACGAGATTCGGGTCACCGACGAATTCGCGGCGTTGCGCCCCCCGGGGTGAGCGGTCTCCGCCGCTGTGTGAGCGGACCGCCCGCGGCAGCGGGGTCACTGCGAACGATGTGCGCCGACCGCCGCCGACGCCTGTGGTCCGCGCACGGTAGCGTCGGCGGAATGGAATCGCTGATGCACCGGATTCTCGATATCGCGCCGGTGTGGATCTACCTGACGGTGGGCCTGCTCGTCTTCGCCGAGGACGCGATCTTCGTCGGCTTCGTGATTCCGGGCGAGACGGCGGCCGTCCTCGGCGGTGTCGCGGCCAGCCAGGGGCATGTCCTGCTGTGGGTGATGATCCTGCTGGTGGTGGCCGCAGCGATCATCGGCGACTCGGTGGGCTACGAGGTGGGCAAACATTTCGGCAGCCGCCTGCTCGCCGCCTCCTACCTGGACAAGCACCGCGGTCGTCTGGACAACGCTCAGGAATTCCTCGCCCGCCGCGGCGGCTGGGCGGTCTTCCTCGGCCGCTTCACCGCCTTCTTCCGCGCGGTGATGCCGGCCCTGGTGGGCGCCTCCCGTATGCCGTACCCGAGGTTCCTCTCGTTCAACGCCTTCGGCGGCATCGTCTGGGGAACGACCTTCGTGGTCCTCGGCTACATCGCCGGCAATTCCTACGAGAAGGTGGCGAAGACCGTCGGCCGCGATATGGCGATCGCGGTCGTGGTGATCGTCGTCGTGGCGCTGATCGTGTGGAAGCTGCGGGAACGACGCCAGGAGAAGAAGATCGAATCCGAATACCACGCCACCCACGACGGTCGGTGAATCCCCTACCGCCGGCTCACCACTGCCGATCCCGATGCTTGACCGTGCGCCGATAGGTGCGCTTGTTCGCCACCGGCTGCGCCGCAGCGGACCGGCGAAGTTCGTGCCGACGCCGCCACGCGGTGAGATCGGGCCGTTCGAGCTGTGCGGTTGCCGCGCAATCACTTCCGATTCGCGCGTTCGTTCCTGCCATTCGTATACACCTCCCCTCCTGGCTGATCCGCCGCAACGGTAACCACCGCGAGCCCGGATCGCCATCGAATAAGCGGCGATCCGGGCTGCCGGCAGCGGTCAGCCATGCCGCGCACGACAGCATTCACCCAGTGGCGCAACGTGGTCGGCGCGATTCAGCGCTGCGAATCGGCGTTCTGATAGGACCCGGGCCGATGGTAGGGGCCGTAGGTCACCTCGGAAAGTGGCGTGCGGGGTGCGGGTTCCGCCGTGTCACCGCGGCCGCTCCCGAGGTCCTCGGAGGTGCTCAGCGCCGACAGCAGGAGGATGACCAGTCCGGCGATCAGCGGTTGCAGCAGGAGAGCGGTCCAGCCTTCGACGGTGGGCGCGAGCTCCACGACGGTGTGCACGGGCGGGTTGTGTGAGCGGGGGTGGATCCAGCGCGCGACCTGTTCGCCGAACCACGACATCACCCAGGCCCCGGCCAGCGAGCCGATCAGCAGACTCGCCAGCATGATCGGCCCGCGCATCACGCGCCAGCGCCACACCGCGGCGGCGGTGAGCAAGCCGGCCACGAAACCGACGCAGCCGAAGATCGCGACCGCGTCGAAGCGGTGCGCGCTTTCGCCGGTGAGCGCCATACCGCTACCGGGTTCGACGACGAAGACCTTCTCGGTCGGGGCGAGCATGGCCCACACTCCGCCGCCGATGATGCTGACCACCAGCACCGCCGCGACGATTCCCAGCGCCGCCCGCAGCTCGCGCGGTGCGGGAGAGGCTGCGGCGGCGCCGCGGGAGGTCATCAGCGATGGTCCAGGCTGTGGGAATCGATCACCCCGTGCCGGGAGCATTTAGCCCACCAGCCGTCCGGACTCACCTGCACGATCATCCGGCGGCCGCAGTGCTCGCAGTAACGCGGCGGTTCCAGGCCCAGGGCCGCGGCCGCCGGCACCGGATCGTCGAGACCCACGACGATCCGCTTCCCCGTGTACGGGTTGTAGCGCTCTTGCATATCAGGCTGTGGCATCTGGACCACCATTCGCGAAACCCCTTATGAAGTGCAGCTCTCCAGCTGCTCGACAATACCCGAACCGCCGCGGCCGCGGGCGCTCAGAGGGTCTCGTTGAGCGCCTTGATCGGCATCTTCAGATCGGTGAGCAGGTCCAGATCCGCCTCGGCGGGACGACCGAGGGTGGTCAGGTAGTTGCCGACGATGACGGCGTTGATCCCGCCCAGGATGCCCTGCTTGGCGCCGAGGTCGCCCAGGGTGATCTCGCGGCCGCCGGCGAAGCGCAGGATGGTGCGCGGCAGCGCGAGCCGGAACGCGGCGACGGCGCGCAGCGCGTCGGCCGCGGGCAGCACCTCGAGGTCACCGAAGGGGGTGCCCGGGCGCGGGTTGAGGAAGTTCAACGGAACCTCGTCGGGCTCCAATTCGGCCAGATCGGCGGCGAATTCGGCCCGCTGCTCCAGGGTTTCGCCCATACCGAGGATGCCGCCGCAGCACACCTCCATACCGGCCTCACGCACCATGCGCAGGGTGTCCCAGCGCTCCTCCCAGGTGTGGGTGGTGACCACGTTCGGGAAGTGCGAGCGGGAGGTCTCGAGGTTGTGGTTGTAGCGGTGCACGCCCATGGCGGCGAGCTGATCGACCTGTTCCTGGTTGAGCATGCCCAGCGAGCAGGCGACCTGGATGTCGACCTCGTTGCGAATGGCCTCGACGCCGGCGGCGACCTGCGCCATCAGGCGCTCGTCCGGACCGCGCACGGCGGCGACGATGCAGAATTCGGTCGCGCCGGTCTTGGCGGTCTGCTTCGCGGCCTCGACCAGGCTCGGGATGTCGAGCCAGGCGGCGCGCACCGGCGACTGGAACAGACCCGACTGCGAGCAGAAGTGGCAGTCCTCCGGGCAGCCGCCGGTCTTGAGCGAGATGATGCCCTCGACCTCGACCTCGGGGCCGCACCACTTCATCCGCACCTCGTGCGCGAGCTCCAGCAGCGGCTCGAGCTGGTCGTCGCCCAGACGCAGCACCTCGAGGGTCTGCTCCTGAGTCAGCCCGACGCCACGTTCGAGAACCTGCTCACGCGCGGTGGCCAGAATGTCGGTCTTCACGGGTGCCTGCGTCACAGCACGAATCCCTTCTTTCGGCCGGTGCGGCCGTGCCCGTAGTGGCATGGACTGGGCCCTCCGTGGTTACGCAGGCTGCCGCCTCCGGGCCTGCGCGTCCATGCCGTGCAACTTGAACGGTGTTCAGGCTAGGGTAGCGGGGTCAGTGAGTCAAAACATACGAGGGGTAGAAGTGCAGCTACATCGGGCGGATGTGATCGACGGCGCCATCGCCATCCTCGATCAGTACGGGCTCGCCGATCTGACCATGCGCCGCCTCGCTACCGCTCTGCACGTGCAGCCGGGCGCGCTGTACTGGCATTTCCCGAACAAGCAGGCGCTGCTCGGCGCGGTCGCCGACCGCATCCTCACCCCGATGGACGAGCCCGTCGCCGCCGAGGACTGGCCGGGCCAGATCAGCGAACTGGCGCATCGGCTGCGTTCGTGCCTGCTGGCGTATCGCGACGGCGCGGAGGTGGTCTCGGCCACCTACGCTTCCCGGCTGACCACCAGCAAGGGCCGGGAACGCTTGGCCAGTGCGATGATTCGCGGCGGCATGACGCGCGAGGAGGCCGATCTGGCCGCCTACACGTTGCTCTACTACGTACTCGGCGAGACGGTGGACGAGCAGTCGCGGATGCAGATGGACTCCGCGGGCGCACTGGCGGAGGAGGATTCCCCGCTCTACGAGAACACCTCGGCCACCGAGCGGTTCGACTTCGGACTGCAGTTGTTCGTGGGCGGGGTACTGCATCTGCTCGGGAGCCGGGTGCGCTAGCCGGACATTTCGGACGGTAGTATTCGGGACCGTCATCCCCGGCGGCGCGGGAATCCGGTGGGAATCCGGGACGGTCGCGCCACTGTGACCGCGGCGGCCGCTGATGCGGACCGGTGCGGGAGTCAGACCTCGGTCGCCGGGCACTGCTCTGAAAAGGTCGCGTGATGCCTGTGGAGTTCCGGCGATGAACCGCGTCCGGACAACGATCGTCGTTCCCCTGACGGTGGCGTCGCTGCTCGTCGCGATGGTCGTGGCGACCGCGTGCGGCGCCGAACCGCTGCCGATTCGAGCAGTGATCGAAGTGCTGGGCGGACATCTGAACGGCGGCGGTGCGGTCGATCCCGCCTTCGACACCATCGTGTGGCAGTTGCGGGTGCCGCGCACGATACTGGCCGCCGTGGTCGGCGCGGGACTGGCGCTCGCCGGTGCCGCCATGCAGACCTTGGTGCGCAATCCGCTGGCCGATCCCTATCTGCTGGGTGTGTCCTCGGGCGCGGGGGTGGGCGCCGCGGCCGTGATCACGTCGGGCCTGTTCGCGGGTGCGGGCATCTGGGCGCTGTCGGGCGGCGCGCTCGTCGGCGCCTTGGTCGCGGCGGCAACGGTTTTCGCGATCGCGATGGCGCAGGGCGGATTGACGCCGCTGCGTCTCGTCTTGACCGGAACGGTGCTGGGATCGGCGTTTTCGGCACTGAGCAGCTATCTCATCTTCCGCAGCGCCGATCCGAAGGCCGCGCAGTCGGTGCTGTTCTGGCTGCTCGGCAGCCTGGCTGGGGCGGATTGGACCCGAATCGCGATGCCCGCCACCGTGGTCGCGGGCGCGGGCGCGGCGCTGTTCGCCGTACACGGCTGGCTCGACGCGCTGAGCGTGGGCGCCGATACCGCCGCATCGGTGGGAGTGCCGGTGCGGGCCGTGCGCTACGGGCTGTTCACCGGGCTGGCGATTCTGGTCGGCGTCCTGGTGGCGGTGTCCGGCGGGATCGGTTTCGTGGGTTTGGTGGTACCGCATGTGGCGCGGATGCTGGTGGGCTCCACCCATCGGCGATTACTGCCGGTCGCCGCGCTGTGCGGTGCGCTGTTCCTGGTCGTGGCCGACGCGGCGGCCCGGATCCTGGTGCGGCCCACCGAAATTCCGGTCGGTGTGCTCACCGGGCTGATCGGCGCACCGGTGTTCCTGCTGCTGATGGGTCGGCGGCACTACCGGTTCGGTGCGGCATGATCCGCCGTCTCCGGTCCCGCGAGCCCGACCCTGTGGCCGGTGTGCGGCTGCCCGCTGCGAAGGCGGCGGAGGCCGCGCCCGCTGTTCTCCGGATCCGGCAGTTGGCATGCGGGCCCCGCCACCGGGACGTGCTGACAGGCGTCGATTTCGGCGTCGAGCCCGGTGAAGTGGTCGGCATCGTCGGGCCGAACGGCGCCGGGAAATCCACGCTGCTGCGCACGCTGGGCGGACTGCTGCGCCCACGGCAGGGCCGGGTCCTGGTGAACGGCGAAGCGCTGCACGCGATGTCACCGCGACGGCGCGCTCGCCTGGTCGCCATGGTCGGACAGGACGACCAGCCGCCGGCGGATCTGTGCGCCGGCGAGGTGGTCGCCTTGGGGCGCACGCCGTATCTGCCGTCGTGGGGCGCCGGTAGTCCGGCCGAACGCCGCGCGGTCGGCGAGGCCTTGGCGGCGGTCGATCTCGACGGCTTCGCAGAGCGCCCGGTGCGGCGGATGTCCGGCGGTGAGCGGCAGCGGGTGCTGGTGGCCCGGGCGCTGGCGCAGGCGAGTCCGCTGCTGTTGCTCGACGAGCCGACCAATCACCTGGACATCACCCACCGGCTCGCGCTGCTGAATCTGGTTCGGGGACTGGGCCGCACGGTCGTGGTCGCCCTGCACGATCTGACCTTGGCCGACCGTTACTGCGATCGGGTTCTGGTCGTGCACGACGGATCCGCATCGGATCCGCGTCCGCCCCGGGAGGCGTTGAGTTCCGAGGTCCTCGCCGCCGTCTTCGGTGTGCGGGCGGCGCGCGTGCGACATCCGGAGACGGGTGCGACACATCTACTGCTGGAACCGAATTCCGAGGCTGCGGGATGAGGTACCGGCACCGCTGCGGTGACCCGAGCCGACCGCACCGCGCGACGCCGCCCGGGGCCCACCCGCCGCTCGCGGACGTCGGTCATCGTGATTCCGGCACCACCCGGCTCACCGCTGCCCGGAAACGGCGGCGCATATGCCGGCCGTCCACCGTGCACGAACCTCGCCGGCGCCGCGAACCCGGCAGCTGTAGTCCCGAAAACCGTTGAAGGTGGACGATATGCAACTTCTGCGTTGGCTCGCCGTCGGGTCGACCGTCGCGTGCTTGGTGGCGTGCGGCCCCGCGCAGCCTTCGGACGGCAACCTGACCCTGACCAATTGCGGTGAACAGGCACGCTTTCCGGCTCCGGCACAGCGCATGTTCGTCAACGACACCAATATGGTCGCGATGACGCTGGCCTTGGGCGCACAGGATTCGGTGGCCGCCGTGGCCGGTCTGCAACAGGACGTCGCGACCCTGCGGCGCCACTACGGTGACGTGGTCGATCGCCTGAACAATGTCGCGCCGACCTCGCCGTCGCGGGAGACGGTGCTCGCCCACCGCCCCGATGTGATGGTGGCCGGCTGGAACTACGGCTACAGCGAGGCCACCGACCTCACCCCGGATACGCTGCGCGCCCACGGCATCGCGCCCTACATCCTCACCGAGAGTTGCCGCCCGCACGCCGGTCAGCGGCAGCGCGGCACCGTCGAGCCGTGGGCGGCGCTGCGCGCGGATCTGTCGAATCTGGGTGCGATCACCGGCCGTCCCGATCGGGCCACCGCACTCGTCGCCGACATCGATACCCGCCTCGAGCGATTGCGCGCGGCACCGCGAGCCGCGACACCCCCGACCGTGTTCGTCTTCGACAGCGCGAGCGACACCATCTTCTCCAGCGGCAGATTCGGCGGACCCCAGGCCGTACTCGAGGCCGCGGGTGCCCGCAACGCACTCGACGATGTGGCCGACACGTGGACTACGGTGTCGTGGGAACGCCTGGCCGCCGCCGACCCGGACGCCATCGTCTTCGTCGACTATCCGGGGCAGAACTTCGCCCAGAAGGTGGAAGCGCTGCGCGCCAAACCCGGAATCAACCGGCTGCGCGCCGTCACGCACCAGCGGTTTCTCGATCTGCCCTATGTGCTGTGGACGTCGAGCCCACTCAACATCGATGCCGCCGAGCAGGTGCGGGCCCACCTCGAGCGGTGGAACATGGTGCCGCCCTCGGGAATTCGCCCGGCCTTCGACGACGCCGTGCGCTGAACCGCCGGTTCACGGCATGCCCATGGACTGCTCGGAGTGAACCAGCCCGATGAACGGCACGACCTGCTGCGCGATCACCGTGTTGTATTCGCGGGGATGCTGGCGCGGATCGGCGTGGCCCGTGCTGCGGGTCAGCACCACCAGGAGTGTGCCGTCGACACCGCCGACGGTGTCGATCAGTGCGCGATGGGTGTATACGTCGTCCACGACGGAATCCCGGTACGGATTGTGCGGTCGGATGAACACGACGGCCGGGCGGGGTTTGCCGGCCGCCGGTTTCGCCAGCGCGCGCAGGTCGTCGATCGCGCCGCTGGCGACGATGGCCTTGAACTGATCTTCGATGAGGCCGTTGCTGGCGGCGTCGGTGTTGAAGATCTTCTGCCGCAGCACATCGGTGACGGTACGGCGCAGCGACGCGGTCCGGATGCCGGGCGGACTGGAGCCGTAGTCGACGAATTGGTCATGCCGGGAATAGGTTTCCGCCAGCAGTCGCAGCCCCCGGCTCTCCCGCGTGCCCGGGAACCAGCCGAACCAGCGCAGCAGATCCTCGCCCTGGTCGCGGCTTTCCGGCCGCACCGCGGCCAGGTCGACCGGCGTGCAGTCCAGGATCACCCCCGACAGGGTGCGCGTGCTGTGGGTGTGGATGTGTTTGGCGATCTCGAGGGCGATCACCCCGCCCATGCTGTGGCCGACCAGCACCACCTTGTGGATGCGGGCGGCCTCGGTGACGCGGATGATCAGATCGCTGATGACCTTGGTGTCGATACCGGTGTTGTCGTATCGCACCGCCCACACCGAACCCAGTTGCCGCAGTGAGGGCAACGCGCGCGCGGTATCGGAGGCATCGAGCGAACCCAGGCCGACGAGGTCGAACACCGCGGTGTCGCGGTCGCTCGCCGCGGCTGGGCCGGAGATGGGCAGCACCGCGGGATCGGTGCGCGCCAGCCGTGCCTGCTCGGGGGAAACGTCGTAATGCCAGTACTGCGCGAACACGACCAGAACGACGATCGGGACCAGTGCCGCCCGCAGCAGCACGCGCCGCGTCCGCCCCAGCGTCCGCCAGCGGTGCCCCACACGGGTTTCGGCCAGCCGGGCCCGCCGTCGCGCATCGTCGTAATCCGCGACCGTGGAAGGGTGCCGATCTCGCATGGACATCCCCACCCACTGTAAGGGCGTTCGCGACCGGCGCATCCCCTCCGCGCCGCGCCGCGGTGATACCCGATATCGATTACCACTGGTCGTCGAGGAGGTGGCGAGGTGCGGCCTGGCGCCACGAATCGAGGATGATCGCCTCGAGTTCGGCCCGGTCGTCCAGGGCGGCCAGCCGGGCGCGCACCCACGCGTTACCGGCCTCGTGCGCGGCGATCCAAAATTTCCCGGGCTCGGCCACGACCAGTTCGTCGCGATCGACGATCGGGCAGCGCACCGCCATCGAGGTCTCTGCCTCGGGCAGCGTCAGAAACAGCTTGCCCGCGACCCGGAAAGTCGGCATCCCCCAAGCGAATTGCTCCGACGTCTCCGGCAGCGACAGGGCATAGTCGCGGGCATCCTCCCCGGTTGCGCTCATACCCCGCATCCTGCCAGGCCCCACCGACACGAACCGGGGCGTCGCCGCCTCGGCCGGCTCAGCCGAGGTATCGCCGCATCCAGTCCGCATGGAACCAGCCGGAGGCGGTATCGGCGAATCGCTCGGGCAGCCACTGTCCGGCGCCCTCGGGAATCACCCCGACGACCCCGACACCGGTGACCTCGGGCAGGTCGGTGCGGTTGCATTCGGAGGCGAGATCCGGTGCGCTCGGCCAGGATCCGATGACCAGTCCCGCGCAGCGCACACCGGCGGCGGCGAGGGCTCGGGTGGTGAGTTCGCTGTGGTTGAGGGTCCCCAAGCCCGCGGCCGCCACCACCAGTACCGGTGCGTCCAGTTTCTGCGCCAGTTCGAGCAGCGTGAACTCCCCGACGCGAACCAGCAGTCCGCCCGCGCCCTCGATCAGCGTGAGGTCGGCATCGGCCAGCGAGTCGATTCCGGCCACCGTCTCACCGAGAGTGAGCAACGGTTGCCCGCAGCGGCGGGCGGCCGTGTCGGGGGCCAGCGGTTCGGGATAGCGGGCCAGTTCGAGCGTGCGGGTCACGCCCGACAGCCGCTCGATCACCGCGAGGTCGCCCGGTTCGTCCGGAGCCACGCCGGTCTGTGCGGGTTTGCAGACCGCGACCGTGCGCCCGGCCGACCGCGCCGCCGCGGCCAGCGCGGCCGTGACGACGGTCTTCCCGACGTCGGTCGAGGTTCCCGTGACGATCAACCTGCTCATAGCGCCTCGCTCCTGTCGTTCCTCGCATCACTCAGGCGGCCTGCGGATCCCGCGCCGCGGTCAGCACCTCGTCCAGCACCGTGGCGATGGTCTCCATCTCGGCATCGGTGAGGTCGGCACGCGCGGTCAGCCGCAGCCGCGAGGTGCCTTCCGGCACCGACGGCGGCCGGAAGCAGCCCACGCTCAGACCGCGCTCCCGGCACTGCTGCGCGGCGTCGTAGGCGACCTGCGCCTGTCCCAGCACCACCGAGACGACCGCCGAATCCGGTTGCGGCACACCGGCGATGCGCGCGATATCGGCGGCCCGGGTGAGCACTCGCCCGCCCAGCTCCGGTTCCTTGCGCAGCAGCCGCAGGGCCGCATGTGCGGCGCCCACCGCGGCGGGCGCCAATCCGGTGTCGAAGATGAACGTGCGCGCGGTATCGATGAGGTGGGCGCGTACCCGCTCGTCGCACAACACGATTCCGCCCTGCGCGGCAAGGGCTTTCGACAAGGTGGCTGTGACGATCAGATCCGGTTGCCCGGCCAGGCCGAGTTCCTGCACCAGGCCGCGGCCACCGTCGCCGCGCACGCCGATGCCGTGCGCCTCGTCGACGATCAGCACCGCACCGTTCGCGCGGACCACCCGATGCAGATCGGCCAGCGGCGCGAGGTCGCCGTCGGCGCTGAACACCGAGTCGGTGAGCACCAGCGCGCGGTCCTCCGTGCGCTGCGACAGCAACCGGTCGACCGCCTCGACATCGCGATGCGGCGCGATCTCCACCCGCGCCCGCGAGAGTCGGCAGGCATCGACCAGCGAGGCGTGGCTACCGGCATCGGAGACCACCAGCGCGCCGCGCCCGGCCAAGGCGGTGACGATGCCGAGGTTGGCGGCATAGCCGGAGGCGAAGACCAGGCCCGCCTGCGCCCCCACGAAGTCGGCCAGGTCGGCCTCGAATTCCTCGTGCGCGACCGTGGTGCCGGTGACCAGCCGCGATCCGGTCGCACCGGCGCCCCAGGTCCGGACCGCCTCGACCGCGCCCGCGATCACCTCGGGGTGCCGCGACAGGCCCAGGTAGTCGTTGGAGGCGAGGTCGATGAGATCGCTGTGCGCCGGTCGCGCCCGCAGCTGCCGCCGCAATCCGGCGCGCACCCGGTCACCCGCACGCTCGTCCAACCAGCTCAACGGATCCTCGTTCACAGCTCGGAAGCATACTTGAACGCCGTTCAGGACGATTGCGGCGGGGCCTCGATCGAACCCGTACAGGTCAGCGCGGCGGGTTCCAGTCGAGGGCCCGATCGAAGGCACGCAGCATGGCCCAGCCGGGCATCAGCCGCAGCGCGGTGTCGCGAGCCCGGACGGCGGGCGGCCACGACCATTGCGCGACCGTCCCGATCCGCCGCGAGCGATGAGCGAGCGCGCGGGTACGCGGGCGGCGCAGCGAGTCGTAGCCGCGCAGTGCGTCCTCGACCCCGCGATCGTCGAGCAGCGCGGCCAGGGTGGCGGCATCCTCGAGCGCGAGATTGGCGCCCTGTCCCATATTCGGCGTCATCGCGTGCGCGGCGTCGCCGAGCAGCGCGACGGGACCGCGCACGAATGTCGGCAGATCGGGAAGCTCGTAGATGTCGTGACGCATCACCGATTCCGGCGACACCGCCGCCAGCAGCCGTGGCACCGGATCCGGCCACTCACCGAAACGCCTGTGCACTTCCGCGAATTCGCCGTCTGCCCCGCGCTCACCTTCGGCGGCGTTCACCGCGCCGAACATGTACACCCGGTGGTCGGACAGCGGGACGATGCCGAAAATCTCACCGCTGCCCCATATCTGGCCGCCCTGGCGAAGTTCGGGCCGCGGCGCGGTGACCATCCGCCAGGCGGTGTATCCGGCATAGCGGGGCGGGTGGGCGTGCGGACAGACCGCGGCCCGCACGACACTGCGCAGGCCGTCGGCCCCGATCACCAGATCCGCCGTCTCCGCTCCCCCGGCATACAGAACCCGCGCTCCCCGCCCGCCATGTTCGCTCGCCGCGCGCTCCGCGGGCACATCCCGCACCGGCTTCCGCGCGTTCGCGGCGGTATCCGGCCCCTGTCCCCCATCGGACGCCCGGACATCTCCGGTGGTGTCACGCGCCTCCGGAGTCTCGCCTTCCGCGGCGTTGTGCCCGGGCACACCCGTTGCCGGCGCCGGGCCGCCGTTTCCCGATGCCGTTGTCTCCCAACTACCTTCGGTGTCGACGCCGGTGACGGTGCGTCCCAGGCGCAGCCGGTCGTCGCCGAGTGCGGTGCGCAGAATATCGAACAGGTCCGCGCGATGCACGGCCACCACCGAGCCGTACCGCTCGGCCATTTTCCCGGTGTCGGTGCGGGTCAGCCAGCGGCCGGAGCGGTCACGGATTCCGCCCTCGGTGTCGGCCATCGCGCGCGAGCGCACCCGCGCCCCCACTCCGATCGCGTCCAGGGCACGTAATCCGTTGGGCCACAGTGTCAATCCCGACCCCGCCTCGCCGATATCGGCGGCCCGCTCCCAGACCTCGACGTCGTGCCCGCCCCGATGCAGCGCGATCGCGGCGGCCATTCCGCCGATTCCCCCGCCGACGACGATCACTCGCAGTGCCCGCATTCCCCACTCCTCGGCTCCTAGGCGTCGGAGTCCAGCCAAACACACCGCGCCTACCGCCGCAGGCCACGGCGGGGTCACCCGCCGACGCGTGCATATGCCAGCCGGCACAGATCCACCGGTTGCAGCGCATCGGCGCGCCTCCACCAGCCTGCCGGTACCGCCGCGCGGTGACTGATGTGCTCGACGGTGGTGAATCCGTACCGATGCAGGACGTCGTCGAGGGTTTCCGGAGTGAAGGTGCTCAGCCACGGTTCGCCCTGGGCACTGGTGACGGGCTGGACGGATTCGGCGTAGGCGTGTCCGTTGCCGTCGCGCAGTGCCGGATCGAGCATGTACTCCATCACCAGTTCCGTGCCCGGGGCCAGACCGGAGAGGCCGGCCAGCGTGGTGCCGATCGCCTCGGCGGTGAGATACATGCTGACGCCGAGCCAGCTGATGAGCGCGGGACGTGCAGGGTCGAATCCGGCATCGGCCAAATGCCGCGGCAGATCGTCGCGTTCGAAATCGACGGGTACGAAAACCACCTCCCCGACCGGGCGGATATCGCCGATGGCGAGAATTTCCCTTTTCCACCGCTGGGTGCCGGGATGATCGACCTCGAATACCCGGATCCCTTCGGCCGCATCGCGATATCCGAAACTGTCGAGTCCCGCCCCGAGAACGACATATTGCGCCGCAGCCGATTCTGCGAGGCGCTGTTCGACCCAGTGGCTGCGCACCGTCGCCTGCGCCCGGACCGCGGCGAGCAGCGGATGGTCGCCGTGCTGCAGGTGGTAGCCGATGAGCTCCTCCGCATGCGGGCCGAGCAGGGCGGATGCCATGGTGTCGCGGAACAGATAGGGCTCGATGTCGATCAGCAGGTGGGCCGCACGGGCCGCGGCCGCCATCATCGCCGTGCGACTGGGTTCGGTGCCGATCATCGAATTCCCTTTCACCGTCCGAAGGAGCCGGTGGATATCACCGCGCGAATGCCGATGATAGACAGGAATTTTCGTGCCCGCTGTCACCATATCACACGAAAATAAATTTCCGATATACGACGAACCGCGCGCCGGAATGGAATTCGGCTCAACCGGCCGCGGCGGTGGCGACCACACCGGCGGCGATGCGGGCGATATCGTCGGCACTGCTGATGAACGGCGGCATGGTGTAGACCAGATTGCGGAACGGCCGCAGCCACACGCCGGCCTCGACGGCGGCGCGGGTCGCGGCGACCATATCGATCGCGTGGTCGAGCTCCACCACCCCGATCGCGCCGAGCACGCGCACGTCCACCACGCGCGGATTATCCTGTGCCGCAGCAAGTCCCGTTTTCAGACCCGCTTCGATCGCGGCGACCTCGCCCGCCCAATCCCGCGAGAGCAGCAGTTCCACCGAGGCGACCGCGACCGCGCAGGCCAGCGGATTGCCCATGAACGTGGGCCCGTGCATGAGCCCGCCGTGGGCCGCGCTGACGGTCTCGGCGATGCGGGTGGTGCACAAGGCGGCGGCCAGGGTCATATATCCGCCGGTGAGGGCCTTGCCCACGCACATCACATCGGGCGCCACCCCGGCGGCCTCGGCGGCGAAAAACGTTCCGGTGCGGCCGAATCCGGTGGCGATCTCGTCGAAGACCAGCAGCACGCCGTGCTCGTCGCACAGGCGGCGCAGCTCGTTCAGGTAGCGCGGATGATGGAAACGCATTCCGCCCGCGCCCTGCACGACCGGTTCGACGATCACCGCCGCGGTCTCGTGCGCATGCGCGGCCAGCATCCGGTCGAGCTCCGCGACGTAGCCGGGATCGAAGTCGACCGGCGGTACGGGCGCGAAGATCTGCTCGGTCAGCACATCGGTCCACAGCGAATGCATGCCACCCTCGGGATCGCACACGCTCATCGGGATGAAGGTGTCGCCGTGATACCCACCGCGCCAGGTGAACAGCCGCCGTTTCTCCGGCTGTCCGAGCGCCCGCCAGTACTGCAGGCACATCTTGGCCGCGACCTCGACCGAGACCGAACCGGAATCGCAGAGGAACACCTTGTCCAGACCGTCGGGAGTCAGCTCCACCAGCAGTTGGGACAGCCGCACGGCCGGTTCGTGGGTGAGCCCGCCGAACATGACGTGACTCATCCGCTGCGACTGCTCGAGCAGCGCGGCATCCAGCACGGGGTGCCGATAGCCGTGCACCGCCGCCCACCACGAACTCATCCCGTCGACCAGTTCGCGGCCGTCGGCCAGGGTCAGGCGGGTGCCCGCGGCCGAGGCGACCACCAGCGGTTCGGTGCTCGCCGGGAAGCCGCCGTAGGGATGCCAGACGTGCGCGGCGTCGAGGGCGGTGATCTGGTCGGCTGTCAGGGCCACGCGGATCCCTTCACGAAATGGTCTTGAACGCCGTTCAAGTTATCACCGCGGCGAATCGGGTGTGCGCGGGGCCGCCGCGCGATATCTTTGACTCGGTCAAAGAACTGCGAAGGGAGGGTCGTGACGATCCCCGCGCTCGATCACGACGACGTCGGCGCCGTGCGCGCGTTCAACCGCCGCTACACCCGGTTGATCGGCGTCCTCGAGGAACATCTGCTCGACAGCGACTTCTCGCTCACCGAGGCGCGAATCCTGTTCGAACTCGCGCACTCCGGACCGCTGGGCGTCCGCACACTGCGTACCGACCTGGGCCTGGACCCCGGCTATCTGAGCCGGATCCTCGCCCGCTTCGAGAGTGCCGGGCTGGTGCGCCGGCACCGCTCCGGCTCCGACGCTCGCCTGCAACTCGTCCAGCTCACCGACGCCGGGCGGGCCGCGGCCGACGATCTCGACCGCCGCTCCGCGCACGACATCGCCGCGCTGCTGGCCGGGCACAGCGCCGCGGACCGGCGTCGCCTGCGCACCGCGATGCGCACGATCGAACAACTGCTCGACCCGGCCACCGCGGCGAGCCGCGCAAGTTCACCAGCGGCGAGCCGCGCAAGTTCACCAGCGGCGAGTCGCGCAGATTCACCAGCGGCGGGCCGCGCGAACACGGCAACGGCGAGCAGCCCGAACATCCCAGCGGCAGGCCGCGCCGGCTCACGAGGCGCAAGCGGCGCGCGCGAGGTCCGCCTCCGACCTCCCCGTCCCGGCGACTACGGCTGGATCATCCAGCGCAATGCGGTGCTCTACGCCGCCGAATACGGCTGGGACACCGACTACGAGGCGCTGGTCGCGAAGATCGTGGCCGACTTCCTGGCCGGGCACGATCCGGAAAGCGAGCGGGCGTGGATCGCCGAGACCGGCGGCGCGGCGGCCGGTGCGGTGTTCTGCGTGCGCGAGGACGACACCACCGCCCGGCTGCGGCTGCTGCTCGTGGAACCGTCGGCGCGTGGGCTCGGCGTCGGCACCGCACTGGTCGAGCAGTGCCTGCGATTCGCGACCGAGGCCGGATATCGGGACATGGTGCTGTGGACCAACGATGTGCTCACCGCGGCGCGGCGGATCTACCAGCGCGCCGGATTCGAGCTCGTCGATTCCCGGCCACACCACAGTTTCGGCGCCGACCTGGTCGGGCAGACCTGGCGGCGCAGCCTGCGGTAACCACGGTGCCGCGCGACCCGCGCGGACCGTCGGCCGCGACCGGGCCATCGATAGCCACCGGATTACCGGCCCGGCTCGACCCGGCCCACCCGCACCGGCGGCTCCGGCGCGACGGTTACTGTCGATATATGGTTCGGCCCGATACATCCGGTGAGATGACGCCTCTCGGCGTCTGGCCGGGTGCCGCCTATCCGCTGGGCGCGACCTACGACGGCGCCGGCACCAACTTCTCGGTGTTCTCCGAAGTTGCCGAGCGGGTCGAGCTGTGCCTGATCGATCGTGCGGGCGGTGAGCACCGCATCCCGCTCGACGAGGTCGACGGATACGTCTGGCACGCCTATCTACCCACCGTCGCCCCCGGGCAGCGCTACGGGTTCCGCGTGCACGGCCCCTACTATCCCGCCCGCGGTCTGCGTTGCGACAGCAGCAAACTACTGCTCGATCCCTACGGCAAGGCCTTCGCGGGCCGATTCGCCGCCGACGCCACCCTGCACACCTACGGCGCGGATACGCTGGGACACACCATGACCGGCGTGGTGGTGAACCCGTACTTCGACTGGGCCGGTGACCGCGCACCGCGGCGGCCCTATCACGAAACCGTCATCTACGAAGCCCACGTCAAGGGTATGACGATGACGCATCCGGCGATTCCGCAGCGACTGCGCGGCACCTACGCGGGCATCGCGCATCCGGCGATCATCGACCATCTGCTGTCGCTGGGCGTCACCGCGATCGAACTGATGCCGGTCCACCAGTTCCTGCACGACCGGATCCTGCTCGACCGCGGACTGCGAAACTACTGGGGGTACAACAGTTTCGGCTATCTGGCACCACACCACGAATACGCCGCCGACCCGCGGGCCGGGGCCGCGGTCACCGAATTCAAGGCGATGGTCCGGGCGCTGCACAGCGCGGGCATCGAGGTGATCCTCGACGTGGTCTACAACCACACCGGCGAGGGGAATCACCTGGGACCGACGATCGGCCTGCGCGGGATCGACAACGCGGCGTATTACCGTCTGGCCGAGGACGATCCGGCGCACTACATGGACTACACCGGCACCGGCAACAGCCTCAATGTGCGCCATCCGCACACCCTGCAGCTGATCATGGATTCGCTGCGGTACTGGATTCTCGAGATGCACGTCGACGGCTTCCGCTTCGATCTGGCGGCCACGCTGGCGCGCGAATTACACGATGTGGACCGGCTTTCCACCTTCTTCGATCTGGTGCAGCAGGACCCGGTGGTCAGCCAGGTCAAACTGATCGCCGAACCGTGGGATGTCGGCGAGGGCGGCTACCAGGTCGGGAACTTTCCGGGGCTGTGGACCGAGTGGAACGGCAAGTACCGCGATACCGTGCGCGACTACTGGCGCGGCCGACCGGCGACCCTGGGCGAATTCGCCTCCCGGTTCACTGGCAGTTCCGATCTGTACGAGGCCACCGGCCGCCGCCCCGGCGCGAGCATCAATTTCGTGACCGCCCACGACGGGTTCACACTGCGAGATCTGGTGTCCTACAACGACAAACACAATCACGCCAACGGCGAGGACAATCGCGACGGCGAAGACTACAACCGGTCCTGGAACTGCGGTATCGAGGGTCCCACCGACGATCCGGAGGTCTGTGCGCTGCGAGATCGCCAGAGCCGCAACATGATCGCCACGCTGGCGCTGTCGCAAGGCACACCCATGCTGCTGCACGGCGACGAGATCGGGCGCACCCAGCAGGGCAACAACAATGCCTACTGCCAGGATTCGCCACTGTCCTGGATGGATTGGGGCGCCGCGCAGAAATACGCCGACCTGCTGACGTTCACCCGCACCGCCTTCGCGCTGCGCCACGCCCATCCGGTGTTCCGGCGCCGGCGCTTCTTCGACGGACGCCCCGGCGAACTCCCCGACGCCGCACCCGACGAACTCCCCAGCGCCGGCGATATCGCGTGGTTCACCCCCGGCGGCACGGAGATGACCACCGCCGACTGGAATACCGGCTTCGCCCGCTCCCTGGCGGTGTTCCTCAACGGCGAGGCGATCGCCGAACCGGGCCCGCGCGGGGAACGAGTGCGCGATGATTCCTTCCTGCTGTGTTTCAATGCCCACGACGCACCCCTCGAATTCGCCGTACCCGGACCGGAATTCGGCGCGCACTGGACGGTGGCGCTGGACTGCTCGACACCCACCGGGCGCACAGATGCCACCTACCCCGCAGCGGCTACGGTCGCCGTACCCGCTCGCTGCCTGCTCGTTCTCCGCCGTACCGAATCCACACCGATATCGAGATGACAGACACCCCTTCCCCTGAACACCGCACCGGCCCGATCGCCCGCCGGACCCCCGTGCGCAGCACGTACCGGCTACAGCTGCGCCCGGACGCCCTGACCTTCGCCGATGCCCGCGCGATCGCCGAATATCTGCAGCAGCTGGGTATTTCGCATCTGTACCTGTCCCCGGTGATGACCGCGATGCCGGGCTCCGCGCACGGCTACGACGTCACCGATCCGACCACCGTGTCGGCGGCACTGGGCGGGCCGGGCGGGCTGAAGGCGCTCGCCGACGAGGTCCGCGGCCGCGGTATGGGCCTGATCGTCGATCTGGTGCCCAATCACGTCGGCGTCGGCGATCCGCGGCGCAATCCGTGGTGGTGGGATGTGCTGCGCAACGGCAAGAATTCGAAATTCGCGCATTTCTTCGACATCGACTGGAGCCCGGGTAACGGCGCGGGCGGGCGGCTGGCGCTGCCCGTACTGCACAGCGAGAACGATCCGGCCGCGCTGACCGTCGACCGCTCGGGCCCCGAACCGGTCCTGGCCCTGCGTGATCTGCGTTTCCCGATCGCGCCCGGCACCGACGGGGAGAACGCGCTGCGCATCCACGACCGCCAGCACTATCGCCTCGTCAGCTGGAAGGCCGGGATCTGCAGCTATCGGCGATTCCTGGCGGTCTCGGAGCTGGCGGCGATCCGGCAGGAGGAGCCGGCGGTCTTCGACCTGACCCATCGCGAACTGGCCGCCTGGTGCGAACACGATCTCATCGACGGGGTGCGCGTCGACCATCCCGACGGATTGGCGTATCCGGCCGCCTATCTGGCGAAACTGCGCCGGCTGATCGGCCCGCAGCGGCTGCTGCTGGTGGAGAAGGTGCTCGGCCGCCACGAACCGCTCGACGCCACCCTGCCCGTCGACGGCACCACCGGATACGAAGCGCTCGCGGAGGTCGGCGGCATCTTCGTCGATCCGGCCGGGGAGAACGCGCTCACCGAGTTGTCGCGGCGGATGTCGGGACACGGCAGCGATGCCGCCTGGATGGCCGATACCGAACACCGCATCAAACGCGCGGTGGCCGAGCGCCTGCTCGTGCCCGAGGTCCGGCGACTGGTCGGCGCGGTGAAGCGCGACGCGGCGGTGAACGGATTCGATTCCGCCGCGATCAGCGATATGGCGCTGACCAACGCCACCATCGAGGTGCTGTCCCATATGCCGGTGTACCGCACCGACTACGCACCCCTGTCCGGGGTGCTCGGCACCGTGGTGGCCGAGGTGCAGCAGCGCAACCGGGAGCTGACGGCCCCGCTGTCGGTCCTGGTGCGGGCCCTGGCCGCCGGCGGAGAAGCGGCGCGGCGGATGCATCAGGTCGGCGGCGCGGTCGCGGCCAAGGCGGTCGACGACACCATGTTCTATCAGGCGTCGCGTCTGGTGTCACTGCAGGAGATGGGCGGCGACCCGGGCCGGTTCGGCCGTTCGGTGCTGGAATTCCATCTCGCCAATGCCGAACGCGCGGTGCGCCGCCCGGCCACCATGACGACACTGTCGACGCACGACACCAAGCGTGGCGAAGATGTGCGCGCCCGCATCACGGTGCTGTCGCAGGTGGCCGACAGCTGGGCCAAGGCGGTGGGCGCCTGGCTGGAACTCGCGCCCGCGCCGGACGGGCCGACCGCGAACTTCCTGCTGCAGAACATGTTCGGCGTGTGGCCGGTCGACGGGCGGCGCCCCGCCACGGTGCCGCGGTTTCGCGAACGCCTGCACCTGTTCGCCGAGAAGGCGGTGCGCGAGGCCGGTCTGCGGTCCTCGTGGGAGGAACCCGACGTCGACTTCGAGGCGGAGGTGCATCGCTGGCTCGACACCGTGATCGACGGGCCGGTCGGTGCCGAACTCGGTGAGCTGGCGACCCGCCTCGCACCGCACGCGTGGTCGGATTCGCTGGGGCAGAAGCTGCTTCAGCTGTGCGGTCCCGGCATCCCCGATGTGTATCAGGGCTGCGAGCTGTGGGAGGACTCGCTGGTCGACCCGGACAACCGGCGGCCGGTCGATTTCGGCCATCGCCTGGCGATGTTGCAATCGCTCACGGGCACACCGGAATTGGAGAACTCCGGCGCGGCGAAGATGTGGATCGTCGCCTACGCCCTGTGGTTGCGGCGGGAGCGGCCCGACTGCTTCGTCGGCGGCTCCTACACACCGCTGTTCGGCAGCGGCGACCGCAGCGAGCACCTGGTGGGATACGCACGCGGCCGCAGCGGTGAGGCGCCGCAGGTGATCGTGGCCGCGACCCGCTACAGCGTGGCCCTGACCGAGGGCGGGTGGGCCGATACCGTCCTCGACCTGCCCTCGGGCACCTGGACCGACCGCCTCACCGGCCACACCTTCACCGGCCGCACCCGGCTGGAGAAGCTGTTCGCCCGCCTGCCGGTGGCGCTACTCGTGCGCTGAGGCCGGATCGAGCCCGGATCAGTACGCCGAGAACACGTGGTCGATCGAGCCGTAGCGGTGCGCGGCGTAGTTGCAGGCGGCCGCGATGTTGGCGACCGGGTCGTAGATGTCGCCCGAGGTGCCGTCCACGTGATAGGCGGCGAAGGTGGGATCGATGACCTGCATCAGGCCCTTGGAGGGGATGCCGGCCGCGGCGTTGGAGTCGTAGAGGTTGATGGCACGCGGGTTGCCGCCCGACTCGCGCATGGCATTGCGGTAGATGCCGTCGTAGCTGCCCGGAATGCCGTGCTGGCCCATCACGAAGAGCGCGTGCTTGATCCAGCCGTCGAGGTTGTCGGAATAGGTCTGCGGGACCACCTGCTGCAGCGGCTGCGGCAGGGTCTGCAGGAATTGCTGAGCCTGGTCCTGCTGCGTCTGCGGCAATCCCTGCACCAACTGCTGCAGTTGCGGCGGCACAGCGGGGGCATCGGCGTGGGCCGCGACGGGCACGGTGACGACGGCGGCGAGGACGGCGAGGGGTAACAGTCTTCTGATCTGCATGGCGATATGAACTCCGGATGCGTCGAACGGTGGTGGGACCAACGCGACGATCTACAGAACAAAAGCCCGCTCGCCGCGGTGAAAACAGACCGTTTGTCTGCTTCTTGGCGAGTCACAGAATGATTGCGGCAAGTTAACGTAAACATAACGTCGAGTGAACAACAGATGTTATTACGCTGAGAAAAATCGGCTGGACCTGCAGTGATGTGTGCGACCGATCACACACCAGGTTTATCTCGATCAGGTCACGCGCCCTCGGCGCATGCGGAACTCGGGTCGCCGCGCCCGCCTAAGGCGCTGAGACACAAGCGAACCCGGGCGCGCAGCGGGCGCGCCCGGGGACAGGTTCAGCCGGCGGGCACAGCCCGGCAACCGGCAGCGCCGCACGGCGAGCGAGGCGCTGCCGATTCACCGTCGGCCATCCCGGCGGTTGCCGAAACCGGTCATTTCCGGCGCATCAGCAGTGCCGTAGCTCCGCACCGCCGGCAAACGCACCTGGCGAAGGCCGTGATGGGCGGCGGCGATCGGGCGGCGGCGATCAGGCGGCGGTGCCGGCCACCGAGCCGCTACCCGCCGGGTGCTGTCCGCCCGCGACAGGTTCGCCTGCCGGGTGATCGTCGACGCTGTCGTCGCTCACACCGACCGGCAGGGTGGGCAACGGTCCGTCCAGTTCCTCGGCCCAGCGGACGACGTTCGGTGGGCGGTAGGTCGGGCACGGCGCGGCACAGTCTGCGAGGTAGACACGTCGATCACCCGGAGCGGACAGACGGCGCCAGGAATCCGCGTAGAAGCGGGGGTTGCGCGGATGCAGCGCCCAGCCCACGCGATTGAGGACGCGGTAGAAGACGGTGAGTGAATCGTGCGCCCGCGGAGGCGAATCCGGCACCGTGACCGCCGGCTCCGCCGCCGCGACCGAGGGCACGGGGGGCACGGCGGCCGGGCGGTTCAGGAGTTGTTCGATGCGCTCGTCGTCGAAGCTCAATCCGGCGGTCCGCGCCTGCTCCACCATCCACCGCAGCGTGATGTCGGAGAGCCGGCTGTCGGCGTAGCCACCGCCGATATCGGTGTGCACACCCTCGAACCAGATCTGCTGCACCCGGTCGGCTCCGCTCGGGCCGCCCTCGGGGTCGTCGGTGATCTCCCACAGGCACGGTGCGTACATCCGGCGGCGTTCGTCGATCGCGAGTGCCTGCCGCGCGTACCGCACATTTCGCGACAGCCGCACGTCGTGGAAGCGGTAGCGCCACGACGTCAGCAGCGGCACCCCGAGCGCGCCGACGGTGTCGAAGACGCCGAGGAAGGTGATCGGCACCGGATAGACGCAGTTGCGCTCACGGAATTCGATCCACTCCGGCCGATCCGGACCGTCGGGATCCACTTTGCGCTGACGGTAGATCTTCAACGCCTCGGGATAGGCGCGCTCGACCATCGCGTCGGCGGTGAGCAGTCCGAGCCGGTTGATCATCCCGACGAGACTGCGGGCGGTATAGGCGCCGCGACTGAAGCCGAAGACGTAGATCTCGTCTCCCGGTTCCCAGTTCAGTGCCAGCTGCCAGTACATCGTGGACAGGTTGGCGTCGAGGCCGAGCCCGAACGCGCCGCCGAGCAGTTTGTCGGCCAGATAGCCGCGGGAGCCGGGGCCGTCGACATAGAAAACCCGTTGTCCCACATGGTCGCCCGCGTCGGTGACGGCGCTCGACCGCACCGACTCGGCGATCTTCACAACATTGGAGACCGTCGGATTGCTCTCCGATCCCCACGTGCCGTCACAGCACACAACCAAACGCTTCATACCGGCAATCCTCCCGCCCCGTACCGTGCCGCTCGCGAGTAGCGAACTACTCGAATTATCCCGCCGGGCGCGTGATTACGTTAATGCTCGCCGGCATCGGAGGGCAGAGATGCGAGTAGTGGGAGCCCGCCCGTCCGCGATCCGCCGGCAGCTACCTGGGACGGCGTTCGACGGCGAAGAGAACGACGGCGACGAAGAAATGATGACGGCCGACCGCCCTCGTCTCGGTCGACCGTCATCGGCGAGACGGGGAGCGGCACGATGACCGCCGACCGCCGTGACGCACCGATCTGCCCTTCCGGACCGTTCGTCTCTCGCAGCCGGGTTATCGCCGCCGGGCCCGCGCGGCGTTACCGGTGCCACTCGAATCCGTTCCGGCAATCGCCCGCCCGCCGCGGTCGCGGCGGTGAGGTTCGCCACGGCGATGCGGGGCATTCCCGGCGATTCCGGGAGACTCGCCCGACACGCCGAGCTCCGAATTGCACGCATGTAGTTCCCTGGCGTCGGCTGTCGGTCCGGTCGACTAGGATTCCTCGCGTGGCCGACTCGGGATTCGTACATCTGCACAATCACACCGAGTACTCGATGCTCGATGGCGCCGCCAAGATCACGCCCCTGTTCAAGGAGGCGGAGCGGCTCGGGATGACCGCGGTCGGGATGACCGACCACGGCAATATGTACGGCGCCTCGGAGTTCTACAACTCGGCCAAGAAGCAGGGCATCAAGCCGATCATCGGCATCGAGGCCTACATCGCGCCCGAGTCCCGGTTCAACACCAAGCGCGTGCAGTGGGGTGACCCGAGCCAGAAGAGCGACGACGTCTCCGGCTCCGGCGCCTACACCCATATGACGATGGTCGCCGAGACCGCGACCGGTCTGCGGAACCTGTTCAAGCTGTCGAGTCTGGCCTCGATCGAGGGCCAGCTCGGCAAGTGGGCGCGCATGGACGCCGAGATCATCGCCCAGTACGCCGAGGGGATCATCGCCACCACCGGCTGCCCGTCGGGCGAGGTGCAGACCCGGCTGCGACTGGGGCACGAGCGCGAGGCGCTGGAGGCCGCGGCCAAGTGGCAGGAGATCTTCGGCAAGGACAACTTCTTCCTCGAGCTGATGGACCACGGGTTGTCCATCGAGCGCCGGGTGCGCGAAGGCCTGATCGACATCGGCAAGAAGCTGGGCATTCCGCCGCTGGCCACCAACGACTGCCACTACGTGCACGAATTCGACTCCACGAATCACGAAGCGCTGCTGTGCATTCAGACCGGTAAGACGCTGTCGGACCCGACCCGCTTCAAATTCGACGGCAGCGGCTACTACCTGAAGTCGGCCGCGGAGATGCGCGAGATCTGGGACGGCGAGGTCCCCGGAGCGTGCGACAACACCGTGCTGATCGGCGAGCGCGTGCAGTCCTACGAGGATGTGTGGACCCACCGCGACCGGATGCCGAAATTCCCGGTGCCCGAGGGTGAGACCGAGGCCTCGTGGCTGCGCAAGGAGGTCGCGCGCGGCCTGGAGTACCGCTTCCCCGACGGTGTCCCGCAGAAGTACCTCGATCAGGCCGAGTACGAGATCGACGTGATCCTGAAGATGGGCTTCCCGGCCTACTTCCTCGTCGTCGGCGACCTGATCAACCACGCCCGCGAGGTCGGGATCCGGGTCGGGCCGGGCCGCGGTTCGGCCGCCGGTTCGCTGGTCGCCTACGCACTGAAGATCACCAATATCGACCCGCTGCCGCACGGTCTGCTGTTCGAGCGATTCCTCAATCCCGAGCGCGTCTCGATGCCCGATATCGATATCGACTTCGACGATCGCCGCCGCGGTGAGATGGTCCGCTACGCCACCGAGAAGTGGGGCACCGACCGAGTCGCCCAGGTCATCACCTTCGGCACCATCAAAACCAAGGCGGCGCTGAAGGATTCGGCCCGCGTCCTGTTCGGCCAGCCCGGCTTCGCGATCGCCGATCAGATCACCAAGGCGCTGCCGCCGCCGATCATGGCCAAGGACATCTCGGTGTCGGGTATCACCGACCCCGAGCACGAGCGGTACAAAGAGGCCGCCGAGGTCCGCACCCTCATCGAATCCAATCCCGATATCGCCAAGATCTACGACACGGCGAAGGGGCTGGAAGGCCTGATCCGCAACGCCGGCGTGCACGCCTGCGCGGTGATCATGTCCTCGGAGCCGCTGACCGACGCGATCCCGGTGTGGAAGCGAGCCCAGGACGGCGCCATCATCACCGGCTGGGACTATCCGTCGTGTGAGGCCATCGGCCTGCTGAAGATGGACTTCCTCGGCCTGCGCAACCTCACCGTGCTCGGTGACGCGATCGACAACGCCAAGGCCAACCGCGGCGTCGACGTCGACCTCGACGCGTTGCCGCTGGACGATCCGAAAACGTTCGAACTGCTCGCCCGCGGTGACACGCTGGGTGTGTTCCAGCTCGACGGTGGGCCCATGCGCGATCTGCTGCGACGCATGCAGCCCACCGCCTTCGAGGACATCGTGGCCGTCGGCGCGCTGTATCGCCCCGGCCCGATGGGCATGAACGCGCACAACGACTACGCCGACCGCAAGAACGGGCGCCAAGAGGTCAAGCCGATCCACCCGGAGCTCGAGGAGCCGCTCAAGGACATCCTCGGCGAAACCTACGGTCTGATCGTCTATCAAGAGCAGATCATGCACGTGGCCCAGAAAGTGGCCGGCTACTCGCTCGGACGAGCCGATATCCTGCGCCGCGCGATGGGTAAGAAGAAGGCCGAGGTGCTGGCCGCGGAGTTCGAGGGCTTCGAGGCGGGCATGTTGGAGAACGGCTACTCCAAGGCCGCGATCAAGGCGCTGTGGGACACCATCCTCCCGTTCGCCGGTTACGCGTTCAACAAATCGCATGCCGCCGCCTACGGCCTGGTCTCCTACTGGACCGCCTACTTCAAGGCCAACTATCCGGCCGAATACATGGCCGCACTGCTCACCAGCGTCGGCGACGACAAGGACAAGGCCGCGGTCTACCTGTCGGACTGCCGCCGCCTCGGCATCACGGTGCTGCCGCCCGATGTCAACGAGTCCGAACAGAACTTCGCGCCGGTCGGCACCGATATCCGCTTCGGCCTGGGCGCGGTGCGCAACGTCGGCACCAACGTGGTCTCTTCGATCATCGCCGCACGCACCGAGAAGTCGAAGTTCACCGACTTCTCGGACTACCTGAACAAGATCGACACCATCGCCTGCACCAAGAAGGTCACCGAATCCCTCATCAAGGCAGGCGCTTTCGACTCCCTCGGACATCCGCGCAAGGGCCTGCTGCTCGTGCATTCCGATGCCATCGACGCGGTGATGGCCACCAAGAAGGCCGAGGCGATCGGGCAGTTCGACCTGTTCGGCGGGCTCGACGACGCCGACGATTCGATCTCCTCGGTCTTCAACGTCAAGGTGCCCGACGAGGAGTGGGAGGCCAAGCACAAGCTGGCCCTCGAACGAGAGATGCTGGGGCTCTATGTGTCCGGCCATCCGCTCAACGGGGTCGAACATGTGCTCGCCGCACAGGCGGACACGCCGATTCCGGCCATTCTGCAGGGCGATGTCAAAGATGGCGCCCAGGTGACCATCGGCGGCATCCTCGCCTCGGTGACCCGGCGCGTCAACAAGAACGGAATGCCCTGGGCCTCGGCACAATTGGAGGACCTCACCGGTGGTATCGAGGTGCTGTTCTTCCCGCAGGCCTATTCGGTGTACGGGATGGACATCGCCGAGGACGCCGTCGTGCTCGTGAAGGCGCGCGTCTCGGTGCGCGACGACCGGATCTCGCTGATCGCCAACGATCTGGTGGTGCCGGATCTGTCGTCGATCGGTATGGAGAAGCCTCTGGCGGTGACGATCCCGACCCGGCTGTGCACTCCCGACAAGGTGAGCGCGCTCAAGCGGGTCCTGTCCAGCCACCCCGGCACCGCCGATGTGCACATCCGCCACGTCGGATCACGCGAGAAGACCACGATGCTCAAGGTCGCCGACAACCTGCGGGTCTCCCCGTCCTCGGCACTGATGGGTGATCTGAAAGCGCTGCTCGGCCCGGGCTGCCTGGCGAGCTGAGGCACACCGGGGCGCCACGCCGGACTCCTCGATGGTCCGTACGAGGGGCTGGGCGCACGCGGATTCGACTACCGTGCGCGGGTGGTGTCGCCGTCAGGCGGTGCTACCTCGATGGGCAACAGTTCCCACAATCCATCGCAGCGCCGCCGCGCCGGCGGCGACCAGGACGGCGAGCTCTGCGGAACCGGTGATGAGGCCCAGAATCAGCGCGAGCAGCGCGCCCAGCGCGACGGACTCGAGCTTGTACACCGGCCACGGCACCCCCGCGATCCGCACCGTATGCGTAGCACGGCGGACCGGGCGAACGATGGGGCTGACCGCTGTCATGTCGTCAGGCTACACGTATCCGGAATTTCGGTCCACCGAACATTTGCGGCGATCCGGTCACGAAGGACGTGGGAACACATCCGTGGCCGTCGATGTTGTGCCGGGCATGCCACTCACCGGAGATTACGCACCCAGCACATCCGACTGGGCCCGCGAGCAGGCCGAGAAGTACGAGGCTTCCAACGGGTCCGAAGCGAATACCCTGCTCGACCGCGGGATGCCGATCATCCTGGTCACCAGCATCGGCGCCAAGACCGGCAAGTTGCGCAAGACCCCGCTCATGCGGGTCGAGCACAACGGCGAGTACGCGGCGGTGGCCTCACTGGGCGGCGCCCCGAAGCATCCTGTCTGGTACTACAACCTCAAGGCCAACCCGACCGTCGAACTGCGCGACGGCGATGTGGTGAAGGACTACACCGCACGCGAGGTGACCGGCGAGGAGAAGGCAGTCTGGTGGGAGCGCGCCGTCGCGGCCTACCCGGACTATGCCGACTACCAGGAGAAGACCGCCCGCGAGATCCCGGTCTTCGTCCTGACCCCGAAGTCCTGATTCACCCGGATCACCACGGTCACCGGTCCACGACGATCACCGCCGCGACGCCCGGCCTACGGTCCGGGCGTCGCCGGTTTCCGGGCGTTCCGGACCGCTACGGAAACTGCCGCGCGCCGGACCGAGCGCGACCGATAGCATGTTCGGGTGTCTGAACCGCTGGATGTCGTAGAGAAAGTATCCGCTCCGCTGCCCGAACTGAGCGCGGACGAGATCGACGCGGCCGCCAAGCGAATTTCCGACATCGTCGAGCCGACGCCGCTACAGCGAATCGAGCGGTTGTCGGCGGCCACCGGCGCGAACGTCTACCTCAAGCGCGAGGACCTCACCGCGGTCCGCTCCTACAAGCTGCGCGGCGCCTACAACCTGATCGTGCAGCTCGATGCGGGCGAACGCGCGGCCGGAGTCGTCACCGCCAGCGCCGGCAATCACGCCCAGGGCGTCGCCTTCGCCTGCCGCGCGATGGGGATCCAGGGCCGCATCTACGTACCGACCACCACACCCAAGCAGAAGCGCGACCGCATCCTCGCCCACGGCGGCGACTTCGTGGAATTGATCGCCGTCGGCGACACCTTCGACGCGGCGGCCGCGGCGGCCGCCGACGACGTCGCCCGCACCGGCGCCACCATGGTCCCGCCGTTCGACGACGCCCGCACCGCGGCCGGGCAGGGCACCGTGGCGGTGGAGATCCTCGAACAGCTGCCCAGCGCTCCCGATCTGGTGATCATCCCCGTCGGCGGCGGCGGATGCCTGGCCGGCATCGGCACCTATCTGCGCGACCGCTCGCCGGCCACGGCCATCCTCGGCGTCGAGCCGGCCGGTGCCGCCTCGATGACGGCCGCCCTCGTCGCGGGCGGTCCGGTCACGCTGCCGCAGATCGATCCCTTCGTCGACGGCGCGGCCGTGCGGCGGGTGGGCGACCTGCCCTATGCCACGATCTCGAAATTCGGCGGGCGCGTGGTGTCGCATGCGTCCCTGCCGCTGCTCATCGGCACCGAATCCCCCCGGGGCGCGGGCTCTTTCCGCATGATGCAGGTCGACGAGGGCGCCATCTGCACCGCCATGCTCGAGCTGTACCAGAACGAGGGTGTGATCGCCGAACCGGCGGGTGCGCTGGCGGTGGCGGCGTTGGCGGAGATCGATATCGAGCCGGGGTCGACGGTGGTGTGCCTGCTGTCGGGCGGCAACAACGACATCTCGCGCTACGGCGAGATCATCGAACGGTCACTGGTGCACCGGGGCCTCAAACACTATTTCCTGGTGAACTTCCCGCAGGAACCCGGCGCGCTGCGCCGGTTCCTCGACGAGGTGCTCGGCCCCGACGACGACATCACCCTCTTCGAATACGTCAAGCGCAACAACCGGGAGACCGGGGCCGCACTCGTCGGCATCGAACTGGGCGCGCCGTCCGGCCTGGACGCACTGCTGGCGCGCATGGATGCCTCGCCGATCCAATGCCAGCAGCTGGATCCCGACTCCCCCACCTACCAGTACCTCACCTGATCTCTACGAACGAACTGCCCTGTGCCGCGAGATGTTCTGCGGCACAGGGCAGTTCGGCGTCCGATCAGGCAGCGCGGCGCTGCGACGAACGACGGCCGTCGCGCATGGCCCGCGCGCCGCGAATCACCAGCGGCAGCACCCAGGCCGCGGCCAGCTGATCCCACACGAACGACTGGGGCGTGAACCGGTTGTGCACGAATCCGACGGACAGGCCCAGCCGCGGTTCGGCCCAGCCGAAGGATCCGGCCAGGCCGATATGGCCGAATCCGGAGGAGGCCCCCGGAATAGGGAACGTGTGGTATCCGAGATGCCACATCATCGGGAAGTAGAACAGGGCGTGATCGAGCCGGCGCGTCTGCACACGCCGGATATGACGCATGGTCTGCGCCGACAGATATCGGCGACCGGCGATCATGCCGTCGTCGGCGAGCACGCCGTAGACCGAGGCCAATGCGCCCGCGGTGAATACGCCGTTTCCGGCGGGCATTTCGGTCGCGAGGATCGACGGCTCGTCACCGTCGAAGAGGGCATGCACGCCCGGCAGGAACAGCGCACGAATCGCGGCGCCGGGCGGACCCGGAAAACGCCCGGCCTGCCCGAGGAGCAGGGCACCCAGTGCGGTGCCGGCCACGGCCAGCCGGGAACCGGCGAGCGCGGCGACGGTGGTGGTCGAGTCCGGCGCCGGGCGCCCGAGATGCAGGCCGTCGATGCCCAGCGGCTCGGAGACTTCGGTGCGGAACAGCTCGCGCATACTCGTACCGGTGACCGCGCGGGCCAGTCCTGCCAGCAGCCATCCATAGGTGAGGGCGTGATAGGCCGGCACCCCCAGCAACCGGTCCGGCGCGGCGGCGGCCAGCCGGTGTTCCATGAGTTCGTGGTCGAGCACCTCGTCCAGTCCGCCGGCGACACCTGGCAGCGAGGACAGTCCGGCGCAGTGAGTGAGCAACTGCGCCACCGTGATTCGCGATTTTCCGGCCGCGCCGAATTCCGGCCAGTATTCGGCCACCGGGGCCGCGTAGTCGATCAGGCCGCGGTCGGCCAGGCGGTGGATCACAGTGGAGGCGATGCCCTTGGTCGCGGAGAACGCGACGCTACCCGTATCACGGGTCCAGGGCGTGGTGAGATCGGAGTAGCCGGTCCAGACATCGACCACCGGCTCACCGTGCCGAAGCACGGTCAGACCGCCTCCGGCTCCGGCACGGCCCCCGACAATACGCGCGAAATTGCGCACCAAGGGTTCGAACTCGACCGCGGCCGAGCCACGCACACCTGCGGGCAGAGCCGCAGAACCTGCGGGTAAAGCGTCGTTGCTCACATACCCTACGGTACGGGCGTACCGTTGTGCGGGCAACGACGTTGTCCGCACAGTGACACCCCCGAGACCGGTTCGAGCCGGACCGCACACGGCGCCGACCCTGTCCGTGATCTTCGGACCACGCGCCCACCCAGTGTCGTGAACTGCCGAAACACCTCTACACCCGCTGCGGTGTGTCATGGTTGAGACATGCGATCGTTGCGGTCAACGAGGTCCGAATTGCCGGAATCCCGCGGCTGGGCGGGAACACCGCCGAGATCGCGGCGGCATCGGGATCTGATCGTGGCAGTGGCCACGCTGCTCGCCGTGGCCCTGGTGGCCGCCTGCTCGAGTTCCGACAAGGTGACCGCGACGCCGCGCCCGGCCCCCGTCGTCGGTGACTGGAACGCTGTCCTGCCGCTGCCGAACCAGCAGCTGCCGATCGGGGTGACCTTCACCGAAGACGGTGGGAGCGTGACGGTTCCGGCGCAGGGCATCTTCGATCTGCCGCTCGAACAGGTCGATACCAACCCGGATGCGATCGCCTTCACGATCCCCGGATTGCCGGGCGATCCGCATTTCACCGGCCGCTACGACCGCCGCGCCGATACCGTCACCGGAACCTTCACCCAGTCCGGTCACGATCTGGCACTGACCATGCATCGGGGGAAGGTGCCGGCTCCGCTGCGCCCGCAGGAGCCGCACCCGCCGTGGCCGTACCTCTCCGAGGACGTGACCTATCGCAGCGACGGCATCACCATCGCCGGGACGCTCACCCGGCCGCGCGGGCCGGGACCGTTCCCGGCGGTCGTCCTGGTGACCGGCAGCGGCCCCCAGGATCGCAACGAGGAGATCGCCGGGCACAAACCGTTTCTGCTGCTCGCCGATACCCTCACGCGCGCCGGATACGCCGTCCTGCGCACCGACGACCGAGGCGTGGGCGGCACCGGCGGGCAACTCGACACCTGCAGCTATACCGACCTGACCGACGACATCATGGCCGGGCTGGGCTATCTGCGCAGCCGTCCCGATATCGACGGCAACCACATCGGCCTGCTCGGCCACAGCGAGGGCGGCTATCTCGCGCCGCTGGCCGCCACCCGCCCCGACAGCCGGCTCGCCTTCGTGATCATGATGGCCGGACCGGCCGTCTCCGGCTCGGATGTGCTGCTCGCGCAGAACGACCTGCTGCTGCGCAGCGAGCACGCCGACGCCGACGCCATCCGCAAGCAGGTCGGCTACATCACCACCCTGACCACGTTGATCCGCACCGGCGACGACGAACAGATCCGCCGCTTCGCCACCGAGCACAACGACTCCCTGCCACCGGAGCAGCGGCAGCCGCAATCGGCGATCGATCAGCTGACCACCCCGTATTTCCAGGCCCTGGTCGACTACGACCCGGCGCCGGCCCTGCAGGCACTGCGTATTCCGGTGCTGGCCTTCTACGGGACCAAGGACATGCAGGTTCCGGCCGCCCAGAGCGCCCCGGCCGCGCGGGCGGATCTGGCGGGCAACCCGAATGCCGACGTCCACGTATTCGACGGCCTCAACCATCTGATGCAGCCCGCCGATACCGGCAGCCCGAAGGAATACCCGACCATCGAAACCACCATCGCACCCGAGGTACTGAGCTACATCACCACATGGCTCGGCAAATACGTCACCCCCGTGCCCTGACGGGTAGCGGCGCGCAGGGCGACTTGACACAGTGAGAGGGTGGGAATTTACAGCGAGCGGGTGCTGCCGCGGTTGACGGATCGGGTCTGTGGAGTGCCGGCCAACGATCGGCTGCGCCGACGGGTGTGCGCGGGGTTGCGGGGCCGGGTGGTGGAGATCGGATTCGGCTCGGGTCGCAACGTGCCGTTCTACCCCGCCGGGGTGAGTCGCGTCAGCGCCGTGGAGCCGGCGGATCTGGGGTGGCGACTGGCGGCGGCGCGGGTCGCGGACTCGCCGGTGCCGGTGGAGCGGGCGGGCCTGGACGGGCAGTCGTTGCCGTTCGCGGACAACAGTTTCGACAGCGCGCTGTCGACGTGGACGCTGTGCACGATTCCCGATATCGCCGTCGCGCTGCGGGAGGTGCGGCGAGTTCTGCTGCCCGGCGGCACATTTCATTTCGTCGAGCACGGGCTGGCGCCGGATGCGAACGTGCGTGCCTGGCAGCATCGGCTCGATCCGGTTCAGCAGGTGATCGCCGGTGGATGCCACCTCAATCGCGATATCCGCGGATTACTGGACGAGGCCGGATTCGAGATCACCGAAATGGATCGGTTCTACGATTCTCCGGCACCGAAAACCTTCGCCGCACTGTCGCTGGGTATCGCGGTCTCGCCCTGACAACGGGGGAATTCGATCGAAAAAAGACCGGCGGCCGAAGCGAATTCGGCCGCCGGTCGCACACTATCGCTGTTCGCCGGTCGCCGCGGGCCATCCGCCGTACGGCACGGTCAGCAACTCCATGTAGTGACCGCTGGGGTCGAGGAAATAGATACCGCGACCGCCGTCGTTGTGGTTGATCTCGCCTTCCCGGCTCTGCCGCGGATCGGCCCAGAACCTCAGGCCCCGATCCCGGATTTTCGCGTAGGCCGCGTCGAATTCGGATTCGGACACCAGCAGGGCGTAATGCTGCGGCTGAATCTCGGTGACATGCGGCGGGACCGGAGCGAAATCGAAGGTGACACCGTTGTGCACGGTGACCGGAATGAACGGCCCCCACGGCGTTCCCACGCTCAATCCCAGAATATCGGCCCAGAACTGTGCCGATTCCCGCTTGTCACGACAGCCGACAATGGTGTGGTTGAACTGGATGGACAGGATTTCTCCTCTGATAGTGACGATCCCGACCCCGGACCGGTACTCGTCGGCCTACGGGAGCATCGCCACGGATCCGACATTAACCCAGCGCGTCCCGCCGTGCCAAGCGCCGGGATCGGTGCAGCGCGTCGGCGGTGAATACCGCCAGAGCCGTCCAGATCAGCCCGAATCCGATCCAGCGCGAGGCCGGCATCGGCTCGTGCCCCACCAGCACACCCCACGCCAATTGCAGTGCGGGAGTGAGATATTGCAGAATTCCCATAGTCGACAGCGGCACCCGCGAGGCGGCGAAGGCGAACAGCAACAGCGGAATCAGTGTCACCGGGCCGGTGGCGACCATCAGGGCGGTGTGGCCGGCGCCGTGCCCGAACTCGGCGTCCCCGCGCACCCCCAGCGCGATGACGACCGCCAGTGCGAACGGCGCGGACACCACACCCTCGGCGGCGACGCTGCGCATCGGGTCGAGCCGGATCACCTTCTTCACCAGACCGTAGGTGGCGAAGGAACAGGCCAGCACGAGCGCGATCACCGGTGGCTTGCCGTAGTCGACGGTCAGCACCACCACCGCCGCGCCGCCGAGCCCGAGCGCCACCCACTGCGGCCACACCAGCCGCTCCCGGAACAGCACCACTGCGAACAGGACCGTGACCAGCGGGTTGATGAAGTAGCCGAGCGCGCATTCCACCACGTGCCCCGACGTCACGCCGTAGACGTAGGTCCCCCAGTTGATCGAGATCGCCGCCGCCGCCACCGCCGCCAGCCGCCAGGTCCGGCCGTCGATCGCTCCCAGTTCGCGCAACCGCCCGGCCGCCAGCAGCAACACCAGCACCACGACCAGGGTCCACAGAATCCGCTGCGCCAGGATCTCCACCGGCCCCGCGAAACCGAGCAATCCGAAGAAGGCGGGGAACATGCCCCAGATCAGATACGCCGCCGCGCCGACCGCCACACCGCCACCGGCCGGAGAGCGCCTCCACCGTCCTCGACCCCCGGCGGCACCTCCCGCGCCGGTCGCCTCCTCCACGTCGTTCACCGATCCACGCACCCGCACCAGCCGCACGCTACTTCCGTCCGGTAACGCCTGTCGAGCGGGTTTCGGACCACGCGCTCATTCGTCGGCACGGCCGCGGACCGCCGCGGTCACGGGTGCCCGGCGGTCGCCGGTCCGCTCCGGCGCCGGGAGCGGATTCGTTCAGGGCGAGATCGGCAGAATTTCAGCCTGCGGGAGGCGGACCACTCCGTCGAGGTAGCGGTGGCAGCGGCCGGTGAGCAGCACGCGCGAGCCGATGACCGTGCAGCGCAGGCGGCCGGTGCGGGCGGAGAGCTGGCGGGCCGACAGATCGCCGCGGCCCAGATCGCGGGCCCACAGCGGTGCCAGCTGGGCGTGCGCGGAACCGGTGACCGGGTCCTCGTCGACACCGACGCCGGGGGCGAAGAAGCGGGAAACGAAATCCGTGTGGTCGCCGGGTGCGGTGAGGATCACCCCGCGGCGCAGCACCGGGAAGGCGGCGAAATTCGGGCGGGCACGAACCACTTCCGCTTCGGTGGCGACCACGACCACCTCGTCCTGGCCGGTCAGCACGCGCAGCGGCCGCACCCCGAGGGCCGTGATCAGATCCGGGTCCGGGACGGTGTCCACGGATTCCACGAGCGGCAGATCGAGTTCGAGTTCGTCGCCACTGCGGCTCACCCCGAGCCAGCCACTGCGGGTGTAGAAGTGCAACTGGTCGGCGGCGGGATGCATATCGTCGAAGATCTGCGCCGCGGTGGCGAGGGTGGCGTGCCCGCACAGGTCGACCTCGGTGGCCGGAGTGAACCAGCGCAGCCAGAAGGCCGGGCCGTCACCGGGCGGCAATCCGGCCTCCACCGGCAGCGCCGAGGTGTAGAAGGCCGTTTCCGACAGCCGGTTCTCCTCGGCCAGTCGCTGCAGCAGCTCGTCGGGCAACCAGCCGAGCAGCGGCATCACCGCGGCCGGATTACCCGTGAAGGGCGCATCCGCGAACGCATCGATCTGATGCAGCAGGACCTCCATACTGCCGAAGGTACCCGCGTTGCGAATCGATGCGTGGCACAAGGACGTTCACGGCGCGCCATACCATGCGACCAGTTGACGCGCCGTCGCGGCTCAGTCCTTGCGCCCCAGCGGCTTCCGGCCCGGCGAATCCGGGAACAGGTGCCGCTGTTCACCGGTCACCATCGCGGTGACCCACCACGCCACCTCCACCAGCACGATGCCGACCGCGCCGCAGGCGAACGCCACCCCGGTCAGCTCGGCATTCGACGGGTCGAGTTTGAAGAAGTGGCGGGTGAACGGCACCGTGAACAGGATCAGATAACCCGCGACCGAACCGGCGATCAGCAGGATCTTCCACCAGTTCCACGGCCGCGCCACGATCGCCAGCACCCACACCGCGATCACCAGCAGCGTGATCAGCGCCGTCGTGCCGATCTGCACCTCGCGCGCCTCCGTCGGCAGGCTCTGGTCGGCGCTCCAGTAGGCGATCAGGTAGGCGATGAAGGTCATCACCCCGATCACCGTGCCGGAGGGTACCGCCAGCCGCAGCACCCGCGGCACGAAACCCGTTCGCGCCCTTTCGTTGTTGGGAGCCAGCGACAGGATGAAGGCCGGAATGCCGATGGTGAACCAGGCGGCGATCGTGACGTGCCTCGGCAGGAACGGATACGACAGCGGGGCGTAATCGAAGATCTGCGATCCGATGCCGGCCACCCCCACCAGGAAGGCCAGCAGGACCGAGTACACCGTCTTGGTGAGGAACAGATTCGAGACGCGCTCGATATTGCCGATCACCCGCCGGCCCTCCCCCACCACATACGGAAGGGTGGCGAAACGGTTGTCCAGCAAGACGATCTGCGCGACCGCGCGGGTGGCCGGACTGCCCGATCCCATCGCGACACCGATATCGGCATCCTTGAGCGCCAGGACGTCGTTGACGCCGTCGCCGGTCATCGCGACGGTGTGCCCGCGCGACTGCAACGCTCCCACCATCGCCCGCTTCTGATCCGGGCGGACCCGGCCGAAGGTGGTTTCGCGGTCCAGCACATCGGCCAATTCGGCCTGGGCGGCAGGCAATCGGCGCGCGTCGACGGCGTGCTCACCACCGGGCAGGCCGAGCGAGGAGGCCACCGCGCCCACCGACACCGCGTTGTCGCCGGAGATCACCTTGATCGAGACGTCCTGGCCGGCAAAGTAATCCAGCGTTTCGCGCGCGTCCGGGCGAACCCTCTGTTCCAGCACCACCAGCGCCTGCGGCGTCACCGTGCCCGGCGCGTCCGGATCGTCGACGGGCCGATCCGAGGAAGCCAGCAGCAGCACCCGCAGCCCCTGCGCGCCGATGTCCTGGGCGGTGGCGGCGATGCCGGAATCCGGGTCGAGGAGCACATCCGGCGCTCCGAGCAGCCAGTTCCCGTGCTCGCCGTAGGAGATGCCGCTCCACTTCTTGGCCGAGCTGAACGGCGCGACCGCGGTGGACGACCAGTCCGGATCCTCGGTCATGGCCTCGGCAATGGCGAGCACGCTGGCGTTGGGGCGCGGATCGTCGTGGGCGAGCGCGGCCAGCACCGAACGCAACCGGTCTTGCGGCACATCGCCGACGACCCGCAGCTCCGACAACCGCATCCCGTTCTCGGTGAGGGTGCCGGTCTTGTCCGCGCAGACCACGTCGACCCGGGCCAGGCCCTCGATCGCGGGCAGCTCCTGGACCAGGCATTTGCGCTGGCCGAGCCGCACCACACCGACCGCGAACGCGATCGAGGTCATCAGCACCAAGCCCTCCGGCACCATCGGGACCAGCGCGGCGACCATACCGTTCAGCGCGTGCTGCCAGTTCTGATGGCTGGAGAACAGCTGGTTGTAGATCGTGACCAGACCCGCCGGAATCAGCAGGTAGGTGATGACCTTCAGGATGGTGTCGATACCGCTGCGCAGCTCCGAATCGACCAGCGTGAACTTCGATGCCTCGTGCGCCAGCTGCGCGGCGTAGGCGTCCTTGCCGACCTTGGTGGCTCGGTAGGCGCCCGATCCGGCGACCACGTAGCTGCCGGACATGACCTTCGCGCCGACCGACTTGTCGATCGGATCGGCCTCACCGGTGAGCAGGGATTCGTCGACCTCGAGCAGTTCGCATTCGACGACCTCGCCGTCGACCACGATCTGGTCACCGGGCCCCAGCTCGATCAGATCGTCGAGCACCACATCCTTCGGGCCGACCTCGGTGGCGGCACCGTCGCGGCGCACCACCGGTTTGGCCTGGCCGACGATGGCGAGTTTGTCCAGGGTCCGCTTGGCGCGCAGCTCCTGCACGATGCCGACCACGCTGTTGGCCACGATCAGCAGGCCGAACATGCCGTCGATGATCGATCCGGTGGCCAGGACCAGCACGAACAGGACGCCGAGGATGGCGTTGATCCGGGTGAACACATTGGCCCGGACGATGTCGGCAACCGATCGGCTCGCCCGATCCGGCACATCGTTGGTCTGCCCGTCACGAACGCGCTGCGCGACCTCGGCCGCGGTCAGGCCCGGTGCGCGCGCTTGCTGCTCGGTGATCGACATGTCCGACAGCCTAGAGCGTTTCCGGCGAATCGGACGGCACGCGGTCCCGGCCCCACAGGCGGGCAATCATCCGGCATCCGGCCGTACGCGCGGTGCGATCCGGCGATCGACGATGCGGCGGGTGAGCGCGACCAGATCGTCGCCGCGCAGCCGCGGATATCCGTGCAGGAGCGCGACCCACTGCGGCGGAATCGCCGACGCACCCCAGCGGGCGCCCAGTAATCCGCCCGCGACGGCGGCGGTGGTATCGGTATCGCCGCCCGCGCGCACCGCCGCTTCCAGTGCGGCCGGCAGGGATTCGGTATGGGTGATCGCCCACCACGCCGTCTGCAGCGCGTGCACCACCCAGCCGTTCTTCGGAAAGTCGGCGGGAGTGCCGGATTCGGCCTCGTCCAGTACCGCGGCCCAGAAATCGGCGTCCACGAAGGCCAGGCCGCCGCGCACGCCGTCGTAGTCGCCGTAGAGCACGGCATGCCGGATCGCCCACGACCACAGCACGCACGCCTCACCGGCCCGGACGTCGCTGTGGGTGAGTTCGCTCACCGCCCGGGCGGCGCGGGCGCAGTTGTCCGGGTCGTCGAGATAGCACAGGGCGAGCGGAGCGGTACGCATCAGCGATCCGTTGCCGCCGGTGAGCCCGTCGAGTTCGAAGGAGCGCCGGCGCATATCGGCGGCGTCGGCGCTGCGCCACTGCAGCACCTGACTCGTCTGATATCCGACGTCCTTGGGGCGGCTGTCCCACCAGCGCACGAACTCCCGGGCGACGGCGTCCAGGCCCGCCGGGTGGTGCAGCGCACCGTGTTCGGCCGCCGCGAGCGCGATACCCACCGCCATCGCGGTGTCGTCGGTCCACTCCCCCGGTTCCCACCGCAGCGAGCCGCCGCCGCGCATCTCGATCACCGAATCCGGTGCCGGATGGGTGAATTCGTATCCGGCGCCCAGTGCGTCACCGGCGGCCGTCCCCAGTAGCACCCCCTGCGCCCGGTCCCGCTGCCCTGCGTCTCGATCCACCGGCACATCCTCTCCCCTCGCCCGCTGCCTCGATTATGCCGCGCGGCACCGACAGCGCAGGCCGGCCTCAGTGGTCGGGAATCGGGCCGTCGTCGGGTCCCGGCGCCACGACGTCGACGTGTTCGGGCAGCAGCGGCACCACCGCGAACGCGCCCGCGGAGGCATCCGGCGGCAGCGCCTGCACACTGCGAATCCCGCTGCGCGAGGCCAGACCTCGCAGCTCGGCGAGAGTGCCGCGGACCACGAAGTTCACCGCACAGGCGCAGCCGGAGTGCAGGCGCGCGGCCAGCACCGCCGCCAGGCGCCGGGAGCGGTCGTCGTCGGCCTGCACGTGATCCATCGCGCCG
>NZ_BDBN01000024.1 GCF_001613005.1 Nocardia nova NBRC 15556 | reverse complement strand
TGTGGTTCATCAACCAGTTCGATCCCGCCTCGGGGGCCTACAACATCGGCTTCGCCGCGCGGTTGACCGGCGCGCTGGACCTGGGCGCGCTGCGTGCGGCGTTCGAGGACGTCGTGGGCCGGCACGAACCTCTGCGGACCGTCTATCCGACGGTGGCCGGCGAACCCTGCCAGGTGGTGCGGGATGTGGCCGCCGTGGCCGAGCGCCTGAGGCCGGATGCGGAGCCGGTCGAGGAGGCCGTGCTGGCGGAGCGGATCCGGGAGACCGTCGAGGCGGGCTTCGACGTCTCGGCCGAGGTACCGCTGCGTGTGCGGATATATCGCCTCGCTCCCGAGCAGCACATTCTGGTCCTTGCCGTCCATCACATCGCCGCCGACGGCTCGTCGATGGCACCGTTGGCCCGCGATATCTTCACCGCCTACGCGGCGCGCGTGAAAGGCGAAGCGCCACAATGGGAACCGCTTCCGGTGCACTACGCGGACTACACGCTGTGGCAGCGGGAGGTGCTCGGCGCCGAGGAGGATTCGGCGTCGGTGACGGCGCGCCAGGCCGCCTATTGGACGGCGGCCCTGGCCGATGCGCCGGAGCTGCTGGATCTGCCGACCGATCGTCCACGGCCCGCGACCATGTCGATGGCCGGGGGCAGTGTGCGGTTCGGTATACCGCCGCGGCTGCACGAGGAGATCGTGCGGCTGGCCCGGCGCGAGGGCGTGACCGTCTTCGTCGTGCTGCATTCCGCGCTGGCGATCGTGCTCTCGCGCACCGCGCATACCGGCGACGTGTCGATCGGCACGCCCGTGGCAGGGCGCGCGACGGCGGCGCTGGACGATCTGGTCGGCATGTTCGTCAACACCGTCGTGCTCCGCACGCCGGTCCGTGACGACATGTCGTTCACAGAGTTCGTCGCGCAGGTGCGCGGCGTCGACCTCGAGGCGCTCGAGCACGCGGACCTGCCCTACGAGCGGCTGGTCGATCTGCTCGACCGGCCCCGGTCCACGGCCTATACGCCGCTGTACCAGGTGCTGTTCGGCGTGCAGAACACAGGGGCCGCCCGGTTCCGGCTGCCCGATGTCGAGGTGGAGCTGATCGATCCCGGTGTCGCCCAGGCCAAAACCGATCTCACCGTCCTGCTGACCGACAATCCCGATCGTGACGGAGTCGGAATGGACGGCGAAATCATCTACGCCACCGATCTTTTCGCCGAGTCCACCGCGCGGGGGCTGGCGGACCGGTTCGTGCGCGTTCTCGACGCGGTGGTCGGTGATCCGGCCCGGCCGGTGGGAGATATCGCGCTGATCGGCGCCGAGGAGGCCGAGCGGCTGGTTCCGGCACGTGGCGACGCCGCACCCGCGCCGCGGCTGCTTTCGGAGCTGCTCGGCGCGGCCGTGGCGACCGCTCCCGAGGCGATCGCGCTGATCGACGATACTCGCACGCTCACCTACCGGGAACTTGACGATCGCGCGGAAGAGCTTGCCGCCCAGCTGGTTTCGTCGGGCGCGCAACCGGGGGTATGCGCGGCGCTGGCCGTACCGCGCTCGGCGGACTATCACATCGCCATGTGGGCGATCGTGAAGACCGGCGCCACCTTCGTGCCGCTGGATCTGCGCTATCCGCCCGAGCGGATCGCCTACTTGCTGCACGACTCCGGTGCTGCCCTCGGTATCACGACGACCGCCGCGCGCGCCGCGCTGCCCGGCGATGTGCGCTGGCTGATGCTCGACGAACCACGGGACCCGCGCGAACTCGCGGTGAAACGATCACGCGCGCCGAGGCTTCAGGATGTGGCCTATGTGATCTACACATCCGGCTCGACCGGAACGCCTAAGGGTGTGATGGTCACCCACGAGGGGCTCGCCGCCTTCGCGGCGGAGCAGCGCGACCGCTATCGCGTCGAGCGCACCTCGCGCATCGTGCAAGTCGCCTCACCGGCCTTCGACGCGGTCCTGCTCGAAGCGCTGATGGCGCACGCCGCCGGCGCGACACTCGTGGTGGCGCCGCCGGAGGTGGTCGGCGGCGCGGACCTGGCCGCGCTGATCGCGGCGCACGGGGTGACGCACGCGTTCCTGACGCCGAGCGTGCTGGCGACGATGTCTCCGGCCGAGCTCGATTCGGTGCGGATGCTCGCGGTCGGTGGCGAGAAGGTAGCGCCCGACCTGATCACGGCCTGGGCGGCCGGGCGGCGGTTGCACCACATCTACGGGCCGACCGAGACGACCATCGTGATCACGATCAGTGATCCGGTGGGCCCGGACGAAACACTCACCATCGGCGGGCCGATCCGCGGCGCGGAGGCGGTGGTGCTGGACGCGCGGCTGCGCCCGGTGCCGATCGGGATACCGGGGGAGTTGTACCTCTCCGGCGCCGCACTGGCACGCGGATACCTCAATCGTCCCGCCGTCACGGGGGCGTCGTTCGTCGCGAACCCCTACGGTGCGCCCGGAACCCGGATGTACCGCACCGGCGATATCGTCCGCTGGACCGCGCAGGCCACGATGCAGTACGTCGGCCGGCTCGATTTCCAGATCAAGATCCGGGGCCAGCGGGTCGAACTGGGTGAGATCGATGCCGCCTTGCTCGCGCATCCGGCCGTCGCCACCGCGGTCACCGTGACGCGCACCGGCCCGGGCGGTCGGACCGTGCTCGCGGCCTACGTCACCACCGATCCCGCCACGACCGCCGCGCCGGGCGACATCCTGGATCGGCTCGCGGCCACCCTGCCCGCTCATATGGTGCCGGCGACCGTCACCGTACTCGACCGGCTGCCACTCACCTCGACCGGCAAAGTGGATCGAAAAGCGTTGCCGGAACCGGACTTCGAGGTAACCGCCGAAGGCACGGCGGCGATCTCGGACGAGCTCGAACGCACCGTCGCCGCGGCCTTCACCGATGTGCTGGGTGTGCCCGGAGTCGGCGCGACCACGTCGTTCTTCGCGCTGGGTGGCGATTCCATCATGTCGATCCAGCTGGCGTCGCGGTTGCGGGCCGTCGGCATCGGCGTGACGGCGCGAGACATCTTCGAGCGCAAGACGGTTCGCGGTCTGGCGCAGATCGCGCAGGCGCCCGCGCGGGCAGTGATCGAGGAACTGCCCGGCGGTGGCGTGGGTGAGGTGGCACTCACGCCGATCGTGGCGTGGTTCGTCGAGCACCTCGGCGCACCGGCGCGGTTCGCGCAGTCCGTGCTGGTGCGGTTGCCGCGGGACGCGCAGGTCGACGATGTGTGCGCGACCGTGCGGGCGGTCGTCGAACACCACGATGTGCTGCGCTCGCGGCTGCGGGCGGGCCGCTGGGATGTCCTGCCGCCGAGCGCGTCCGAAAGCGCCGGATCGGTATCGATGCGAACCTTCGGCACCGGCGAGCGGCCGGGTTCGCCGGGTTTCACGGCTGTGGTGGAGGCGGCCTTCGCTGCGGCGGTCGACCGGCTCGATCCGGCGACCGGCGCGATGGTGCACGTCGTCTGCCTGCTGCCGGAACCCGGCGTGGACGCGGAGGCGCGTGCGCTCGTCGTGATCCATCACCTGGCCGTGGACGCTGTGTCGTGGCGAATTCTGTTGCCCGACTTCGCCGTCGCGTGGCAGCGGATCATCGCCGGGCGTCCGATCGAATTGGCTGCGCCCGGCACCTCGATGCGGCGGTGGGCCGAGGCGCTGGTCGCCGCGGCGGCGGCGCGGGCCGAGGAATTCCCACTGTGGCAGCGGATCTGCTCCGCCCCCGACCCGATACTCGGACGGGCGAATATCGATCCCGCGCTGGATACCCAGGCGACCGTGCGGCACGTGACCGTCACACTGCCGGTCGAGGTGACCTCGGCATTGGTGCGCGAGGTGCCTGCGGCGGCGCACGGCACCGTCGACGACGCGCTGCTGACGGCGCTGGCCGTGGCGGTGCGGCGCCTGCGTGAACGCCGCGGCATCGACTGTCCGGCAACGAGTGTCATGCTCGAAGGGCACGGCCGCGAAGAAGGGATCGCCGAAGGGGCGGACCTGTCCCGCACCGTCGGCTGGTTCACCACCAGATATCCGGTGGTGCTCGACCTCGACGGGACGGACTCCGCCGATCTGCCCGCCGCGGTGAAATCCGTCAAGGACCAGCTGCGGGAAATCCCGGACAAGGGAATCGGTTACGGCCTGCTGCGCTATCTGAATCCCGCGATCGCGCAGCGATTCGCCGAGCTGCCGGAACCGCAGATCGCCTACAACAACCTCGGGCGCACGGGCATGGACGGCACGGATCCGGCCGATCCGGCATGGGTGCCCTCCGGCGAAACCTTCGATCAGCGAGCGGCATTCGAGCCGGAGATGCCGGCGGCGGCGGTGCTCACGATCGATGTGAACATTCTGGACACGGCAGCCGGACCGCAGCTGTCGGCATATGTCGGCTATGCCTCCCGGCTGCTCGACCGCGACGAGGTCGACGAACTCACCGGCGAATGGGTGGAGGCACTGACCACCATCGCGGCCGCGGCCGACCGGGACTGGGGACTGAGCCGCGCGGATGTGCCGCTGGTCGACGTGACCCGCGAGGATCTCGACGCGTTCGCCCGCCGCTACGGACGACTCGACGACGTGTGGCCGCCGGCGCCACTCCAGGCCGGGCTGCTCTTCCACGCCGAGGTCGCCGCGGGCCGGCTCGACGTCTATCTCGCCCAATCCGTGCTCACTCTCACCGGCGAGGTCGACGCAGCCCGGTTCCGGCGCGCCGCGCAGGCCCTGCTCGTGCGCCACCCGAACCTGCGGGCCGCGTTCGCGCGCACCACTGAAGGTGTTGCGGTGCAGGTGATTCCGGCTACGGTCGAGGTGCCGTGGCGACAGGTCGCGCTCTCCGCAGGCCCTTCGGAGACAGCGGCGCTCCTCGATGCCGAGCGGGAGGCGTCCTTCGATCCGGCGGAACCGCCACTGCTGCGATTCGTGCTCGCCGAGCTGGGGCCGCGCGACTTCCGCCTGATCCTGACCGCCCACCACCTGCTGCTCGACGGATGGTCGCTGCCACTGCTGTGGCGGGAACTGATCGGCCTGTACGCGGCGGACGGGCAGCCCGGGCTGCTGCCGGATGCGGCCGCCTACCGTGAGTATCTGGACTGGCTGGCCCGGCGCGATCGTGCCGCGAGCGTGGCGGTGTGGCGCGACGCGCTGCGCGATGTCACCGAACCGACCCTGGTCGCCGATCCGCGTGCCGATGCGGCCGCCACCATGCCGGTCGATCTGCCGGTGGAGGTCGAGCGCGAGGTGAGCGCCGAGCTGGCGGAATTCGCGCGGTCCCGTGCGGTGACGATGGCGACGATCGTGCAGTTCGCCTGGGCGGTGGTCGTGGGCAATCTGCTCGGCTCCGACCGTGTCGTGTTCGGCAGTACGGTGTCCGGCCGGCCCGCCGACCTGCCAGGCGTGGAGTCGATGATCGGGCTGTTCATCAACACGATTCCGGTCGTCGCCGAGGTCCGCCGCGAGGATACGCTCGAGCAGGCGCTGACCCGGCTGCAGGCCGGCAACACTCGCCTGCTCGACCACCACTACCTCGAACTGCCGCGGATCCTGTCGGCGGTCGATGCGGTATCGCTGTTCGACACGCTGGTGGTATTCGAGTCCTATCCGGTCGACGGCAGTGGCCTGGGCGCCGCCGACATCGACGGCATGCGGGTGGTCGCGGCGGACGGTCGCGACGCCGCGCACTACCCGATCACCGTTCAGGCCCACCACACCGACCGGCTGCGCATCCGGCTGCGCTACCGGCAGGATCAGGTCACCGACGCGACGGCGTCCGGACTCGCCGACCGGGTCGCACTGGTGTTGCGTGCGATCGCGAACGACCCGGGTGCACGGCTGATGACGCTGGAACTGCTGGACCACGCCGATCGCGAGGCCCTGGTCCCCGCCACCGGCGGCGCCGCAGCGGCGCCGCAACGTGCGGACCGGTTGCTCGCCGCGGGTGTGTGGTCGAATCCTGCCGCGCCGGCGCTGATTTCGGGTCGGCAGACGATGTCCTACGCCGAGCTGGACGCGCGCTCGAACCGGCTGGCGCGGTCCTTGCTCGAGCGCGGGATCGGTCCCGGTGAGCAGGTCGCCCTGGTGATGCCGCGATCGGTGGAACTCGTCGTGGGACTGTGGGCGACGGTCAAGACGGGCGCGGCGTTCCTGCCGGTCGATCCGCGCAATCCCGCCGAACGCGTTGCCCATATGCTCGCCGATTCCGATGTGCGAGTGGCGCTCACGGTCGCGGCGGCGCGGGATCTGCTACCGGACACCGTATTCCCGCTGGTCCTCGACGATCCGCGGACCGAGATGGCGATCGCCGCGACATCCGCGGCCACCGTCACCGACGCGGAACGCGTGCGGACACCGCGGAGCGCGGACGCGGCGTACGTGATCTACACCTCCGGTTCGACCGGCGCGCCCAAGGGTGTCGTGGTCACGAACGAGGGGTTGGCGAATTTCACCGCGGTGGTGCGCGACCACTTCGGCATCGACACCGCCTCACGGGTGCTGCACGCGGCGGGCCCGGGCTTCGATGCGATGGTCCTCGAGGTACTGCTGGCCCATCCCAACGGCGCGGTGCTGGTCGTCGCGGGACCGGACGCCTATGCCGGGGAAGATCTGGCGGAGGTGGTTCGGGCACAACGGGTGACGCACGCCTTCCTCACCCCGAGCGTTCTGGCCACCCTGTCCCCGGAGGGCATGGATTCGTTGCGCGTGCTCGCGGCGGGCGGTGAGGCGGTGACACCGGAGTTGGTCGCGGTGTGGGCGCCGGGACGGCGGCTGCTGAACGGATACGGGCCGACCGAGGCCACCATTTTCGCCGGGATCAGCGCGGCGCTGGCGCCGGGTGCGGCCGTGACCATCGGCGTGCCGATCCGCGGAATGGAGGCCGTCGTACTCGACCCGTGGCTGCGGCCGGTGCCGGTCGGCGTGGCCGGAGAGTTGTATCTGGCGGGCCCGCAGTTGGCGCGCGGGTACGCGAACCGGCCCGGAGCGACCGCGACCGCATTCGTCGCTAACCCGTTCGGCCCCAACGGTTCTCGCATGTACCGCACCGGTGACCTGGCGCGCTGGACACCGGACTACACGGTGGAGTATCTCGGCCGCCGCGACTTCCAGGTCAAGATCCGCGGTCAGCGCATCGAACTCGGCGAGATCGAGGCCGTCCTGGGCGAGTATCCCGGGGTCGACCGGGTGGCGGTCGCCGTGCGCGCCGACGAGCGCGGCACCGCCCGGCTGGCCGGATATCTGGTCGGCGCGGCCGGGATCGATCCGGACGAGGTCAAGGCCGTTGCGCGCCGCCGTCTGCCGGCGCATATGGTGCCCGACGTCGTGCTGCGCATCGCCGAACTTCCGCTGACCGCGACCGGCAAGCTCGATCGGGCGGCGCTGCCCGCACCGGACTTCGCGGTGCGGCGACGCCGGATCGCTCCCGGCAGCGACACCGAACAGCGCATCGCGGACGTCTTCGGTGACGTCCTGGGTGTCGGCGACGTCGGCGCGACCGACAACTTCTTCGAACTCGGCGGCACCTCGCTGTCGGCGACCCGGGCGGTCGCGCGCGTGCGCACGGCGCTGGGTGTGCACGTCGGCATCCGGGATCTGTTCGACGCCCCGACGGTCGCCGAACTGGCCGCCCGTCTCGCCGGCGCCGACCGGGCCGTCGCCGCGCGGCCGGTGCCGCGTACCCGCCCGGACCGCATCCCGCTCTCGCCCGCACAGCAGCGGATGTGGTTCCTCAACCGCTTCGACACCTCGGTCGGCGCGTACAACATTCCGCTGGTGATCCGGTTGCGGGGCGACCTCGACGTCGACGCGCTGCGCCGGGCGTGCGCGCTGGTCATCGACCGGCACGAGTCGTTGCGAACCCGGTTCCCGATGATCGACGGGGCTCCGTGCCAGGTCGTGGTCGACGCCGAGGAGGTAGCGCCCGCGCTGGTCCCGATCCGAACCGGCGAACGGGAGGTCCTCGAACGCGCGGCGGCGGTGGTGTCGGCGGGCTTCGACGTCACCCGGGAGCCGCCGGTGCGTGCCGAACTGTTCGCCCTCGGCGACCGTGACCACGTGCTGGTGATCGGCGTCCACCACATCTGCGCCGACGGGCAGTCCATGCTGCCGCTCGCCCGGGACGTGGCGGTGGCGTACGAGGCGAGTAGGCAAGGAACACAACCGGATTGGCCGCCGCTGCCCCTGCAGTACGCCGACTACGCGCTGTGGCAGCGGGAGATGCTCGGTGACGAGTCCGACCCGGACTCACTGATCTCCCGGCAGCTGCGCTTCTGGACCGGCGCTCTCGCCGGACTGCCGGAACTTCTCGAACTGCCGACCGACCGGCCCCGGCCGCCGGTGGCGTCCATGCACGGCAGCACCCTCGATTTCGAGCTGTCCGCCGACCTGCACGCCCGCGTCGAGGCCCTCGCCCGCGCGGCCGACGCCACGGTGTTCATGGTGCTGCACGCCGGGCTGGCGGTCCTGTTGTCGAAGCTGGCCGCGGTCGGCGATATCGCGATCGGCACCCCGGTGGCCGGCCGCGGCGACCGCGAACTCGACGATCTGATCGGCATGTTCGTCAACACGCTGGTGTTGCGGACGCGGGTGGCGCCGCGGCAGGAGTTCGAGGAACTGCTCGCCGCCGTCCGGGACACGGATCTGGCGGCGTTGGCGCACGCCGACGTGCCTTTCGAAGAGATCGTGGAGGAGCTGAATCCGCGGCGCTCGACCGCGCACATGCCGCTCTATCAGGTGACGCTCGACGTGCAGGATCTCAGCGCCGCCGCGCTGGAGCTGGCGGGCCTCACCGTCGAACCGATCGAAGAGGGCTTCGATCAGGCACGCGCGGATCTCAACGTCAAACTCGTCCCACGGCGCGACGCCGACGGCCGGCCGGTCGGAATGACCGGTCGCCTCACCTACGCCGCCGACCTGTTCGTCGAGCAGACGATGCGGCGATTCGCGCGGGCGTTCGTCGGCATCCTGGAGCAGGCGACCGCGAATCCCGCTGTCGCCGTGGACGATATCGATATCGTCGCACCGGACGAACGCCGCCGGATATTGTCCGCCGCCGGAACCGACGGCAGCGCGGTCCCGGAGCAGACCCTGTCCGAGCTGTTGTCCGTCCGCGTCGCGGCACAACCCGACGCGATCGCGGTGAGCGACGGTACGGCACAGCTCACCTATGCCGAACTGGATCGCCGCGCGACCCGGCTGGCCGCCCGCCTCGCCGCGCACGGCGCACGACCGGAAACGCTGGTGGCGGTGGCGCTGCCGCGGTCGGTCGATCTGATCGTCGCGCTGCTCGCCGTCGTGCGCGCGGGCGCGGCCTATCTGCCGCTGGATATCGCGAATCCGCCGCGCCGCCTGCGCTTCGTCATCGACGACGCGCGCCCGGTCGTAGTGCTGACCTCGGCCGAGATCGCCGCGCAGGTGCCCAGGTGCGCGACGCCGCTGGTGTCGATCGACGATGCCGAAACCGAATTCGACGCCGGCAGCGCTCGGGCGCCGGTGGCCGCGCGGCCGGACAACCTCGCCTACGTGATCTATACCTCCGGGTCGACCGGTACCCCGAAAGGCGTGGCCGTCACCCACCGCGACGCGGTCACACTGCTGACCCACGCCACCGACCGATTCGACGTCCACCCCGGCGACGTGTGGACGATGTTCCATTCCTACGCATTCGATTTCGCGGTGTGGGAGATGTGGGGCGCGCTGCTGACCGGCGGCCGGCTGGTCGTCGTCGACCGCGACACCTCCCGCTCGCCCGACGCGCTGGTGGAACTGGTGGCGCGCGAACGCGTCACCGTCTTGAGTCAAACCCCGTCGGCCTTCTACGGTTTCGCCGACGCCGAACGCCGATACCGGGAATCCGGCTGCGGCAGTGGTGATCTCGCGCTCCGCTATGTCGTCTTCGGCGGTGAGGCGTTGGATGCGTCGCGATTGCCGGAGTGGTTCGCCGCCCACGAGCCCGGCTCACCGCGGCTGGTCAACATGTACGGAATCACCGAAACCACGGTGCATCTGACCTTCGCCGACGTCGACGGCCCGGCGGCGGACCGGATCGGGGTGCCGCTCCCAGGCCTGCGAATCTATGTCCTCGACGACCGGCTGCGTCCCGTACCGGTCGGGGTTCGCGGCGAAATCTGCGTCGCCGGACCACAACTCGCGCGCGGCTACCTGCGGGCACCCGCCCCGACGGCGAGCCGGTTCGTGGCGGATCCGTTCGGCCCGGCCGGCGGTCGGTTGTATCGCACCGGCGACCTCGGCAGCTGGCGGGAAACCGGCGACGGCCTGGAACTGAGCTACGCCGGTCGCGGTGACGCGCAGGTGCAGTTGCGCGGGTACCGGATCGAACTGGGGGAGGTCGAGTCGGCGTTGCTGCGGCATCCGTCGGTCGCACGGGCCGCCGCGGCCGTGCATCGCCACGAACGCGAGGTCGACCAGCTGATCGGATACGTCGTCGCCGCCGACGGGCAGCACATCGATCCGGGAGAGGTCCGGGCGGCCGCCGCCGAGGTGCTGACCAGTTACATGGTGCCCTCGATGGTGATGGTGCTGGCCGATCTGCCGCTGACGGTCAACGGCAAACTGGATCGAAAAGCCTTGCCCGCGCCCGATTTCGACACGGCCGCGCAACGGTTCGTCGCACCGCGCACGCGCACCGAGAAGATCATCGCCGAGGTGTACGAGCAGATCCTGGGCTCCGCGCGGGTCGGGGCGACCGACGGCTTCTTCGATCTTGGCGGCAATTCGCTGCTGGCCACCATGGCGGTGACCGAATTGCGAACGCGCGGTGTGACGCTCGACCTGCCGTGGATGTTCGAGGACGCGACACCGCAGGCGCTGGCCCGCCGAGCCGACGACGCCGACGGCGCATCCGGTCTGACCGTGCTGCTGCCGTTGCGCGCGAACGGATCCGAGCCGGCCGTGTTCGCCGTCCATCCGGCGGGCGGCCTGGCGTGGTTCTACGGCGGACTCGTCGAACATCTGCATCCGGATCGCCCGGTATACGGCCTGCAGGATCCGCACGTCGTCGCCGGCGAACCAGCCGCCGCCTCGGTGGATGAATTGGCCGCCCGCTATGTGTCAGAGATCCGCCGCGTCCAGCCCGCGGGGCCCTATCACCTGCTGGGGTGGTCGCTGGGCGGCCAGATCGCGCACGCGATGGCGGTTCGGTTGCGCCGCGACGGCGCCCGGGTCGGCATCGTGGCCCTGCTCGACAGTGCGGCGGTTGCGCCACCGCAGCCGCCGGCCGCGGCCGGTGAACCCGCGCCGGGGCAGCTGATGGCCGATCTGCTCGGCGGCTGGCGGGAGTTGTTCGACCTGGGTGACGAGCTCGTGGTGAGCACCCACGAACAAGCGTGGGATGTCATCCGGGGGCAGGTGATCGCGACCGGACTGTTCACCGCCGAACAGACGGATCGAGTCATGGAGAGTTTCCGCACCGCGGGCGATATCTCCGCCGCTCATCGTCCGGACGTCTTCGACGGTGACCTGATCCTGTTCACCGCCGGACAGGACCATCCGGACCACGATGCTCTCGCCGATACCTGGCGGCCCTACGTGGGCGGCGACATCCACAACGTCGTGGTCGACGCCCGCCATCTCGAAATGAGCCATCCCCGTGCGCTGGCCGTCGTCGGCCCTGTCCTCGAAAGGTTCATGGAACAATGCTGACCACTCTGCAACACGTGCGACTCGATGACGGCAGAACGGTGACGTGCACCAGTCCTGCCGAAGCCAGAATGCTGTGGGGGGAGACGACCGCCGCGGACGGGTTCTACCGGCGCGCGGCCGAATTCCTCAGTCCCGGCCAGATGGTCCTCGACATCGGCGCCAACATCGGCCTGAGCGCGATGATGTTCGCCGACACCTGCCCGGGAACCCGGGTCATCGCGGTCGAACCGGTGCCGATGACCTTCCGTTGCCTGGATCGCAATATCGCCGCGCATGTTCCCGGCGGGATATCGCTGCGAACCGCGGTCGGCGCCACGCCGGGGACCCGGGCGTTCACCTGGTACCCGCGCGCGACGGCGAATTCCGGATTCTTCGCCGATCGCGCGGCCGACGACGAGGCGACCGCCATCTATCTGCGCAACAACGGCTTGGACGACAAGGCCATCGCGGTCATCACCCAGGGGTTGCACGACGGCGTACAACTCGAGGTCGGGGTCACCACGGTGTCGGCGATCCTGGACCAGCACTGCCGCGGGTGCGAGATCGGCCTGCTGAAGGTCGATGTCGAACGCGCGGAATTGGATGTGCTGCACGGGATTACCGACGCGGACTGGCGGCGCATCCACGTCGTCGTCGCCGAGGTGCACGATCGCGACGGCCGGCTGCGCGAGATCTGCGATCTGTTCACACGTCGGGGTATGTCGGCGCAGACCCGCCAGGACCCGCATCTGGTCGGCACGGAGATGCACGAGGTCTTCGCCGTCCGCCCGCGAATCGACCGGTGAGCACCCGGCGCGCACCCGCTGAGCTCAACGCCCGGTCGCGCCGTCGATCAGTTCGCGCAGGATATCGGCGTGACCGGCGTGGCGGCCGGTCTCCTCGATCATGTGGGTGAGGGCCCAGCGGACGCTGGGCCCGGGGCGTCCCGGTCGCGGCAGTGTCGCGGCGGGATCGGTGCATCCGTCGAGCACCCGGTTCGCGTGCGCGACCGCGTCGCGATAGCGGGCGACGACATCGGCCACGCTGTCGTCCGGGGCGGCCCGGAACGTCGCCTGCCAGTCGGTCACCCGGGCGCCGAGGAACATCGAGCGCTCGACGGCGGTGAGATGGACGAGCAGACCGAGCAGATTGGTGCCCGAAGCCACCGCGGCGGCTCGGGCCTGCGGTTCGGGCGCTCCCTCGACCTTCGCGGCGACGGAGGTGCGTAGATAGTCGAGGAAGCCGCGCAGTACCGCGAGCTCATCGGTCCCGGTCCGCGGCGGCGGGGTGTCCCTTCGGCGGGCTGCGGTGGGCATGGCGGCTCCTTCGCGGTTGAGGTGCGGTCGGGTCTTCAGCCTGGCGCCGGACGTGGCGAACTGGCACGGAATCTTGCTGTTCCGGCAAGATGGCCCGAATGGCTGAGGACCCGAATGGCTGAGAACACCGACGAGGTGCTCGGTGCGGTGGGCCCGCGGTTGCGCGCATTGCGCCGCGAGCGCGGGATCACCCTCGCCGACCTCGCGGCGAGCACCGGGGTGTCGGAAAGTACGTTGTCGCGCCTGGAGAGCGGGCAGCGGCGGGCGACCCTGGAATTGCTGCTGCCGCTGGCCCGCACCTACGACGTCCCGCTCGACGACCTGGTCGGGGCTCCACGCACCGGCGACCCGCGCATCCACCTGAAGCCGATCCGGCGGTTCGGCATGACCTTCGTGCCGCTGTCCCGGCGGCCCGGTGGCGTGCAGGCGTTCAAGATGATCATTCCCGCGTGCCCGCGACCGCTGGAGCCGACGCCGCAGACGCACGAGGGCTTCGAATGGCTCTACGTGCTCAACGGCCGGCTGCGCCTGGTGCTCGGCGACCGTGATCTGACCCTGCCGCCCGGCGAGGCGGCGGAATTCGACACGTCGGTTCCGCACTGGCTGGGCAGTGCCGACGGCGGGGTGGTGGAACTGCTCATCCTGTTCGGCCCGCAGGGGATGCGCGCGCATGTGCGTCCCGGCGCGTCCGCCGAGGGGGAGAGCCGGTGGTGAGCGGAAACCGACGACACCGCCGAGGTCGTGCGCACAGTCACGGATCGAACCGCAGTACCGTATCGGCAACACCGCCGTACGTCATCGGACAGGATGGACATCGTATGCTCCGAATCGCGTCGATCGTTGTGGCTCTTGGCTTTTCGTCTCTGATCGCGCCCGCGCCGCAGGCGGGGGCCGTGGCCGAGGCACAGTGCGGCACCCCGCTGTCCGCCGCGGAGATCCAGACCGTCGCCGCGCTGTCGGATACCACGACCATCGGCGCCGGGCCCACCCTCGACCGGCTCGACGAGGCCGTGGCGCGAAACCATCGGATCGCCGACATACTTGCCTCCCACCATGATTGGCGCGGGTTGTTCGATGTGGGACTCGACGCCGTGGAACAGTCGCCGGTGCTGCCGCTGCAGCACGATCCCGGCGCCTTCGCCGACCCGGAATACGCCCACGCGATCAGCTACGAACTGCTACGCCGTTTCCTGGTGAACCTGCACGCGGAATTCACCGGCGGCACGCCCGAGCCGCACTGGGCGTGGTATTTCCAGCTGGCCGGTCGATGCGACCAGTCGCCCGCCAGGGTCGCGATGGCCGGCTACAACGCACACCTGACGGTCGACCTCGCATACGCGGTCGCCGCGGTCGGCAGCAAACCCGAGAACGCGCCGGACTTCTTCCACATCGTCGACGCGATCGCCCGCAGCGGCGATCTGATCGTCGATCGGACCAGGCGGGTCTACAACGCCGACCTCGGGCCGCTGTGGCGGTTCTACTTCGTCGGCGAAGGGCTCGACCGGCTGTTCGGTCAGGGCGTGGCCACCGGGCCGCTGCTCGAGGTCGCCGACCTGGGTTACAACGTGGTGGTCTGGACCAACGGGCTGGCATTGCAGAATCCCGCCACCGCCGAGGCCACGCGCGCGGAGATCAACGCCCTCTGGTCGGCCGACGACGCGGCCTTCGCCGTACTCGCACGCCTCGGCGGTCTGTGAGCCGGGCCGGCCCCGTCAGTCGGCGGGCAGCGGGCGGCGGCCGGTGACGGTGAGCAGAATGTCCTTGGCGCACATCGTGATCGGCGTCCCCGAACCCAGCGTGACCGGCGCGTCGGACGCCCGCAGTTGCCGACCGGCCAGGTCGACCCCGAAGTAGCGCAGCGATTTCGGGCTCGCATTGTCGAGCACGAGGGCGATCCGTTCCGGCGGGGCGGGCGGCAGGCCCAGGGGCTCGGTGATGTCCAGGCCGTGGATCACGTCGTGGCTCAACGCGCCGACCACGCCGCCGCCCGGCGGACGCCACGGGTGGTCGACGTTGTCGCGCAGCGACGCGAGCAGTGCGGCATCGCTCATTCGTGCGGTGTCGGCGCGCGCGGCCCGGTCGGCGTAGCGGTGGAACGAGAAGCGCGCGCCGGCCAGGCCGCGCACGAACGCCCAGGTGGATGTCCGGTAGGGCATCGTCATGTGGGCGAGCACCTCGCGGACTCGCCAGCCCTCACACAGCGAGGGCGCGGCCCACTGCTCCGGCGTGAGGGTGGCGAGCAGATCCGCGAGGCGCCGGCGCTCGGCCACGGTGTGCTCGCGCAGGAGGTCGGTGTCGGTGTCGGTGGAGGTCATGAACCCGTCGTTTCGGTCGTAGGGCAGTGGTCACCTCTGTTACGAACCCGACGCCGGGAATTCATCGGTGGGTGCGCGGAAAATCGGCGGGAGGCCGAATTCGGCGAACCGGTCGCCGCTGCCCAGGTATGTCACCTGCCGCGCTATCGATCCCGACCGCGCCTCGATCGCGAGCAGTGCGAACGGCCGCAGCACACCGTCGGTGTCGGGGCGGTACTGACCGAATCCGATCGAACCGTTCATCCGGACCGGTATCAGCCGATCGTCGATGCACGCCTCGCCCGCCGCGAAAACCGAGACGACGAGGTCGCGCCCGCTCAGTCGCCACGCGAACGGCGGCATACCGGATTCGGCGTCCTCGCACAGCAGCGCGGCGAGAGCGCCGACATCGTGGTTTTCGAAGGCCGCCACGTAGCGCCGGACCAGTTCCCGGTCGTCCGGATCGTCGGGATCGAGCGGATCCGTGGCGGACTGCCGGACCGCGGCCAGGGTGGCGCGGGCGCGTTGCAGGGCGCTGTTGACCGCAGCCGGGGTCACCTCGAGCATGGTCGCGGTTTCGGCGGCGCTGAACGCCAGCACCTCGCGCAGGACCAGCACCGCCCGCTGGCGCGGCGGCAGATGTTGCAACGCCGCGACGAAGGCCAGCCGCACCGACTCGCGGCGAATCACGCGGTCGGCCGGGTCGAGCACCCGCGCGTCGGGGACCGGATCGAGCCATCGGTCGGCGGGCACCACCGCATCCGGATCGAATCCGGTCGAGACCGGGCCCTCCCACACCAGCATCCGGCGCCGCGCCGAGCGCAGCATGTCCAGGCAGATGTTGGTGGCGATGGCGTGGACCCAGGTCGACAGCCGGCCGCGCCCGGGATCGAAGCTGTCGAATCGGGTGTAGGCGCGAATCATCGTCTCCTGCACCGCGTCGTCGGCATCGGCCGACGAACCGAGCAGACGGTAGCAGTAGCCGGTCAGCGGAATCCGCAGCGCCTCGAGTGCATCGGACTCCGACAGCGGTTCACTCGCGGATACACTCACCGTCCCATGCTCGCACTCGCGTCCGGCCGGCGACAGCGGGACCGGCCGGGTAGCTTGCCGGTCATGAAGCTACGCGCGGGCGGGGTCGATTTTCACTACGTGGAGCACGGCACGGGCCGGCCGGTGCTGGTGCTGCACGGCGCCGGCGTCGATCATCGCGAGGCCGAGGCGTGCTTCGACCCGATACTCGGGGACACCGCCGGATTGCGGCGCATCTACCCCGACCTGCCCGGAACGGGATCCACCACGGCACCCGACACGCTGCGCAGCGCCGACGATGCCCTCGACGCGCTGCTGGGTTTCGCGGACGAGGTGACCGGCGGTGGTTTCCTGCTGATCGGCCACTCGGCCGGCGGGTACTACGCGCAGGCGATGGCCGCGCGACGTGCCGATCGGGTGGCGGGCCTGGCGCTGGTCTGCCCGCTGTTGCCCGGATTGCGGGACATTCCCGCACACCGCATCGTGGCCGGGCAGGGCGATCTCGGCGACGACGATTTCCGCGGCTACTTCGTCGTCCGAACACCCGAAATGCTCGACCGCTACGAGCGTTTCGTCGCCCCGGCGGCCGCACCGGCCGATCCGGCCGCGGCCCGGCGCATCGGTGAGCGGTGGCAGCTGAGCCCGGACGGCGCACCGCCCTATCCGGGGCCGACCACGATCGTGGCCGGACGGCTGGATTCGACGGTCGGTTGTGCGGCGGCGACCGACCTGTTCGCGCGCAGTCCGCACGCGACGCTCGCCGTCGTCGACGAGGCCGGACATGCCCTTCCGCACGAACAGCCGGAACTGCTGCGCGCCCTGCTGGCCGAATGGCTCACGCGCGTGGCGCGCGCCGGCGATCGACCGTGACGTTCACCCGGCCGGTGTCGGCGGAGGCGGGACCAATCCGACATACACCTCGACATCGAATACATCGTGGTTTGCCAACGGAACGCTCGGAGAAAGGAACGCTGTGATAAGCGGAATCATTGCGGTTGTCGGAGCTTTGGCCTCGGGTCTCGGATCGATCCTCACCGGCCTGATCGGCGCTTTGCTCTGATCGAGGCTTCGCAGACCCGGTGAACCGATTCCGGCTTCGCCGGGTCTCCGCGGGCAGTTCGGCGCGCCGAGCGCCGAACTCTTGCCCGCGAGCGCATCGATGGGAAGAGTGGCCGCCGGATCTGTTCTCTCGACGAGGAGGCGCGGCGTGCGTTTCGGCATCTTCATTCCGCAGGGCTGGCGACTGGATCTGGTCGGCATCGAACCGGGGGCGCAGTGGGGTGTGATGCGGGGCCTGGCGCAGCGAGCCGACGCCGCGGACGTCTGGGAATCGCTGTGGGTCTACGACCACTTCCACACCGTGCCGGTTCCCACCGAGGAAGCGACACACGAGGCGTGGACGCTCATGTCGGCGTTCGCCGCCACCACGACGCGCATCCGGCTGGGCCAGATGTGCACGGCGATCAGCTATCGGAACCCGGCCTACCTCGCCAAGGTGGCCGCGACCGTGGATCTCGTCTCGGGCGGACGGGTCGAGATGGGTATCGGCGCCGGCTGGTACGAGCACGAGTGGCGCGCCTACGGCTACGGATTCCCTTCCGCGGGTGAGCGTTTGGGCCGGCTGGACGAGGGTGTGCAGATCTTCCGTCAGGCGTGGACCACCGGCACCGCCACCCTCGACGGCAAGTACTACCGGGTCGACGGCGCCCGGGTGTATCCGTTGCCGCTCCAGCACGGCGGTATTCCGATCTGGATCGCGGGTGGCGGCGAGAAGGTCACGCTGCGCATCGCCGCGAAATACGCGCAGTACACCAACTTCGCGGGCGATCCCGCGACCTTCACCCGCAAATCCGAGCTGCTGCGCGAGCATTGCGTCTCCGTCGGAACCGATTTCGACGCGATCACCCGCAGTGCCAACTTCAACACCGTGGTCGGCGCCACCGAGGCAGAGGTGCGCGAACGGCTGGACGCACTCGCCTCGCGGCTCGCTCCTGTGCTCGGGGCCGAGGCGGCGCGGAACTGGGTCGCCAACCTCTCCGCCGATTCCCTCGCGGTCGGCACACCGGAACAGATCGTCGAGAACCTGTGCCGGGTCCGCGATCTGGGCTTGTCGTACGCGATCCACAACTTCCCCGAATCGGCATACGACCTCTCCGGGGTGGAGTTGTTCGAGCGTGCGGTGATTCCCGCGCTGCGATGAACCGCCGCCCTCAGTCGATGCGCACGTCCTCCGGTGACCAGAACGCTCGCATACCGGTGATCCGCGCGTCCTCGTCGAAGGTCATCACATCGATCGGTTCGATCGTCGTTGTGCGGGAACCGGTTTCGGTGACCACCCGGAACCGGAACGCCGCTGCGCCGCCCGCGATCCGCAGGTCGAGCAGTTCGGTGCGCATATGCGCGGAATCCAATGCGCCGTAGAACTTTTCGATCGCGGCCCGGCCGATGTGCGGTGGTGAACCGAACGGATCCTCCACGGTGGCGTCCTCGCTGTAACATGCCGCCACATCGGCGGCCGACCCCGAGCCCACCGCCTCGAGATACCGGTGCACCGCTGCTCGAATCCGTTCCGCTGAAGCCATGGGACAACGAAAACACGGATCCGGCGCGGTGCCGCGGGCCGATCCCGCCTGCCGGGACGGTCGGTGAGCCGCCGGCGGGACATCCGAAGCCGCCACCAGGAAAGGGATACGCATGAACCATCGCATGGGCGCGGGTGCGGTATGAGCGCCACCGACGACCACACGGACGACGAACGCTATCGGGAGCTCGCGGCGTCGGCCCGATCCCTGCTGGCGGGGGAACACGACCGGATCGCCAACGCCGCCAATCTGTCGGCGCTCGTCTATCACGGTCTTCCCGGTCTGAACTGGGTGGGATTCTATTTCTACGACGGGAGGGAGCTGGTGGTCGGCCCCTTCCAGGGCCGCCCGGCGTGTGTGCGGATCGGGCTGGATCGCGGTGTGTGCGGTGCGGCGGCGCGGACCCGCCGGACTCAACGCGTCGCCGACGTGCACGCGGTGCCCGACCATATCGCCTGTGATCCGCTGAGCAGATCCGAACTGGTGGTGCCGCTGGTGTCGGAGGGCGCGCTGCTCGGCGTCTTCGATCTGGACAGTCCCGAACTCGACCGATTCGGTCCGGTCGATCAGCGGGGCCTGGAGGAGATCGCGGCCATCTATCTCGCCTCGGTCGAAAGGAGGGACTGAACGGACGTCCGGCTCGACGTCGCAGTGCCGCAACCGAATCGGAGGCGTGTTCCGCGTGTCGCCGGTCGGCTACGAGGCCGCCTGCATCGCCGGCCGGAAGGCCTGGGGGCTCGGTCGGCCCAACGTCCACCTGGCCGCGGCCAGTGCCTCCGCACACGACGCCTTCAGGCGTAGATGCTGGGGGCGGGGATAGCCGGCGGCGTCGACTTCTGCCCGCAGTCCCACGATTCGACGTTCCAGCAGGCGTGCGTCCGCGGTCTTCAGCCCGCGCCGCGCAGATGTCAACGCGGTCAACACTCTGCGCTGGAGATCGTCCATACAGCACACCTCCTGTGGTGATGGGCCTCGACGGTGACGAGGTTCGTTCCGGTGCGGATTGTCGATGGGTACCCCGGCGACGTGCCGTGAAAACGGCGCTCCCCGTACGAGGCGCAATAAGGCAAACGGCTTGTACCGGACGAACATTCGTCCTCCGCGTCGGCGGGCTCGCCGGGACGAGGTTTGCCGCGGCGGGCAGCGGGGCACTCGAAGACTGGTCGTCATACCTCGGCCCCGCTTTGCCGGGCCGGTATGCCGCCGGTGTTGTTGACTCATCGCGTCGGATCGAGGTCCGTTATGCACAGTGACCCACCCGGTCGCACCGGTGCGTCGCCTGTTTCGGCGGCCGGGGTCGCCGCACTGCTGCGTGCCCTGCCCGGCTCACCGATGGCCGGGGTGACCGCGCACGGCGGAACGGTGCTCGAGATCGTGGCGGCGACGACGCATCGCGCGCGAATGGTCGAGGAGGCTCAGTTGCTCCACCCCGACAGCCCCGCTCGCGAGGTGGCGGCGACCGGCGTGCCGATCGTGATCACCGATCTCGCGGGCAGTTCGCGCTGGCCGGGGTGCGGCGCGGAACTGCGGTTGTGGGGAGTGCAGGCGGTGCAGTGCCAGCCGCTGTCCGACGACGACGGTTCGGTGGTCGGGGTCCTGAGCATCTACACCCCGGCCGCGAATGGGCTGAGCGAAGAACTCGCCGACGCACTGCATCCGGTGTGCCGTTGTGCCACCGACCTGTTGCAGATCCGCCGGCGCAATCCACCGCGGCTGCGGCGGGACTGACGGCGGTACACCGCCGCGGCGGCGGTGTGGTCGCCGCCACTCGAAAGCTCACCGCCGGGGATCCGCCGTCGGTGATATCCGGGCCCTCATTAGCATCGACGTGGCGTACCCGTCGAGGAAACCGAGGACCTGCGTTGACTACCGAACAACTTGACCGCTGGAACGCCCAGGAAGCTGCCGCGGAGGCGATGATCCCCATCATCGGCACGTTGTATCGGGCGAAGGGTGTGACGGTCCTGCTGCACAGCCGGTCGCTGGTGAACCGGTCGGTGATCAGCATTCTGCGGACACACCGGTTCGCCCGCCAGATCGAGGGCGAAGAGCTGTCGGTGGACGAGACGCTGCCGTTCCTGCGCGTCCTCGACGAACTGGATCTCGGCCCGTGCAAGATCGATCTCGGCCAGCTGGTCGTGGCCTATCGCGCCGACGACCGCGGGCTCTCGGTTCGGGAGTTCACCGAGGTGGTTCTGGCCGAGGTGATCGGCGGCAACAAGGCGCAGTCGCCGGGTCCGCGCGATGTCGTGCTGTACGGCTTCGGCCGGATCGGCCGGCTGGTCACCCGCCTGCTCATCGAGAAGGTCGGCTCCGGCAACGGGCTGAACCTGCGCGCGGTGGTGGTTCGCCGCGGCGGCGACGGTGACCTGGCCAAGCGCGCGTCGCTGCTGCGCCGCGATTCGGTGCACGGGCACTTCAACGGCACCATCAAGGTCGACGCCGACAACGACACGATCATCGCCAACGGCAACGTCATCAAGTTCATCTACAGCGACGATCCGACCACCATCGACTACACCGAATACGGAATCGACGACGCGATCCTGATCGACAACACCGGCAAGTGGCGCGATCGCGACGGGCTGTCGCAGCATCTGCGCCCCGGCATCGCGAAGGTGGTCCTCACCGCACCCGGTAAGGGCGACGTCCCGAATATCGTGCACGGCGTCAACCACCGCGACCTCGATCTGACGCAGCGGATCTTCTCGTGCGCCTCCTGCACCACCAACGCGATCGTGCCGCCGCTCAAGGCCATGGACGACGAATTCGGCATCACCCGCGGCCACGTGGAAACCGTGCACTCGTTCACCAACGATCAGAATCTGCTGGACAACTACCACAAGGCGGACCGCCGCGGCCGCTCCGCGCCGTTCAACCTGGTTCTGACCGAAACCGGCGCCGCCTCCGCCGTCGCCAAGGCGATGCCGGACTTCAAGGCCAAGATCACCGGTAACTCGATTCGCGTCCCCACCCCGGATGTGTCCGTCGCCATCCTGAACCTGCAACTCGAACGGGAGACGACGAAGTCCGAGGTGCTCGAGTACCTGCGGCAGGTGTCGCTCGCCGGCCCGCTGAGCCGCAATCTCGACTACATCGCCGCGTCCGACGTGGTGTCCAGCGATTTCATCGGCTCGCGCGCGGCCTCGATCATCGACGCCAACGCCACCATCGTCGAGGGCGACACCGCGATCCTGTACTGCTGGTACGACAACGAATTCGGTTATTCGTCCCAGGTGGTCCGGACGGTGCAGTACATCTCGGGTATCGAGTACCCGACCTATCCGCGGTTCGCGGATCGGTCGCAGGATGCCGCCGATGTGCGCGCGCTCGCCGCGGTCGAGGCGGGGTAGCCGCGCCCGGTCAGTGGGTGAGGACGACCTTGACGACGACCACCGTCGTCGCGACGGCGGTCAGCAGGAGTGCCGTGAAAATGGTCGAGCGGCCGGGTCTGGCGCCTTTGAGCCGTTCGATGACGAAGACGATGCCGCCGATGCGGACGAGCATCGCCACCTCGGCGACGATCTGTGCGGTGCGGGGTTCGAGCCAGTCGACAGCGGCGGCCGCCAGGATGATCGACGGCAGCACCGCGGAGCTGAGAATCGGCACCGAATCGCGCAGTTCCTCCCACCGCTGCCGCGGCGTGAGCGCGCGGTTCTCCCGCACGGCCTGGCCGACGCCCTCGGCGAAGGCGTGCGCGACGAAGGTGGACAGCGCGGTGCCGACGACCACGAGGATTCCGACGTGCTCCTCGGTGGTGGTCACCGGGATCAGCGCGGCGAGGATGAGGATGTTGCCGTAGACGTAGGCGCTGATCCGGCTGGCGGCATTGCTGCGGTCCAGCGGAGTGCGCCGGGAGAACAGGGGACCGTGGAGCAGTGCGTTGCGGCTGCCGTCCATGAGTCTCCCGTTTCTGATCGTCCGGTGCGGGGCGCGGCCACGGGTCGGGCACGGGTGGGGCAGGCGGGCCGCCGCGAACAACCCTAGGACATCGGTGACCTGCCCACCTGGCGGTGCGGCGCGTTCGTCTGGTTTGCTCTGGCAGAGCCGGGCATTCGCGCCCGGCGCGTGCGTGAGTGCCCGGCGACAGGTGGAACGCGAGGTCAGGTTATGGGGTTCGGGGACGGCGGTCCGGCGGGGGAGCCGCGCGGCGTGACCGGAGTGGCCCTGTGGGTCGGTGTGCTGTGGGGTGCGCTGGTGGCCGTGCTCACCGCACCGCTTGCCGCGGCGGTGGTGGCGAGCGTGTATCGGTTCCCGATTCCGTTCGGTGAGTACGCCGAAGGACTTCACGAGGCGGTGAACGCCGCGCTGGCCGCGGTGTTCTATCTCGTGATGGGCGGCGGCATGTTGCTGGCCGTGCTCGGTGGTGTGGCGGGGTTGATGATCGTGCGCGCGCACGGCCGGCGGCTCGGGCGTTCGCTGGCGCTCACCTTCGCGGCGGGATTCGGGCTGGCGGTGCTGGGCGCGTTCGCGCTCGCCCTGCTCGAGCACGTCATCGGCCCGTGGTGACGAGCCCCGTAATGACCGCCGGTCCGGTCAATCCGCCGCCGTAAGTGGTTCGCGCAGTTCGCGTTTGAGTAGTTTCCCGCTCTGGTTGCGGGGCAGCGACTCGGCGAAGCGAATGTTCTTGGGCACCTTGAAGGGGGCGATCAGCTCCTTGACGTGCGCGATCAGCGCCTCGGCCGTCGTCTCGCGGCCCTCGTGCAGCACCACGACAGCGGTGACGGCCTCGATCCACTTCTCGTCCGGGGTGCCGATGACCGCGACCTCGGCGACGGCGGGATGGGTGTAGAGGGCGTCTTCGACCTCGCGGGAGGCGACGAGGATACCGCCGGTGTTGATGACGTCCCTGATCCGGTCGACGACGGTGATGTACCCGTCGGCATCCCGCGTCACCAGGTCGCCGGAGTGGAACCACCCGTCGCGGAAGGCCTCCGCGGTCGCCTCGGGATTGTCCCAGTACCCCCGGCACAGCTGTGGCGAGCGATAGAGGACCTCACCCGGCTCGCCGGGGCCGACATCGTTGCCGTCGGCGTCGACCACACGGGTTTCCACGAAGAACACCGCCCGCCCGCACGACGACGGCCGCTCGGCATGTTCCTCCGGGCGCAGCACCGTGGCCAGCGGCCCGATCTCCGACTGTCCGAAGCAGTTGTAGAAGCCGAGGTCGGGATAGCGTTCCCGCAGCCTGTTCAGCACGGTCACCGGCATGATCGAGGCGCCGTACTGGGCCTTGCGCAGCGACGACAGGTCGCGGCGGTCGAGGTCGGGGTGGTTGGACAGCGGCACCCAGACGGTCGGGGCGAGGAACAGCGAACCGATCCGGTCCTGCTCGACCCGGCGCAGAATCTCCGGGATATCCGGGGTGGCCATGAGGTGCGCGGTCGCGCCGACCGCCAGGTAGGGCAGCATGAACACGTGCATGCCCGCCGAGTGGTACAGCGGCATGGCGACGAGCGGATTGTCGTTCGCACGCAGGTCCAGCGCGATCACCGACGAGACGTACTCGAAGACGAGCGCCTCATGAGTCATCATGGCGCCCTTGGGTTTCGACGTCGTGCCCGAGGTGTAGAGCAGTTGGGCCAGATCGGTGGCGGACGCCCGGGACGAGAAGTCCGAGACCTCGTCCGCGGCGTCGGCGACCTCCCGCAGCGATCCGTCGGCATCGCGCAGGGGTACCACGTAGTCGACCGCGGTGAGTTCGCCCCGCACCTGATCGAGCGTGCCGATCAGCGCGGGATCGGCCAGGACGGCCCGCGCGCCCGACTGGGAGACCAGGTAGCTCAGCTCCCCGCCCTTCAGGGCGTAGTTCACCGGTACGTGCACCAGGCCTGCCCGCGCGCAGGCCAGGAAGCCGATCACGTACGCGTCGGAATTGGTGCCGTAGGCGGCGACCCGATCGCCCGCGGCCAGGCCGAGGCCGAGCAGATGGGCCGCCGCCCGGGTGACCGCGGCGTCGAGTTCCCGGTAGGTGTAGGCCCGGCCTTCGAATGTCAGCGCGGTGCGGCCCGGGACCTTCGCCGCCGAACGGTGCAGCACGCCGTCGATGGTGTGCGTGCGGGGATCGAGACTCATAGGCCGGAGATTATAGGACGTCCAACTAGTTTGGTGGGGAATTCGCGAGCCGTTCTGCCGGTCTAGCCGGCGAACCGGCTCCCTGGGCGTACATTCGTGTCCGTGGCGCCTGCCCGTCACGGCTCGCGTCCATGACACGGAACCGGCTGTGAGGAGGCGAGATGGCGCAGGACAAGCGCGAGGTGTTCCGGGCTCTGGTGGAGCGGATTCGCGATGGCGACGGCAGCACCCCACGGGAGCAGCGGGCGCAAGCCTTCGGAAACGCCGGACCGCCACCGCTGCGTGAACTCGTCGACAAGGTCGCGACCCGCCCGACCGAGGTGACCGATGCCGACTTCGCGGCGGCGCGGGCATCGGGATTCGGCGATGACGAACTCGTCGAACTGGTCATCGCCGCCGCCGTCGGGCAGTCCGCACGGCAGTACGACGCCGGGCTCGCGGCGCTGGCCGAAGCGGCCGGGGAGCGTGGCTGATGCGGCCGGACATCCTGAACCACGGCTATCGCCCCGGAACCAAACTCCTGTTCAAGGCGATCCGAGTGTTCTCCGGTCAGCCGCTGCCCGATGCCGCGAAGCTGGTGTTCTATCGTCCGGATTTCTACGGCACGCGAGCGAAGGCGTTCACCCACGCGGCGATGCGCGGACCCTCCGAATGGTCGGTCGCCGACCGGGAGCTGATGGCCGCGTACGTGTCGAAGGTCAACGACTCCGCGTTCTGCATCGGTGCCCACAGCGCGACCGCGAGGCGCGCGTATGCCGACGAGGCGAAAGTTCGTGCGGTGCTCGACGAACCGGACTCCGCGTCGATCGACGCGGGCCTGCGCGCGACGCTGCTGCTCCTGGGCAAGCTGACCCGCGACGGGGAGGTCGATGCCGACGACGTCCGAAAGGTCCTGTCCGCCGGAGTGTCGCCACAACAGGTCGAGGACGCCTTGGCCGTCTGCGCTGCCTTCAACACGACCAACCGGCTCGCGGACGCCTTCGGATTCGACGTCCTGGGTCCGGACGGTTTCGACGCGGGCGCGAAATACCTGCTGAAGCGAGGCTATCGGTAGCGAGCGGGAGCGGTCCGCGGATGTCTGTCCGATGGAAATCTAGAACAAGTTCTCGCAATGGGTAGACAGTTTTGGTAAGTTGTCTACTAGTTCACGAGGGTTTCGCCGTGCCGTCGATTCGGTTGCGACAAACCTTGTGTCACAACCGAAATCGCACTGGAACGCCAGCTCCGACCGAGGGGAAGACCATGGCCATCGTCCACCCACTGCCGACGACCGAGGGTGACCGGCGCACGCTGGCGCTGGACAGTCCGGTGGATCGCCGGCGCATCGGCGAACTCGAGGTGGACACCACCGCCGAGGTGCAGAGCGCGGTCGCGCGCGCCCGCGCCGCCCAGCCCGCCTGGGCCGCCCGCAGCATCACCGAGCGCGCCGAGATCGTGCGCGCCGCCATCGGTGTGATCGTCGCCCGGCGCGCGGAGATCGCCGAGACCATTCGCACCGAGACCGGTAAGCCGGAGGCCGAGGCGCTCGGCGTCGAGATCGTGCCCGCCTGCGACTTCCTCAACTACTGGACCGCGCGCGCCCGGCGTGATCTGCGCTCGCACCGGCAGCGGCTGCACGGTTATCTGAAACCGATGAAGAAGCTGTACATGCAGTATCAGCCGCTCGGCGTGATCGGCGTCGTGACGCCGTGGAACGCGCCGTTCGTGCTGTCGCTCAATCCGGTGGTGCAGGCGCTGGTCGCCGGCAACACCGTGGTGTTCAAACCGTCCGAGGTGACGCCGCGTTCGGGGGAATGGGTGGCGCGGGTGCTGCACGAGGCGGGGGTGCCGGAGGATGTCGTGCAGGTGCTGCACGGCGACGGCGAAACCGGTGCGGCACTGGTCGATTCGGATATCGACAAGGTGTGCTTCACCGGCAGCGTCGGCACCGGCCGCAAGATCGCGGCTGCCTGCGCGACCCGCTTGCTGCCGTGCACCCTGGAGTTGGGCGGCAAGGACGCCATGATCGTCTGCGCGGACGCCGATCTCGAGCGCGCTGCTGCCGGCGCGGTGTATCTGTCGATGTTCAACACCGGCCAGGTCTGCATGAGCGTGGAACGCATCTACGTGGTCGACAGCGTCGCGGACGAGTTCATCCGGCTGGTCACCGAGAAGGCGGCGGGGGTCACCTACGGTCCCGGCGACACCGATATGGGCCCGCTGTTCTGGGATCGCCAGCGCGACATCGTGATCCGGCACATCGACGACGCGAAGGCCAAGGGCGCCGACATCGTGGTGGGCGGCGCGGCCGACACCGGCGAGGGCCTGTACTTCCAGCCCACCGTCGTCGTCGGCGCGCACCACGACATGGACTTGATGACCGAGGAGACGTTCGGTCCGATCACCACCATCATGCGGGTCCGTGACGAGGACGAGGCCATCCGGCTGGCCAACGACTGCAAATACGGGCTCAGCGGCTCGGTGTTCACCAAGGACGCCGCCAAGGCCCGGCGCATCGCGGCCCAGCTCACCACGGGTTCGGTCGTGCACAACGACGCGGCCGTCATCTACGGTGTGCCCGAGGCGCCCTTCGGCGGGCGCAAGGACAGCGGCGTCGGCCAGGTCAACGGCCCGGGCGCACTGCGCAGCTTCACCCATGCCCAGCCGGTCCTGATCGACCGCTGGCAGTCCAAGCAGGAAAGCATCTGGTACCCCTACTCGGAGAAGACCATTCGCAACCTCGACGGTCTCATCCGCTACGGGTTCGGCAACAAGATCCTGCGCAAACTGCTGTCCTGACGGTCGCGCTCACGCCGCGGCCGGGCCGGGCAACAGGGCGAGCAGATTGTGGACCAGCGCTCGCTCGTCGCCGGTGCGGTGCGCGGTGTAAATGGTTGTGTCCGCGTCGGTTTCGGTCAGCGGGATGATCCGCGCCGAAGCCGGCGCCGTGAAGGTGGCGCTGCGCGGCGCGACCGTGATGCCGAGGCCCGCGGCCACCAGATAGAGACTGATGGTCCAGTTGGTGGCCTCCTGCACGATGCGCGGGCGGCGGCCCGATCGCAGCAGGGGAGCCAGGTTCCGGTCGTGGGCCAGGGAGCCTGCGGCGCGCGGGAAGAAGACCACCGGGTGATCGACCAGTTCGGCCCCGGTGACGGAATCGCGTCCGGCCAGCGGATGGTCGTCGGGCACCACCGCGACGAACGGCTCGGTCATGAGCGGTGTGATGGTGGTGCCCGGCCGCGGATCGGGATCGCGCACGATCGCGAGGTCCAAGGCGCCGTTGGCGAGCCGCTCCATCAGATGGCTGGTGAACCCCTCGACCAGGTCGACCTCGACGAGCGGATAGCGGTCGCGAAACGCGCGCACCCCGCGCAGGGGTTCGAGCGGCAGTACCGACGGCACGAAGCCCAAGTAGAGCGTCCCCTGCCCGCCCTGCCCGATCCGCGCGACCTCGGCCAGATCGCGTTGTGCGTGCCCGAGCAGGGCCTCGGCGCGATCACGCAGGACGGAGCCGGCGGGAGTCAGGGCCACCGTGCGCGAGGTGCGATCGAACAGCCGGGCGCCGAGCAGCGTCTCGAGCCGCCGGATCTGCTGGGTCAGGGCGGGCTGGGCGATGTGCAGCCGGGCCGCGGCACGGCCGAAATGCAATTCCTCCGCGACCGCCAGGAAGTAGCGAAGGTGCCGCAGCTCTACCCCGTCCACCGGCCGCCATCCATAAGTTCACGATATCAATCGGAGCTATCGAATATTGGACGCTATGGGTTCCGGCGCGCATCCTGGTGACGTGATTCTCGTCGAACCGATGTCCGGGCCGGCCGACGCCGCCGCCTTCGAAGAACTCAATCTGGAATGGATCACCGCTCTGTTCGGCGTCGAACCGGCCGACCTCGCCACCCTCGGCAATCCGCAGCGGATCGTGACCGACGGCGGGCAGGTGCTGATCGCGCGCGACGGTGACGACCGCGTCGGGTGCGTCGCGCTGGTCGCGGAGGATCCGGGCGTCTTCGAAATCTCGAAGATGGCGGTCGCGCCGCGGGTGCGGGGCCGGGGCATCGGCCGTCTGCTGCTGAACGCCGCCATCGACCACGCTCGCGCATGCGGCGCGACCTCGCTGTTCCTGGCGAGCAACGGGCGCCTGGCCGACGCCGTGCACCTGTACGAATCGGTGGGATTCGTCCATGTGCCGCCGGAGCAGCTGCGGCCCATTCCCTACGATCGTGCCGACGTTTTCATGAAATTCGATCTGGCGGAACAGGTTTCGTCCGTCTGAGCCCCCGGTGGCCGTTCCGGAATCCGGTGATCAGTTGATCGGCGGTCGCCCCTGCACGTCCACGCCCGAGCCGTTCCAGTGGAACGACACCGTCGTCGAGGTCCCGTCGGGGCAGGCGTTGCAGCTACCGGGCGTCTTGTAGGTCAATACGACGGTGTCGTCGGTACCGGCTCCGGTGTCGATCGTGGTGAACGCCTGGGCTTTCGGCGTGGCGGTGCCGACGTAGTCGCCCTTGTGGAACAGCAGCGCGTGCTCCGGTGAGCTCGCGGTGGCGCGCTGAATCGTGACCACCACGACCGACAGTGTCGAACACCGGTTGTAGGTGCCGCGCAGTGCGGGCGGGTTGTCGTTCCATGCCCAGGTGTCACCGCCACCGGCGTCGTAGGGCGGCACGGTGGCGACGGCCCGGCGAATCTCCGGCGCCGAGAGGTCGGTCGCGCAGTCCGCCGAACCGGACGTCGTGACGGGGGAAACGGTTCCCTGCGTGGTGGGCGCCACCCGCGTCGGCGACACTGCCGCCGAGGTAGCGGAACTCGCAGTGGCGGAGGCGTTTTCGGGCCCATTGCCACATCCCGTCGATAAGGCGAGAGCCACGCAGACAATTACCGGCATACAGGCCCGCTGGAGTTGCCGGCGCGGGAGGCGAGAGGTGGCGGAGCGTTGCGCGGGGACGGTCATCTGTCGAGTGTGGCGGATCGACGCGGTGAGTCCCTTCGTTTTCCGAGCGAACGGTGACCCCAGTTCTCGGGTCAAGCAACTGGAACCTGCCGGGCGGCCCGGCAACTGCGTAGCGTGTCCACACACACGTCGCCGGGGACGGCGATGCCGTCGGCTTCTGCAGAACAGGAAGACATCGTGTCCGAATTGTCGCCGGTTCCGGCCTGTCTCGCCCACGCGATCGCCGATCGCACAGCGCCCGCCGCTGCCCCGGAACCACGGCCGCAGCTCAGTGCCAGAGAAGTGGAAGTACTGCTCGCGTGGATCCTCGGGGAGACCAAAGGCGAGGTCTGCCGCATACTGTTCATCGCGCCCGGAACGGTCAACACGCACCTCGCCCGGATCCGGGAGAAGTACCGCGCCGCCGGTCGGCCGGCGCCGACGAAGGCCGCGCTGCTGGCACGCGCGCTGCAGGACGGGTATCTGAACCTCGACGACATCTGAGGTCGCGGTTACGGATCGGGCCGCAGCGCCGGGCATGCCGGGGTATCGATCTCGATCCGGCGGATGCCGGAGCGGGGATCGTTGACGACGATGGTGGCCAGAATCGCTCTGTGCGGCGGCAGGATTCGAACGTGAGCCGTCCCGGCGGACGCGGTGGCCAGCTCCGCGGCGACGGTACCGAGTACCCGTCGGCGGGTGGCGGCGGGAAGGTCGTCGAGGCCGTGGTCGTCGATCAGGATGACGTCGACGCCGCGCAACCGCGCGTGGCGCGCTGCTGTCGTGACCGGTTCGGTGGCGAGTGCGGGGGCTCGCAGCGTATCGCGCAGATGTGCCTCGATCAGCCGGCAGTCCTCGCGGGTGCGCTCGTCGAGGGGCTGGGGGCTCGCGATTCGTTCGAGGATGGGGCGGACCATATCGTCCAGGCGCTGGATCTGGGCTCGTCGTTCGTCGAGTGCGGCGGCCGCGGCGGCTTCGGAGCCCACCTGCCGCGTCGACTCCTCCCGCAACCGGAAGATGGCCCGGGCCGCCGGGCGCAGGGTGTAGGCGAAGAAGGTCGCCATCATAAGCGGGCCCAGGTTGATAACCGAAATCGCCACGCCGTGACCCAATCCCTGTCCGCTCTGCCACGACCACACGGCGGAGGTGGCGATCAGTGACAGCAGACCGGCCCACGCGGCTCCCGTGCGTCCGCGCACGCACATGAAGGTCGCGGTCACGGTGCCGGCCCCGAACGACCACAGTTGCGCGACCGAGGTCGGGGGGATCGGCAGGTTGAACAGGGTCAGAGCGGCTGTCGCCGGAATCGAGGCGGCCAGCGCGGCGGTGGCGGGCAGGGGCAGCGGATCGGGGCGGATGCGCAACAGTGCCGCGGTCGCCGCGGCGGTGATGGCCAATCCGGTCGGTACCGGCCACAGGTGGCGGGTCTGTTGTGCGGACGAAAGGCTCAGTGCCGCTTCCGACATCAGGTAGAAGGCCGCGATCAGCCAGGCCGGCCGGGTGTCCATGCCGAGCAGGGTGCGAGCATCGCGCACCGGGCCGGTGGCGGCGCTCATCGCTCGTCCGCCTGCCAGGACAGGTGAATCCGGGTGCCCGCGCCCGGACGGCTCCGCACCTCGACGTCGCCACCGGGCAGGCGGCGCACCCGCTCCACGATGCTGACGGCCAGCCCGAGGCGGTGGGCCGGAACCTTCGCCGGATCGAATCCGCGGCCGTCGTCGGCCGCGGTGACCTCGATCCGGCCGTCGGCGAATCCCAGGCTCACCGTGCGGGCGGCGTGTGCTCCGGCGTGAATGACGCTGTTGCGCACCGCTTCCGCGACGGCGGCACCGAGGATTTGTATCGGTTCGGCGGGGAAGTAGCGGTCGCCGGTGGCCGCGTCCTCGCTCACCGTGACCGGCAGTCGGTCGTCGACATCGGCGACCGCGGTGCGAATGTGCGCGGCGGCCGTCGCCGCCGTAAAGCCCTGCGCGCCTTCGGAACCCACGTCGCCGAGCTTGGCCAGCGCCATTTCGGCCTGGTGGCGCACCTCCGACCGCCGCGTTCCCCGCGCGGCCGCCAGCAATGTCGACATCACCCAATCGTGCAGCAGGGCGTTGAAGCGGGCGCGTTGCACGGTGCGCGCGGTGGCTGCCGCGGCGGCGGCCGCGGCCTCGTGGGCTTCGGTCCTGGTCGCGTCCAGAATCCGTCCGGTGCGCATCGCCATCAGCCCGGCGGCGACGAAGAGCAGGCAGAAGCTGATCGCGAACATCAGGTCCGGGACGAAGCGGCCGTTGTGGCCGGGCGCCCGGCAGACATGGTTGATGATCTGGACCGGAACCACCGCCGCGAGCAGGACGGCCACCGTCCGGCCCGCCGGCCAGACCAGCGCCGCGGACAGTCCGGCCAGGCCGGGAATGGTGGAGATCCACGCATCGGCCTGCAGCAGTTCGCCGTTCCACGCCACGGGCCACAGAACTGCCGCGACCACGAAACCGAGCGCGGTGACGGCGGCGGTCGCGCGGACCCACCGGAGGTCGGAATGAAACGAGAACAGGCCCATCACGATCGCCGGGCCGTAGACGATGCCCACCGCGAGCACGGTCCACCAGAGGGCCAGATCGCCGGCTTGGCTGGAGATGGTCGCGGCCATCAGGAACAGATAGGCCACATAACCGGAGGAGAGGAAGCGGGCGAACAACCGGGTGATGCGGTCCTCGGCCGGGCCTACCGTCGTCCGCGGGTGACCGGCGTGCGGAGCTACCGGCGTCGACGTGGTATCGGCAGCCACCCGTCCTCCAGAGCACGTTTGAACAGTTCGGTTTTGGTGCGCGACGGCCGCCCCGCCTCGGCGTACTTCTGCCGGATCCGGGCCAGATAGGCATTGACGGTGTCTTCGGTGAGGCTGGTGAGCCGCGCGACGCGGGCCGCCGATTCGCCCGAGGCGTACAGGGCGAGCACGTCGCGCTGGCGAGGGCTGAGGGTGACCGTGGTGAAGTTCTCGTCGGAGTCGATGGCGACCGCCCACTCCGTCGTCGGCACCTGGCGCCCGGCCGCGGCGTCGCGCACCGCGGCGGCGACCACCTCGTCGCGTTCGGATTTCCGCACGACTCCGAGAACACCGGCCCGGGCGGCGGCGCGTACCAGGAACGGTTCGTCGCCGGAGGTGAATACGAGGGTTTCGATGCCGGCGGCCCGCAGTTGCTCGATATTGGTGGCGGGGGAGGAACCGTCGGGTAGTCGCAGATCGAGGACGACGAGCGCCAGATCCGTTGTGACGGAGAGCAATTCCGCTACCGACGCGCCCGTGGCCGCGATGGTGACCGTGGGCTCACCGGCGAGTATCTGGCGCAGACCGGCGATGGTGACCTGGTGGTCCTCGACGACACCGATGCGATAGGGGTCCCCGGCCGCGACATTCTCCCGCATCATGCCCCCTCCTGTTGCCGACCCGCGCCCGGCTGTGCCGGTCTCGGCGCGCGAATCCGCCGACGAATGATGATTGTTATTCACTCCGCCGGGGTAATTCATTACGTCCGGCCGCTCGGACGTTCACGGACAATTGACCAGTTGTCGTGCGAAATGCCGACTGACGCACTCGCCGCGGCGGGGCAGACTGAGCGGTATGGGATGGCAGCGCCCCAGGTTCGAGGAAGGAGGCGTGGTGGTCGTGACGGCAGAACCGCGCCATGTACCCACGGTCACGGTGGATTTCGACGATCTCGCCGAGCTGATTCTCGCCGTGCACACGGTCGTCACCGATGTGCCGCGCCGCCTGCGCCGCCGGCACGACAACGTCGTCGACATCGTCGCGGCGACGCTCAGCGATATCCGCCCCTCGGACGCGGGACGCCGTCATCACCTCCTCCGTACCCCCGCGGCGGCCTTCGCGGTCACCCAGCGCGGGGAAACGATCGACGTCGTCATCGAGCGCGACGACACCCTCGTCAGCGCCGGCTTCTTCGACCAAACATCCTCGGCCCACACGGATTTCGCCGCCTGGCTCGCCGCCCACACCCACGACGCCCTCCAGGACCGCCACGTCCACTCGATCCTGTCCTGAGCGCTCCGGCGGTCCCCGTGGTGTGATCCTGCTATTCCCTTACCGACCGACGGGTTTGCCGAACAGGTTCAGCATGAAGGGGGCGATCTGCGGGAGGACGGTGGTCCGCCCGGGCCATTGCCGCGGATCACGCCCGGTGAGCAGGGCGTCGGTCACCGCGCGCCGGTGTTCCATGAGCTCATAGTGGGGATCGTGCGCGCGGTCGGCCGCGGCCGCCACGATGCGCTGGGTGAGCAGGCCGAGATAGCGCATCAGCGGCGCGGCCGCCCCGAGCAGCAGTTCGCGGTCGCTCGCCGTCGCCGAGTCGAGCAGGCGATCCCAGACGAACGCCGCCCCGAGCCGGTAGCGGTCCAGGACATCGGTGACCCCCGCACCGTCGCGGACCCGTTCGACCGCGAGCCGCACCATATCGGCGGTGTCGTCCTCGCCGGGTTCGATCCCGGTGCGCAGATAGCGGAAGAACAGGTCGACGTTGAGTTTCACCCCGTGCGCGAAATCCGCGGCCACCAACGATTCCGGCAGCCGCGGATACGGCGGCACCACTGCGTAGAACCCGTCCACCATCGCCACGACGCTGCGGTGCAGCTCATCGATTCCCGGTCCCGGTGGCGATGTCATGGCAGGCCCCTCCGTCCCGCGCGACGATTACGGCGACAACATTCGCTCGAAGGTATCGGTCCCGGGCCGGGGTGGCCTGCGGTTCGGATTCGAACCCGAAGGTTCCGCTACCAGTAGCGGACCTGCTTCCCGTCGGTGTCGGTGATGAAGACGGTGGCGTCGGCGGTGTCGAGATCCGCCCGGCGCAGCGGGATGTGGCCGAGGACGATCGGTTCGCCCGTGGCGATCGCGGAGGGCAGGTACTCGCGCAATTCGCTTGTGGGAAAAAGGGTTCGGCGCGTCGTCGCCCGTGCCAGCACGCCCTGGAGGGTGGCCGGATCGGCGGCGGGGGCGCCGTCGGTCGTCACGACCGTGTAGCGGGCTCCCAGGGTGAGGGCGACGAGGGCTCCGGCTCCGCCCCAGCCGGGCGCCTCCTCACCGGGGGAGTGCGCGCGCTGGAGGTGGGCATTGTGCGCGAAGACGAGACTCGGCCCGCGATGCCGCTCCCGCTCGACGATCGTCAGCAGATTCGCGGCCATCATCTCGGCGCGCAGGCTCAGCAGGTCGCCGAGGCGATCGGTGGATGGGGTCGCCATGGCCGCGTGATAACGCAGCAGACCCTGTGCGGTGCGGGCATGGTCGGCCGCCCGGTCGTAGCCGGACGGATCGGCCGGCCGCAGCCCTGGACCCGCGCGGCGCAGGGCACTGGCGAGGTCGTCGGCGACGATGCGCAGGGCACGGGCCCGGTCGGAATTGCCGATGGAGGCGGCCGGGTCGAACATGGCCGCCTCGTTCGTCCAGTCGGCGTCCGCACCGGCCAGGGCGTCGAGGTCGGCTGCCGACGCCGGTCGCAGCGCCGCGGGCAGAGAGTCGGCGACCGCGGCCAGCGCATGTCGCGGACTCGGTGCCGCGGAGATCTCCACCGGCGCGTCGAATCCGTAGCAGTGCACGCGATCCCCCGGCGACCGGCCGGTGTTGTAGGCGCGCAGCCATTCCACGAGTTCGCGATTGCCCGGTATCGCGCCGAAGCCGTGGCTGAACCCGGTGGCGAGGACCTCGTCGATATCCGCGGTGGCGCCGCGGACGTAGTCGTCGACGCGGGTGGCGGCGAAGAAGTCGACCTCGAGCGCGATCGACCGGAATCCCCGCTGCACGAGGTGGGCCAGAATATCGTTGCGCAGCAACGGAAATGCCGCGATGCCGTGTGTCGGCTCGCCGAGGCCGAGCAGGGCCGGGGCCTCAGGGCGCGCGGCGAGCAGTTCGTCGAGGGTGCGGCCCAGGTTCACCGGGTCGTCGAGTGGGCGGCCGATGGCACGCAGTGTGGTGGCAGTGGACATGGATACCCCTTTCCGGCAGCGAATAGCTTCGACACTATCGTTGAAGGTTCGGGTGAAACTTCTGCCGAAGCGAGCTGCAAAAACACCCGTAGAAGTCTCAAACGGAGGTACGTCCTGCGACCCGTCGATCTCGCCCGCGAACACGGATTGTCCGCTCAGGCGATCCGCAATTACGACGAGGCGGGCATCCTGCCGCCGGCCGAGCGCACAGACGCCGGGTATCGCCGCTACACCGTGCTGCACGCGGTGGCGCTGCGCGCATTCCTCGCCCTTCGCGCCGGGCACGGACATCGGCAGGCCGCGGAGATCATGCGCTCGATCCATCGCGGCGACCTCGAATCGGCCTACCGGCTCATCGACGCCGCACATGTCGCGCTGCTGACCGAACGCGGCACTCGCACCGAAGTCGCCGCGGCCTTGAGCGGCCTGTCCGCCGCGCCCACACCGGTTCCCGGCCCGCCTCTGACCGTCGGCGAGCTCGCGCGCCGGCTCGGGGTACACCCGGCTACCTTGCGTACCTGGGAAACTCACGACATCCTGCGCCCCGAACGCGACCGCGTGACGGGCTATCGCCGGTACGGCCCGGACTGCGTGCGCGACGCCGAAATCGCCAGGCAACTGCGTCGCGGCGGCTATCTGCTCCCGCAGGTCGCGCAGTTCCTGGAGTCGTTGCGCGCGGCGGGCGGCGCGCAGGCGCTGAGTACCTTTCTCGATGCGTGGCAGGACCGCTTGATCACCCGCAGCCGACATCTCGTGACCGGCGCGGCTCGCCTCGACGAGTACCTGACGCAGATGGATCGGGTCCGGTAGCCGGTCCGGACAGGCGCGGCGCGCCGTAATGGGTTGTGGCGGTGGGGCGATGGGTACGTCAGGAACATGATCACACCCAAGGAGGCAGCGTGAAACGATGGATCGTGCGTACGTTGGCGATGGCCGGTGCGGCGGCGCCGCTGGCGTTCGGCGGCGTGGCCGGCGCCGACACTCCCGGGCCCGTGTACTTCGCCGCGGGGAGGTTGAACTGCTCGATCGCCGACGACGGCAGCGTGGGATGCGACCTCGCCGATCCGACGTGGATGTCCATCCAGCTCGGCGGCAATGTGTCGGTGCCGGTGCCCTTCCCGGTCCGCGAGGTCGTCATCGACGTGCCGTGGGCGCCCGCGCATCCGGGGTTCGATGCCGGGACTCCGCATACCCTGCCCGGCGGCAATCCGGACATCTCGACCTACGGCCAGAGCGCCGGGTCCGGGCCGACGGCCGGACCCGCGGTCTCGCACGCCGGGTCGACCTGTGCGGTCGGGTTCCACGGCAGCTTCTCCTGTGATGCGAAGGGCCACCACTTCTTCTACTACGAGCAGATCACCGGCAGCTGATTCCGCCGGCGAACCCCGGTGGCGCAATTCGCCCGCACTCCGATGGACGGAAGCCGGACGGATTGCGCACCAGGGTTTTTCCGGGCCGATCAGATGCCGTGCAATTCGGGTAGTTCGCCGCCGGCCCAGCGCGCATAGGTGTGTTCGGGGGTCACCGTGATGACGTCGGTGATCGCGAGGAGATCGGCGGGGATCACCCGGTCGGCGAAGTGGTCGAGGCTCGGAACGACCACGGCCTCGGCATCGAGGCGCACCACCGCGTCGATCAACTGCTGGATCGGATCGATGGTGCGGTTGCTCAGTGCCACGGTCTTGCACAGGTTGTAGCCCAGACGCCCTGCCAGCCATCGGATTTGGGACTCGTCCCAATGCTGGTGCCGTCGCGAGACATCTCTGCGCAGATATCCGAGGGCAAGGAAGGTCATGTCGGTCCATCCTCGAGTCGACTACACGCGGGCGAACTCGGTGGCCAGGGAGCTTCAGTCTCAGCATCTTTCTGGCAAACTCGAGCTTAACGGCGTTTTTCGTGCCGTGACAAGCAGCGGCTGCGCCACCGGCGGCCGGGTGTCCGGTCGAGTTTGCTGAGGCGGAAATCGTTCCGCGCAGGTAGCGGCCATTTTTCGGCGCCCCGCGGAGTGTGCCGAAGATCAACGGGGACAGGCGTTCAGGGCACTTTCATCGCCGCCGCATGCCCTCTGCTCCGCAGGTGGCCTGGATGGGGAATGTCGATCCGAGGCGCCCGTCGACCCAGAAATCCGCAGTGCCGCGCCGATGTCGCGTCCTGCCCGAAAATGTTCGGCTAATCAGGTTGCTACGCAATACATTTCGGAGCGAGAGGGCGATCGGCATCCCTGCCGTGTCGTCTCCTCGCGCCGAAACACGCGTGGCCCCAGCACCGCACTGTGCTGGAGCCACGCGGAGGCCGACGATCTCGGCCGATCTCGGTCAGTCCCGGTCGTATGCCGGTTCCGAGGGGTCCGGTTCGGTGGCGTCGCTGCCGGAGGGCAGGTCGTAGCCGAGTCGCACATCGTGTTCGACCGCGCCGCCGGCGACCTCGACCCGGCCCTCGCGCGGCGGGTAGCCGCGAACCACCACGGTGTGGGTGCCTTCGGTCAGGTCGGTCACGGTGTAGCGGCCGTCGCCGTCGGTGCGGGCGGTGCCGAGTACCGCGCCGGTCTCGTCGAGCACCGTGACCAGGGCGTCGGGCACCGCCCGGTCGCCGGCCCGGACCGCGCCGGTGAGCACGGCCAGCGGGGTCAGTTCCACATCGTGGTGCAGGACGCCGCTGTCGGGCACGGTCAGCGTCATGGCGGCCGGGCGCAGATGCGCGGCCACCGCGACGAGTGTGTAGGTGCCGCCCACGACACCCGAGCACAGGTATCCGCCGTCGGCATCGGTGACCGCCGCGCCGACGACCTGGCCACGCAGATCGGTGAGAGTGACGGTCGCGTCGGGAACCGCCCGGCCCGCCGCGCGGACGAAGCCGGACAACTCACCCGAACCGTGCAGTGTGACGTCGAGGCGCTGCGGCCGGCCGTCGACCGAGACGGTGACCGCGGTCGGCTGCTGTCCGCGGGCCGACACGATCAGCACGTAGCTGCCGGGGGCCGGCGGATCGATCACGTACCCGCCCTGCGGATCACCGGTGGCCCGCGAGACCTGATGTCCCTGCTGATCGATGAGCGTCAGCGCCACACCGTCGAGCGGATGACCGTCGGTGCGCAGCACGCGTCCGGTGATCGAACGCTGCGACCGGGCGGGCGGAGCCGCCGCGGGCATCACCGCGGTGGCCGCGAGCGCGTGGCGACCGGCGGGTACGGCATGTCCGTTGGTGGCCGGCCGGCCGGTTTCGGCCTCGGCGTCCGCATCGGTGATCAGACCGGCGCCGGCCGCTTCGGCAAGTTCCTGCGCCTCGTGTTCGACGTAGTCGCCGCGGGCGAACCAGGACGCGATCGAACCGAGCAGCATCATCACCGCGGCGGCGAGGAACACCACCACCAAGCCCGAGTGGAACGGGTCGGAGATCAGGTGCGGGAAGAACTCCTGGCCGGTCAGCACATCGGCGTGCACCCCCGGCTTGTCCAATGTGCCGCTCGGGCCGAGCAATTCCTTGAACGGGTTGTAGCCGAGGAAGGTGGCGAACAGGCTGCCGACCGGCGGCATATCCGCGATATGTCCCGCGACGTCGGCGGGGACGCCCTGATCCTTCAGCCCGGAATTCATCGCGCCGGGCAGGGTGCCGGACAGGCCGACGATCATCAGCGAGAAGAAGATGCCGATCGACAGCGCCATACCGCCGTTCATCAGCGTCGCGCGCATACCGGAGGCGACGCCGCGCTGCGAGGCCGGGACCGCGGACATGACCTCGGCGGTGTTCGGTGAGGTGAAAATGCCCATGCCGAGGCCGTTGAGCAGGATGATCAGCGCGAACAGCCAGTAGTTGAAGTTCACCGGGATCACGATCAGCAGGACGAAGGTGATCGCGGCGAGCAACAGGCCGCCGGTGGCGAACAACCGCCCGCCGAAACGGTCGCTCAGATAGCCGGACAGCGGTCCCGAGACCAGGAAGCCGATGGTCAGCGGCAGCATGTAGATACCGGCCCACAGCGGCGTCGACTCGAAGTCGAAGCCGTGCAGCGGCAGCCAGATGCCCTGCAGCCAGATGATGAGCATGAACTGCAGGCCGCCGCGGCTGATCGAGGCCATCAGGCTCGCGAAACTGCCCAGCGCGAAGGTCCGGTTGCGGAACAGGCTCAGGTGGAACATGGGCTGGCGCGACTTCGCCTCGATGACGCAGAACAGCACGAGCAGCACGATGCCGCCGATGACTCCGGTCAGCACCCACGGGTTGCCCCAGCCGGTCTTGGAGTCGCCGTAGGGCTGGATGCCGTAGGTGATACCGGCCAGCAGCGCCGTCAGGCCGAGGGCGAAGGTGACGGTACCCGGGATGTCGAGCGACCCGGGTGTGCGTGCGCCGTTGTCGTGCAGCGACTTGTAGGACCAGATGGTGCCGAGGATGCCGAACGGCACGCTGACCCAGAAGATGGCCTTCCAATCCCATTCGGCCAGCAGACCACCGATCAGCAGACCCAGGAACGAACCGGCCACCGCCGCGACCTGGTTGATGCCCAGAGCCATGCCGCGCTGCCTGGCCGGGAAGGCGTCGGTGAGGATGGCCGTCGAATTGGCCATCAGCATCGCGCCGCCGACACCCTGCGCCACACGCCAGGCGATCAGCCATATCGCACCGCCGCCGAGATCGAACGGATCGAACGACAGCGCTATCGCGCAGACGGTGAATATGACGAAGCCGAGGTTGTAGATGCGCACTCGGCCGAACATGTCGCCGAGGCGGCCGAACATCACCACGAGCACCGCGGAGGTGAGCATGAAGCCCATCAGCATCCACAGCAGGTAGCTGACGTTGGCGGGTTCGAGCGGATCGAGGTGGATCCCGCGGAAGATCGCCGGCAGGGAGATGATCACGATCGACGAGTTGATCGTGACCATCAACATGCCGAGGGTCGTATTCGACAGTGCCACCCACTTGTAGTGCGGGTGGTCGTGATCTACCCGGAGCCGGCGGCCGACGGTCTGGATGTCGGAGGCATCCAGGTCCTCGGCAGGTTGGGCGGAAGCCAAGTTCTCTCCCTCATCGACAGGAAAACGGAATGGGTCTCCAAATAATATAGTTGCGATGGCTAACTAATTGAAGAGGAGTATGTCACGTCCGAATTGTCCGGACTTTAGGTTTGATTCGGCGGGCACGTAATCGGTGTGCGACGTGATCGACGCTCTCGAACCGGGGACACAGCGGCGGAAACTTCCGGCAACCATAGGTCGACGGGTAGCGTATCGCCGCGCAACACTGCTCTCGGATCGCCCTTGTGTGTCGTAAACCCGATGGTTACCTTCTCGAAAGGAATTGCATGCCAAAGGATTTAACGCAGTTGCAGTTGCTCACCGAACTGGAGCCGGTCGTCGCGGACCAATTGGACCGGCATCTGGCCACCGCCAAGGAATGGCATCCGCACGATTATGTGCCGTGGGACGAAGGCCGCAATTTCGCCGCACTCGGCGGTGTCGATTGGGATCCCGAACAGTCTCGTCTGTCGGAGGTGGCGAAGGTCGCCATGATCACCAATTTGCTCACCGAGGACAATCTGCCCTCCTATCACCGGACCATCAGCGAGCATTTCTCCCGCGACGGCGCCTGGGGCACCTGGGTCGGGCGCTGGACCGCCGAGGAGAACCGCCACGCCATCGCCATGCGCGATTATCTGGTGGTCACCCGCGGGGTCGATCCGGTGGCGCTGGAGCAGGACCGGATGGTGCACATGACGCGCGGCGTGCACGCGCCCGAGTACTTCCACGGCATGCTCGACCAGGTCGTCTACGTGACGTTCCAGGAGCTGGCCACTCGCATCAGCCACCGCTCCACCGGCCGGGTGTGCGGCGATCCGATCGCCGACCACATGCTCGCGCGGATCGCGGCCGACGAGAATCTGCACATGATCTTCTACCGGTCGATCGCGGCGGCGGCGTTCGATCTGGCGCCGGATCAGGCGATGGAATCGGTCACCGAGATCGCGAAGAATTTCGCCATGCCCGGCACCGGAATGCCGAACTGGCGGCGCAACGGTGTGCTGATGGTCAAGCACGGCATCTACGATCTGCGCCAGCATCTCGACGAGGTGCTCAATCCGGTACTGCGGCACTGGAATGTCTTCGGCCGCACCGATTTCACCGAGCGGGGCGAGCGCGCCCGCCAGGAGCTCGCCGACTATCTCGACAAGCTCGGCCGCGACGTCGTGCGCTTCGAGGAGCAGCGGGCGCGCATCCTGGCCCGGGAAGCGGCGAAGGCGCAGACCCGGGATCCGGCGCGGGTGTAGCCGGGCCGGTGAAATCGGCTGGGCCGGTGAGATCAGCGGGCCATGGGTTTTCCGTGGCCCGGTATCAGCAGCCGCGGCCGGTGGGCGATCAGGGATTCCGCGGTGGTGTGGGTCTGTGTCTCGTCGTGGTTGAAGACCTCGGGTAGTGCTTGGAGTCCGGTGTCGGGAAGTAGCGGATGGCCGGTGACCAGGGCGTCGCCGCTGAAGAGGATGCCCTCGTCGGGCATGAGGTAGGCGGTGTGGCCGGTGGTGTGCCCCGGCGTCGGGACGGCCACGATACCGCCGGGCAACTGCCGCAGGGTGTTCTCGTCGTAGCTGGTGGCGGTAGGGACGCTCATGCGGACGTGGCCGCCCAGCGCGCGCAGTGTCTGGAACACCCACCGCGGTCCACCGGGAGTGCCGAGCTGGCGGGCCATGTCCACGGGGGTGATCTGCTGCAGATATTCGCGACGCGCGTGCGCGGCCTCGTCCGCGCCCGTGTAGACCGGCACACCCGTGCGTTCGACCAGGGTGGGGATGGCACCGATGTGGTCGAGGTGGGCGTGGGTCAGCAGAATCGCCACCAGATCGGCCGGTTCGTGGCCGATCCGGCGAAGCGAATCGAGTACCGCGCCGGTATCGCGCGGATAGCCGGCGTCGACGAGGACCACGCCGGAATCGCCGGTGATCAGCGACCAGTTGACGTTGGTTCCGGCCACCACGTACACCGAATCGGCGACCTGCTCGATGGCGCTCATGCGGCGATCCTCCCGCGCTCGTGCCGTTCACCGGCCGGCCGCGACCGGCCGGCGGCGGTGTGCTCCCGCGTCCGCGCGCTCGGCGAGCGCGGGACGACTGCGGTGTCGGGTGCCGCGTTGCGGCGCAGTGTGGTGACCCATTGCTGCGGGTCGCCGAGGTCGAAGTGGTTCTGCACACCGGCGATGGTGGTTGCGGTTGCCGCATCGCGCAACCGCGCACCGCTCACCTGGGCCGCTCCGTCGCGAGGGGCCCGCCGGTGGCCCCGTCGCACATCCGCTGTACGTCTCAGCACGCGGCGCGGGTGGGGATCGAAAGGGGTTGTCCGGGAACCAGTTCGACGGAGCCACCCGGCGTCTGCAGGGTGATCGGGTCGCCCGAGGTGAGGGTCAGCGTGGTGTTCGCGGGCGTGATATGAACGGTCGTCCGGGCGGCGCCGATCGCCAGGCCGCGAATGGTCAGGCCGTCGGGGAAGCCGCCTGGCAGCATCGGATCGATGGACGGGCCGCCCTCGGTCCAGCGCAATCCGAGCGGTGCGTAGAGCAGTCCTTGCAGGAATCCCGCGGCACCGGTGACGAAGATCCACGCCGACTGCCCCTGCGCGTTGGCACCCGACCGGTCCCCGCGCGCCTCGGCCTGGAATCCGTACGGCTCGCGGGCATACGGCTGCACGGATCGGTCCAGGTAGTACTGGGTGCGACAGGGGTCGTAACGGGCACTGAGGATCGCGCCGACGCTGTTGCTCATATTCGGGCCGTCCGGATCGGTGCGGTCGAAGTAGTACCGCGTGGTCGCGGCCGGCGAATAGCCGGGCGCCGCGTAGGTGAACGGGTAGCTGAGCAACACCGTGTCGGCCTGTTTGATCGGGGCGCCGGTGTAGCCGAGATATTCGGCGGGCACCCCGGGCGCGATATCGGGCGGCATCGCCATATGCGCTGCGATATCGGCCCAGCGCGGGTCGACGGGAAGACCGGAGAGTGCGGCGGCCCGGGCGGCGATGTCCATCGTGTTGCGCACGCCGCCGTTGGTGAGCGCGTTGTCGACCGAGAAGGCGACGTACTCGTCGGATCCGGCGGCCGGGGCGAAATGGTAGGCGCCGTCGGGCAGTTTCGGCCCGATCCGCGCGGTCAGGTAGTCGGCGATCGCGGTGATCACCGGCGCGCCATGGGTGCGCAGCCATTCGCTGTCGCCGGTGGCCAGGTAGTACTGCCATTGGGCAAGGGCGATCTCGTTGTGCAGATGTTCCTCGGTCAGGCCGCAGCCGATCGGGGAGGCGCAGCGCTGCGCGGGCCCGTCGTCCCAGGGATACAGCGCACCGGGCAGTCCGTAGCCGCGGGCGTTGGCCCGGGCGGCAGGCAGTGCGGCGGCGCGGAATTCGACCACGGTGCGAGCCAGGTCCGGATACAGCGCCAGCAGCGTCGGGAAGATCCAGGTCTCGGCATCCCAGAACGTCATGCCCCCGTAGTCGTCGGACGACAGTCCGGCCGGTTGCACCGACCAGCGCTCGCCCGCGCGCACGCTGGCCAGAACGGAATACAGCGCGGCGCGGATCCATCGGGTGTAGTCGGTGCGCCCCGGAGTCTCGATGGCGGGCTGCCACAACCGATCCCACTGCGCGGCGTGGGCGGAATGTGTGGCGTCGAACCCCTGGGCGCGGCCCGATTCGGCCGCGGCGGTGGCGGCGGCCAGGGGATCGGATCCGTAGTCGGTGGAGGAGATGCCGGTGTAGGCGGTGAAGGTGTAGCTGTCGTTCCCGGTGACGGGCAGCAGATAGCGGATCCCGTCGGCGCCGGGCAGCGCGGTGCCCGCGGCCTGCGGCGGCGAATCGACGGACGACACCACGAATGCCGTATCGGAGGTTCTCTCGGCGCGGACTCCCGACACCGTGCGTCCGCTGCTCGGATCGGCCGTCGTCGTCACCGGGACCACCCGCCGCGCTGCCGCGCCGTCGATCCGGTCGACGACCGCGAGCTCGCCCGGGCGCTCGGGTGTGACGGTCAGTCTCTGCACCGCGAGATCCGGCCGGTCGCGAGAGACGAAGGTGTCGTAGCGAAGCCGCAGCCGATGCTCGGGATCCGGTGTCCAGTCGGCCCGGGTGGTCACCGTCGCGGTGCGGTAGTCCAGCGTCTGCCGGTAGTCGTGCACGGTGGCCGGGTCCACGTCCGCGTCGTAGCGGTGACCGTCGACTTCGACGGCCAGATCCGTCCACGCGGGCAACGCCGCGATCACCTGGGTGTACTGCGGCGACCGGAGGTATTCCGGTGACAGTGCGGCCTGCGCGTAGAAGCCCGCCAAATACGTTCCGGTATAACGGGATTGCTGCAGCGGGAAGGAGGTCCGCGCCGCGTCGCCGTAGTCGTGGTAGCCGCCGCCGCTGGGCGGCAGTACCGTCCCGATCCGGCCGTTGCCCAGATACGGCGCGGCGTGGAAATCGCCGGGTGCGAACGATTCCGCTGTCGAGGACCACAGCTCGTCCGCCGGGATCGCGGTGGCCACCGGTGGCGGTGCGGCCACCACACCGAGGACGACGATCACTACCGGCCACAAGCGCCGACGCCGCGCAGCGGGCGTCCTTCGGATCGGGCTCACCCCGACGATCGTCGGAATTGGCCGTCGCGTGGTCAACCCGACACGCGCGGCGCGGTCCGATATCGGGCCGGAAATATCGCCCGGCGCCTCAGTCTTCGGAGAAGTCGATCCCGTTCGCGGAGAAGTCGATCTGGGCGGCCGCGTTGCCGACGGCGGTCACCATGCCGGTGCCGATCGGCCCGCGGGAATCGAAAAGCGTTGCGGTGCCGACGGATACACCGTTGGCGGTGAGGTGGGTCTCGGCCCGCAGCCCGATCCGGTCGCCGACGGGCAGGCGGTCGAGTGCCACGGTGAGGTCGGCGTTGATGTATCCGATGCCCTGCGACCCCCAGTTGGTCACCAGGCTGGTGGACTCGGCGGCGACCACGGCCTCCACGAACGCGCTGCGCTCCTCACCCTCGACCGCTCCCAGCGGCACCGCCCACAGGCTTTTGCGGCCGGAGTTCTGGTGGTCGCCCATCGACGTCGACCAGTCGTTGTCGCTGCGGTACCACCAATCCACCCCGGCGTCGGCGGGTGGGTCGAACGGATGCTCGGAATGCCACTCCTCGCCCGGAGGGGTCTCGGTGGCGCGCAGCTGAACCAGGCGCGCTTCCGCGACCTCGACCTCACCCTGGCGCACCGTGGCCGAGGCGATGTGGATCCGCCGCCCGGCGCGGATCACTTCGGTGTGCACCTCGAGGGGCTGTCCCTTCGCCGCCTTGAACAGGTCGATGGTGAATCGAGCCGGCACGAAACCGGCCAGCCCGTGTTCCCGTTCGAGGGTGCGCGCGGCGGCCGCGCAGACGGCGGGGCCGCTGAGCATGTCCGCGCCCCAGCGGCCGTACGCCCACTTCCGGGGCAGGTACCGACCGGCGTCGTCGACGGTGAACATGGCAGGCATATCGGTCATCAGCTCATAGTGTCCTATCGCCGCCGGCGGCCTTCGCCCGACTCACTTGGTGGGCAGGGCGTTCTGCAACCCGCCGACGTCGGTGATCTTCCAGTCCGCGTTGCGGTCGATGGTGAGCGAGTAGGTCACGGTGGTGCGACCGCCGTCGGGAGTCTGCGCGCTGGTCGATGTCACGTCCAGGTAGGCGTTGACCTTGTAGATGCCGTCCGATTCGGAGGTCACCGCGGCCGACAGCGGCGTCGCCTTGGATGTCCACTGCAGCGGGAGCAGGATCTGCTCGAGTTGCGGTGCGGTCGCGTCGAATTTTGCCGCCAGCTGCGTGGTGGTGCCGGCCTTCAACCGCTCGATCCAGCTCTTCACATCGTGATAGTCGATGGTCGACGCGCCGACGGCGTACTTCGACGCGATGTCCTCGGCGTGTTTGTCGCCGGCGGCCGCGGCGTCACGATCGGACAGGGTGGAACGCGCCGAGAAGTACAGGCACCCGAACACGATGCCGACCGCCAGCAAGGCGACGATCACCGCGGTGGTCACTGCGGTGGAGAGCCGGACGGCGATCGTCAGCGGCGCCCGCCGCTCGGTGTCGGGCGCGGAAGGCTGTGCGGCACCGGATTTTTCGTCCTTGTCCGCCTCCGCCGCCCGGATGTCCTTGTCGTCTACTGCTGTGCTCATCGGTTCGTTCCTCCTGCCGGTCGGGCTGGCTGGTACTCGGCTATTTGACGGCGATCCGGAAATGCAGCGTCCCGTCGGGATCGACGCCCTGCAGCGCCTGGCTGATCAGCGCGCTGACGTCGATATGGGGCGAGCTGTGCACGGCCTCGGTGAGGACCGGCTGCAGGGCCGGGCCCAATGGCGCCACCCCCGGCCCGAACTTGTTCAGCAGCTCGGTCAGTTGCCCGAGGAACGGAACGAGGCCGTCGCCGGTGTAGTAGTTGTCCACGGGTTGTTTGTTCGACAGCACGGACCCGCCCTCGACGATCTTGATCAACATGGTGCCGAACAGCCCGAGTTGCGGTCCGGCGCTTTCCAGCGAGGGCCCCAGCCAGTCCATGTTCCCGCCGAGGGCCTGCATGTCGGCGAACAGTTGCCGCATGGCGCCGGTACGGCTCAGCAGTGTGGCCGCCAGCAGGTCGGACGAGTGCTGCAGCGTGCGCATTGCCTGATCGGTACCCTTCAGCGCGGTGTCGAAGGTGTCGACCAGCCGCGCCACCGCCTCCGGGTGGATCTGCTCGAGCAGCTGGACCGCCCGCGTCGACAGCGCCGTGATGCTCATCGGCAGGTGCACCCGCTCGGTCGACATCGTCTGTCCGTCACGCAGATACGGCCCAGCCGGGCTCGTCGAGGCGAATTCGATGTACGGCTCGCCGAGTGCCGACAGCTGTTCGATATGGATCTCGCTCGTAGCCGGGATGTGATACTTGTCGTCGATCTTCAGCCGGACGAGCACGCCGGAGGCCTGTTTGCGTACCGTCTCCGCCTTGCCGACCGCGACCCCGTCGAACAGCACCGGCGAATTCGGGCCCAGCCCACCGGATTCGGCGAGCCGGAGATCGGCGGTGAAGAAAGACTTGCGCGGATCGAGGTGCAGGACGCCCACCGTCATGTAGACGATGCCGAAGACGAGCACGGCGGCGATCGCCGTGAGCGAGACGATCGATCGAATTCTCATCGGACCGCTCCGATCATCCGCAGCGTGTCGATGATGCGGGAGGTCTGTTGCTCGGGTGTCGTGCCGACGGCCGCGGACGGCGGCATCGCGACGCCGACCAGGTTGATCTTCGGTCCGCGCTCGGCGAACGGAATGATCTGCGATTGCAGCAGATTCGTCAGTGTCGCCATATTCGACGGGGAGCCGGTGTCGAGCGGTGCGCTGCCGAACAACATCGGCACCACCGCGCGCGCGGCGGCCGTGGTCGAATCCAGCACCGGCCCCAGCCATTTCGTCGACGGCGCGAACGGGCCGAGGGCAGTGAGGACGAAGACGACACCGATCTCGGCGCGAATCACATCGGTGGTGTGCTGCACACCGTCCGGGGTGAGCAGCGGATCCCACGTCGACGTGTGATTCAGCAGGCCCTCGTCGACCGTGGCCTGAATACCGCTGACCAACTGGTGAATCGAATCGGTATGTGCGGCAAGGTCACCGAGATCCGAACCGAGGACCTCCGATATCCGCGCGGTCACCGCCGGATTCGGGGGCATGATCCCGTTCACGTTCTGCACGATGTTCTGGATGTCGTGCACCGCGCCGCTGCCGACGAAGGTGGCCAGCTGCGCGAGGATGTCCTCGATGGGAAGTTGCGGGCGGGTGTCGGAGATCGGGATCGTCGCATCCGGGCGGATCTCGCCGGCCGTTGGGTGGGCCGGTTCGGTGAGTGCGATGTGGACGTCGCCGAGCGGAGTCGCCTGCCGCAGTTGGGCGGTGGTGCCGACCGGAAGCCGGACCGAGGTGCGGATCGCGACATCGGCGATCACATAGCCGGTGCGCGCCGGAGCCGTGCCGGTGGCGGGCGCCGGGTCGACGACGGTGATGTGGGTGAGCTGCCCGATCCGCACGCCGTCCGCGATGACCTTGGCGCCCTGCGGCAGATTGAGAACATCGGCGAATTCGATGCGCAGATGGTAGGTCGGTCCGCCGACACCGGTGCCCGGCACCGGGACGTCGGCCGGCTGGAAACCGCAGGCCCCGGCCGATGCCGCGAGGGTGGCGGCGACCAGCGTGCGGGCGCAGATCCGGCGGAGTTTCGCAGAGGGTCGTGTCACTTCGCGCTCACCGCCGACAGGAGAACCGGAAGCGCAGGCACCGTCACCACACCATTGCTGGGGGTCCCGCACTGTTGCCCCGCGACCGCCCGCAGCGCCGCGCAGATCTGGTCGGTTTGTGCCTGCGGCAGAGCCAGTTTCGGTGGCGCGTACCCGATGGTGAAGTCGCCGCTGACCGGATCGACCGCGTCGGAGAACCCGGTGGCGAGGGCCGGGGTCATGCGGATGATCTCGGCGAGTGAGCCGACTCCCGACGCGATGAGCTTCGACAGGCCGGGGATGTCGTTCACCGCGCGCAGCGCGGGGGAGCCGAGCTTCATGATCACCTCGTTGAGTTCCGGAAGCAGCCCGGCCAGCGCCGTCACGAGATCGGCCACGGGCGGGAACGCGAGGGTGTTGATATCGGAGAAGGTCTGGGTCAGCCGAGGCACGATGTTCTCCAGGTCCGGCCATCCGTTGCGGGCGCGACGGGCCAGTGCGGCGAGATCGTCCATGAGCTGACCGAGATGTCCGATCGCCGCGTCGGGGGAGGCGAGCGCCCGGCTGAGTTGCCCGATGAGCGCGTTGAGCTGCTCGCCGGTGCCGGATGTCGCCCGGTCGAGTGCGTCGAGACCGTCACCGACGGCGGTGCGCTGGGCGGGATCACCGGACGCGTCGAGCTGATCCGAGAGTTTCGCCAGTGCGTCGAAGGTCTCCGACATGCTCTTGGGCGTCAGGGTTTTGGTGATGCATCGGCTCGGATCCCAACCGGCTCCGGCGGGTTCGGCGCCGATGAGCGCCAGAGTGCGATCGGCCAGGATGGTGTGGCTGACCGTCACCGCGCCGACGTCCGCCGGGAGTTTGCGGTCGGCGCGTACGGTGAAACGCACTGTGGCAGCGCCGTTGTCGGGCTCGACGGCGGTGACCTTGCCGACCTGAACGCCCATGACGGTGACGGCGCTGTCGGTGTAGAGGCCGATGCTGTCGGGCATCCGCGCGCAGTAACTGCGCGTCGCCGGTTCGGATCTGCTCATCGTCACGGCGAATCCCGCGGCCAGTACGAGCACCAGCACCACCGCCGCCGACATCAGGCCGCGCGATCCGAGAATCCTGCTCAGCATCAGCATCCCCCTCCGGGCACCGGAACACAGATGCCGGTGACGGTGGCGGCGGACTGGTCGACGCTCACTCCGCCGCCCGGCTGGACCAGCGGTGTCAGGCGCTGCTCGAAGGTGTGCAGTGAATCGAGCAGGGCGCCCATGCGGTCGCCGAGTTCCCGCAGCTTCGGGATCGCGTCGACGAGCGGCTGCGCCTGTTCGCGTAGCGAGTCGTCCCAGATCCGTCCGAGCGGGACCAGCTTCTGCACCAGCTGGGCCAGGCCGTGCAGCGCCCAGCTGAGCTGTTCCCGATTGTCCGCGACGACGTTCTCGAGTGTGCCGAAGGTCCGCATCAGGGTGACGAGGGTGTCGGAATTCTTGTTCAGCGCCGTCAGATATTCGTCGGTCAGCGCCAGCGTCCGGGATACGTCCGCGTTCTGCCGGTCCATGATGGCGACGATGTCGGAGACCGCCCGGCCGGCGTGCCGGAGCGCGTCCGGGCTCTTGTCGATCGAACCGGCCAGTGCGGCGAGATCCCGGCGGATGGCGTCACCGTCGGTCCGCCGCACGGGCTCGACGGCGTCCTGGAAAGCCTGGGTGAGGTTGTACGGCAGAATTACGCGCGGGACGGGAATGACGGTGTTGCCCAACGGGTTCGATCCCGCTGGTTGTACGGCCAGGTAGTAGCCGCCGACGAGGGTCAGCATTCGCACCGCGAGGGTGGTCTGATCGCCGATGGCGACCCCGTCCTTCACCGTGAACGTCATCCGCACCCGATCGGGAAGCAATCGCAGGGATTTCACCTTGCCGACCGGAATTCCCGCTATCCGGACATCGTCACCCGTGCGGATCGAACCGGCCTCGGCGATATCGGCGGAATATGTTCGCTCGGGCGTGGTTCCGACGACATCGATCACGCCGATCGCCGCCACCAGAACGAGAACCGCGACTATTCCGCTGATGCCCCAGCGCAATTGGGCGCCGCGCTCGTCGCGGCTGGTGAACATCCGGCGCCGGAGCGTGCGCAGGGCGGCGCTGACCGACGCGGGGGTGACTACCGATGGCATAGCGTGATCCTCTGTCCGGCGATCAGGACGGCCAGCGGTCCGGGCGCCGGTGCGATCCCGTGCGAGCAGGTCATCGCCGCGTCGGGCCCGGTCTGGGGAATGGTCGTCGTCATGGTCTGGATCAATCCGGGCAGCCGTCCCAGCACATCGGCGGCCTGACGCGGGTTCGGAAGGACACGATGCAGAAGCGCGTCCAGGTCTCGGTTCTTCTCACCGGTGACGCCCAGGACATCCAGCAGGTCCAGCAGCGGGCGCAACATCGGCGGAATTTCCATTCCGAATTGCACGAGGCCGGGCAATTTGTCGGTGATGGTGACGAACAGTTCCGTCAGATTCGTCATCAATTGCATGGCGTTGCCGGATTTCCCGGCCATATGCGCGGAAACCTGGGCGAAATTGTTCACCAGGACCGACAGCACCTGTGCGCGGTCGGACGCGTACCGGCTCAGCATATCGATGGCGTCGAGCGCCGGCCCGATGCCGTTGCCGTCGCCCTGGACGACGGCGAGCATACTGCTCGCGAACCGATTCAGATCGTCGGGTGACAGCTGCGCCAGCACCGGCTGCAAACCGTTGAACAGGGTGGTGATGTCGAAGGCCGGAACCGTGTGCGCGGTGTCGAAGGCCGCTGCCGCCGGGCGGCGGGGACCCGGCTGATCCGGCTGCTGGATCTCGAGATACCGGAAACCGGTGAGGTTCTGATATCGCACCGCCACCTTGGTCTCGGTGTAGAGCGGATGGCCCTGCGTGACGGTGAAGCGCACGCGGGCCAGCGCTCCGTCCAAGTCGACGCCGCGCACCTTCCCGACCTGCACCCCGTAGAGCCGGACGTCGTCGCCGAGCCGCAAGCCGTTCGCATCGGTGAAAATCGCGGTGTAGGTGTCGGTGTCACCGCTGACCGGACGCTCGATCAACCGGAACACCCCGACGAGGACGACGGCCATGGCCAGCACGGACACGGCCACTCGAATCCACAACGCGCGGGTCGACATTCAGCGACCTCCCGTACCGGTCTGGTGGGCGAGCAGGGCTGCCAGCGGCGTCGCCAAGCCGGGGACGGTGGTCAGATCCACGCGGGCGTTCAGCACCGGGCCCGAGGGCGAGTCGTGGAAGCCGGCGCCGAGACGGTCGAGCAGTTCACGCAATTCGCTCTCCGAACGCCGCGGGTCGGAGACCGAACCGGCGACCTGGTCGAGCATCGTGACGGCGATCGGCAGCAGCCCGCCGAAATTTCGCTGCGCCGTGTACAGGGTTTCCGTCGCCACCGGCAGCATCTCGTTCTGGACCCGATTGAACATCTCCGAGAAGCGATCGACGTTCTCCTTCGTCGCGAGCTGCTGATTCGTCAGATCCGCGTGCAACAGTTCGGCCGCGCCGGCGAGCAGTGCCGGCACACCGTGCAGCGCCGAGCCGAATTGGCCCAACACCATCGACGGTGGGAGTTGCTGGGTTTCGGTGAACGAGCGCGCGGTCGTGCCGATCGCCTGCAGCAGCGGGGTGAAGGCGCTGATGTCGTGCGAGGTGGTGCGCAGCACCTCGGTGAGTTTCGCGGTCAGCACGTCGTCGGTGAGCCGGCCCGTGGATTCCAGCAGCGCGGCGAGGGTGGCATCGCGCACCCGGTCGGCGTCGCGATCGCTCAGATCCACGGTCGAGCCGTCCCGCAGCCGAGTGCCGCCGCTGTTCGGATTCAGTTGCAGCGCAGTGATTCCGAAGAGATTCCCGGGCGCGTAGTCGACGGTCAGCGCGTCGGTGAGGCCGAACAGCTGGGATCGGCGCAGCGTCAATCCGATGCGCTGCCGGCCGGTTCCGGCCATGGCGACCGAGGCGACCGAGCCGACCCGGACACCGTCGAGCCGGACATCGGTTCCGGCGCCGACTCCCTCGCCGACCTGCGCGGTGACCAGATCGACGCGCATCTCGTCGGCCGGTCGGCTGTCGGGCAGCAGCCGCCAGCCGACGACGAGCACCGCGGCGAGCGCGACCGCACCGATGCCGAGGATCCGCGCGCGGCGGGGCCCGACCTCGGTGCCGGGCAGGGCATAAGGAGGCATGGGGTCATCCGGTGAACGTGATGGGGGACCGGAATCCCCAGAGGACGATGGTGGTGAGCATGTCGAGCGCGATGATCGAGACGAGGCTGGCCCGGATCGCGCGCCCCGAGCCGATGCCGACGCCCTCCGGCCCGCCGGTCGCGAAAAAGCCTTGGTAACAATGGATCAGGACGACGGCGACCGCGAAGACCATCACCTTGATCGTCGCGGCGATGACGTCCCAGCCCAGCACGAACTGATCGAAATAGTGGTTGTAGGTGCCGGCCGGCGTGCCGTGGATGGTGGTGACGATCAGCGCGCACGACAGATAGCCGAGACTCAGTGCCACCACGAAAGCCGGTGCGACGGCGATGATTCCGGCGATGACGCGGGTGGTCACCACGAACGGCACCGACCGCACGCCGAGCGATTCCAGCGCGTCGATCTCCTCGGAGATGCGCATCGACCCGATCTCCGCGGTCATCCGGCAGCCGGCCTGCGCCGCGAAGCCGACCCCCGCCGCGATCGGCGCCAGCTCCCGGGTCACCCCGAACGCGGAGATCAGGCCGCTGAGCTGACCCAGCGACAGCAGGTTGAGCGCACTGAACGCCTCGATGCCGATGGAGGCGCCCATCGCCGCCCCGAGCAGCAACATCAGCGGGACCACGCCGCCGCCGATGATCACCGAACCGCGGCCCCACGTCATGTCGGTGATCACCACGACCGTCTCGCGGCGGTAGTGCATCAGCGTGTACGGCAGCGACGACACCACCTGCCACCCGAATCCGAGGACGAAGCCGATCGATTCGAACGGCCGCAGCGGATGGGCGCGACGCCCCAGGCGATGCACCCACCGCAGGCCCGCGGGCGCATACGGGGTCGCGGTCATCAGGCCATCCTCACCGGGAAGAACATGGTGACTACCTGCGTGATCGCGGTATTGAGCACGGTGACCGCGGCGATCGACATGACCACGGCCGCGTTCACGCCGTCGGCCACGCCGCGCGGGCCGCCCCCGGCTTCGAGCCCGCGCTGGCAGGCGATGATCACCACCAGGAAGCCGAAGATCAGCGCCTTGATCAGCGACACCCAGATATCGAGGGTGGTGGTGAAGGCGCCGAACGACTGCCAGTAACTGCCCGGCGTCACCCCGAGCGCGGCGACCGCGACGGCGAAGCCGGAGGCGATGCCGACAGCGATGATCAGGATGTTGAGCAGCGGAGCGACCAGCATCATCGCCGCGATGCGCGGAACGACGAGACGCTGCACCGGATCGATCCCCATGACCCGCATGGCGTCGACCTCTTCCCGCACGGTTCGCGCGCCGAGATCGGAGGCGATGGCCGCCGAGCCGGCCCCGCCGAGCATCATCGCGGCGGCCATCGGCGCGCCCTGTTTGATCACCCCCAGCCCGCCGGCCGCGCCGATCATCGAATCCGCGCCGAGTTGCGAGACGATATTGCCGACCTGGGTGGAGACGATGACGCCGAACGGAATCGCCATCAGCACGCTCGGTATCGCGGTGACCTTGATCAGAAACCATGCCTGCGTGAGGGTTTCGCGCGTCCGAAACCGCATCCGCACCGCATCGCCGAGGCCTACCCGGATCGCATGGGAACCCATCTGCAGCGCCCGGCCGAGTGTGGCGAGACTCGACAGCACCGTGTCGGAGAAGTTCCGGCGCAGTACCTGCGCCGCCCTGGGTTCCCGTCCCCCGAGGTGTACATCCAGATCAGTGGTCGACATCGAACCTCCGTCCGCCGAACCATGCGGCAGAACGTACCATATGACCTGGACCACATTCCAGACACCAATCCAGATGGGTGCTCTGATCTGTGGGCGAGAGGCGTCGCGTGCTCGCGCAAGGGGGAAACCGCGTGAGGGCCAGACGGTTTCAGTGCAGGGGCGCCCAGCCCGGCCACTGCCGCGGACCTTCGTCGCCGCGGATACAGGCCAGCCGCCAGCGTGCCTGGTGGAGGTGAACCGGGTCGGCGACGGCGGCGCGGACGGCATCCATCGTCATCCGCAACTCGACGATGTCGCGCAGCAGGAAGAATCCCGGCCACCGCAGGACGTCGAGGTGGTAGGCGTTGCAGAACCGGGCGTACTGCGCGCTGGTGATCCAGCCCAGCGAGGCGTAGGCGATCGCGGTCGGTACCAGATCCCATTCCGGCGGGCCGATCGACATGTTCTCCAAGTTCAGCATCAGGACGTCGTGGTCGACGGTGGCGGCGAATTCGCGGCCCCAGGCCTCGCCGTGGATGACACACCACTGCATCCCGCTCGGCAGATCGGCCCACCGCCCGCGCAATTCGGTGAGATGCTCGCGCAGCCAGCGGCGGTCGTCGGCGGTGAACAGCTCGGCGGTGGCGATCAACTCGGCGATTCCGCGAAACGGCTGCAGCTGGCCGAGAGCGAACGTCGTCGGCGGCGCCAGGCTGTGTAATCGCAGCAGCGCCTGCGCCATATCGTCCAGCGCGCCGTGCTGATACAGCGGCGGAACCTGCCAGAAGGTCACCGTCCGGCCCTGGATTTCGAGCGGCTGACGCACGTCGGGCAGGGTGTGCGGCGCGGCGACGCCGGAGGCGGTGAGCCAGCGGGAGACCTCGATCTCCCGGCGCGCCTCGGGCCGATGATCCGGGTGGCTGATGCGCACCACGACCCCGCTGGGCAACCGGTAACCGGTACCCGCGCCGAACCGCACCTCCTGTGCGCCGCCCGCTTCCATGCCGGCACTCAGACATGCGGCGCGCAGAACCGACAGATTTCCGTTTCCAGCCAGCTGTGCGGTCATGCGCATACCCGAGTTCCTGCCGAATCCCTCATCCTTGCCCTCATTGTGAGGGATCGGCGGACCGTGCGACGCGGTTTCGTGCAACATCGTGGTTACCGATTACTGAGGTCGAGATCACGTTCGCGCGGTCGGGGACTGCCTCACATCCCTGTTAGGGTTTCTAACCGGAGATTCACTCCACTTCCGTCTCGTGGGGAGGAAACCACCCGTGGCGCGCGTCAAATCCCGCCCGCACTACAACGTCGTCTTCGCGGTGCTGCTGCTCGGCATCTCCGCCTACGCGCTGCTGCAGTCGATGGTCGTTCCGGTACTGGCCTTGCTGATTCCGGCGCTGCACACCACGCAGAGCACCGCGACCTGGCTGATGACCGGATATCTGCTCTCTGCCTCGGTGGCGACGCCGATTCTCGGGCGGATCGGCGACAAGGTCGGCAAGGAACGCATGCTCGTCGTCACCCTGGTCGCGCTGACGGTCGGCTCGCTGATCGCGGCGCTGACCGAATCGGTCGGGGTGATGATCGTGGCGCGGGTGATCCAGGGCCTGGGCGGTGGCGTGATTCCGTTGGCATTCGGCATCATTCGCGACGAGTTCCCGGCGAAGAAGCTGCACGGCGCGGTGGGGATCGCCTCCTCGCTCATCGCCGTCGGCTCCGGGCTCGGGCTGGTGCTGGCGGGCCCGATTGTCGAACATCTGAACTACCACTGGCTGTTCTGGGTGCCGATGATCATCACCGCGATCGCCGCGGTGGCCGCGATAGTGTTCGTGCCGGAATCACCGGTGCGCAGTCCAGGCAATATCAATTGGGGCGCGGCGATTCTCCTGTCGGCCTGGCTGGTGGCGCTGCTGCTCGCGGTGAGCAAGGGGCCGTCCTGGGGCTGGGGTTCGGCGCTGACGCTCGGCCTGTTCGCGCTGGCCGTCGTGGCGGCGGCCGCCTGGATCGTGGTCGAGCTGAAATCGACCACCCCGCTGATCGATATGCGCACCATGCGGATTCCGGCGGTGTGGACCACGAACCTGGTGGCCGTGCTGACCGGCGCCGGAATGTACGCCATGATGACCTTCCTGCCGCAGCTGCTGCAGACCCCGAAAGCGATTGCGGGATACGGCCTGAGCGCCGGCATCACCCAGTCCGGGCTGTACATGCTGCCGCTGTCGGTCGCGATGTTCGTGATCGGCCTGTCGATCGGGCCGCTGGCGGCGCGCATCGGCCCCAAGGCGATCGTGCTGATCGGCAGCGTCATCACCGTCCCGGCGTTCGTGATGCTCGCCGTCGGGCATGACCAGAGCTGGGAGATCTACCTGGCCGGTGCGCTGCTGGGTGTCGGTATCGGGCTGGCCTTCTCGTCGATGCCGGCCATCATCGTCGCCGCGGTGCCGCCCGCCCAGACGGGCGCGGCCACCGGAATGAACGCCAACGTCCGCACCGTCGGCGGTGCGATCGGCAGCGCGGTGTCGGCCGTGCTGCTGACCTCGGGTGCCACCACCGCGCACGGGCTGCCGGCGGATGCCGGGTACTCCCGGGTCTTCTGGTTCCTGGCCGGCGTTTCCGTGCTCGCCGCACTGGCGGCGGTGATCATTCCGTCGGTGCGCGCGCATGCGCCGCAGGCCGTCGCCGCGGAATCGGACGGCATCGCGGAGACGGCGGAGCTGTCGGACCCGGAACCGGCTGCCGCGCCGCACGGTAGTGCGGTGGCCGCCGGAATCGCGGGTGTGTCGGCGCCGCAGGCGGTGGATCTGGCGGGCGACGACCGGGCCATCGGTGGCAGCGTCCGGCGCGAGAACGGCCGGCCGGTGCCGGATGTGGCGCTGACGCTGATCGACCAACGCGGACACCAGGTTTCGCGCGCCACGGGCGAAGCCGACGGCAGCTACCGCCTCCCCGCCCCGGCGCCCGGCAGCTATGTGCTGATCGCCTCCGCCGCCGCGCATCGCCCGGTGGCCGTCACCGTCGTCGTCGGCGCCGTGGCCCAGACCGTGGATCTGACGCTGCCGAGTTCCGGCGAGCTTACCGGCACCGTCCGCCGCGCCGGTGACGGGAAACCCGTTGCGGGAGCGACGGTTACCCTCACCGACCCACTCGGAGAGGTGATCGGGGCAGCGGTGACCGGCGGCGACGGCGGCTACAGCTGCGGCGGCGTCGCGTCGGGTACCCACACCCTGGTCGTGGTCGCCGACCGGATGCACCCCACCGCGGTCACCCTCACCATCCCCGACAGCGGACTGCTGCACCACGACGTCGACCTGGAACCGATGGCAACCCTGGCCGGCGCCGTCCAGGCGCAGGGCAAGGCGGTCGCCAACGCCGAGGTGACCGTTCTGGACGCCGGCGGCGATCGGATCTCCACCGCTCGCACCGACCACAACGGCCGCTACGTGGTCTCGGATCTGCCCGCCGGTCACTACACCGTGGTGGCGCGCGGATATCCCTCGGTGAGCAGCACCGTCACCGTTGGAGTGGGCCGGATCACCCACGATGTGGAACTCGGCTACGACGGGTCGGCATCCGTGCGCTGCGGCTGAGTCAGGCCTCGATCTGCGGGTGTGACGGCGACATCCCCACCGTTCAGCCCAGCACCACGAACAGCACCACGATGACGACCAGCACGATGATCATGGTGACCACCAGCAGGAGCGGGCTCTTGCGGTTGGTCACGGGCGAGTCGCTGAGCGAGACGTCCTCGCGCTCCGGATTCGCGGGCCGGCTCTGGTCGTCGAATCGTTCGGACATCGAGCACCTCCGGGTGTGCGAAGCGGTCGCTGCGTAATACCCGGGCGGCGCGTCGGCAAACTCGCCGCTAGCCGCCGACCTTCGCGCCCGGGATGCGGGTGTGCACGGTGAGCAGCAGGTGGTCGAAGGCGGTGATGGTCTCCGGTGCCGGCGGCGCGACGAGGGGAAGTTCCTCGATGATCTGGGCGGCGAGATCACGCAATTTGGTGTTGGTTTCCTGCGAGCGCCACGCCAGGACCTTGAACGCCTGCTCGGCGTTGATGCGGTACATGCGCATCAGCACGCCCTTGGCCTGTTCGATCACCGCGCGGTTCTCGATCACGTCGGGCAGCGTCGCGGACAGGGTTTCGCGTTCGTTCTCGGCGAGGGTGTCGGTGAGGTCGATGTAGAAACCGGCGGTAGCGGCGACCTGCCCGGCGTCGTCGAAGATCCGGTCGGCGACGACCATTACGTTGTGCACGGTGCCCGCGGTATCGACGAACCGATGCCGGCTGGAGAACGATTCGCCCAATTCGATCGCGCGGGCGATGGTCTTGGCGACCTCCTCGCGGTCGTCCGGATGTTTGTGCGCGAGCAGCAGTTCCGTGGTCGGGACGACTCCGCCGGGGGTGTACCCGTGCATCCGGTACACCTCCTCCGACCATTCCCAGCGACGGGTGGCGAACCAGAACCGGAACGACCCGACCTGCGGCATCCGGCCGGACGCGCTGGTCACGGGTGTCGTGTGGTCGGCAAGGGGGTCCGTTCTATGCACAAGCATCATTATGTTCACGCGTAGAGCCCGCTGCCCGCGTTCGAACGCACAGTGGACTGAATCGTTCGTTTTCCGTCCTGAGGACGCCCTGTACCGGCATATGCCCCGGTCCAGCGCTCAGCCGGCGAGTGTGGCGGCGGGTGAGCGGCCGTAGTGGCGGCGGTAGAGCGCGGCGAAACGACCGGGGTGGCCGAAACCCCATGTGGCGGCGATGCCGGCCACGCTGTCGCCGTCGTCCGCACTGCCCGCGACCAGGTCTTCATGGGCGCCGCGCAGCCGCATCCGCTTCAGATACGCGGTCGGCGTGGTGTCCAGGTGCCGGCGGAATGCGATCTGCAGCGCCCGCACGGTCACATAGGCCGCCGCCGCGATGTCGGTCACCGCGATGTCCTCGTGGATGTGGGATTCCATGTACGCGATCGCGCGGCGCACAGTGAGCGGATGCGCGTCTCGGCGATCGACCGGGGTCGCCTCGAGCCCGGCCGTATTCGGAAACGCGTGCAGTACGGTCGCCGCCAGATATTGCGACGCCGTGGCCGCCACCAGTGGCGGCACGTCACCGTCGTAGGAGGCGGCGAGCTGCTGCATGTGCGAGATGACCGCGGTGAGCCGATGGCCGGCCTCCGGAGTGACGGTGCGATGGCTCGTGAGGGCCACCTCCGCGGTTCCGGGCCGATTCCCCGAGGCGACTCTGCCGAGCAGGGACGGATCGAACATCGTGATGGTGAAGTCGGCCCGGTGGACGACACCGGAGTACGGCAGGTCCGGCGGGGTCAGAATTCCGATCTCGCCGGGCCCGAACGTATCGTTGCCCGCGTCGACGTATTCTTCCTCGACCCATCCGGCTTCGACCCCGATCAGGCAGATCTTGTTCAGCGGATCGGCGTCGTAGCTCATATCGAATCCGAGTTCGAGCCGGTCGAGACTCACCTGGCCCAGCATGTCGCGCGCGATCCGGCTGCGAACCGGGACCTCCGTGGCATTGCCGATCTCCATGGTCGTGTAGTTCCGGTTCAGAAATTGCTCGGTGGCAGCCAAGCTCTCGCTGTCGAACTCTTCTGTCATCGATCGGTGATCCTCCGCTGTGCCACTGCCACTGCCACTGCTCCGGGCACGGTCGCCTGGTCCAGGCCGCGCCGTGCGGAATTCGAAGCCTACTTGTCCATAGTGTTGCCGCAGCGCGCGTCGTGTCACCCGACGGTGACATGATTCTCGAGGCAGTAACGAATTGGCGCCGGAAACGATCAGAGAAGTGACGCGAGCGGGCTGCGACGCAGGTCACGGCGCAGATGGTCGACATCGTCGCAGACGTATGCCGCACCGTCGGCCGTCAATTCGCCGCGGGATATTCCGCCGCTCAGGACGCCGATGGCCGCCACGCCCAGCTTCGTGCAGGCGCGCATATCCCAGACCGTATCGCCGACGAACACCGCTCGCTGCGGCGTGACCCCGGCCCGGTCCAGCGCCACCTGGACGATGGTCGGGTCGGGTTTGGCCGTCTCCACGTCTTCGGCGCCGGTCACCGCGTACAACCAGGACTCGGCATCGAGCAGGTCGCGCAATCGGGCCAATTCGTCGGGCGGTGCGGAGGTGGCGAGGACGACCCGCAAACCCGCGTCGTGCAGATGCCGCAGGATCTCGCGGGCGCCGGGCAGCAGGGTCAACTCGTCGGCGCGGTCGAGGTAGTAGCGGCTGTGCAGATCGCTCGCGGTATCGGCGGTCTCGCTGTCGAGGTCGGGGGCGAGCGTGCGCAGCAGTTCGTCGCCGTCCATGCCGATACTGCGGTGGATCCGCCAGATCGGCACGTCCGCGTCGACCTCGCGGAAGGCTCGATGCCAGGTCACGGCATGCAGATAGTTGGAGTCGACGAGCGTGCCGTCGATGTCGAAGAGGACGGCTGCGGGTTCGGGCACGGCATCTCCTTCTTCCGGTACAAGCCTGCGCGACGAGCCATTCGAGACCAGACGCCACTGTACCGAGGAGACCCTCGATGCGGCGGCGGACATCCTCGCCGGAGTCGGCAACTGGCCACTACCAGGGCACCGGAAACGAAATGGCCACAACCGGTCACCGGTTGCTCGCCACCGGCGCGGGCAGCGAAGGCGCGTCGTCGGTGTCCGCGAAAGTGTCTGTCCCGACGTCGGCTTCGTGGTCCGCGGCCGTCCGCCCCGGTTCGCGGCGCAACCAGCGCGGCGCCCACCAGCAGGCGTCGCTTAGCAGGCGCATCGTCGCCGGAACCAGCAGCACGCGCAGGATCGTCGCGTCGATGACCAGCGCGGCCACCATGCCGAAGGCGATGTACTGCATCATCACCAGATCCGACAGCGCGAAGGCGCCGGTGACGACCAGCAGGATCAGGGCGGCTGCGGTGATGATGCGCCCGGTGTGGGCGACGCCGGCGCGGATCGCCTCGCGGGTGGACGCGCCCGCGGCTCGCGCCTCGACCATGCGGGAGAGCAGGAATATCTCGTAGTCGGTGGACAACCCGTAGATCACCGACACGATCACCACCAGGACCAGCGCCATGATCGGTTGCGGGGTGAAGCCGAGCGGCCCGGCGCCGTGCCCGTCGATGAAGATCCAGGTGAGGATGCCGACCGTGGCGCCGAGCCCGAGCAGGTTCAGCGCGGCGGCCTTCAACGGCAGCACCAGCGACCGGAAACTCCATGCCATGAGGGCGGTGGTGGCGAGGAATACGAGGACGACCACCAGCGGTATCCGGTGCACGAGGGCGTCGATACTGTCCTTCTCGATGGCGGGTTGCCCACCGACGAACAGGGTGGCGCCCTTCGGCAGCGGCATCGAACGCAGGTAATCGATCGCCGCGTCCTTGTCGGCGGTGGGCGCGAGCACCGTTTGCGTGGTGAGAACGCTGGACTGCGCGGGCCGTTGCAGCCAGGCGGGGAACGGCGCCGCGAGGCCCGGGGCGTGGCCTGCCTCGGCCAGCACGGTGTCCGCGGCGGCGGGGTCGTAGGTGATCAGCACCAGGTCGATCGGGTTGATGCGGCGCAGTGGGAAGATCTCGTCGAAGTGCTGCTGGGCCAGCCGCGTCGGATGGTCCGGTGGCAGGAACCGTTCGTTGATCGCGCCGAAGGCCAGATCCCGGATCGGCGCGATCAGCACCAGCAATCCGATTACCACCGAAACCGTCACGAGCAGCGGCCTTTTCATCACACGGTCGGCGATTCGCCCCCAGAGATTGTCCGGAACCCGGCCCGGTGGCGTGGTCCGGCGAAACCAGGAGACGCCGAAGCGGTCCACCCGGTGGCCGAGCACCGCCAGCATCGCGGGCAGCAGCGTGACCGAGGTGAACGCGGCCAGCGAGATGGTGATGATGGCGCCATAGGCGAACGAGCGCAGAAAACCCTGCGGGAACACCAGAATTCCGGCGGCGGCCACGGCCACGATGGTCGCGGAGAACATCACGGTGTGGCCCGCGGTCGCCACGGCACGCCGCACCGCGTCGTCGACCTCGCGGCCGTCGGCGAGTTCGTCGCGGAACCGGCTCAGCACGAACAGTCCGTAGTCGATGGCCAGGCCCAGCCCGACCATCGAAACCACCGGCGAGACGAAGGAATTCACCTCGGTGACGGTGGTCAGCAAGCGGATGAGCCCCCAGGCGCCGAGCACGGTGAGCCCGCCGACGATCAACGGCAGCGCCGCCGCCACCACACCGCCGAAGAGGAAGAACAGCAGCACCGCCACCGCGGGAATCGCGAACAGTTCCATGCGCTGCTGATCGTGGGCCATGGTGTCGTTCAGTGCGCCGGCGACCGCTTGCCCGCCGGCGACCTCCATATTCACTCCCGGCACATCGAAGGCGTGCGCGACGGCTCGGAAGTTGCGCATCTGCTCGGTGGGGTTGTCGCCGTGGATGGCGATCGAGGCGAAGGCGTGCTCACGGTCCGCGGAGCCGAACACATCCGGGAGCGCCACACCCGTTCTCGTGGGCCAGTACGCGCCGTTCACGCGGTCGATCTGCCGCGGGTAGCGATCGGGCAGACTGTTCAGGCTCGCCACGATCGGCGCGGCGAAGGCCGGATCGTCGATCGTCGTGCCGGGCGGCGCGTGATACAGCAGCACCACGTCGGCGCTGTGGTCGCGCCCGAAGATCTGCTCGTGGACGTGCGCGGCCCGCACCGATTCCGAGGACGGATCGTCCCAGCCGCTGGAGCTGAGATGCGCGCCGAGGCCGAGCCCGTACCAGCCGAGGGCGAGCAGGCCCGTCACCAGCACACCGATCACCGTGAACCGCCGACGCAGCACGACATCGGCCCAGTGATTCGATTCGGCGGACAAGTGCCGGCTCCCAACTGTTTGCGCGGATCGGTTCGGCTGTCGTTTCGCGACGCTCGCCGAGAGACCGGACCTGGAGTTTCGGCGGAATTTCCGGAAATTAACCGCCGTATCGCCGTGGGGACGGCCGACAGCTCCCTGAAGAAAATGAGCGTTCGAGGAAAGATAGGACGGGTTACGCGCGAATTCGGCCGATGTACAGCAATTTACCGACGGATCATAATCGCGGCCCGTCGCTCTTGTGAGTGGTGAGCAAAGCCCTCCGTGAGGGCCGGTCGGCCGTGGGAGATTGTACCGAATACTGTTGCGGCACTGTGGGTTCAGTGGCCGGGTAGCCGGCGCCGAACATTTCGGTGCAGCCGCTGGGCGGGATCACAAATTCGCCGCGCGCTGTTGGTTGGAGGGTCCAAAACTGCAATGAATCTCTTCCTTCCTCGATCGCGGTCAATAGCGTGGGCGCTATCGGTCAATGCCCAGGACCGCAGAGAGACGAGTGAGTCGCCGAGATCAGCCGGTGGCCTCTGAACGCGAGACCGGAGGATATTCGTGTCGGATATTGCAATTGTGGGTATCGGCTGTCGATTCGCGGGCGGAATCGACTCGCCCGAGACATTCTGGGACTTCGTGGTCGACAAGCGCGACGGCGTGGTCGAGATGCCGGCGGATCGATGGGACTACCGCAGGTACTACGACCCCGAACCCCGCACCCCGGGCCGCAGCTACACCAAACGCGGCGCCTTCATGACCGTCGACCCGTGGCAGTTCGACCCCGACTTCTTCGGGATCTCCCCGCGGGAGGCGACGGTGCTGGACCCGCAGCAACGCCTGATGCTCGAGGTCACCTGGGAGGCGCTCGACGACGCCGGGATGGCCGGCCGCGCGGCCGGTTCCTCGGTCGGGGTGTACGTCGGCGGATTCGTGGTCGACCAGTCCGTGATCGGCGTGGTCGGGCCGGCCCTGTTCCACACGGATATGCACACTCCGGCAAGCGCGTCCTACACGATGCTGTCGAATCGAATCGCCTACGCGCTCAATCTGGTCGGGCCCGCGCTCACCGTCGACACCGCCTGTTCGTCGTCGCTGGTGGCCTTTCATCTGGCCTGCCAGGCCCTGGACAACGACGACTGCCGGGTGGCCCTGGCCGGCGGCGTGAACGTGATGCTGCAGCCGGAAACCTTCGTGCTGATGTGCAAGGGCGGCTTCCTCGCCGCCGACGGCCGCTGCAAATCCTTCGACGCCTCCGCCGACGGATACGGCCGCGGCGAGGGCGCCGGCGTGGTGGTGCTGAAGAAACTCGACGACGCCGTGCGCGACGGCGACCGCATCTACGCCGTGGTCAAGGCCACCGGCTCGAATCAGGACGGGCGCACGACCGCCATCACGGTGCCGAATGTCGATTCCCAGGAGGCGCTGGCCCGCACCGTCTGTGAACGCTCGGGTCTGGCGCCGCAGTCGATCACCTACCTCGAGGCGCACGGCACCGGAACCCTCGTCGGCGACCCGGTCGAATTGCGCGCGCTGGGAAAGGTTTTCGGCGCACCCGCCGGACGCACCGAGTCGGTCGGCGTCGGGTCGGTCAAGGCGACGATCGGTCACACCGAGGCCGCCGCCGGAGTCGCCAGTGTGATCAAGGCGGCGCTGGCCATCACACATCGCACGCTGCCCCCGCAGGGCTGGCTGGACAAGCAGAACCCGGATATCCCCTTCGAGGAACTGGGCCTGCACGTGCAGACCGAAGCGCAGCCGCTGCCCGCCGACGCCGGCCCGATGTCGGTGGCGGTCAACGGTTTCGGCTACGGCGGAACCAACGCGCATGCGATCCTGCAGGAATACGTCGGTACCACCCCGGCGCCCGCCGTGCCGCACCGCCACCTCGGCATTCTGCCCATCTCGGCCCGCAGCACCGCCGCGGCCCGCGCGCTGGCCGGACGATTCGCCGACCTGATCACCGCGGGAGCCGACCCCGATCACCTCGCCGAGGCGGCGTGGACGCGGATGGCGCACCACGCGTTCCGCACCGGCGTCCTGATCGGTGACTCCACCGAGGACCTGGTGCGGGAGCTGCGCGGCTACGCGGCGGGGGAGGGACGCGACGCGTCCCGCACCATCGTGTCGCGCGCGGCCGAACCGGTCTTCGTCTTCTCCGGCATGGGCCCGCAGCACTGGCGGATGGGACGGGAACTGCTCGCGGCCGGTGGTGTGTTCGCCGAGACCGCGGCAGAGATCGATGCCGAGTTCCGGGCCCTCGCGGGCTGGTCGATCATCGACGAACTGCGCAAGCCGGAGAACGAATCCCGCGTCACCCGAACCGACGTCGCGCAGCCGGCCAACTTCCTCGTCCAGGTCGGGCTCGTGCGCGAGCTGGAGCAGTACGGCATCACCCCGGCCGCCATCGTGGGACACAGCGTCGGCGAGGTGTCGGCGGCGTATGTGAGCGGCATGCTGTCGCTGCGCGACGCCGTGCGGGTGGCCTACCACCGCGCCCGGCTGCAGGCGACCACCGCCGGCACCGGCGGCATGCTCGCGGTGGGATTGCCGAAGGACAAGGCCCTCGAACTGATCGGCGACGATCCGGGCATCGATATCGCGGCGGTGAACAGTCCCAGCGCCGTCACCCTCTCCGGCGACGCCGACCGGCTGGATCTGCTGGCCGAAAAGCTCACCGAGGACGGCGTTTTCGCCCGCCGCCTGCGGGTGGAGGTGCCGTATCACAGCCGCCTGATGGAGCCGATCGAGGCCGAATTGCGGTCGGTGCTGGCCGATCTGGAGCCCCGGACGCCGACCGTGCCGCTGTATTCGACGGTGACGGGTATGCGGGTCGCCGAGGCCGACTGGGACGCGTCCTACTGGTGGTCGAACGTGCGGCAACCGGTCCGGTTCTTCGATGCCGTCGGCGCCCTGATCGGCGCGGGTCATCGGATCTTCCTCGAGGTCGGCCCGCATCCGGTGCTGTCGGGCAATATTCGCGAAGCCCTGCTCGGCGCCGATGTGCAGGGGACCACGGTGCCGACGCTGGACCGCGAACAAGCGGATGCCGACAGCCTGCGCCGCACGCTGATCGGCCTGCACGCCGCCGGTGTCCTCGACCGCGATCTGCTGTTCCCGCCCGATCGCCCGGCCACTCCGCATCTGCCGCTGCCTCGTTATCCCTGGCAGCGCACCCGCCTGCACTCGGCGCTGCCGCTGTTCGAACAGGCCCGCCTCGGCACCCCCGGCTCCTACGCGATGCTCGGCGATCCCGATGTCGAAGGCCGTCCGGAATGGCTGCTGCAGGTCGGCACCGAATTGCTGCCGTGGCTGTCGGATCACGTGGTCAACGGCATCAAGATCATGCCCGGGGCCGCGTATCTGGACGCGGCACTGAGCGCCACCACGTCGCGAATCGGCTCGGAACAGGTTGCGCTGGAGGGAGTTCGGTTCGTCGCACCGCTGATCATGGGTGCCCCGGACGTACCGCTGGTGGCACTGAGTATCGAGGAGGCCAGCGGCCGGTTCCTGATCCGCTCGCGCAGTGCCACCGGTACCGCGTGGACCGTGCACGCCTCCGGGCGCACCCTCACCGGCAGCCACGAGCAGACCACGGTCGATGTTCCGGAGATCGAGGTCGGCATCGACGTCGACCCGGCGATGTTCTACACGGGCCTGGCCGCGGCCGGACTGCAATACGGGCCGTCGTTCCGGCGGGTCACCTCGGTGCGGGTCGGCCGCGATGTGGTGGTGGCGACCGTCGACGGCTCGATCGCCGCGGATTCCGGCCATCTGGCGCATCCGGCGGTCGTGGACGCCGCCATGCAGTGCGCGGCCATGCTGTTCGCCGACGAACGCATCGACGAGGGCGTGATGGTTCCGGTCGGCGTGGGTGCGGTGCGCTTGCTGGCGGCGTTGCCCGAGACGGTGACCGTGGTGGCCCGGCGCGATCCGAAGGCGCGGCTGCGTGCCGATGTGGATCTGCTCGACGCCGACCACAAATTGGTGGTCCGGCTGTCCGGCCTGCAGATCGGCGCGCTGCGGCCCGGCGACGATCCACTGCACCGGATGGCCGACTTCTACTACACCGAGACCTTCGAGGAACGCGATCCGATCGACCCGTCCGCACTGGCCGAGGCCGGTTCGGTGACTACCCTGGTAGTCCGCCTCGGCGAGACGGCACGGGCCGACCGATTGGTGGCCGCGCTTCCGGATTCCCGCCTGCACGTGGTGGATTCGACCGGGCCGGAACTGGAGTCCGAGCTCGTCGAGCAGCTGCGCGCCGCCCGCGGCGAGCCGACTCGGCGGTTGCACATCTGCGTGGTCGCGGGTGCGGTCGCCGACGACGTGGCGCACTTGTGGACGCTCAAGCGCATCGCGGTGGCTGTCGCCGAATTCGTCGAACCGCCGAGCGAGAACGGCACTCCGCAAACGATTTTCGGCGATGGTCTCGTGCACTGCACCCTGGTCACCGAATCCGCGTTCGCCCTGCCCGGCAGTTCCGCCGTGCCCGACACCGGGCAGGCCGCATTGGCCGGCGCGCGGCGCGTCCTGCTCAACGAGCAGACCGCACTGCGCTGGCGGCTCGTCGACACCGAACCCGCGACACCGATCGCCGATCTCGTGGCGGAACTGGCGGTGCCCGGCGCCTTCTCCCTCGACAACAGCGACGAGGTGCTGTTGCGCGACGGCAAACGCTGGGCGACGGTGATCACCAAACCGCTGCCCGAACGGCTGGAAGTCCTGGACACCTCGGCGCCGCTGACGGATCCGGAGGCCAACTTCGAACTCGACATGCCGCGCACCCGGCTGCTGTCGGCACTCGCCTGGCGGGAATGCCCGCGCGTGGAACCGGGCCCGGGCGAGATCGAGATCCGGATGCAGGTCATCGGATTGAACTACAAGGATCCGCTGAAGGTCATCGGGTTGCTCGGCGAACGTGAGCTGGCTCCAACGTATTTCGGCACCGTGCCCGGTATGGAGGGGGTCGGCACCGTGGTGCGGGTCGGGCCCGGCGTCGAGGACGTCGAGGAGGGGGATCTGGTCGGTGTGGCCGCCAAGGGCATGATGCGCCGCTTCGCGGTCGTGGACCGGCAGCTCGCGGTCGTCCTGCCCGAGGGCACCGATCCGGGGCACTGCACCAGCATCATCGCCTTCGGCACGGCCGAATACGCCCTGCTGGATCTGGCCCGGCTGGAACCGGGAGAGACGGTGCTGGTGCACGGTGCGGCCGGCGGCGTCGGCACCGCCGCGATCCAGGTCGCCAAGGCCCGCGGCGCCACCATCATCGGCACCGCCAGCACCCCGGAGCGGCGTGCCCACGTGCTCGCGATGGGGGCGGACTACGCGGTGAATTCGCGGTCGCTGAACTTCGTCGACGAGGTCGCCGCGATCACGGGAGGAGCGGGCGCCGATGTGATCGTCAGCAGCGCGCCCGGTGAGATTCTGCGCCAGAACTTCAACGCCGCAGCGGAATTCGGCCGCATCGTCGAGGTCGGCAAGGCCGACATCTACACCGGTGGCCTGCTGGAACTGGCCAATTTCGACAAGAACCTGTCGTACTTCTCGATGGACCTCGACCGCCTGGTCAAGGTGAAGCCGCAACGGCTCGCGGCTCTGCTGCAACGGGTGTTCGAGAAGGTCACCGAGGGCACCTACCGCCCCCTGCCGTACCACCTGTTCGACACCGCCGAGGTGAGCAAGGCGTTCGAGGAGACGCTGCGCTCGTCGCGGCCGGCCCGGATCGCGCTGCGCATGGACGCGCCGGAACCGCCGGTGCGCCCGTACCTGCCGGATGTCGAGATCAGCGACAGCGCAACGTATTTGGTTACCGGTGGATTCGGTGGGTTCGGTCTGGCGATCGGCCGCTGGCTGACCTTGCGTGGTGCGCGGCGGCTGGTGCTGGCCGGGCGGCGCGGCGCGACCACCGAGGAGGCGCGCCGGCAGCTCGAGGCGTGGCGCGCGATCGGGATCGAGATCGTCGAGGAGCTGCTCGATGTGACCGACGCCGAGGCGGTGGCCGACGCGATCGCACGCATCCACAGCGCCGGCCATCCGCTACGCGGGGTGTTCCACGCCGCGGGTGCGGTCGCGGACAACAATCTGGCCAAGATGGAAATCGGCCAGCTCGAACAGGTCTATCTGCCGAAGGTGCTGGGCGCGCAGATCGTGCACCGGGCGGTCGCCGACGCGGGCATCGACCTCGACATGTTCGTGCTGTGCTCGTCGGGCGGGTCGATGTACGGCATCTACGGCCAATACAGTTACTGCGCGGCCAATGTCGCGGTCGAATCGCTGGCGCTGCGCTGGTCGCAGGCGGGGGAGCGGGCGTTGTGCGTCGGCTGGGGCCACCTGTCCGGCGCCGGGGGCATGGCGGCGAACGAGACCTCCGAGAAATATCTGGACCTGGTCGGATTCGGCCCCATCGATATGGGCGACGCCACCGCCTATCTGGAACAGTGCCTGCGCCTGGGAGCCTCGCGCGTGGCCGTCATCCCGACCGACTGGGCCAAGCTCACCGGTACCTTCCCGCAACTGGCTCGCACCGGTCGCACCGCCGCACTCGCGCGGGCCTCGGCGAAGGACACCTCCGAGCTGGCCCGGTTGCGTGAGGAGCTGGCCGCGATGGAGGAGTCCAAGCGCGGCCCGCACATCGCCCGGCTGATGGCAGGCGAACTGGCCGTCGTCATGGGCGTGGACGTCGACACCATCGATATGACGATTCCGGTGCCGGAGCTGGGTCTGGATTCGCTGATGGCGGTCGAACTCGGCGCACGCGTGACCAAGACGCTCGGCATCGACCTGATGTCGTTGCAGATGGGCCGCTCGTTCAGCCTGGAGCAGGCCGGACCGAAGGTGGCCGAGCTGATCCTGGCGCACGAACCCGGTGGGGCTCAACCGGATCCGGCTGCCCTGGCCGCGGCGGTGGACGGGACCGTCCCGGGCGGATCACAGCCCGCGGCCGAGTCGAGCGGCCCCGACGCGCCGGCCGGTGCGGTCGCGGAGATGGCGGGAGTCGGCTGATGGGCCGCCGTTTCGATGCCCACCGGTGGAAATGAGGTAGTCGTGGTCGACTTCGGACTCATCGACGAATGGTCACCGCCGCCGGGGCGGATGGTCACCTGGGTCGCGTCACCGGAAGCGGTGGCGCGGGCCCGGACCGCCCCGGTGCATCCGGCGCCGCCGTCGCTGCAACAGGAACAGTATCTGCGCCAGGCGAATCGGCACGCCGCCGCCGACTTCCGCTTCTCCGGACTGTGCCTGGCCACCGCGCAGATCCCGACCGGTGGCCTGGACCGGGAGGCGATGACGCGGATCATCAACACCTTCCTGTTGCGGCACGACACCTTCCGGACCTGGTTCGACATCGACGCCGACGGCACCGTGCGGCGGCATCTGGTGCCCGAGGACGTGGTCGACTTCATTCCGATCGACTACGGGTGGATCGACGATCCGGCCGCGATCCGTCAGCACGTCGAGAAGACGACTCCCGATCCGTTCCAATGGGATTGCTTCACCTTCGGAGCCATCGAACACGGCGACGCGACCACGGTCTACCTCGCCGTCGACCACCTGCACACCGACGGTCTCGGCCAGTATCTGTCCGCCTCCGATTTCGCGCAGCTGTATCTGGCCGAACTCGGCGGCGAGGCGGAGCCGCTGCCCCCGGCGGCGAGTTATCTGAACTACTGCGTCACCGAGCGGGCCTACAGCGAGACCCTGACGCTGTCCTCACCCGGTGTGCGGAAGTGGTTACAGTTGTTGCACGGCAACGATAATCGGCTACCGTCCTTTCCGCTGGACCTCGGCAAGCGCTCCGACGGCTACAACCGCAGCGCGCATCGCACGGTGCCCCTGCTGGACGAACAGCAGGCGCTGGCCTTCGAGGAGGTCTGCCGGGCCAATGACGCGGAATTCGTGGGCGGGGTCTTCGCGGCGGCGGCCCTGGCCGAACGCGATCTTACCGATTCCGACTACTACTTCGGGATGACTCCGGTGAGCACGAGAACCTCGGCGGCGGAGGGCAATTCGGTCGGCTGGTATGTGACGCTGGTGCCGGTGGCCTTTTCGGTCGGCCCCGGCACCCGCGTCACCCGCACGCTGAAATTGGCCCAGCGCGCCTACGAGAACGGGCTGCGACTGGCGCCCACCTCGTTCCACCGGGTGCTCGAACTGCTGCCCGCCGACTCGGAGATCAAGGCCGAACCCGGCTGGGTCACACCGATGATCTCGTTCATCGACGCCCGCGACTTCCTGGGCCACGAATTCTTCGACGAGGTCACCGCCGGCGTCTACGCCAACCGTGCCGCGTCGGAAGAGGCGCTGATCTGGGTCAATCGGCTGCCGTCCGGGACCACGCTGAGCGTCATCTATCCCGACACCGCGGTCGCCCACGACTCGGTGGAGCGCTATATCGCGGCGATGCGCTCGGTTTTCGCGTCGATCATCGACCGCGACGCGGAAACGAACTGAACTACAGGAGGTTTCGTGGTTTCAGGAGGTACGGTGCCCACCCTCTTTCGCGACCCCGGCATACCCGACGGCGAGAAATGCCGGTACACCGTCGAAACCGGCGGGCGCAGTGCGGGTTTCGAGCTGACCAGCGTCGTCACCCACGAGAACGGCGGTTACCGGACGCTGCTCGAGGCATCGAGCGGCGACGGCGAGCTGGAACTGACCGTCGACCAGCGCTTCGGCCGGCTCGACGGATTTCTGCGCGCCGAGGACTACCGCGCCGAAACCCGCTCTCGTGGCGCGGTCGTCTCTCGCGAGGAGGCGCATTTCGTCGACACCGTCCACCTCCCGATAGGCGGCGCACCCACGCCGTTTCCCGCCGACATCATGCCGATCGTCGGCGGCCTGACCCTGTTGCGCGGGCTCGACCTCACCGAGGGCTCGGTGCAGTCGATCGATACGTGGCTGGCCTTCTCGGTGCACTGGCCTTTGGTCGCGCGCGTGGACAAGCGCACGGACTCGGTGGTCGGCACGGGCGAGATCGAATGCCGCCAGGTGCGCCTGCGGCCCAGCTTCGGGCAGGTGAACATGTTGCTGGACAAGATGATCGGCGGGCTCCTGCCACCGTTCGTCGCACAGATCGAGATAGCGCCACCACATCGTGTGGTGCGCTTGAGTTTTCCGACCGAACTGGCGTTGTCCGCCCCGCGCAGCGTGATCGAGCTGGCCGGATGAGGGGCAACACCGTCGGTGAACCGGAAAGCGTTGTCCTGCTTCCCGGCTCGTCACCGTCCGAATCGGCGGCGTGGCTGGCCTTCGCCGGCTGTCTGATCGCAGTGTTCATGCAAATGATCGACGTGACGATCGTGAACACCGCCCTGCCTCGGTTGACGTCCGATCTGGGGGCTTCCCGCTCGGCGGAATTGCTGGTCATCTCGGGCTATTCGCTGGCCTTCGCCTGTACGTTGCTCAGTGCCGCCCGACTCGGGGCCGTCGTCGGCCGCCGCGCGATGTTCCTCACCTCGGTGGTGGCCTTCACCGCTGCCTCGGTGTGGTGCGGATTGTCCACCGGCGCCACCGAATTGGTCGTAGCCCGCGTAGTGCAAGGCGCCGCGGGCGCGGGCATGGCGGCGCAGACCATCGCCATCCTCATCGCCAGTTTCCCGCGCGAACGCCACTCCCTGGTCTTCGCCATGTACGGCGGGGTGGCCGGTTTCGCCGGCATGCTCGGCCCCATCCTCGGCGGCGCGCTACTCACCGTCGACATCGGCGGCTGGGGCTGGCGCACGGTCTTCCTGATCAACCTTCCCATCGGCATGGTCGCGTTCGGCCTGGCCTGGCGCTATCTGCGGATCGGCCGGCCGGCGTCACCCGAGCGCCTCGACCTCGGCGGCGCGGCATTGTCGGGCGCCGGACTTCTGCTGCTCGTCTATGCCCTCGCCCTGGTCCAACAGCACGGCTGGCAATCCCGGCCGATCGCCCTCGCCCTGGCCGGAGTCGTGGTGTGCGCCCTGTTCGTGGCCCACCAGATCAGGCGTTCGTCCCGTGGAGCCGACCCGTTGATGCGGCTGGAACTCTTCTCCGACAGAGGCTTTGGCATCGGCTCGATCCTGATCTGCGTCTTCTTCGGCCTGTTCACCGCCTTCGTCTTCGCCGCCTCCATCACCATGCAGGACGTCCTCGGCTACACGCCGTGGCACACGGCGATCGTCATGACGCTGTTCGCTCTGGGAGCGGGCGCGGGAGCGATCGCGTCTCTGTTCCTGGTCCGGCAGTGGGGAATCCTGATCCTGGCCGGCGGCGTCACCCTCTACGGAGGCTGCATGGCCGGCGGCGCGATCTACCTCCACCTGACCAGTGGCGTCGCCAACCCTCTCATCGCCACCCCCGCCGTGTGCGCAGCCGGTTTCGGAGTAGGGATCTTCGCGGTCCAAATCCAGCCGATCATGCTGTCCGGCCTCAACGCCGACCACATGTCCGAGACATCGGGAGTCGTCCCGACCATCGAACAGATCGGCAACGCACTGGGTTTGGCAGTGCTGACCACCCTGTTCTTCCGCTCCCACACCCTCGACGGCGCGATCACCATGATGCTGGCCTTGGCCGTGGTGTCGTTCGGTTTGGGAGCGCTGACGTTGGCTCTGCCGCGAGCACAGCACCTGAACTGAGGTTCCCGGCGTGCGTGCAGGTTGTCATTCGGTATCCGGCGGCACACCGGACGTGGGCTCTCCCGAGTCTTGCGGCAGCTGTCTTTTGTTGGCACGCTTGTTCGCGCATGCCGAACTCCGATACCGCATATGACAGCCTTGTGGGCTTATCCGTTGGTGATGCGCTGGGTGCGCAGTTCTTCGTTCCCGGGCGCTCCGTGTCCGATCTTCACGCCGGGCGACCGCCGGCGCCTCCGTGGCAGTGGACCGACGACACCGAGATGGCCTGTTCGGTGTACACGGAGGTCCTCGACCGCGGCCGTATCGACCGCGACGCGCTCGCGGCCGTGTTCGCCGAACGATGTGAGCCCTACCGTGGTTACGGGCCGGGCACAGTCGTTGTGCTGCACGAGATTCGCGACGGCATGCCGTGGGCCGACGCGGCAGGTGCGGTTTTCGGCGGGAACGGGTCGTGGGGCAACGGTGCGGCGATGCGGGTCGCCCCGCTCGGGGCCTATTTCGCCGGGGATCCGGAGCGGGCGGCGGCGCAGGCAGCGTTTTCCGCCGAGATCACCCACCGTCATCCGGAAGCGATCGTCGGCGCGATGGCGGTCGCCGTCGCGGCCGGCCACGCCGCAGCGGTTCGTGGAAAGGACTGTGCGCCCGGCGAATTGCTGGATGCGGTGGAGCCGTACCTGGTCGACGGGCGCACCGCGGCCGGTGTCCGTCGCGCGCGGACATTGATCGGCAGATCCGTGGCCGAAGCGGCCTACGAACTCGGCAACGGCGCCCGGGTCAGCGCGCACGATACGGTCCCGTTCACCCTGTGGGTGGCCGCAAGCTTCCTCGGCGACTACCCGGCTGCGGTCACCGCCTGCGTCGAAGCGGGTGGGGACGTGGACACCACGGCCGCGATCGTCGGCGGGATCGTGGCCGCGTACACGGGAGTCGGCTGCCGAGGTTCGATACGCGGGATACCCGAGCAGTGGCTGTCGGCGCGCGAGGCACTGCCCGCATGGGCGACAGAGCGCCGCCGCCCGAGAGAACATTCGTTGTCCGGGTGACGCCAGTACCGCGACGGCGCTCGCCGGTCATGGGAGCGCGAACAAATCGTGCACAGTGCGTCGCGTTATGCGGAAATCGTGCAATTTCGTCGAGGTTTGCACGATCCGTTCGACCTCAATGCAGAGCGACCGGTTGTTGCGTGCAATGGCGCTCGAAGGGACACGTGCCGGGCATTTTCGCGTCAGATCCACCGATTCTCGCTGGTCCGGGGTTATCTTTCGAAGGTCGGTGCGGCCTCGGCCGCCGCCGACGCGCGCCCTTGCATACCGGATAGCCGGGACTGCTCCACTTCTGCACGACCTTCGGTTCGAGTACCACTCCGACAGGACGGGTGTGTTGTCGTGAAATGTCTACGGGGCATTGCGGTCACGCTGGCGATGGGTTGTGCACTGACGTTGGGGCAAGCTGCCGCGGCCGCCGACCCGTCGTCGCCGACCCCCGCCCCGACCACTGCCGTCCCGACAACTCCGCCGGCATCCGACCACGGAGAGTCGTCCGACCCCGAGCAGGCTGTTCCTCCGGCGTCCGGTCCGGATGTGCCGTCGGCTTCCGACGGTGTCGCGCCGTCGGAGTCCGGTCCGGGCGCGTCGTCGGCGCCCGACGGTGCCGAGCCGTCTGCGTCCGGTCCGGGCGAGTCGACCGCGGATCGTGTCGCGCCGTCGGAGTCCGGTCCCGCGGCGCCGTCGACCACCGACCAGCCTGCGCCGCCAGCCTCGGGTCCGGCTGCACCGCCGGCCTCCACTTCTCCAGCGCCGGCGGCCGGTGAGCCGGACGCTGCGTCCTCGGAGCCGAATCCCGCAGTCACACATAAGGATCCGGGGCCGTCGGCGTTCCAGAAATGGCTCGACGACACCATTCCCGCGCCGTCGTCGGTGCTGCCCGGGATCGGGTCCGCTGCTTCAGATTCCGGCGGGGCGTCGGACCCGCAGGCGCTGTGGAATGCGATTCAATCCAGTCCGACCGGGGATCCGTTCTTCGACCAGGCCCCGGCGAATCTCGCCCAGTACGCACCGGGTGACGTCATCGAATCGCGGGACGTCAGCTGGCCGGGGGTGCCGATGGTCTTCCTGACGGTGCTCACGCCGGTTCAGCGGGCGATACAGCTGAAATTCCGGACCACGAACTCCTCGGGCGCGCCGTCCTTCGGGACCGCGACGCTGCTGTTGCCGTTCGGCCGGTGGACCGGGCCGGGAAGCCGGCCGGTGCTGCTGAACGCCCCGCCGATCAACGCGCTCAACCGGCGCTGCACTCCCGGCTACGTGTTCTCCCACGGATTCGACATCACGACCGGCGGCACCGGCAACGATTTCGTCCCCTCACCGACGATGTGGGCCGCGAGCCGGAACTACGCGGTGGTGATCCCGGATCACGAGGGACCGTTGATGGCGTATGCCGAGCCGACCGTGGCCGGCCACATCATGCTCGACACCGTGCGTGCGGTACGGCGTCTGATGCCGGACGAGTTCGGCGAGAGCCGGTTCGCGATGACCGGCTATTCCGGCGGTGCCATCGCCAGCTACGCCGCCGCGATGCTTTCGCGCGAATACGCCCCGGAACTGGCCCCCAACCTGGCCGGTGCCGCGATGGGCGGTCTGCCCGTCGATTACGAATCCTTCGCGAAGACCTTCGACGGCACCTACGCCTCGGGACTGATGATGACCGTGACACTCGCGCTGGCCCGAGAGCATCCCGAAATCCTCAGCCGCATGAATCATCTCGCGCAGTGGGCGGCCATTTCCCCGCTCAAGGACGTGTGCAGTTCGACCATGGCCGACATCGGCGTCTTCGTACCCTTTGCGGCCGTGGCGAATATGGCCGACCCGCTCCACACCGAATTCGCCGACATGATGTTCCGGCGGTTGAGTCTGAAAGGCAAGAAGGCCGGCATGCCGATCTATGTCTACAACGGCGTGCACGATCCCTGGATGCCGGTCGCGAAGGCCGAGGCGTTCTATGCCGAACAGTGTGCTCTGGGAGTCCCGGCCACGAAGAGCATCGTGGGCGGGGAACACATCCTCGGCTACTTCGACGGCTTTCTCGGATCGACGCAGTGGCTGGGTGAGCGGTTGTCGGGTGTCCCGGCGCCGAACGCCTGCGAAGTGGCGCCGCGCGCGGATGGCGCAGCACCGCAGGGCGCCTCGAACAGTGCGCCCAGCGACGTCCCCCGGGCCGAGAAACCCTCCGCAGCGCCCGTACGGCGAAAGCCGAGTGGAGCCGATCCACGTCGGCACCGCTGACATCCGGCCGTAGCTTGTGATCCACGTCACTCGTTGTCACAGCCGTGAGGGATGCGGCGTCTTATGCCCGAACCCCTCAGCACACGGAGGAAAGACGATGAACAACAACGAAGTCGTGGTGATCGGCGGCGGATACGCCGGCGTGATGGCAGCCAACCGTCTGACGCAGCGAGACGACGTGCGGGTGACCGTGATCAACCCCCGCCGAGTGTTCGTCCCGAGGCTGCGGTTGCACCAGTTGGTGGGCGCGACTCACGAGGCGGTCGTCGATTACCAGGACGTCCTCGCCGAGAAGGTGCGGCTGGTCGTCGACAGCGTGACGCGGATCGACCCAACCGAGCGCACCGTGCACTCGGTCGAGGGCGGCAGCATCCGGTACGACTATCTGATCTACGCCGTGGGGAGTGGAACCCCCGCGCCGCAGGTGCCGGGCGCGGCCGAATTCGCCTATCCCGTAGCGACTCTGGAGGCGGCGCAACGGCTGCGATCGGTGCTGTTCGATACGCCCTCATCGGCCCCGGTGACGGTGATCGGGGGCGGGCCGACCGGGATCGAGACCGCCGCCGAGCTGGCCGAGCAGGGCCGCACGGTCACCTTGGTCTGCGGCAGCGTTCTCGGACCGTATCTGCACCCGAAGGCGCGGCGCACCGCCCACAAGTACCTCGCGAAGCTCGGAGTGAAGGTCGTCGAAGGTCCCGATGCGACCGTCACCGCGATCCGGCGGGACGTGGTGAAACTCGGCGACGGCCGGTCCCTGGTCAGTGCCGTGACCATCTGGGCTGCCGGCTTCGGCGTACCGGATCTGGCCGCTCGCAGCGGATTGAGCGTCGATGCCGCCGGACGGCTGCTCACCGACGAGACACTGACCAGCGTCGACGATGAACGCATCGTCGCGGCGGGTGATTCGTCGGCACCCTCGGATCTGCCGTTCCGCATGAGCGCCTACACGGCGTACTGCCTGGGAGCACACGCCGCCGATACGGTGCTGCACCGCATGGCGGGTGAACAGCCCGCACCCGTCGACCTCGCCTTCCCCGCGATGTGCCTCAGCTTCGGCCGGGACGCCGGGATCTACCAGCTCGGTCACAAGAACGAGACCGCCATGCGGCTGTACTTCGGCGGATTCGCCGGCAAGAAACTCAAGGAATTCGCGTGTGAGGCAGGAATCAAGCACCTGGCGACCGAGGCGCGCAAACCCGGCTCGCATCACTGGTTCTCCGACGGCAAGCACCGGCCGGCCCAGCTGGAGGCCCGCCGCGAGGGCAGGGTCGTGCCGGTTGCCTAGGTGACCGGCCGTGCTTCATCCCCCTGCTCGCCATCGGCCGAGACGCGAATTGCGTTCGGGCTGAGCGTAAGTCTGTGCCCGGGCTGCGGCATCCGCTTACATCGAGACATGGCAACTCAGGCACCCTCGCCCGCCGATGCGGACACTTTCACCACCGAGTGGCAGGAATGGCATCGGCGGCAGGAGGCGCACCTGTCCGATCGGCACGGGTTCCTCGCCATCACGAGCCTGCACTGGCTCACCGAGACGCCGCAGCGCTTCGACGATGCGCCCGGCGCCTGGTCGACCGGGGCCGACGGCGTGGTGGTCGTGCTCGACGAGGGGGAAGAGCTGGTCGTCGACGACGCGCCGGTGCGTGGCCGCTACGGGTTCGGCATCGTTCCCGAGCGCGGTGGCGTGAACGCGGTGTGGGGTGACGCGGTGATCGAGGTCGCCAAACGTGGCGGCCACGATATCGTGCGGCCGCGGCATCCGAACAACCCGCTGCGCACCGCTTTTCGCGGCACCCCCGCCTTCGCGCCGGAGCCGAAATGGGTGGTGCGCGGACGCTATGTGGCCTTCCAGGAGCCGCGTCCGACGACGGTCGGTGCCGCCGTGGAAGGACTCGAGCACGTCTACGACGCGCCGGGACGGATCGAATTCGAGATCGACGGTAAGCCGTTGCGCCTGACCGCTTTTCCCGGCAAGAACCCCGGCGACCTGTCGGTGCTGTTCACCGACGCGACCTCCGGAGTGACCACCTACGCGGTGAATCGGGTGGTACAGGTGCCGGCGCCCGATGCCGACGCAACGGTGGTGCTCGACTTCAACCGCGCGGTGAATCTGCCGTGCGCGTACACCGATCTGGCGACCTGCCCGCTGCCGCCGGCGGAGAACCGGCTGCCGATCGCGATCGAGGCGGGGGAGAAGATCCCCTACGAGCGTCAGGGATGAGTTCTCCGCGGATCGGTTCGCTGGCGTTTCTGACCCCGGGCAACTACCTCGACGACGATCCGTACACCGGCCTCGAGGACACGCTGCAGCTGTTCGAATACGGCGAGCGGCTCGGGTTCGACGGCGCGTGGGTCCGGCAGCGGCATCTCGAGCACGGTGTCGGTTCGGCGGCGGTCTTCCTGGCCGCGGCCGCCCAGCGCACGAATCGGGTCGAGTTGGGCGCGGCGGTGATTCCGATCGGTTACGAGAGCCCGTTCCGGCTGGCCGAGGACCTGTCGCTGGCCGATGTGTTGTCCCAGGGCCGCTTGCAGCCGGGGTTCAGCGCGGGGACGCCGCCGCACGCCGAGCTGATCGGCGATCTGGTCTTCGATGGTGACTGGCGCGGCTTCGACCTGTCCTACGGCCGGGTGGCCCGGCTCATCGAGAATCTGCGCGGCCATTATCTCGGTGATGCCGACACCGTCATCCACTCGCCGGGTAACACCCAGCGCCCTCGGCTGCAGCCGCACAGCCCCGGCCTGGCCGACCGAGTCTGGTATGGCGGCGGCAGCACCCGGTCGGTGCGCTGGGCGGCGGAGAGCGGACTGAATCTGCTGAGCGGAAATATCGTATTCGGTGATCGCAGTGACGATTTCACGACCGCGCAGCTGGGACTGATCAGCGATTATCGCGAGCGGATCGATCCGGCGCGACCTGCGCGCGTCGCGATCGGCCGGGTGATCGTCCCGTTCGACAGCGCCGACCGCGCGACCCGGGAGCGGTACCGCGCCTACGCCGCGAGCCGGCACCAGCGCACGCTCGGCCCGCAGGGCGAGCGGCGGGTGTTGTTCGCCCCGGATGTCGTCGGCACCGCCGAGCAGATCCTCGAACAGCTGCATGCCGATCCGGTTCTCGCGCAAACCAGCGAACTACGCCTCGAGCTGCCCTACGAGTTCCATCGCGCGGACTACGAGCAGATCCTGCACGACACGGTGGAGTTGATCGCTCCGCAGCTGGGATGGAAACCCGCGTTCGCCTAGCTGAATGATTCGACGGGGTCGGAAATTCGCTCGCCGACCGAGTCGTTCGGCGTCACGCTCTACAACATGGAAGAACCACAACACGGGATCCGCGCGCTCCATACGGCATCCACCGTCACGGTCTACCAGGCATACTCCCCGGACATCGGCAGGCCCGCCATCCGCGACGGCGCCTTCCCCGCGGCATGGAACCGGGACCGGATGACGTGGATCAAGCCGTCGTTCCTGTGGATGATGTACCGCTGCGGATGGGGCACGAAGCCGGATCAAGAGACCATCCTTGCCGTGGAGATCTCACGCAGCGGTTTCGAATGGGCACTGCGCCATGCGTGCCTGTCGAGCTACAAGCCCGGGCTGCATTCCGACCGCAGCACCTGGCAACGCCGGCTCAAGCGCGCGCCCGCCCGCGTCCAGTGGGATCCCGAGCGGGATCTGCATCTGCGACCCCTTCCGTACCGCTCGCTGCAACTCGGGCTCTGCGGTGAAGCCGTACGGCGCTACGCGGACGAGTGGACAGTCGCCATCAGCGACATGACTCCACTGGCCCACGAGATTCACGAGCTGGTCAGAGATGGCGACCTCGACTCTGCTGCCCGACTACTGCCCCATGAGGACCCGTACCCGGCCGCGGACGAACTGCTGGCACACCTTCGTTCGTGACCGCGGACTCGCATCCGCAGGTGGTCCCACGCCTCGAGCGTCGGTGGACACGACTCTGTGGAGCGAGTTTGAAGCTGTGCTTCCGGGTATCCACACCACGGCTCGATACTGGTGTCGGCGGGTACGTGCGGGCCTGTCATCGCGTCCGCCGGCCCGCGAGAGGTCCGAAACCGGCGTTCCAACGATTCGGTATCACCGTTCGTACGACAAGCCAGGAGGACGAGATCGATGATGACCGGCCGGAACTACCGAAGCTCAGCTCTTTTCGTCAGCGCTCTGGCAGCGATGGGGTGGGCCGCTGTCTCGACGGCCGCTCCGGCGCTCGCCGCCAATACGATCGACATCAAAGGTGTGGGACCTGCGAACGTGGGGGTCGACTACACCTGTGATGCCAACTCCGGCGCATCCGCCGTCAAGGTCATGGTGGGTGATCCCAACGCCGACGCACCGTCCGCGATGGGTACGCAACCGCAGGTCACGTGCGACGGGCAAGCGCAGAGCACCGTCGTCGTGCTGACCGGGCCCGACGGGTCGCCCGCGCAATTGCAGCAGGGCCAGACGGTGCAGGTCCGGGTGGCGTTGGTGGATCCGCAGGACACCGTGGTCTCCGGAAAGGCGAATGTCTTCAAGCTGGGGTAGGGCCCGCTCCTGCGCGCCGGCGCCGGTGTGTGGCCGCGCCCCGAGCGATCCAGCCGGCCACGATCCCGAGGTAGACACCGGTGAGCCCCCAGTGCAGCACGGCGGCCGATATCCACACGGCGGGCAGGGTGACGCAGACGACCGAGAACACGGACGCGGACATCACCGCTTTCGTGTTCCCGGCCGCGCGTAGCTGAGCGGCGTAGACCATGCCGATCGACATGATCGGCGCCAGTACCGGCAACGACCACACCACCCCGCGAGCGGTCGCACTGACCGCGGCGTCGCCTGAGACGAGCCGGAACAACACGGGCGACAGCGCGGTGACCAGCAGCGCGACCGCACTCGAGGCGCCGACCATCAGCGCCGCGCCGGCTCGCACGACGGCGTGGCGCTCCCGATCGTCACCGGCGCCGAGGCACTGTCCCGCCAAAACCGCTGTCGCGACGCCGATTCCGAACACGAGCATCCACACCGTCGAGATCGCCAGGCTCATCACCCGGTGCGCGGCCAGGCTCACCGTCCCCGCTTCGGCCACCACCGCCGCGATGACTGCATCGCTCCCGTAGCCGACTACTCCGAGTACGACATCCGGCACGGCGAGCGCGGTCACCGCGTGCCATACCGTGCGATCTGCCCTGGCCCAGACGACCGCGAGCCCGGTGGCCCGGCGAACGCGCGGGAGCAGAGCGACTGTGCCGGCCGCGACGGCGAGAGTGGAACCGATCGCGGAACCCGTCGGTCCCCACCCCGCGGCGAAGATCAGGATCGCCGACACCATCACATTCAGCACGGCCACCGCCACCGCCACCTGGGCGCCGCTTCTCGTATCACCGATTCCGGCGAGCACACCGCGCACATGTGCGGTGACGGCCGTGAACGGCAACCCGCACAACAGAATCCACAACATGACCGTTGCTTCGCGGCGATCCAGGCCCGCCGGCGCGGTCACCGCCACGATCACCGGCGCGGACGCCGCCGCGACCATCGCGACCGCCACGCCGACCGCGGCTGCGCCGGACAAGCCGGTCGACGTCACGTTCCGGATCGCATCGGAGTCACCGGCGCCGTGCCGGCGGGCGACGAGTATCTGCGTCGCCGATCCCCACGGCACCACCACCGCGGTGCAGAAGATCCATATCGGCAGCACCGATGTGGCGACGCCGAGCGCTTCGATCGAATGGTGGCCCAGGAGCGCGGTATCGGTCACGCCCAGCACCAGCGTCGTCGCGGAAGTCAGCACGACGGGCCCCGCCAGTTCGGCTACCTGGCCGAGTCGCGCAACTCGCGCGTGCCGCCCCATGGAGAGACTCTAATAGGTTCTCGCGCAGAGCTTTGCGGTGGTACAGGCGAATCAGCCCGCGCCGGGCTACCCGAGTGGAATCCGGTGTAAGCATCGTGTCAGCGCGGCGTCAGTCCGGTGACAGCGGCGTGGAAGACAGTCTTCTCATGAACAGCGGAGCAGTTGCCACCTGCGGAGCGCGGAATGCCGTGTGGGACACGACCCTCGCCGGGCGTTTCGATGGGCCCCTCGGTGGCCGACTTCCGCAGTGGCTCGATCGCGGCCGGCGATATCTGCGAGGTGATCACGCCGTCGCCCAGTTGATCCGCTTCGCCCTGGTCGGTGGCGCCGCCAATATCGCCTACGCCGTGCTGTTCCTGCTCATGAGCGGGGTCGGCCCGCTGGTCGCGAATATCGCGGGCTCGCTGGTCAGTACGGCGATCGCGAACGAAATGCACCGCCGGCTCACCTTCCGGGCGACCGGACGCGTCGGCTGGTTCACCGCGCAGTGGGAAGGCGGCGGCCTCGCGCTCGTCGGCGTGATTATCAGCACCGCAGCGCTCGCCGGCCTCCGGTTCTGGGCCCCCGGCCTCGCCGACCTCGCCCAGGCGAGCGCCGTCCTCGCCGTCACCGGTGCGGTCGGCGGTATGCGGTTCCTGGCACTGCGTGGCTTCGTGTTCTGAAAGGCGGTATCATCGGCCGTGATGATGACTCATTTCGAAACAGGATTGGGGGTCTCGTTCGCGCCAGGTGAGTGCTGATGCACCCTGTGACCGTGAACGGGAACGATTCCCGAATTCCCCTGTGGCTGCGGATACGCGAGTTCGCCGTGCCGCCCTCCATGATCGAGACCGCGACCACCCGGCGCCGTGCCGGGGACTGGGCCGGAGCGTGTGCCGCGGCGGGGGTCGATGTCGATGTCGATCCGCGCGCACTGGCACATACCCACGGCAGCGAACTTGCCGCCCGAGTACTGGGCGATCTGCGGCATCTGGCGCCGGATCTACTGCGCTGGCATATGCCGAGGGTCGCTTCCGACGGCGTGTTACGGCCGGGCCTCACGACGACTCTGGCTCGATACGACACCGGAGAGCGCAGAAAGCGATGTCGTAGAGCCAGTTTCGTGCATCTCGTCGTCCGCACGCCGCCGGCCTGGGCGGACTCCGGACAACGTATGAGCCTGGCGCTGTGGGACGAATCCTGTCCGGACCGCGGGATCGGCTCGCATCCGCATCCCCGACCCAACCGCTGTTTCCGATTCGACCTGCACCGTCACCTCTGGGACGCGCGCCGCACCGACGAACTCGGAACACGGTGCGGCGCAGGGGAAACAGCCGAAGTAAGCCGCACGGAGAGTGCGGTCGCGAAGCACGCCCCGCCCGGGAGTGCTGTCGACCTGTGGGCGGCCGAGGCGGAGTTACTGCTGTGCGCCGACGGATATCGGCGCGGACCGGTGCTGGTGCGATTCGGCGCACGACATCGGGTGATCCTCGAGTACGAAGGGGATCCTCCCGCGCTGCGGGTCGCGCCGGGATACGCGCAGGGCGCGGTACCCACGCTTCCGATCCTGCCGTACGCGGCGACCTGGGTGCTTCCCGATCTGGCATTGCTGCGCGCCGGTGCGATCACGGCCGATCGCCTGCATCCGCTGGTCGCTTCGGCGATCGTGCCTGAGTTCTGCTCGGCCGCAACGCCGTTCGAGGCAGAACGGCACGATCATCCGCATCTGGTGCAGTGCCGGGGAGAGCAGCACCGCATCGCACTGGTGGACGGCGAGCTGACCGCGCTCGATCACAGCCCCGCCGAGATCCGCCGCGAAGAACTGCTCGTCGCACTGTCCGGGACACCGCTGCCCTGCCTGCAAGCGATCGATCTGGCGCACCGCCGGCCGGATTGCCTTGCCGGTGTCCGGGATCGGTTGCGTCACGGAGATATCGCCGGAGCGTTGGCCGTCGTCGAAAACCTGCTCGGAACCGCGGCGCTGTTGCGTCCGGGAGCGTTGCGAGACGAACTGGAGGCGGCCGCACAGCGGGAAAGCACGTACCGGCAATTCCGCACCGGGCTGTCCGATTCCTCTGAGGCCTTCCCGCCGGCGAAACGACGCACGCCCTCCCACCGCACACATCCCCGCCATGCGACGTCGCGCTGACCGCGCACCGCGCATGTGCCCGATTCTTCTGAAACCGAGGGTGATTCACGATGACCACACCTGTTCCGACCACGGCACGAGCCGCCGCCGCCCGGCTCGACGCCGCCGGAGAACTGCTGACTCTGCTCAACGAGGCGACCACCGAGCCGCGCTCCGATATCCAACTGGAGGCCCTGACCGTGGCCGTGGCCGCCGACCTTCCGGTGCTCCTGTGGGGCGAACCCGGAATCGGGAAGACCGCGGCCCTGACCCAACTCTCCGAAACCTTGGACCTTCCGCTGACCACCGTGATCGCGAGTGTGCACGAACCGTCCGATTTTTCGGGCCTGCCCGTCGTCGGAGAGGATCCCGCGGCACACGGTGTGCCGCTGGCTCCGCCGGATTGGGCGGTACGGCTCGTGCGCGCCGGTCGGGGTTTGCTGTTCCTGGACGAACTGTCGACCGCACCGCCCGCGGTGCAGGCGGCGCTGTTGCGGCTCGTCCTGGAACGCCGGATCGGTGCGTTGCGGCTGCCGGCCGGTGTCCGCGTCGTCGCTGCCGCCAACCCGCGCTCGTCGGCCGCGGACGGCTGGGAATTGAGCCCGCCGCTGGCCAACCGATTCGTCCACCTCACCTGGACTCACGACCCCGATGTCGTGGTGCGCGGCTTGGGCGGAGTCTGGCCCCGCGCGGATCTGCCCACGCTGGACCCCGAAAAGTTCCCGGAGGCAGTGGCCTTCGCTCGACGCGCGGTGTGCGGGCTGCTCGCTGCCCGGCCCGCGTTGGTGCATCGCATGCCCAGCGGTGAAGCACGACGGGGCGGCGCCTGGCCGTCGCCGCGCAGCTGGGATATGACCCTGCGACTGATCGCCTTCGCGACCGCGGCCGGCGTCGGCCGGGATGTGGTGTCCATGCTGGTCCGGGGCACCGTCGGTGACGGCCCCGGATTCGAACTACTGACCAGCATCGACCGGATGGAACTTCCCGACCCGGAGCAGTTACTCGCCTGTCCGGACACCGCTGACCTGCCGGAACGCGGTGATCTGCGCCAAGCCGTGCTCGACGCCGTGGTGGCGGCGGTCCGCCGGCAGCCGGAGAAGTCGCGCTGGGACGCGGCCTGGGCGCTGTTGGCGAAGGCCGTCGAGACCGGAGCGCCGGATCTGGTGGTCGTTCCCGCAACCACCCTTGCCACACTGCGCCGCGAGCAGTGGGAGGTCCCGGCATCGATCGAGCACCTCGCCGGAACGGTGTCGGTGTCCCGACAGGCGGACCGCGCCGCGGAACGCGTTGCCGCGCAGGCGAGACGATGACCGCGGGGGCCACGACGGTGGATTTCGAGAAGCTCGGCGCCGCCCGCCTGCTGGCCGCGCGGGCTCGCCCCTATCTGGCCACCGCCCTGTACGCGTTGCACATCGTCGAGTCGCCCGCGGTGCCGACGATGGGTGTGGACCGGTACTGGCGGTGCTACGTATCGCCGGTGTTCGTCGGCCGCACGGCCGTGGAGGAGCTGGCTTCGATTCTGGTACACGAGGTTTCGCATCTGCTGCGCGACCATCACGGGCGCAGTGACCGATTCGCTCGTGAGCACAATCTGACCGGTCCGGCGGAACGGCTGCGAATGAATATCGCAGCGGACGCCGAGATCAACGACGATGCCTTCGGTGACGGGTTGATCGAGCCGGAAGGCGCTGTCGTACCGGCAAGTCTGGGACTGCGCAGCGGTGAACTCATGGAGGACTATCTGCGTCAATTCCGCTTGGGACCACACACCCAGGACATGGCGTGGCTGGATTGCGGCAGCGGTGCCGACGGACTGGACCGCGCATGGGAGTACGGGCCGGACGGTGCGAACGGCCTCAGCGATCAGGAACGCGAGGCGGTCCGGTTCCGCGTGGCCCAGGGCATCGACGGTCATCCGGGTAACGCGCCCCGGGGGTGGCGGCGCTGGGCGGAGGAGGCGTTGCATCCACCGCAGCCGTGGCGGGACCTGCTGCGCGGCGCCATCCGCTCCGCGGTCTCCGCGTCCGGTGCCGGCGACGACTACACCTATGGCCGGCCGGCTCGGCGATCAACCGCAGTGCCCGGCGTGGTGCTACCGAGCCTGCGGCACACCCCGCCGCGGGTCAGCGTGGTGATCGACACCTCGGGGTCGGTGAGCGACGCGGAACTGGGTAGCGCCCTGGTGGAAACGCTGGCGATCTTCCGTGCCGTGGGCGGTCGCCGCGATCTCGTCCGGGTCCTGTCCTGCGACGCCGCGGCTCGGATCGCGCAACCCCTGTGCCGAGCGGACGGCATCGAGCTGGTCGGTGGCGGCGGCACGGATCTGCGCGCGGGTTTCGCCGAAGCGCTACGCGCGCAGGTCCGTCCGGACGTGATCGTTGTCCTGACCGACGGTCACACACCGTGGCCCGCGGCCCGGCCCGCGTGCCGGACGGTCGTGGGCTTGCTGGGACGACAGCGGTCGTGGAACGAGGCCGATCCGGATTACGTTCCGGCGCGGCCGCCCGACTGGGCACGGGTCGTTCGAATCGGGTGACAGCGGCATCGGCCGGTGTCGCCGTGGTCAACCGCGGTGGCAGCGACATACCGACGTCAGCCGGTTTCCATCGCCTCCCGCAGTGTGCGGAATTCGGCTGCCAGGGCGTCGAGGGTGTAGTGGGCGTTGAGGCCGCTCGGGTTGGGTAGCACCCAGATCGCGGTGGTGCCGAGGGTTTCGGGTTGGCGTCCGACGGTGGTTCGCGGCCGGCCGAATGCGGTGCGGTAGGCGCCCAGGCCGAGGACGGCCAGGACGCGTGGGCGGTAGTGCCGGACTCGCTCGGCAAGCGCGCGACCGCCCTCGCGCAGCTCCTCCGCTGTGAGTTCGTCGGCCTTCGCCGTCGTTCGTGCGGCGACATTGGTGATGCCCAGCCCCAGTGCGAGCAGTTCTTCCTGCTCGTCGGGGCGGAACAGGCGTGGTGTGAAGCCGGAGCGGAACAGCGCGGGCCAGAAGCGGTTTCCGGGGCGAGCGAAATGGTGGCCGGTCGCGCCCGACCACAGTCCCGGATTGATACCGCAGAACAGCACCCGCAGGCCGGGTGCCACCAGATCGGGAATGGTCCGGTCCTTCGCGGCGGCGAGGTCCGCCGGCGTGGGGCGGTACGCGGCGGAATGTGCCATCCGCCCAGTCTGCCGGAACGGGTGCGGCACCCGGACACGGTGGTCGCGGGCTCGCTCCACCGGCATGGCCGCCGCCGCGCTCCGGGAGATCGACACGTGGGTCGCGGACCGACTGCGGGAGAAAACGATCTGACCAGGCCGGAGCTGGGCGGCTGACCGTCCTCCGATGCGGTGCGGCCGCGAGCCGTCGCGATGCTCGCGGGTCGCTGGTGCGCCGGCGGAACCCATTGTGACGGTGACGTAGTGGTGACCGATCACCAGCGCGGACGGACTGTATTCGTTACCCTGGCTTGATGCGATCCCGGTTTCTGCGCAATGTCTCGGCCGTGTTCGTCGCTGTTGCGGCGGTGTTGCTGAGCGGCACTCCGGCCCTCGCCGGCCCACCGATGCGGGCGGCGGCGCTGTCGTCGCTCGACCCCGGTTTCCTGTGGGGCGTGTCGAGTTCCGGTTTCCAGTCCGAAGGACATGCGCCGGACAGCAACTGGACTCGCTATATCGCTCGCAATCCCGGCTACGAACCACTGCAGGATTCGGTCGACTTCGTCGATCGCTACGACTCCGACATCCGCCTGGCCGCCGATATGGGCATGCGCGTGTTCCGGGTCGGGATCGAATGGGCGCGGTTGCAGCCCACGCCCGGGAAGTGGGACGACAACGCGTTTCGCTTCTACGATTCGGTCGTCGACAGCATCGTGCGCGCCGGGATGCGGCCGATGATCACCCTCGACCACTGGGTGTATCCGGGCTGGGAGGCGGACCGGGGCGGCTGGCGCAATCCGGGCATGGTGGGGGACTGGCTGGCCAACATGCGCGCCGTCGTCGATCGCTACTCCTCGCGGAACCCGTTGTGGGTCACCGTGAACGAACCGGTCGCCTACATTCAGAACGAGGTGCGCGAGGGCGGCGCCGATGCCAACACGATGCTGACCGGGGTCGTCGACGTGCACAACGCCAGCTACGACTACATCCATCAGAAGCAGCCCGGAGCTCAGGTCACCGCCAACGTCGGATATGTCGCGGGTGCGGAGGATCAGGTCAACGGCGAGTTGGTCGACCGGATCGGCGCCCGGCTCGACTACGTGGGCGTCGACTACTACTTCGGATTCGACCCGGCGCAGTCGCTGTACAGCGCGATCGGACGGGCCACCGGTTCCGCGATGCCGCCCCTGCCCGGCCCGCGCATCTGGCAGATGCCGCTGCGCACCGAGGGTATCTACTATGCGCTGCAACACTATTCGCGACGTTTCCCGGGCAAGCCGCTGTATATCGTCGAGAACGGCATGCCCACCGAGAACGGCGTGCCCCGCGGCGACGGCTACACCCGCAGCGACCACCTCCGCGACACCGTCTACTGGCTGCAGCGCGCCAAGGCCGACGGTATGAACGTGATGGGCTACAACTACTGGAGCCTCACCGACAACTACGAATGGGGCAGCTACACACCCCGTTTCGGCCTCTACACCGTCGACGTCCGCACCGATCCGTCGCTCACTCGCCGTCCGACCGACGCCGTCGGCACCTACGCGCAGATCGTCGCCGCGGGCGGCGTCCCCGCCGACTACCGCCCCACCCGAGCCCCGGCCCTCTGCATCTTCGTCGACCCCCCGGCCAGCTGCCTCAGCCCGGTCGCGGGGCCGTAGCCATTCCGGAAGTCATCCGGGCCGCTCCACTGATGTCATCGATGCCGTGGTGTGACGGTGGCCCGCAGTGGTTAACTCCTCTGCGACAACACAAGTGGAGAGGAGCGGGCCGTGGCCGACGACGGCGGTGTGGTGGATCTCGGACAGGATCGGGCGCACAGTGCCCGCATATACGACTACTACCTCGGCGGACGTGACAACTACGAAGCCGACCGGGTAGCGGCGGCAGCGATCGAGCAGGCCATCCCGTCGGTGCGGGCGGTCGCGCGGGGTAACAGGGCGTTCATGGCGCGCGCGGTCCGGCACCTGAGTGCCGACCTCGGCGTTCGCCAGTTTCTCGACATCGGCACCGGAATCCCGACCGAGCCGAACCTGCACCAGGTCGCCCAGGAGGCCGCACCCGATGCGCGCGTGGTGTACGTCGACAACGACCCGATCGTGCTGGCCCACGCGCGGGCACTGCTGACCGGGACTCCGGAGGGGGTCACCCGATACGTCGAGGCGGATGTGCACGATCCGGGAAGGATTCTGTCCGCACCCGAAGTGGAAGCGACACTCGACTTTTCGAGGCCGGTGGCGCTGAGTCTGATAGCGCTGTGTCACTTCGTGCCGGGAGACGAGGTGTACGACATCATCGACACCCTGCTGGCACCGCTGGCCCCTGGATCGTTTCTGGTGATGACACACCTGAGCCCCGATTTCGCCCCGGACATGGTCGAGGGGACGGTCGCGGCCTATCGGCAGAGCGGGATCGAGATGGAAGCTCGGTCCTACGACGGGGTCGCGCGCTTCTTTCGCGACATGGATGTGATCGAGCCCGGCATCGTGGCGATCGACGACTGGCACGCCGGCGGGGTGGCTCCCGCACTGCCCGACGATGTGAGCACGCTCGACACCGGTGCGACCGCGCCTCCGGCCGCCGGATATGCCGCGGTCGGCCGCAAGCGGTAAAGATTTTTTCCGATGATGTCGATTCCAGGGGTGTCCCGTTCGAGGGGTAGGTGAGGGGCTGAGAGGCAGCCCACCCCTGGAAGGACACAAGCATGCGCACAGTGGTGGCTTTCGAGCACATGACGCTGGACGGTTACGCCTCCTCCGGCGAGAACCTGGGATTCGAGTTCACCTTCCGCGCCTACGACGACGAATTGCAGGCGTATGCCGAACACATTCAGGCCGACTTCGACACCGCGGTCTACGGCCGGGAGACCTATCTGGGGATGTTCGGATACTGGTCGCAGCATCCGAATGCCGAGAGTTCGCCGGCCGAACGCAGGCACGCCGAATGGGTCAACGCCGTGGACAAGATCGTCTGCTCCACCACGCTGGAGTCGGCCGAATGGAACAACACCCGGCTGATCAGCAGCGACCTCGCCGCGCAGATCGAGGCGCTGAAGCGTGAGGACGGCGGCGTGATCGCGATCTACGCCAGTCCCAAGCTGGTGCATTCGTTCATCGATATGGGTCTGGTCGACGAGTTCCGCATCGTCGTCCATCCGGTCACGCTCGGTTCCGGCACGCCGGTGTTTCACGACAAGGCGAAACTGGATCTCGACCTGCTGGAGTCGAAGGCTTTCGGTTCGGGCGCGGTGTATCTGCGCTACCAGGTGCGATGAGGAAGGATGCGGACATGCGCTATCTGATGCTGATCCGTCTCGATCCCACGGCCGCGCCGACGCAGGGGCCGGATCCCGCGATGGCCGAGAATATGGGCAAACTGCTCGAGGAGATGACCAAGGCCGGCGTCCTGCTCGACACGGCGGGACTGCGACCGGTCGAGGAGGGCGTGCGGGTTCGCCAGACCGGTGGCAAGCAGAGCGTGCTCGACGGCCCGTTCAGCGAGTCCAAGGAGGTCATCGGCGGATACTGCCTCGTGCAGACCCGCTCGCAGGACGAAGCCGTGGAGTGGGGTTCGCGCTTCCTGCGGTTGCACGGGCCGGAATGGGATATCGAACTGGAGATCCGTCAGCTCGACGACCAGGCTTGACGTTATGTCCTTACCCGAGGTGAGTGGCCGCCCGCACGATGGTGCCGACGGCCGCTCACCGGCGGCTCGGGCCGTCGAGGCGGCGTGGCGCATCGAATGGCCGAAACTCGTGGCCGGACTCACCCGGCTGGTCGGTGATATCGCCACCGCCGAGGAATTCGCCCAGGACGCACATCTGGCGGCCCTGGAACAGTGGCCGCGCGAGGGGGTTCCGCCGAACCCGGGCGGCTGGCTGATGCTCACCGCGAAACACCGCGCCATCGACCGGATCCGGCGTGACGCCACCTTCGCCCGCAAACTGCCGATGCTCGGACACGACCTGCTCACCGAACAGACCGGCGAGCAACCGAACGACATCGATGACGACCTGCTGCGCATGGTGTTCACCGCATGTCATCCCGCGTTGTCGCAGCCGGCTCGGGTGGCATTGACGCTGCGCATGGTCGGCGGCCTGACCACCGAGGAGATCGCCCGCGCGTATCTCGTGCCGGAAACGACGGTGGCACAACGGATCGTACGAGCCAAACGCACCATCGCCGAGAAGAAGCTGCCCTACGAGGTTCCGGCGGGTCCGCAGCTGGCCGACCGGCTGGAATCCGTGCTCGAGGTCATCTATCTGATCTTCAACGAGGGGTACGCCGCCACCTCCGGCGACAACTGGGTGCGCGCCGAACTGTGCGACGACGCATTGCGATTGGCGCGCATCCTCACCGGGCTGATGCCCCGGGAGCCGGAAGCATTCGGCCTCGCCGCACTCGTGGAATTGCAGGCCTCCCGGACCGGCGCGCGCAGCGACGCGACGAAACAGCTTGTGCTGCTGCCCGATCAGGACCGCAGCCGCTGGGATCAGCTCTCCATCCGCCGCGGTTTCGCCGCCCTCGGCCGGGCCCACAACCTGGCCGTGCGTCGTGGTGTTCCGCCCGGCCGCTACGCCCTGCAGGGCGCCATCGCCGCCGCGCACGCCATGGCCGCCACCTCCGAGGACACCGACTGGCGGCGCATCGCCGGCCTGTACGCCGTTCTCGCCGAACGCTTTCCGTCGCCTGTCGTCGAGGTGAACCGCGCCGTCGCGGTGGCCATGGTGCACGGTCCCGCCGCGGGTCTCGACCTCGTCGACGCGGTGGCCGCGACCGGCACACTCGACTCCTACCATCTGCTTCACGCCGTGCGCGCCCACTTCCTCTCGCAGCTGGACCGCCCGGCCGATGCCCGCGCCGCCTATTTGCGCGCCGCCGCACTCACCGCCAACGCCGCCGAACAGGCGTTGTTGCGCGACCGTGCCGCCCGCCTGAATTAGGTCGAGTGTCGCCGGGCGCCTTCGATTTCCGGCGGCGTCGCCACCGCGTCGATACGCGTTGTCAAGGTGGCGAGGTGAGTTCTCCGGAGGCATCCGAACGGTTGCCGCTCGGCCTGTGGGCCGGATGATGCCGGATTCTTTCGCCGGGCGCCCGCATACGTGTGCGCCCAGTCTCCTGGAGTACTTCCTCATGCCCCCTGTGGTTTTCGTGCTGGCTGTCGCGGTGTTCGCGCAGGGCACATCGGAGTTCATGGTGTCGGGACTGCTGCGGCGGATCGCCGACGATGTCGGCGTCTCGCTCGGCGCCGCCGGTTTGCTGACCTCGCTGTTCGCCGCCGGAATGGTGATGGGAGCGCCGGTGATGGCGATGACCGCGGGCCGGTTGCCGGTTCGATATTCGGTCACGGCGTTTCTCGGGGTCTTCTGCGCCGCTCACGTGATCGGCGCTACCACAACGGGTTTCGCGGCGCTGGTGGTCACACGGGGTGTCGCGGCGGTCGCCGAGGCCGGATTCCTCGCGGTCGTGCCGGCCGCACTGCCGCGGTTGGCCGGTCCTGCCATGGTCGGGCGCGCCCGGCCTCCGTGGTGGTCTCCGGCGTGACCGTGGCCTGTATCGCCGGTGTGCCCGCAGGCACGATGCTGGGTGAGGTCTGGAGCTGGCGTTCGGCGTTCTGGGCCGTCGCGGTGCTCAGCGCGGCGGTGCTCATGCCGGTGTGGACGATGCTCGGCCGGCGAACACAGGCCGAGGGTGGTGCGCCGAGCGGGACCGTCCCTCCGATGCGGCGCGAATGGTCCGTGCTGACGCAGCGCCCAGTTGTGCTCGCCGTCATCGCCGGAGCCCTGGTCAACGCCGCGACCTTCGCCGCATTCACCTATCTGGGCACCCTCGGGCCGGTCGCCGCCGGTTCGACCGTCGATCACACCGGTCGCCCGGCCACCGCGTTGTGGTGCGGTGCCGCCTTCACCGCTGCCGCGCTGGGTGTCGTCCTGCCGGAACGGAATCGGCGCGAGGCGAGCCGATCGAGCAGCGATATCGCCCATCGCTGCCCGTCGCGGCGTGGCGGGTGACGGAGCGGTTGCCGGGTCCCGAATTTGCCCACAACCTGTTCCAACTACCCGAACAGCGATAATGAGCGCGAAAGTGTTCGAAACCGAGATGGTGGGAGAGACGACTGTGAAGCTGATCGGTGTGATCGGTGGCGGAACCATGGGTGCGGGAATCGCCGAGGTATGCGCGAAGGCCGGGAGCGAGGTTCTCGTCCTGGAGACGACTCCGGACTTCGCCGAGGCGGCGCACAAGCGTATCGAATCGTCGATCTCGCGGGGAGTGACGAAGGGCAAGATCACCCAGGACGAGGCCGACGCCGTGCTCGCCCGGGTGCGGGTGACCCTCGACATCGAGGAGTTCGCCGATCGCGACCTGGTCATCGAGGCCGCTCCGGAGATCGAGTCGCTGAAGTACGAGATCTTCGGCAAGCTGGACAAGATCGTGAAGCCCGCCGGCATCCTCGCCACCAACACCTCCTCGATCCCGGTGATCAAGGTGGCCGGAGCCACGCAGCGTCCCGAGCAGGTCGTCGGCCTGCACTTCTTCAACCCGGTGCCGGTGATGCCGCTGGTGGAGGTGATCTCGACGCTGGTCACCTCGCCGGAGACGGCCGCCGCTGTCACCGACTACGCGAAGAACACCCTGCACAAGACCACCGTGCAGGCCGGTGACCGCTCCGGATTCATCGTCAACGCGCTGCTGATCCCGTACCTGTGCCAGGCGGTGCGGATGCTGGAGTCGGGCTACGCCAGCGCCGAGGACATCGACGCCGCGATGAAGGGCGGCTGCGGCTACCCGATGGGTCCGCTCACCCTCCTCGACACCGTCGGCCTCGACATCGCGCTCGCGGCCGCCGAATCGCTGTACGGCGAATTCGCCGAGCCGCACTACGCACCGCCGGCGCTGCTGCGCCGCATGGTCGACGCCGGCCGCCTGGGCCGCAAGACCGGTCGCGGGTTCTACGAGTACAACTAGCGGCGTTGGCCCGCGTTCTCGGTGATATCCGACCGGGAACGCGGGCTCGAGCCGAATCAGGTGTCGGGATCTTCGTTCTGGTCGCGGGCGGGTCCGGGCCCGGCCAGTTTGCCGGAGTGCTCCGGCGGCGTATCGACTGTGCGCTTGCCCTGGGTTTCCTGATCGTCCTGCTCGGCGTCGGCGCCTGCGTCGGTGTTCTCGGGGTGACTCATGCCGTGCGCGTACCCGTTCGGCGGCTGTCGAATCGCGAGCCCGCGCCGACGCCCCGGACTGGGCTCGACGGAACAAGACGGAACCGCCCGCGAGCAAGGTACGGGCCAGAAGTTATTACTCGTTCTTACCGGAGCTGCTCGCGGGCGCGAGATTGCCTTCTCGTCGTGCATGACGGAAGGTGAGATGTCGATGTGGCGCACTCGTCGGCCGACAGTCAATGTCACTGTCGTGGAACTCTTCTGAACTTTCGGACGCCGGATCTCGACGTGGGCGAATTCGCGCGAATCCGGCGACACTCGGCCGGTGGGAGTGATAAGTTATCTATCATTCTCTCAATAACGACACCGCGCCCCCGGGTGCGGAGGTCGCGGCAAAGCTGCCGAGTGATTCGGAGGTGTCACCTTGTCTCCGTTTGCGCGCTGGAAGTCCCTCGCGGCCGCCGGGCTGGTGGCGGCGACGTGTGGCCTGGCGCACTTCGGCGGTGGCGCCCCCGCGCACGCGTCGCCGAGTTGTCCCGGCCTGTATGTGCTGGCCGTGCCCGGCACGTGGGAAACCTCCGACGCCGATCCGCGCAAAGGGATGCTCGCGGCGAGTGTGGATGCGCTGCCGGGCGACGTCGGGGTCGGCTATATCGCATACACCGCGACCGCCTTTCCCTGGGAGGGTGAGGTCTACGGCCGCTCCAAGCGTGAAGCCGTCGACAAAGCCCGTGCCGCCGTCGCCGCGGTGGCAGGGTCGTGCACCGCGACCCGCATCGCGATCGTCGGCTACAGCCAAGGCGCCGACGCCGCGGGTGATCTCGCGACCGAGATCGGCACCGGCCACGGTGTGGTGGCGCCCGACCGAATCGCATTGGTGGGCTTGATCTCCGATCCTCGCCGCGCACCCACCGACACCCTGATCGGTCCGCCAGTCGTCGGGGCCGGCGCGGGCGGCCCGCGCCCTGGCGGATTCGGTCTGCTCGGTCCGCGGACCTACACGTTCTGTGCGTCCGGGGATCTGTACTGTGCGATGCCCGACGGCGATTTCGCCGGCCGTATCGCCGGATTCTTCGTGGAGATCTCGAATCCCGATCCCGCGATGTTCGACCGGTACTCCCGGGATGCGGGGGATCTTCTCGATTCGGCGCTGGCCGCGGGAGGTCTCGGCTTGCTGGCCGGCCAGCTCGACGCGAACGCCGTGGACGAGCGCAAGGCCCAGATCGCGGAGTTCGTGAATTCCGGTGTCCACCAGAGCTATCCGTTCTACGTCGTCGGGCCCGACGGTGAGACTGCGCTGTCCTGGCTGCGCCGGCAACTGGTGGATCTGATAGGCAGGTGAGGTGGGTATGCGGGAAACGGCCGATCGTGGTGCGGTGGCGATCGTCGGTGCGGACGGGCCGCTGGGAAGTGTGATCGATCGCGTCTGTGGGCAGCAGTCGGTGGCGGTGGTCGGCCGGGTCACTCGCAGAGGCTGGGTGATCGACGGGCCGCCCACGGTGGTCATCGACGTCGGCTCTGCCGAAAACCTGTGGGACAGTGCCGAATTCTGCCAGCGGTGGGGCAGCGCCCTGCTGTATTGCGCGGCGAACCCGGATCCCGGCGGATTCGCCCGGCTGCGTGAATTGAGCGCAACCGTACCGGTCGGACTCGCCACGACCCTGGCCCGACGCGATACCGGGCTCGAGTTGCTGGCCGCGCAATTGCTCGGTGTCGCCGGGGAACTCGCGTCGGCGGTCCCCGGCTGGTATCCGATGGCGGATCGGTTCTTCGCGGCGAACTAGTCGGCGGGTGCGACGCGTTCGGATTCCAGCTGCCGCCGCAATAATTTCCCGGTCGCGTTGCGCGGCAGTTCGTCGACGAAGACGACATCGCGCGGAACCTTGTGGCGGGCCAGATTCGCCTTGACGTAGTCGCGGATCTGCTCGGCGTCCACGTCGGCTCCGCCGGCGCGAACGACGAAGGCGCGCAGCCGCTTTCCGAAGTCGTGGTCGTCCACACCGACCACCGCGGCCTCCGCGACGTCGGCCCGGCTCACCAGCAGGTTCTCGACCTCGAGAGGGTAGACGTTCTCACCACCGGAGACGATCATGTCGTCGTCGCGGCCGTCGACGAACAGCCGGCCGTCGGCGTCGAAATGCCCGACGTCGCCGCTGCACAACAACCCGTCGACGATCTCCTTGTGCTGCCCGTCGGTATATCCGGAGAAGCTGAGGCCGCTGGAGACGAAAATCGTGCCCACCACACCGGGCGTGGTCACCGGATTGCGGTCGGAGTCGTAGATCGCGACCCGGCATCCGACCGGGGGCCGGCCGACCGTTCCCGGGGCCTCGCGCATATCCCGCGGTGTCGCCACCGCCGCCACCGCGACCTCGGTGGAGGCGTACAGGTTGTAGAGCACGTCGCCGAAGACGTCCGCGGTGCGGCGGCTCAGATCCGGTGAGATGGACGAACCGGCGGCGAAGATCACCTCGAGCGACGACGTGTCGTACTGCCGCAACACCGACTCGTCGAGATCGACGATGCGCTGCAACATCGTCGGCACCAGCACGAGGGTCGCGGCGCCGTATTCGGCCACCGCGGCGAGCGTGCGAACCGGATCGAACTTGCGCTGTCGGAAGACGATTCGATTACCCAGCGCCCAGCCCAGTGTGCACTGGGACAGCCCGGTCCCGTGAAAGATCGGCGCGGCCATCACCATCGTGGCATCGCGCGGCAGCGGTATCCGGTCGAGGAATTGGGCCGACTGCAGCGGGGAAACCTTGTCTCGCGGAGCGCCTTTCGGTGTTCCGGTGGTCCCGCTGGTGAGAATCACGAGTCCACCGGGGCGCGGTGGCGCCGGTACGGGGTCGGTGGAATGCGGCCCGGCCTGCGCATAGATGGTGGTGAGGGCGGAGGTCTCGTCGTCGTCCCAGGTGAGCAGCCGGGGGATGCCGGCCGGAACGGCGCGGGCGCGCTCGACGAATTCGCTGTCCAGGAGCAGAGCCTCGATCTTCTCGCGGGCGACGACCTCGGCGAGTTGCGGGCCCGCGGACCCGGTGTTCAGCAGCACCACCCGGGCGCCCAGCTTGCCCGCGGCCAGCAGGCTCAGAACCATGCCGCGGTGATCGCGGCACAGCACGGCGAGCACGGATCCCGGCCCGAAACCGCGCGCGGCGAGCCCGCGGGTGAGTGCGTTGGATTCTCGGTCGAGGTCGTCGAAGGTGAGGGTGCCCCGTTCGTCGACCAATGCCGGCGCCGTCGGATCGCGGCGCGCGGCGTGGGCGAGCACGGTGACGAAGGGGCCGTAGGTTCCGGCGTCGCGCGCGGTGCGCACGATATCGAGCGGATGCCACGGGTCGAACATGCCGCGCCGCCGCAACACCGACGCGGCGGCGAACGCGTCACCGACGGACCGGACCAGCTCGCTCGCAGAACTCGACAGCACCACACAGACCTCGATCCCAGCTCGGCCGGCGAACCCTTCTGTATCGTGTCGCCGAATAGACTAAGAATATACATTCACATATTGCGGGTTGCCCCGGTTTCGGGGGCATTGCCGTCGACCTTCGGATGGTGAGAAGATGAGACGTCTGATGTCTCAGTGATCCTCGGAGTGATACGTATGAATCGAGCCGCCCGAACCGCCGCCGCGGCCCCGACGCCGGATGCCGGACTCGCCCGCCGGCGGCAGTACATGGCCGGTCCCGCGGCATTGCTGGGCGGCCCGGCGAATGTCGTGATGCAACTCGGTTTGCCGCCGGTCGGCCGCGGAGTCGTCGAAAGTACCGTGGAGAGCGGCCAATACGCGCGGCATCCGCGCAAACGCGGGCGCACCACGCTGACCTATCTGGCGGTGGCCATGCTCGGGACCGAAGACGACCGTGCCGCCTACCGTGCCGCCGTGGACACCTCGCATCGGCAGGTGCGTTCGCGTCCCGGCAGCCCGGTCCGCTACAACGCCTTCGACCCGCAACTCCAGCTCTGGGTGGCCGCCTGCATCTATCGTGGCGTCGACGATTCGACCCGGTTCTTCTACGGAAGAATCGACGATAACTTGGCGGAGGAGTTCTATCGTGAGTCCGCACGCTTCGGCACCACCTTGCAGATGCCGGAACGGCTGTGGCCGCCGGACCGGGCGGCCTTCGAGGAGTACTGGAACGCCAAGCTGGGCGAGATCTCGTTCGACGACGAGGTTCGCCGCTATCTGCTGGATCAGGTCATCGGCCTGGGGCCGTACAGCCGTGTCGAGCGAATCGCCTTCGCGCGGGTCAATCGCTTCTTCACCACCGGCTTCCTTCCTCAGCGGTTCCGCGACGCGCTGGGGCTCGGATGGGGTCCGCGGCGGCAGCGCGCCTTCGAGATCGTGATGCGAACCATCGGAACGGTGCTGAAGCGCCTGCCCGAACACTGGCGCAGCTACCCGTTCGACGGGTACCTCGAGGATATGCGGCGGCGGCAGGCGCTCGGAAAATCGTTGGTGTAGAAGACGGTCAGGTCGGTCCGCCGTCCCCGCGAGAGGGATACCGTGGTTGTCATGCCTTTCCGCGTATACACGACAGCGAGTGGGCCGGACCGAGAACAGTCTTTCCCCGACCCGGAGGACAATTTCAAGTTCCTCGAGGGGGGAGTGCTGGCGGTCTACACGGCGGCGAAGTACACGTATTTCGCCCCCGGCTACTGGACGCACCTCGAAGAACACAAGCCCTGAACGTTCCCGGTCGGCGGACTCGGGTGCGTAGTCGAGGGCGGCCGGGCTGCTACCGCGCCGACAGCGCGGTGCGCAGTTTGGTGAGGAACCGGCTCAGGTGGGGGTCGGATTCGGGGATGGCGTCGTCATCGATGTCCCACCATCGCCCGCCGGCGAATTCTCGTGGGTCGGGTGCGAAGGGGCGTTCGCGGTCGCCGCGCATGACGTACCACAGCGAGACGTCGCGGTGTGGATGCGCTCCGACGGTCCGGGTGATGGTCAGAAACAGGGGGCGTTCGCCGACAACGGTGAACTCGGCCTGCGTTCCGAGTTCCTCGGCGGCCTCGCGTCGCGCTGTGTGCAAGGGGTTTTCGGCGGGGTCCACGTGACCGCCCATCGGCAGGTGCAGTCCGGACTTGCGATGCGCGCCGAGCAGTACCGCGCGGGCATCCGGATCGACGACCACCACATACGAAACGAGGTGCTGCGGCGGTGTGGCGGGAGGTTCCCGCCGGAAGATGTCGTCGGTGTCGTCCAGCCAGGACAGCGTCTGGTCGATGTGCTCCTGCTCCACGGGGTCCAGCGGCGTGATCGCCGCGACGATGTCCGCGACGACTGCGGTGGCCGGGTGCATATGCGGACGATAGCGGCGGGTACCGACAACCGGCCGGAGTCGATCGGGGCTAGTGCGGGCGGAGGAGCAGTTGTGCGATGAGCGCCTTGTGATCGGCGCCGGGCAGGCGGAACGCGTCGACGGTGTCCGCGCGGCCGTCGGCGACCAGGATGTGGTCGATGCCGACCAGTGGTGGCCAGCGCTTGTCGGTGGGATACGTGACGAGGTGGCCGGCGCCCTCCTGTTCGGCCGCGTCGTGGAACCGGCCCGAGAGCATCGCGCGGAATTGGGCATGGTCGAAGGTGGCGTTGAAATCGCCGCCGACGATCACCGGCCGATCCGCGGGCGAGCGGTCGAGAATGGTTCGCAGCCGGGACAATTCGTCGGCCCACAGGTGTGTTCCGGAGATCGGGGGCACCGGATGGAAGGCATAGACGGTGACCGGTCCGGCTCCCGGGACGGTCGCGGTCGCGGAGAGCTGGTTCAGGACGAATCCGTCGTATTCCACCGTGTCCGAGAGGGGATGGGCGCTCCAGATCCCGGTACCGGTGGCGGTCCGCCCGGGTGACAGATACCGATGCGGCAGCAACCGGTCCAGGCCCACACCCTCGAGTGCGCGCACCGCGGCCGGAGTCAGTTCCTCGACGGTGAGGATGTCGACCTTGCGTTCGCGCACCTGCTCGATCAGCGCCTGCGGATCGGCGCCGTCGAACAGCAGATTGGCCTGCATCACCGTCACCGGCGTGCCGTGATCGCCGGGAGAGTGGCCGACATACAGCGGAGCTTGCGTCCAGATCGCCACGCCCGCAACGGCAATGGCGACCGCGACCCCGGCCCACCGCTTCGCGGCAGCGAACAGCGCCACTCCGGCCAGTGCGGCACACATCAGATACGGCGCGCCCGACGCCGCCAGAACCAGCCACCGGGACTCGGTTCGATTGAAATGCAGAGCCACACCGGCGGCGCCCACCACGGTCGCGACCGCGGCAAGCGATTCGAGCGCGATCCGCCCCCACGCCGCCCTCACGCGCCCGACCTCCGCACCCCGGATCCGGCGATCGCCCGCCGCGCGGCCTCGATCGTCGTCGGCGCATGCCGCAGGCGGAACGCGGAGGGGTAAGGCCGTTCGGCCGTCGTCCGCGGAAGATCGTCGTGCTCGTCGCCGACTGTGGGCGTCCCGTGCGCGTACGGCTCGGGCGGGGGGAACGGCACGGCACTCCCATCGATCGATCGGCTCGCGGACGTGGTGAGTGTATTCATGCCTCGCGGACGGGTTTTCGGTCGTCGGCCGACGTAGCCGTGCCGTGCAGGACGTTGGCGACCAGGGTGGTGGCGAAGTGCTCGCCGAGAGGCAGGTTCGGCAGCAGCAGGCGGTGGTAGCAGGCGCCCCACAGCTGGTCCACGAGGATCTCCGGGTCGACATCGGCACGCAGTTGCCCGCGCTCCTGTGCGCGGCGCATGGCCTCCACGGCCAGCCGGCGGCGCGGTCCGGAATAGCGTTCCAGCAGGGCGGCGGACAGGTCCGGATCGGTTTGGGCCTGGCCGATGAGTTCGGCGATCACCCGCCCGGCGCGGGTGCGCGTGAGGACGTGGACGAACGAGCGGAGCTGCGCGGTCAGATCGGCCTCGATATCGCCGGTGTCGGGAAAGGTCAGGGCGGATTCGACGGCGTGGAAGTATCCGTCGAGTGCGAGCGCGCCCTTCGACGGCCACCACTTGTACAGCGTCGTCTTGCTGACGCCGGCCTTCTCCGCGACCGCCTCGATGGTGAACGCGCCCATCCCCGACTCGAGCAGCAGCGCGCCGGCGGCGTCGAGCGCCTCGGCGCGCACTTCGGCGGCCGGACGGCGGCCACGGCCTCGTCGCGGGCGTGCCACGTCGTCTTGTTCCGGCATCCGCACCCTCCTTTTCCGAACGTTCTCAGCGTGACATATGGACGCAGCGTCCACAATCTGTTTATATGGACGCGGAGTTCATAAGTTTCGAGGAGGCATCATGGCCGAACACACGCGCGTCGCACTGGTGACGGGAGCCTCGGGCGGCATCGGTCGCGCCGTCGCCCGGCGCCTCGCCGCCGACGGGATGGCCGTCGGCGTGCACTACGCCGGCAACAAGGCCGCGGCCGACGAACTCGTGACCGAACTCGAAGGGCGCGGCGGCCGAGCCCTCGCGGTGGGCGGCGACGTGGCCGACGAACACGCGATGGCCGCCGCGTTCGACGCCGTCGAGGCCGCCTTCGGCGGGATCGATGTGGTCGTCGACACGGCCGGGATCATGACGCTGGGGCCGGTCGCAGACTTCGATCTCGACGCCCTGGATCGCATGCACCGCATCAACATTCGCGGCACCTTCGTGGTCGCCCAGCAGGCCGCGCGGCGCGTGCGCGCGGGTGGCGCCGTCATCACCTTCTCCACCTCGGTGACCCGCCTGGCACCTCCCGGGTACGCCGCCTACGCCGCGAGCAAGGGGGCGGTCGAGGCGATGACCCTGATCCTGGCCCGCGAACTGCGAGGCCGCGACATCACCGTGAACGCGGTCGCCCCGGGCCCGACCGCCACGCCCCTGTTCCTCGACGGAAAGGATCAGGAGGCCGTCGACCGCCTCGCCGCGCAGTCTCCGCTGGAACGACTCGGCACGCCCGAGGACATCGCCGAAGCGGTCGCCTTCCTCGCGGGCCCCGGCCGCTGGATCAACGGCCAGGTCCTCTTCGCCAACGGCGCCATCGCCTGAGGCCCACCCAGCGGGAGGATTCGCCGGAAGGACCCGGCGTGCCGCCACACTCTTGCCATTCTGAGCGGAGGACTCGCCGGAGTGGAGGTGGGCGAATGGACGAGCCGGGTGCCGAGGCGCCGAGACTGCTCGAACTCGGTGCGGACCCGGACGCCGTGCTGCGGCTGATCCGATACTTCGACGGTTTCGACGAATCCGACGCCAACGCGGATGCGGTGGTCCGCGCCGCGGCGCTACTGGCCGAATGTCCGGCGGGGGCGAGGTGGCCGTCCGGCACCACGATTCGCTACGACGCGGCGGGGCGTGCGCTGCCGGCGGTGATGCCGCCGCCGGAGGTGATCGGCGAGCCGGCGGTGTGGCTGGAGCGGGCCGGCGCCGCGCACGCCCTCGACGCGGTCCTGGTGGATCGGCTGCGGCACTGTCTGCGGGTGGTGGCGGTGCGCGGTTCGGTGGCGGGGCCGACGGGTCTGGACGATCCCGCGCTGCTGGAGGTGGTGTTGTCGGAGAAGCAGCGGCGCGAGGATCGCGTGCGGGCCATGCGCCTGCTCGGCATCGACCCGGCGCAGCCGATGCGGGTGCTCGCGGTATCGGGACCCGGTGCGGTGGAAGCGGTCCGGATCATCGGCGCCCGGGTGCGGCTGGTGCGTTCGGCGCCGATCGGCGCGACCACCGCGGTGCTGATCCAGGACCGGGAAGGCTGCCGGGAGCTGTCGGATGTGTTGAATTCGGCTGTGGTGCACAAATTTCCGGCGTCGCGCCGGGGCGCGTGTGGGCCGTGGGTGGGGATGGGGGAGCGGTTGCCGGCCTACGCGGCCGCCACGTCGTGGGAGCAGGCGCGGCGGGTGTTGCGTTTCGCCTCCTCGACCTGGCACGGGCGCCGAGTTGTCGCGTACGAACGGCTCGGGTCGCTGGTCCTGCTCGGTGAGCTTCCGGTACAGCGACTGCTGGGCATCTCGGATGTGTTGCGGGTCAACGAGTTCGCCGCCACCGAGGCCGGTGCGCTCGCCGTCGACACGCTCGAGGCGTTCTGTGTCTTCGGATCGCTGCGCCGCACCGCCGCGGAACTGCATCTGCATCACAGCACCGTGGCCGCGCGCATCGCGCAGGTCGAGGCGGTGATGGGCTGGGATGTCGACGAGGCGCTCGACCGCTTCATGGCCACGCTGGCGCTGATGGTGCGACGCATCGCCTTGTCCTCGGCCGAACTCGCCGCGGATCCGGAAGCGGCCGGGCGTGCCGATCCGACGCGTGTCGGATGAATGCGGCCCATCCGGCGACGGGCGGCGGGTGATCCGGATCACTCGGTTCGGCCATGATCGGCAGCGACAGAAGGAGTTTCGACATGGCAGTCACCGGGCGCGTACGCCGCGCAGATCGGCATCCCCGTCGACGACACCGCGGCCGACTATCTGGTCGTCTTCCGGCAGCTACTGCTGTGGCCCGTCGACGCGGAAGGACGGATGGTCGGTGAGGACTCGTATCACTCGGGTCCGGTCGAGATCCGCAAACTGAGTTTCGACGAATTGCCGGGCGAATACATCGAACTCGTGCACTCGAAGGCGTGAAACAGCCAGACTCGGCTGATGGAAGGCGATACGGAAATGACTGAACTCTCCCATGCGACCGCGGACGTGCGCCGGACGGATATCGCGACCATGCTGCTCGATCGGCTCGGAGACGAGCGGCTCGGACTGCGCACCCGCGATCGGGATTGGACCTGGGACGCGGTGGTCCGGGAATCGGCCGCCCGTGCGGAGCTGGCGCGCTCCCTGCGCCACGACGGGCCCTTCCATATCGGGGTGCTGCTGGACAATGTTCCCGACTTCGTGTTCTGGCTGGGTGCGGCGGCCTTGGCGGGCGCCACGGTCGCCGGCCTGAATCCCACCCGCGGAGACGCTCAGCTGGCCTCGGATATCCGATACGTCGATTGCCAGTTGATCGTCACCGACGCGGCCGGGATGGCGCGACTGCGCGAACTGGATCTCGACCTTCCCGGCGACCGGTATCTGCAGGTCGACGACCCCGGTTATGCCGCGCTCGTCGGCGCCCATCGCGGCGAACCGGTGGCCGCGGGCGGCCCGGACGCGCTGATGCTGTTGCTGTTCACCTCCGGCACCACCGGAACCTCGAAAGCGGTGAAATGCAGTCAGCGCCGCCTGGCCATGATCGCGTACGCGGCGCGGGACAAATTCGGTCACGTGCGCGACGACGTCGACTACTGCTGTATGCCGCTGTTCCACGGCAATGCCATCATGGCGTTGTGGGCGCCCGCGCTGACGGTCGGCGCGACGGTATGTCTCACACCGAAATTCTCTGCCTCCCAATTCCTTCCCGATGTTCGATATTTCGGCGCGACCTTCTTCACCTACGTCGGCAAGGCGCTCGGATATCTGCTCGTCACCCCCGAATCACCGCAGGACGGCGACAACAGTCTGGTGCGCGGTTTCGGTACCGAGGCGTCGGTGGCCGATCAGGCCGAATTCCGGCGCCGGTTCGGCGCCGAATTGTTCGAGGGCTACGGTTCCAGTGAGGGCGCGACGTTGGCGGCGCTGGATCCGAATGCCCCGCCCGCCGCCCTCGGCCGTCCCGCGCATGCCGGTGTCGCGGTGGTGAATCCGGATACGCTGCGCGAATGTGTGCGTGCGGAACTCGACGAATACGGCCGGGTCCGCAATCCCGACGAGGCGATCGGCGAGATGATCGACAAAGCCGGCGCATTGGCCTTCGAGGGCTATTACAAGAACGACGCCGCCGATGCCGAACGCATTCGCAACGGCTGGTACTGGACCGGAGATCTCGGCTACATCGATACCGAGGGATTCCTGTATTTTGCGGGCCGCAAGGGCGATTGGATTCGCGTCGACGGTGAAAATACCTCCGCCCTGATGATCGAACAGGTCCTGCGCCGCCATCCCGCGATCGTCGCCGCCGCCGTGTTCGGCGTCCCCGACCCGCGATCCGGTGACCAGGTCATGGCCGCCGTGGAGGTCGCCGACCCGGATTCGTTCGATATGCGCGAATTCGCCGAATTCCTCACCGCGCAAAGGGATCTCGGCACGAAGGGTACCCCGCGACTGCTTCGGGTGTCGGCGAATTTGCCGGTCACCGGGTCCAACAAGGTTCTCAAGCGCCGACTGCAGGAGCAGGCGTGGCGCACCGACGATGCCGTCTATCGCTGGATCGGCCGCGGCGAACCCGCGTACGACCGCATGACGCCGGCGGACAAGCAGGCGTGGGAGGCCGAATTCGCGACCTACGGCCGGGAGCGCATGCTGTAGCGGCACGAGGCCCGGCAGCGGGCCCGCGGGTGCCGGAATTCCCTCGCACGTTCCCCGTGCTCGCCGGTAACTGGACGGTTACTGTGAAGCTGCGGCATCGTCGCGCACGCGGTTCACGGTCGAAAGGGGTCGTGATGAACGGCATCGTGGTTGCGCTCGTCGGGGCTCTGCTCTGCTTCTACGGCATCAGATCGGTGCATCTGGGGATCCTGGCGATCGGATTCGGCATCGGGTGGCTGGTCGCGGATCTGTTCAATCCGTCGTTCCTGTGGTTGCTGCTGTTCGGAGCGATCGGCGCGCTCTCCTCGTGGGTGGTGACCTCGCTGGTCTTCCGTTTCGCGTCGTATGTCATCGGCGGGCTGACCGGCGCGATGGTCGGCGCCAAACTGGCGTCGGTGCTGCAACCGGGAGACAAGAACTGGGCGCTGAGCATGATCGTGATCCTGGCGGTCGGCGTGGCCGGCGGTTTCCTCGCCGACCGATTCCGGGCCCGGGCACTGCTGTGGCTGACCTCGATCGGCGGCGCGAGCATGGTGCTGAGCGGGATCGGTCGCACGAACGATCATCTGTCGTTCCTGCGGGCGCCGGATTCCACCTGGGAACAGATCTTCTCGGCGCTGGCCTGGATCGCGCTCTCGGCGGCGGGCTGGATCGTGCAGCGCCATCTGTTCGCCGAGAAACTCGGTATCGACCATCTCGCCGGTCGGCACAAGAACGACGGCGGCGCGGTCGCCACCGGGAAGTAGCTCGCACTTCATCCGATTCGGGTGAGGTGAGCCGGGTTCACCTGCGCGACAGTCATCGGCAACCCTGCTCGGAAGGAGTCGGAGATGACAACCTCGTCGCAGCACCGGGCGCCGGCCCACAGCCACCCCGTGCGGCAGGGCTTCGCCGCCGGTACCTCGATCGGCGCCGCGATCCTGCTCGTCACGGTCGGCATTCTGTCGATCCTGCAAGGGATTTCGGCCGTGGCCGACGACACCCTGTTCGTGGCCGGGCCCGATTACGTCTACAAGGTCGACCTCACCACGTGGGGCTGGGTCCACATCGGACTCGGGATCGTGCTCGTGGTGTGTGCGCTGGGCCTGATGACCGGAACCGCGTGGGGCCGCGGTGCGGCGATCGGCATCGCGGCCCTGTCGATCATCGCGAATTTCCTGTGGTTGCCCTGGTATCCGTGGTGGTCGCTGACCGTGATCGCCCTCGACATCGTCGTCATCTGGGCCGTCGCCACCTGGCGTCCGCAGATGTGATGCGCAGATGGGCGCTGTCATCGGCGATCTGCTGCCCCTGGCGGTCGGTGTCGCGATCTCGCCGATCCCGATCGTGGCCGCCATCCTGATCATTCTCTCGGCGAATGCCGCGCGGGCCGGGACCGGCTTCGCGGTCGGCTGGCTCCTCGGGATCGTCGTCGTCACCACGATCTTCGTGTTGTTGTCGGGAACGATGTCGGATTCGGAAAACGAGCATCCGTCGACGGTGACCGCGTGGATAAAGATCGTGCTGGGCATCGTGCTGCTGGGTCTGGCCGCGAGGCAGTGGCGGTCTCGCTCGGAAACCGAGGTTCCCGGGTGGATGCGTGCGATCGACACGTTGAGCGCGATGGGCGCGGTCGGTCTGGGCGCGATGCTCTCGGCGGTGAATCCGAAGAACCTGCTGTTGTGCATCTCGGCCGGGGTGGCCATCGGCACGAGTGGGATCGGCGGTGGCCGGCAGGTGATCGCGGTGGTGGTGTTCACGGTGATCGCGGCGGCCAGTGTGCTGGCGGTGGTGATCGGATATCTGGTGGCCGCCGATCGGCTGCGGGAACCGCTCGACAGCGCCCGGCGATGGTTGCAGGCCGACAACCACGTCGTGATGGCGATCGTGCTGCTGGTGATGGGTGCCGTCGTCCTGGGAAAGGGAATCGGCGGACTCTGACCGGTCAGCGCCGGCTGCGCCGGGTGAGCAGGCCCGCGACCCAGCCGACGAGGAACATGATCAGCAGCACCAGCCACATCGGCGACCGGATGGTGACGGTGAGGATGTTGATGTCGACGCGATGATGGTTCTGCGCGACGAAGATGACGGTCAGCACCGCCAGCACGATCGCCACCCACTGCCGCGCCGAAATGCGTGACAGCAGGGAAGGTTTCGCGGCCCGATCCATAGCGTCCTCCTGGTACTCGTCGGTGACACGATTGCCGAGGCGGCAGCGCCGCATGCCGTCGAGCCGATGATCTCGGGTGCGAGGCGTGCGGGCTTCACCCGTAGGAGGTGATCTCCGCTCGGACCGGTGCGTGCATCGGGCGATGCGGCCGCGGCGGTCATGCTCACCCGTCTCGGGTGAGGTGATTTCTCGACCCCGCTGGGAGGGTCGCAGGCGAGTCGACACAACTACAGCCTTCGTGCGGATTGGGGTGCGTGCCATGAGCGGCCAGGGCGACGTTTCCGGCAGTGTGCGGACACAGAACGAGGAGGCGACCCGGGCGCTGCCCTTCGGGGACGAGCAGGATTTCACGGACGCGCGGCGCGGGTTCATCGCGGCGCTGGAACCCGGAGTGGTCGAGAATGCGGCGGGCGATGTGGTGTGGGACAGCGACGGATACTCCTTTCTCGACGCGGAATGCCCGCCCACCGTGCATCCCAGCCTGTGGCGGCAGTCGAAATTGTGTGCCATTCAGGGTTTGTTCGAGGTGACCGAGGGGATCTATCAGATTCGCGGGCTCGATCTGTCGAATATGACCGTGGTCGAGGGCGATACCGGTGTCATCGTGATCGATCCGCTGATCTCGCTGGAAACCGCCGCCGCGGGACTCGCGCTCTATCGCACTCATCGCGGTGACCGGCCGGTGACGGGGGTGATCTATTCGCATTCGCATATCGATCACTTCGGCGGCGTCAAAGGCGTGACCACGGCGGAGGATGTCGCGGCGGGCCGCTGCCCGATTCTGGCGCCGGCGGGATTCGTGGAACATGCGGTCGAGGAGAACGTCTACGCCGGCACCGCCATGGGCCGGCGCGCCGCCTATATGTACGGCGCGGCCCTGGCGCGCGGCCCGAAGGGCGCGGTCGGCGCCGGTTTGGGGCCGACGACCTCGACCGGAACCCCGACCCTGATCCCACCCACGATCGACATCACCCACACCGGGCAGACCGAGGTCGTCGACGGTGTGCGCATCGAATTCCAGATGACTCCGGGCACCGAGGCGCCGTCGGAGATGAATTTCTATTTTCCCGACCGGCGTGCATTGTGTATGGCGGAGAACGCGACGCACACCTTGCACAATCTGCTGACGTTGCGCGGAGCCCTGGTGCGCGATCCGCATGTGTGGTCGAAATATCTGACGGAGTCGATCAATCGCTATGCTGCGCGGGCGGATGTGCTGTTCGCTTCGCACCACTGGCCGACGTGGGGCACCGAGAACCTCACGGAATTCCTTGCGCTGCAACGTGATCTGTACGGATATCTGCACGACCAGACATTGCGCGCATTGAACAAGGGCGCCGTCGGTATCGAAATCGCCGAAACCATCGAATTGCCCCCGGCCGTCGCCGCGGCCTGGCATGCGCGCGGATACTACGGTTCGGTCAGCCACAACGTGAAGGCGATATACCAGCGCTACATGGGATGGTTCGAAGGTAATCCGGCCACCCTGTGGGAGCATCCGCCGACCGAATCGGCGAAGCGGCACGTCGACTACATGGGCGGTGCCGAGCAGGTGCTGAACAAGGCGCGCGACTCGTTCGCCGCCGGCGATTTCCGTTGGGTCGCACAGGTTCTGAACTACGTGATCTTCGCCGAACCGGACAACCGCGAGGCGCGGGAGCTGCAGGCCGACACGTTCGAACAACTCGGCTACGGCGCGGAGAACGGTACCTGGCGCAACTTCTTCCTGATGGGCGCCTACGAATTGCGCCACGGATCGGTCGGTACACCGACCGCCTCGGACGCACCCGACATCGCGGCCGCGCTCACGGTGAAACAGCTTTTCGACGCCATCGCGCTGCGGATCGACGGTCCCAAGGCCTGGTCGGCCGCCATCACCATCGACTGGAACGTCTCCGACCGGAATCTCCTGCACCGCACCCAGCTGCGCAACGGCGTCCTCGTCCACTTCGACGCGAGCACGGATATGCCCACCCCGGACGCCACATTCACCCTGTCCGACGCCGATCTGCACGCGGCCCTGCTCGGTGCGAAGGATATGCGGCAGCTGATCGCCGACGGCGCGGTCACCGTCGAGGGCGACGTGTCGAAGCTGATCGAACTGGTCGGATATCTCGACGCGCCCGACCCGGACTTCGCCATCGTGACGCCCTAGGCCGGCGTTGGGTCCGGCGTAGCCGGACCGTCACAGCTGATCGAGATCGCGAGTTGCCGGTCCCTCCAGCAGTTTTCCGTCGTGGGTGAATCGCGAGCCGTGCAGCGGGCAATCCCACGAACGCTCGGCGTCGTTCCAGTTGAGGATGCCGTGCAGATGTGGGCAGATCGGTGAGACGGCCGAAGTGGTGCCGTCGACGGTGCAGACTCCGGCGGGCCGGATTCCGCGGCGCTCCACTCTGCCCTCGCCCTCGGCGGGGGTGCCGCCACCGCCGAAGGCCGCGCTCAGCCAGCCGGTCGTCAGATGCCGTGCGACTTGGAGATTCATCGACGCGGCCTTCACCAGCCCGGTCACTTCGCTGCCGCGCCAGGTGCGATACGCCTGCGCCCACGGCTGATGGCCGCCGAGCACGGTGCCGGCCAGCGCGAGGCCCGCCGCCACCGCATTGGTCATTCCCCATTTCGCGTAGCCGCTGGCGACGAGGATGTGATCGCTGCCCGGCAGCAGCGGTCCGGCGTAGGGCAGTTCGTCGATGGCCGAATAGTCCTGGGCCGACCAGCGGTGGGTCAGCTCGGCGTCGGGGAAGTGGGTGCGCGTCCAGGTGTACATGTCGGCGACGTGCGCCTTCTCCGAGCGGGTGCGGCCGACGACGTGCCCGCTGCCGCCGACGAGCAGCAGATCCTCCCCGTCGTGCGGGGCGTACCGCAGCGACCGCGTGGGCTGGTCGGCGGACAGGTACATGTCGTGCGGGAATACGCCGGGCACCCGGAACGCGGCCGCGTAGGAGCGGTGCGGCTCCAGTCGCGCGAAGTACCCGCCGCGGTCGAGAATCGGTGTGCCCGTGGCCAGCACGACGGTTCCGGCGCGGATATCGCCGCGGTCGGTCGACACCGTATCGCCGTGGACGGCGTGCACGCGGGTGTGTTCGAAGATCGTCGCACCGTGCCGGCAGGCCTGCAGGGTCAGTCCCTCGAGGACGTCCATCGGATCGAACTGCGCCTGGTCCGCCAGTCGCACGGCGCCGTAGGTGGGGAACGGCAGGGCGGTGTCGTCGGACCACGCGACGTCGAGACCGGCTCGCTCACAGGCGCGAAATTCCTTGCGCACCGAGTCGGTTCCGGCTTCGGTACCGGCGTAGGTGATCGCGTCGGCGCGCTGGGTGGCGATGTCGTTCTCGGCGCAGAACCGCAGCAGCCATTGCTGGCCCTCCAGATTCGCGTCGACGTATTTGCGCACCGTGGCCGTCGAATGCTTCGCGGTGATCGCCGAGAGGTGGGTGCCCTGCAGCAAGCTGAGCTTGCCGGTGGTGTTGCCGGTCGCGGCCGCGCCGATCGTGCGGCCCTCGAGGACCGCGACCGTGCTCCCGGCGCGCGCGAAGAGCAACGCGGTCACCAGACCGGTGAGCCCGGCGCCGACGACCACAACGTCGTACTCCCCGCCGGGATCCGGAGTCACCGGGACCGAGACGGGCGTTCGATCGAGCCACAGAGATGTCACCGAACCAGCCTCCTGTCGTTCCGCGCGCCTCGTCACCGCAGGTTGCCCTCTTTGTCCGGCGGCTCCGTCGGACCCGACCGGTGATTGTGGATCGTGCGGTACAGCACCACCGCCGCGACCAGGACTACCAAACCGGCGATCACCAGTAATTCCATACCGAGCCCTTACCCGGGATGGTCGTCTTCAACCCGGGTCATCGGATCCGCCGCAGCTCACCCGATCCGCCGCAGCGACAGGGCCAGGCGCGGGCACAGGCTCACCGCGTCGCGGGCCGCGGCGGCCGCACCGCTGTCGAGGACCGGATCGCGGTGGTCGCGGGTGAGCGGAAAGCCCCAGTCGTCGCGGGCGATGGCATGGGGCAGCAGTTCGCTGCACAGGCCGCGGCCGTCGCAGCGAGTCCAATCGATGTGCAGGCGCCAGGTGGGGCGATCGGGTGCGGTCACAGCGCGGCTCCCCGGGAACGGGCACGGCAGGAACCGTGCCGGTGGCGGGCGATTTCCTCGGCGAAGACGGCCAGGGCCGAACGTGCCAGGCGTGCGGTCCCGTCGGGGTGGTGGCAGGCGCCGCGACCGTCGACCAGATCGGCGATGCGGGCGACGTCTTGGGGCCGGGTGCGGCCGCGGGCCGCCAGATCGCCGACGGTGCGGGCCAGCTGCGGTAATCCGTTCCGGCACGGCCCGCACTGTCCGGCGCTCTGGGCGGCGAGGTACGCGATGATGTCCGCGGTGACCCGCAGCCCGCATTCGTCGTGGCGGAGTACGCGTACAACCCCGGCGCCGGGCGATGCGTGCCGGTGTCGCAGGGCGTTTCGGGACATCGCCGCGCCGGCCAGTGCGCTGCCCGGCAGCCAGGTGCCGTGGTATCCGCCGATCAGCACCGCCTGGACCTGGGCCGGATCGGTGCGCCCGAACCGCTGGATCAATTCGATCAGGCCGGTGCCGATCGGGATCTCCACGACGCCGGATGCGGTGGTGCCGGACAGGGTGACCAGCATGGTGCCGGGTTCGTCGGGGGTTCCGGCAGCACGGAACCAGGCCGGGCCGAATCGGGCCAGCAGTGCCAGATGCGCGAGCGTCTCCACGTTCTGCACCAGCGTCGGGCGGCCGTTCAGCCCGGATCGAGAGGTGCTGACCGGCTTGTCCCGCGGTATCGGTGCGCGACCGGCCAGCCGCTCCAGAACCGCGCTCTTCTCCCCGGCCAGGAAGCCGTCGGCGGCCGGGGTGAGATCCACGCGCCGCGTGTCGTAGCCGGTGGACTGCCGCTCGGTGAGGGCGTGCCGAATCGGGTCGAGCAGCCGCTCCGGTGCGTACAGGTGGCATCGCCGCGCCCCCACGGCGGCGGCCGCCACGGACAGTCCGTCGAGCACCAGATGCGGTGCGCGCCAAAGCAATACCGCGTCCTTGTCGCTGGCCGGCTCGCCCTCGGCGCCGTTGGCGACCACGACGGCGCCCCGGCCGTCGGCCACCGCCGCGAGTTTGCGCGCCACCGGGAAGCCCGCGCCCCCGCGACCGGTGAGACCGGCAGCAGCCACCACGTCGATGAACTCGCTGCCGACCGCGCGGGCGGGGCCGTAGGAGGCCGCATGCGCGGAAAGGCTGGAATCGCCGGCCGCCAGCAATCGGTCGGTGCCGGCCGGGGCGGGTGGAGTCGCGGGATTTCCGGTCAGTGTCGCCGTCATTGCCGGCTCCTTTCGGGGACTGTGGTGAATTCGGTGAAACCGCGGCTGAACCGCCAGACGCCGGCGGTGGCGACGGCGAGAACGCACGCGCCGACGAGGGCGAGCATCCAGATCCGGTCGACGTCACTTCCCGATCCGAGCGTGTGGATCAGGGCCACCGGCCACAGTGCGTACACCGACCAGTGCACCAGGCGGAAGACGGTGGGGCCCAGCCGATGTCGCAGCAGCGCGGTGATCACGACGACGGCCAGCAGGTCGACGGCCAGGGTGCCGAAACCCACCCACAGCGGCCGATAGCCGCCGGTGAACGGCAACACCACGGTCAGCAGCCGCAACTGGGCGTACGGATCGAGGAGCATCGCCAGCACGTGCAGCGCGACGAATGCCGTCGCCGACAGTGCCGCGCCGCGGTGGAATTCGGCGAGGCCGGCGCGGGGAAGCAGGACGGCCCGCCCGGAGCGCGCGGCGATCCCGGCGACGGCCGCGACGGTCAGCAGAATCAGTGCCGTGATCCCGCCGGCCCGGCCGAACGCCCACAATGCCTGGTCGAACGCAGAGGTATTCATCGAATTCCGTCCGGCTCGTCGGGCCAGCCGCCGAGGGTGAGGACTCGCCCGTGCCGGTCCACCAGCCGGGCCGGCAGCCCGGCGGAACGCAGCCACGGCAGTGCCGCACGCCCGCGCACGACCGCGGCGGTGGCGGCCGCATTGGCCGCGAGGCAGGAGTCGGCGGCCACCGACACCGTGCGCCAGACCGGCTCCGCGGCACACCCGGTGCGGGGATCGAGGATGTGGTGCAGCGGCCGTCCCCCGCGAATCCAGCGCCGTCGCACCGTACTCGAGGTGGCGATCGCCGCACCCGCGGGCAGTCGGACGAGGGCGGCGGGCTGGGTCGCATCGTCCTGGACGAGCACCTGCCAGTGCCCGTCGGGAGCGGGCCCGGCGGTGGCGATGTCGCCGCCCAGGCTCACCAGTACGCCGCAGTCGAGTTCCTCGGCGACCGTGCGCGCACACCGGTCGGCGGCCAGTGCCTTCGCCGTCGCGCCGAAGTCGAGCCGCACGCCGGCGGGCAGCGTCACCGACCGCGGCGACCGGATCACCTGCGACCAGTCGGGTCGCCGGGTGACGCTCAGCGGGACGACCGCCGGCCCGGCGGTGATCTGCGTGAAATCGCGGTCGTAGCCGAGGTTGTCGAGGTCGGCGCCGACCGTCGGATCGACGTCGCCGTCGGTGTCGCGAGCGACGGTCAGTGCCGCGTCGAGATATTCGTCGAACAACGCGCTGACGGTGACCGGGCGGCCGGGCGTCAGCATGCCGATTTCGGAATCGGCGCGAAAACGGTTGCAGGCGTTGTCGACTCGATCCAGGTGAGCGTCGACGAGGCGGCGCGCCCCGGCCAGGGCGGCCGGGTCGGTGACGACGAGGCGAGCGGTGGTGCTCCACAGCTCCCATTCGGCTGCGGCGGTCTCCGCCGCGTGTGTCGAGGTCATGAGCCGCTCGAACGCGCGTGCGCGGTGCCCTGGCCGGGGCTCAGCTGGGGCACGGTGCCCTCGGTGCCGGAGGGCTGATCGGTGCTCGCGCTGCCGGTGCTCGCGCTGCCGGTGCTCGCGCTGCCGGTGTTGTCGGTGATGCTGGTGTTGGTGGTCGCGGCGGACTGGTTGTCGGCGTATGCGACGACCGCCGCCGTCGTGGTGCCGACGGCGCCGACGGCCAGGAGTACCCCGGCCGCTGTCCGGCCCACGCGGCGGTTCGGATGTGACGTTCCCATATCGGTCACCTGCTCGTTCGGTGCTGTGCCGACGCGCGTCGGCCCTCTCTGAAAGGCCAGCATGCGGACCGAGGCTGGGTGTGAGCTGTGCGTGAGCAATGAGTTGCCGGGGCGGCGACCGTGAGCTGAAGATCAGCTGAAGCTGCGGCGATAGCTGTGCGGACTGACTCCGGTGGTGCGTTTGAACCGCTCGCGGAAGGCGGTGGGCGAACCGAATCCGACCTGGGCGCCGATGCGTTCGACCGAATGGGTGGTGGATTCCAGCAGATGCTGGGCGCGGCGGATGCGGGCGCGATGCAGCCACTGCAGGGGCGTGGTGCCGGTGTGCTCGCGGAAGCGGCGAAGGAGGGTGCGGGTGCTGACTCCGGCGCGCGCGGCGATCTCGTCGAGGGTCACGTCGGCCGCGAGGTTGGTCTCGAGCCAGTTCAGCAGCGGCTCGAGATCGGAGCCGCGCGGCGTGGGCGCGAAGCCGTGGACGATGAATTGGGCTTGTCCGCCTTCGCGTTCCAACGGCATCACCGAGAGCCGGGCGGTGTCCGCGGCCACCGCCGAACCGTAGTCGCGGCGGATCATGTGCAGGCACAGGTCCAGGGCCGCGGCGGCGCCGGCCGAGGTGAGGATCTGGCCGTTGTCGACGTAGAGCACATCCGGGTCCACCTCGATCGCCGGATACGCGGCCGCCAGCTCGGCGGCGGCGATCCAGTGCGTGGTGGCGCGCAGCCCGTCGAGCAGTCCGGTGGCGGCGAGCGGGAAGGTGCCCGAGCAGATCGAGGCGATGCGCGTGCCGTGCGCGGCCGCGCTACGCAGCGCGTCCCGGACGGCGGGCGAAATCGGTGCGGCCGGGTTCGCGGTGCCGGGCACCATGATGGTGTCGGCGTCCTCGAGTCCGGCCAGCCCCCAGGGAGCACGCAAGCTGAAGGCACCGGCGTCGACCTCGGGTTGTTCCGCGCAGACCCGGACCTGATAGCCGGGGCGGCCGTCGGGCAGCCGGGTCCGGGTGAAGGCCTCGATCGGGGCGGCGAGGTCGAACGAGACGACCCCTTCCAGGGCGAGGACGGCGACGGTGTGCATGGCCGGAACATACCTCGTCGCCACCTGTGATGTTCGCCATGATGCTCCGGACATCGCCCTCGTCTCCCAGGTGATAGCGACTTTTTCGAGGTATGTCGTTTTCCCGTCGAAACCTGTCGAAAACGCCACTGGGAACCGCGTACCCGCCCGAATACCGTCAGGCCGTGCCCGGGCGGCCGGGCGGATTCGAAGGGATTCCCATGCATGCTCAGATCGTCCTGTTCGACGGGTTCGATCCGCTGGACGTCATCGCCCCCTACGAGGTGCTCTATGCCGGCGGGACCGCATCCGGCGGTGCCGTGAGCGTCGAACTGGTCTCGGCGGAAGGGCCGCGGGAGGTGGTGAGCGGCACCGGCGGCCTGACCTTGCGCGCTACCGCGGCGCTCGATCCGGCGCGGCCCGGTGTGGTGCTGGTCCCCGGCGCCTCGGGCCGCATCGGCGAGCCGGGGGAGATGCCGGATCAGGATGCCGGGGCCGCCGGCGAGTGGTGTCGCGACGAATCGATCCCGGTTCTGCTCGGCCGCACGCTGACCACCGGACTGCCCGAGCTGCTCCGCGCGGCGATGGCGAATCCGCGGATCACAGTTGCCGCCGTCTGCGGCGGGTCGTTGATTCTCGCCATGGCCGGGCTGGTGGAGGGGCGTCCGGCGACCACCCATCATCTGGGACTGGATCTGCTCGAGGCCACGGGCGTGCAGGCCGTGGACGCGCGAGTGGTCGACGACGGCGATCTCGTCACCGGCGCCGGCGTCACCTCCGGGCTCGACCTCGGTCTTCATCTGCTCGAACGCGAGGTCGGGCCGCGCATCGCGCACGCGGTCGAGCGGCTGTTCGCGCACGAACGCCGCGGCATCGTCTGGCGTCGCCGGGGCCCCGTTCCCGTCACCGTCTGATCCGACCTGCTCACCCACGACACATCCGAGGAACAACTGCGTCATGTCCGCCGAAGGCATTTGGGATCTGTCCATCTCCACCCCGATCGGCAGGATTGCCGTCGAACTCGATATCCATCGCGAGAACGGCACCCTCGCCGGCACGGCAAGCGGTGCGGGCGAACGGGTTTCGCTGCACGACATCGTGCTCGACGGTGATCGGCTCACCTGGAATCAGGCCGTCAGGAAACCGATGCGTCTGAATCTCGCCTTCGCGGTGACCGTCGAGGGCGACGCGCTCACCGGCACCGCCAAGGCGGGACGCCTGCCCGCGTCGAAGGTCACCGGCGTGCGCCGCGGTGGAGTGGAGCACATCCGGTGACGAAAGTGCTGCTGTCGCTGCATGTTCTGGCCGCGGTGATCGCGATCGGCCCGGTTGCGGTCGCCGCCAGTATGTTTCCCCCGGCCCTGCGCCGGGCCGCCGGATCGGCCGACATGAACGCGAATCTTCGAATGCTGCACCGCATTTGCCGGGTATACGCGGCCGTCGGGCTCGCGGTTCCGATCTTCGGGCTGGCCACCGGCGCCGCCCTGGGTGTACTCGGCACGGGATGGCTGATCACGTCGATCGCCCTCACCGCTGCCGCCGCCGCGATCCTGGGCACGATGATCCTGCCCGACCAACGCGCCGCGCTCACGACCGTGGCAGCCGGCCGCGTCGATGCGACGGCCGCGCGCCTGGCCATGTCGGACGGAATCTTCAACCTGCTGTGGGCGATCGTCGCGGTGCTGATGGTCGTACGCCCGGGATCGACCACCGGCGTCTGAATTGTCGGCGTGTCCGGTCGCGACACGACGACGATCGCGCCGGGGTCGGTGCATTGCGAGGCCGGCCGGAATACCGTGGACGTATGCGCGCTGTCGTCCATCTGGTGCTGTTCGCCTGTGGGGTCGTGATGGCGGTCGGAGCGTTCGGGCCGTTCGTCGGAGTTGTGCAGGCCCGCCACATCCGGCTCGTCGATATCCGCGACGGCTTCGCGACCGGAATCCCGCTGGACGGGGTGCAGGCCCAGGCGACGCAGCTGCGCGCGTCCTACACGGTGGTGTTGCTGCTCGTCGCTCTGGTGATGCTGTTGGCGGGGCTGTTCGGCTCGCGCGTCCTGGGATGGCTGGCGGTGCTGGCCGGAATCGCGGCGATCGCGGTACCGGCTTGGCGATTGGATCAGCGGTTCGACAGACAGCTGCGCGACGACTACCAGCATCTGCTCACCGGCACGTGGGGGTTGTACCTGTTCGGCGGTGCGGTGGTGGTCGCCGTCCTCGCGCTGCTCGTGCCCGGTGAGCGTCCCCGGCGCCGGGCGGTCGCGGCCGCGGGGCAGAAGCCGGCCCGCTAGGCGTTCATCGCAACCTCACTGCTCGCTCACAGGTAGCTGTGGAGCTGCGCGGGCTGAATAGGCACCGTGACTACATCACTCCTCGAGAATTCGCCGGTGGTACCGCCCGAGCCCGCGAAACCCGGCGCCGCTCCCGGATTCGGCGGCAGAGCCGTCGAGCGGGCCGGTCTGGCGGTGCTCCTGATCGCGACGGCGGTGATGTACCTGTGGAACATCACCGTCAACGGGATGGGCAACCAGTTCTACGCCGGCGCCGCCTGGGCCGGATCGAAGAACTGGGAGGCGATGCTGTTCGGCTCCCTGGATCCGGCGAATTTCATCACCGTCGACAAGCCACCCGTCTCGCAGTGGGTGATGGGGTTGTCCGGTCGCATCTTCGGCTTCTCCAGCGCGAGCATGCTCGTTCCGCAGGCGTTGATGGCGGTGGCCGCGGTCGCCCTGCTCTACGGCGCGGTCCGGCGGATCACGAACAACCACTGGACGGCGGTGCTCGCGGGCGCGGCGCTGGCGCTGACACCGGTGGCGGCGTTGATGTTCCGATTCGACAATCCGGACGCGGTCATGGTGCTGCTCATGACGGCCGCCGCCTATGCCACGGTGCGGGCACTCGACCGCGCCTCCACGACGTGGCTGCTGCTGGCCGGTGCGGCGTTGGGCTTCGCGTTCCTGGCGAAGATGCTCGAGGGGCTGATGGTGCTGCCCGCGCTGGGCGTGGCCTACCTCGTGGCCGCTCCGACGTCGCTGCGCACCCGCCTGCTGCAACTGCTCGGCGGACTCGCCGCGCTGCTGGTGTCCAGCGGCTGGTATGTGCTGCTCACGCTCTGGTGGCCCGCATCGAGCCGCCCGTACCTGGCCGGCTCGACCGACGACAACTTCATGAACCTGGTGCTCGGGTACAACGGTTTCGCCCGGGTGCTCGGCCGCAATCACGGTGGTGGGGCGGCGCCGGCGCCCGCGGCCCAGGCGGCCGCGTCCGCCCACGCGGCCCCGCCCGCGGACGCGCACAACGGATTCGGTGGCTTCGGCGGGCAGGTGCACGGTGTGCAGCGGTTGTTCACCGGGGAGTTCGGCTTCGAGATCGGCTGGTTACTGCCGGCCGCGTTACTGGCGATGGTGCTGGTGCTCATCTCGCGCGGCCGCGCACCGCGCACCGATCGGATCCGTGCGGCGGCCATCGTGTTCGGCGGCTGGATCGTCATCGACGGCGGTGTGCTCAGCTACATGAACGGCATGGTGCATCCGTACTACTGCCTCTCGATCGCCCCGGCGGTCGCCGGAATGTTCGCGGTCGGCGTCGCCGAACTGTGGAACCGGCGGCACACGGCTTTCGGCCGATTCGGCACGGCCGCACTGCTGGTGGTGACGGGCGTGTGGAGTGTCGTTCTGCTGCACCGCAACAGCGGCTGGTATCCGGAGCTGCGCTGGACGATCGCGGTGGTGACGATCGCCGCAGCGGTCGTACTGGTGTTGCCCCGGACCTACGACGTGTCTCGCCGACTCGCCGCCGTCGTCCTGACGATCGGGCTGATCGGTGCTCTGGCGGGCGGTGCGGCCTACTCGTTCGCGACCGTCGCCACCGCGCACTCCGGCGGCGGACCGACCGTCGGCCCGGCGCAGGCCGGCGGGCGTGGCGACTTCGGTCGGACGCGTCCGGATCCGCAGCTCTCGGCGATGCTGAAGGCGACGACCGCGACCTGGGCGGCGGCGACCAACGGTTCGTCCGCGGCCGCCGCGCTCGAACTGGAAAGCGGCAGGCCTGTGATGGCGATCGGCGGGTTCTCCGGCAGTGACCCGGTGCCGACGTCGGCGCAGTTCCAGGCCGACGTGAAGGACGGGAAGATCGCCTACTACGTCGTTCAGGCCGACGGTCGCAACCAAGGTCCGGCGGATGTGCGGGAGCAGGCCGCGCCCGGCGACCGGAATCCGGGCACGACCGGGCGCGCCGAGGGTGCGACCACGAGCCGGGGCCGGGAGCAGACGGCACCGGGAAGCACGCCGGGGCAGCCGCAGCCGGACGCCACCGAGAACAGCGGCGGCCCGGGCGGTTTCGGCCGCAATCAGCATGCCGACATCACCGCCTGGGTCACCGCCACCTTCCCGGCTCAGCACCTCGGCAACGTCACGGTGTACAACCTGAGCGGATACCGGGGGTAGGAGTGCGACAGCGGCTCGGTGGGCGAATCCGATTGCCGCACACGGCTCACGGCCGGGTGACGGTCGCCAGATTGATCAGTGACTGCTGGCGGCCGTCGGGGCCCGCCGGGGTGTGGCCGAGGCTGCGAATGTAGTCGGGAAGGTAGACGCGCTCACCGCTCCATCCGCGGTCGGTGAACCAGGTGGTGGCCTCGCTGCGCGGCTCGTTGTAGATCAACTTCACCCATTCCGAGCCGGATTCTCCGTCTGCTGCCAGGGCTTCGGCGGCCTCGGCGGGCAGGGGATCCATCTGTTCGACGGCGGCCCGGCTGCCGGGTGCGCTGAGCGAGTGAACCGTATCGAACAGCCGGTCCTGGGCGGCGGGTGTGAGGTAGATCAGCAGCCCCTCGATCAACCACGCGGTCGGCCGGTCGGAGTCGAAGCCGCTGTCGCGCAGGGCTTTCGGCCAATCGCCGCGCAGATCGACCGCCACCTCCCGGCGATCCGCGATCGGTTCGCGCCCGGCCTGCGCGAGGGTCGCGCGCTTGTACTCGAGTACCCGCGGCCGATCCAGTTCGTAGACTGTGCAGCCCGCCAGCCACGGCAGTCGATAGGCGCGTGCGTCCAGGCCCGCCGCGAGCACCGCCACCTGCCGGATTCCCGACGACACCGCGGCCTCCAGGTAGTCGTCGAAATAGCGGGTGCGGAAGAGCTGATGCTGCTGGAACGGGATGCCGAAATCGGTTGTCAGCAAGGGATGTTCAGGCAGTCGTCCCGCCATCAGATCCGCCCACTCGCCGCCCGCGGCCGAGACGAACAGCTCGGCGAGCGGGTCCCGAGCCGGAGCGTCGTCCGCGCGGCCGCCCAGGGCGCGAGCGGCCGCGACGAACAATGCCGTGGATCCGACACCGGTGTTGATATCCCAGGAATCCTCGTCGGTACGCATGACGGCCAACCTACCGACCGGGGTGCGGCCCGGCAGGTACCCGCGCCGCGCCCGTGTGAATCCGCCATGAAACCCCTGCCACCACGTGTTTCCCGCCATCGAGCGGGGATTGCCGCCTATGCCCGCACGCGCTCGAGCAGCTCGGTGGTCGCCTCCCACAGGCGGCGCTCGCGGTCACGGTCGTGGGCGACCGGCTGCACCTCGGTGAGCGCGGTCTTCACCACGAAGGCGCCGTCGCGCAGGTGTGCCCACTTCTCGTCGAGGGCCATCGAGGCCAGGAGCGGTCCCGAGCGTTGCGGGGTCGAGACGCCGGGGAGCCGGCCGATAGCGCGGCCGATCGCTTGCACCGGCGCGGGAGCGCCGCGGCCGAGCGCGGTACCCGGCATCCAGCCCGGTTCGAAGACCGAGACGTTGATCCCGGGGCCGGCGTGGCGCTGCAGTTCGTGGGCGTAGTACAGAATCGCCAGCTTGGCGTTGGAGTACGCGACCCCCGATGCGGTCATGCCCGGCGCCCGCTCGCCGGTGGCCGGGCGAGCGAGATCGAGCGGATCGGCCCATTCGGCCTCGGCGACATGGAGCAGCCTGCGCCAGAAGTTGGCGTGATAGGTGTTCGAACCGAGCAGAACGATCCGCGCCGGGACGGTGAACACGTCGAGCAGATCGCCGATGAGCTGGGCGTGGGCGAGGTAGTTGACGGCGAAGGTCGTCTCGTAACCGTCGGGCGTGGCTTGCCGGGTGTCGGCGGACATGATGCCGGCATTGGCGATCAGTGCGCGCAGTGGTCGCACGGCACCGGAGGAGAGAAGTTCGCGCACGGTCGTCGCAGCGGCGCGGACATCGGTGAGATCGGCCAGGTCGCAACCGATTTCGCGGACCCGGGCGCCGCGCGCACGGGCCTCGTCGGCGATCGCGGTCAGATCCGGCCCGGCGCGGCCGACCAGAAGGAGGTCGGGACGCTGTCCGACCGGGCGGCCGGCCATCGCCAGCGTGGTGGCGCGGCCCAGGTTGCGGGTCGGGCCGGTGATGAGAACAGTTCCGGTTTCGGTCATGTCCCCAGCGTGCCGACCGGGCCGGGCCGTAGGCAGTCGTCCGGTTGTCGTAGGACTGCCAGGGCCAGGACAAGCCGGCGCGCGCTCGCGCAGACTGGAGTACGTGGAAGCGTGGGAATTCGGCCGGACGGTGCGCCGCTGGCGCGACCGGGTGGCGCCCGAGGCCGTCGGCGTGCCGGTGGGGTCCCGGCGCCGGGCCGCCGGATTGCGCCGGGAGGAACTGGCCGCGCTCGCCGGCATCTCCGCCGACTACCTCACCCGCCTGGAACAGGGGCGCGCGACCGCGCCGTCGGCGCAGGTGGTGGAGGCACTGGCCCGGGCGCTGCGCCTGACGGATGCCGAACGTGACCTGCTCTACCGGTTGGCCGGGCATGCCGCACCGGGCCCGGACGTCGTGCCCTCGCGGATCACCGCGAGCGTGCAACGACTGCTCGACCGGTTGTCGCACACGCCGGTCGTCGTCTACGACGCGAGCTGGACGCTGGTGATGGCCAACGCGCCGTACAACGCGCTGATGGGCGACACCACCGCGTGGCGCGGCGTGGAGCGCAATGCGGTGTGGCGCAACATCACTCGCATGCCGACCCGGGTCGTGCACTCCGAGCGGGAGCAGGCGGAGCACGAAGCCCGGCTCGTGGCCGACCTGCGCCTGACCGCCTCCCGCTATCCCGCCGACCGCACCCTGCGGCGCCTCATCACCGACCTCGGCGCGGCGGGTTCGACGTTCACCGACCTCTGGAACTCCGAGACGCCACCGCCTGCGCCGGACCCGTCGAGGCGGAAGACGATCGACCACCCGGCGGTCGGCCTGATCACCCTCGACTGCGACACCCTGCTCGTGACTCTCGACGATCTGCGCATTTCCGTCTACACCGCCGAGCCCGGTACCGAGGACGCCGCCCGTCTCGACCTGGCGATCGTGCTGGGCACGCAATCGCTGGCACCGTGAGCACCCCGGTCGCGGGCGCGCGGCCTCACGATGTCGGCACGAGTTCGGCGATCAGTTGTTCCACGCGAGAACGGATTTCGTCGCGTATGCGCCGCACGGCCGCGATGTCTCGCCCGGCCGGGTCGTCCAGTTGCCAGTCGCGGTAGTCGACACCGGGGAAGTACGGGCAGGTGTCGCCGCAGCCCATGGTGATGACGATGTCGCTGAGGCGGACGGTGCCGGGCGTCAGGACGGCCGGGGTGCCGGCGGTGATATCGATGCCGACTTCGCGCATGGCCTGCGCCGCCACCGGGTTGATGCGGTCGGCGGGTTCGGTGCCGGCGGAGCGGACGTCGATGCGGTCACCGGCGAGGTGGGTGAGAAAGCCCTGGGCCATCTGGGATCGTCCGGCGTTGTGCACGCACACGAACAGAACGCTTGGTTTCATTGTCGCGCAGGGCCTTTCGCGGGTGTGGGAGCGTCGGAGGAGGCCGGGAACCGGTGACGCAGGGCGAGGGAGACATAGACGAGGCCGACGAGAACCGGGACTTCGATCAGCGGGCCGACGACGCCGGCGAGAGCCTGGCCGGAGGCGGCGCCGTAGGTGGCGATCGCGACCGCGATGGCGAGTTCGAAGTTGTTGCCCGCCGCGGTGAAGGCGAGGATGGTGGTGCGTGCGTAACCGAGGCCGGCCACCCACCCGAAGAGGTAGCCGCCACCCCACATGATCGCGAAGTACGCCAGCAGCGGTACCGCGATCCGCGCGACGTCCCAGGGCCGGGCGGTGATGTGGTTGCCTTGCAGGGCGAACAGGATCACGATCGTGAACAGCAATCCGTACAGCGCCCACGGGCCGATCCGCGGCAGCAGCCGCCCCTCGTACCACTGCCGGCCGCGCGCCCGCTCGCCCAGCTGCCGCGTGAGATAGCCGGCGATGAGCGGGATGCCGAGGAAGATCAGCACCGATTTCGCGATCTGCCACGGCGAGGTGTCGATCGTGGTTCGCTCGAGCCCCAGCCATCCGGGCAGGATCGAGAGATAGAACCAGCCGAGGGCGGCGAACATGACGACCTGGAAGATCGAATTCAACGCCACCAGCACGGCGGCCGCTTCGCGGTCGCCACAGGCCAGATCGTTCCAGATGATCACCATCGCGATACATCGGGCGAGGCCGACGATGATGAGCCCGGTCCGGTACTCGGGCAAATCCGGCAGCAGCAGCCACGCGAGGGTGAACATCAGCGCGGGCCCGGCCACCCAGTTCAGCAGCAGCGAGGCGAGCAGCATGCGCCGGTCGCCGGTGACGGTGCCGAGCCGGTCGTAGCGGCCCTTCGCCAGCACCGGATACATCATGATCAGCAGGCCGATCGCGATGGGCAGCGAGATTCCGTCGACCTGCACCGCCGACAGGGTGTCACCCAGTCCGGGAACGAGGCGCCCGAGCAGCAGCCCCGCGGCCATCGCCACGCCGATCCAGACCGGCAGGAAGCGGTCGAGAATCGACAGCTTGGCGACGACCGCGGTCTCTTCGGTCGTGGTCACGTGTGCACTCCCAGCCCGGCCTGATCGGCGAGCAGATCCGAAAGGCGCTGCAGCGCTTCGGGAATCACCCGGTAGTACGCCCAGGAGGCGCGGCGCTCACTGGTGACCAGACCGGCCTCGCGCAGCACCTTCAGGTGATGGGAGACGGTGGGCTGGGTGACGTCGAGGCCGTCGGAGACGTCGCAGACACATGCTTCCCCGCCGGCGCGCGCCGCGATGGCCGACAACACCCGCAAACGGACGGAGTCGGCGAGTGCCTTGAACATCGCCGCGAGGTCGTGGGCCGCTTCGGCGCCCACGACCGGCAGCAACCGGGGTGTGGTCACGCAGCCTGCCGGTGCGGCCGCGTCCGTCGCGGACGACTCCTGATTAGACATCCATCGCCCTCGACATCGGGGCGAAAATTATGTGGCCGCGCCGATCCTAATATGCTTAGGTTACATCCTAAGTAGACTAGGTTAGGAGTGGTACATGTCCCCCCGTGCGGGATTGTCCAGGCAGCGAATCGCCCGCGCCGCAGCGGAGCTCGCCGACGAAGTCGGATTCGCCCACGTCACCCTGTCCGCGGTGGCCCGCAGGTTCGGGGTGAAGGATCCGAGCCTGTACACCCACGTCCGGAACCTGCGGGATCTGCAGGTGCAGGTGGGATTGCTGGCCGGGGCGGAGATGAACGAGCGGATCGGCGCGGCGGTGGCGGGGCGCTCCGGGCGCGAGGCGTTGTTCGCGTTCGCCGACGCGTACCGCTCCTACGCCCTCGACCATCCGGGCCGGTACGCGGCAACGCAGATCCGTATGGATCCCGAGGAGGTCGCCGGAGAGCCGGCCCTGCTGCGCGGTATCGAGCTCACCGCGGCGCTGTTGCGCGGATACGGATTGAGCGAACCCGGGGCGACCGACGCGGGACGCTTGCTGCGCAGCACATTTCACGGTTTCGCCACCCTGGAGGCGGCCGGCGGATTCGCGCACTCCCGGGCGATCGACGCCAGCTGGCACCGCATTCTCGAGGCCCTGCATCGCGCCCTGTCGCAGTGGCCGTCCGGCACCGAAGAGGAAGTAGCGCAATGAGATCCGACACACTGACCGTCCCCGGCGCCACGCTGTACTACGAACTGCGCGGCGACGGGCCGCTGCTGTTGCTGATCCCCGGTGGCGGCGGCGACGCGGGCGTCTTCGACGAGATGGCCGAGGTGCTCGGGCGCCGTTTCACCGTCGTGGCGCTGGATCCACGCGGCTGTTCGCGCAGCGTGCTCGCCCACGGGCCCGAGGATCAGCAGGTGGCGGTGCAGGCGGACGACGTGGCCCGGCTGCTCGCACATCTGTCCGATGAGCCGGCGTTCGTCTGCGGAACCAGCAACGGCGCGATCGTCGGACTCGACGTGCTGGCGAGACATCCCGACCGGGTGCGCCGACTGGTCGCGCACGAACCACCCTGCTTCGCCGTCCTGCCGGACGCCGACCGGCACCTCGCGATGGTCGAGGAGGTCTATGCCCTGCTCCACACCGAGGGCGTCGCCGCGGCCGGCGCGAGATTCCTCGCGGGCATCGGTCCCGCGATGAAACCGGCGCCGCAGGTTGCGCAGTTGTCGGAGCGTGCCGCGCAGATGTGGGCCCGCCTCGCCGCCAACGGCCCGCTCATGATCGAACACGAGTTGCGTGAATTCACCTCGTACACACCGGATTACAGTGCGCTGGCCGCGGTGTCGGACCGTCTGGTGCTCGCGGTCGGCCGCGAAACGCGCGGGTGCCTGCCCTATCGGCCCGCGGTCGAGATCGCGGCCCGGCTCGGACTCGAGGTGGTCGAGTTCCCCGGGGCACACAACGGAGTGCGCACCGAGGCCGAAGAGTTCGCGAACCAGCTGATGGAGGTCATGGAGATTACGTCACCGCAGCGTCATCCGACGGATTCGTAGCGGCACCGGTAGCGGCGATGCTCGATGAGTGTCCGGCACCGCGAACCCGCGGCCGGCGGCCCTACCGGTTTCGAGGAGTTTCCATGACCACGGTCCGTTTTCATCTCATCTCCACGCTGAGCCCCGTCGAGGTCGTGGGTGTGCTCACCGACTTCGGCCCGTCCCGGCCGCAGGTGTGGCCGACGATCGATGCCGAGCACTTCGTCGTGCACGAGCAGGGCGAGGGGTGGGCCGAGGTCACCGAGGGGACGGAGGCGGCCTGGGAGCGCGCCCGCTACGAGTGGGACCCGGCGGGCGACACGGTGACCGTGACCACCCGGGATTCCAAACTCTTCGGCGCCGGTGGTGGGTGGGTCTTCCGTGCCACACCTGCCCCGGAGGGCAGCCGTGTCGACGTCGAACTGACCCGGACGCCACGGGCGTTCAAGGGGAAGCTCCTCGCCGTGCTGCTTCCCCTGGTCGGCCCGTCGTCGCTGCGCAAATCGTTGCGAGTTCCGTTGCGGGCGGCCTGATTCCGGCCGGGCCACCCGGCTCAGGCCTCGACCTCCCACACGAATCCGTCGGGATCGGTGAAGGAACCGAGGGGGCCGGTGACGGCGATCCGATGCGACCCGGAGCCCTCCGCCGGGACACCCGCGTCCTTGGCGGCGGCCTTGCGGCCGTAGAGCGCGAGCTTGACCGACCCGGCCGGCGACTCGAACTCCGCGTACTTACCGCCGAAGCTCTTGGCCACGGTCAAGCCGCGCTCGACGTAGAACTGTTTGGTCGCCTTCACACTCTCGACCCCGAGCAGCAGAACGAAATCGTCGATCTCGCGGGTGGCCGGGCCGGTGTCCTTCTTCGCCGAGGTGGCGATCTTCCAGACCGCGCCGTCGGGGGCCTGCACGACGCCGCCGTACCCCCAGAAACTCTTCTTGGCCGGCTTGACCGTCGTGGCGCCCGCCGCGACCGCGGAGCCGATGAGGCTGTCGACGGTGCTCGGCTGGGACACCACGAGGGAGAGGATGTATCCGCGGAAGCCGGTGGTCTCCGCGTCCGACTTGCGGACCCGCAGCCGGTCGCCGAGTCCGAACGCGGCCTCGTAGAAGGCCGCGGCGGCAGCCGGGTCCGGGGTCTCCAGGATGACCGATGCGATGGTGCTCTGAGCAGTGGTGATGTTCATGTCGAAGACGTTATCGGCGATCGCACGACCGGCGCTTCTCGATTCCTGATCACTCTGGGAGCGTCTGCACCACATCGTGTCCCGGCTCCGTGGCGGGCGTGATCGAGCGCCTCGGACGCCGGTCGGCCGGTCGCCGGCGGCCGTCCGCGATCGCCCATACCGCGAAGCCGCCGACCGCGAAGGCGGCGCCGGCAATGCTGGACCCGGTCCAGCCGGCGGCCGAATACGCGGCGGTCGTGGCGGCCGCGCCGAACGCCGAACCGACGGAGGCCGCGAGAGGCAACGCCAGGCCGCTCCACAGCGTGCCGAAGGAGGCGAACAGGAAGAACGCGTTCAGTCCGCGCGAGAGCAGAAGCCGGTCACCGAACAGGGACCGCGAGCCGCGCAGCACCTGCCGATAGCCGGGGCGGCCCGCGCGGGCCTCGGCCGGCAGAAGCATCAGGACCAGGCCCGCCGACGCGACGAGGAGGACTGCCGTCACGGCGTACACGCTGCGCCGGCCCCAGACGGTGGCCGGCAGGCCCGCGACGATGCGTGCGCCGAGGATGCCGACGACGAGCGGGCGGGTGGACGCGGAATCGACCTCCGTGCGCAAGGCCGGATGAGGCGGGACCCGCGCCGTCGTCCCCAGTGTCGAGCCCGGATTCTCATGCCCATCGGGTCGTCCATGGTCGGTGGGCAATTTCTGATGATCTCATCATTTACTCTTGACAGCGCGGCCGATCGTATCTGATGATTTGATCAATACCTGCCGGTGGCGTTGACGGCCTTTCTCGGAAGGACACCGCGGAACGCTTCTCGGACAGGATCTTTCGCAACCGTCGAGCGCGAAGTCGCCCGCGCTCGACCCGCGACCGATCAGAGCCGATTCGGAAAGTGAGAATCCATGAACGCCGCTCGCCTCATCTCCGCGATGAGCCGTCGTCGCGCACTGGGTACGGCCGTCGCCGGTACTCTCGGCGTGGCCGCGGCCGCGGCGGCGGTGTTGCCCGCCGCGCAG